>JAGWVU010000081.1 GCA_018970725.1 Verrucomicrobiota bacterium
CGGGCACCTGGGCCCCGGCGGCGGCCAGGTCCCGGGTCCAGGAGAGGATCTCCCCGGCGGCGTCGTAGGTGTAGCTGAACTTGGAAAGCACTGCGCCGCCCGGCAGGCGGTGGTCGATGGACTGGAGCCGAAAATCCCCGGCGGCGTTGGCGTAGGTGAAGTCCGTGCTCATCCCGTTGGGCGCGGTGGCCCGGGTCACCCGCCCGCTATTTGGCTGATAGGTGAAGCCAGATTGGCCCAGAGCGTTGCGGAAGCCGGTCATGCGCCCAAACGCATCATAGGCGATCGCGGAGCCGAAATCCACGCCGTTGATCTGGGTGGAGGCGGTGCGCCCGAGGCTGTCGTAGGTGAAGGTGGCGGTGTCGTTGGCCCAGGGGCCGTCGATGGAGGCCACTTGTCCGGCGCCGTTCACGCCCGGCGGATGGTAGGCGTAAGAGGTCGTGCCGATGCCATCGGTCATGGTGACCTGACGGCCGTAGACGGCGTCATAGGTGAAGGCCACGCCCGGGGTGGCCGGGATGCCGGGGGTGACCGGGTAAGCGAGGGACTTGAGACGGCCGTCCAGGAAATATTGGTAATCGAGCGGCTGGCCGTTGCGTCCGGTGAAGCGGGTGAGGCGGCCGACGGCCTGGTCGTAGGTCCAGGATTCCCTGGAAACCTCCGGGGTTCCGGCGGCGTAGATCTTCTCCACAGGACGGTTTTGGAGGTCGTAAGTCCATTCGGTGATCTGGCCGCGGGCGTCGGTCAACCGGTTGGGCGAGCCGCAGCTGCACCAGTCCAGCCGGGTGACCCGGCCCAGGGGATCGGTGACGCTGATGACCCGGCCCGCGTTGTCCACCTCGTAGCGCGTGAAGCGGCCGAGCCGGTCCCGGGTGGAAAACAGGCTCAGGCGGTCATAGACGTTCTCGGTGAAGGTGCCGTCGGGGAAATTGGTCCGGGTGACGCGGTCGAAGTCATCGTAGATGGACTGGACGACGTAGCCGTCCGGGGCCGTGACCCGTGACACGCGCCCGAGGGCGTCGTATCCGTAGCTGGTGGCGTCGCCCCAGCCGGGACCGGGTCCGTTCACGGACTGGACAAAGGCGTTGGCAGTATACGTGATGGTGGAGACCCGACTCTGGGCATCGGTGAAGGAGGCCACTTGGCCGCGGGCGTTGTAGCTGAACGCGGAGGTTTTTCCGGCCGCGTCGGTGACAGTGAGGGGCTGGCCTTTGGCGTTGTAGGTTGCGGCGGCGAGGATGTCCCAGGACGTTCCTTTTTTCTGGCGGACCTGAATGAGATCGCTGCCGTTGGAGGCATAGACCATCTCCGTGGTGCGCCCAAGAGGATCGATGACCCGGGTGGTCATGCCCTGCGGGTTGTAGGCGATCTGGGTGAGCGCAGGGGTGCCGTCGGCCAGCATGCGGAGGACTTTGGTGGGCTGGTTGCCCAGGCTGGTGTCCAGATTGATGGCGGTCTTGGTGGAGTTCGGGCTGTCCAAGTAAGGCCGCCAGGCCGAGCCCGGGTAATTGTACCAGACCACGTCCTCGAGCGGCTCCTTGCTGGCCTGAAGGACGGGCACCACCCGCCAGTTCACGTCTGTGCACCACTGCATCATGGTGGCCTTCCGTTTGTCACCGAGGGCCGCCCCGGCATGTGCCTTTTTCCAGACGAAGGTGGCCCGGCTCCCGATGGAGGCCACATCCGCCACAAAGGGGATCGATTGTCCCGCAACACTCACGGTGGCAGGGGGCGCGTGGAGCACATCGATATCGGAGAAGCCGCGATCGACGTAAGCAACCATCTCGACCTCTCCGGCGGGCCCGGTCACGGTGACGGTGGTCTCGCTACTTCCGTTGGTTGAGCTATGATTGACATGCCCTGTCCTCTCAAAAAGGGTGGTGCCGTAGGGCGTCTCCATGCCGGTCACCCGGCCGGAGGTGTTGTAGGTGAACGAGGAGACCAGACCGATCTGGTCGGTGATGGAGGCCAGCAGGCCCTGGGCATTGTAGGTGAGGACGGCTTGGCGGTTGAAGGGATCGACGACGGAGGTAATCCGGCGGATATCGGCCGGGTCATTGTAGTTCAGCCTGGTAATCTGGCCGATGGCATCGGTGACCGTGGCAAGGCGCTTGTTGGAATCGTATCCAAAGGTTAGCTGATTGCCGTGGGCATCCACCAGACTCGTGAGAAAGACGCGGCTGGGGGAAGCGGGATTGTCGGCCAACCCGTAAACCTCCTTGGAGCCGTCCAGCGCGGTCCGGGTGTAGGTGTAACCGGAGCGGGTCAACAGCATGCCCGAGCTGGGTTCGCGCACGGGATTCCCGGAGGACTTGAAGGTGTGTTGGACCGCTCCGCCGCCCCGCATGTGCACGGTGACCACGCTGTTGGCACCGAAGGAGCCAGGCACGTGATCGATCCAGGCGACCCAACTGGTGCCCCAGTTCAAGCCCACATGGCTGAAATTCGGCACGGTCTGTGGCGCGCTGCTGTCCATGTCCAGGTAGTTAAGGGACAGACCGATCCCGTAGCCGACCGGCGGTTGATAGGCCAGGGGAGTGTCGCCGAGGCGCAGGACCGCCGGGAGGAAGTGGATGCTGTAACCGGGCATCCCCTTGTTCCCTCCGCAGCCGGTGCTGGGCGAGCACTTGGTGACGGCCTCGGAGGTGTCGTGGTCGAAGTTGCGGCCAAACACGCGGTTGCCTTCGCCCTCGTCCACCGTCGCCCAGCCCGAGGGCAGGGCACCGGCAGCGGCATTGCCGGCCAACAGGAAATAGCCCGATGACCGTGCCTCCAGGGCCTCGCGGTCGATCCAGCCCGCGAAGTGCCGGGCGCGGTCCTCTATGAAGTATTCGTCTCCGGCGGGGCCGGTCTCCAGCACGGCAAAGTAGTGCTCGTCCTTGTCATGGACGACGGCCGGGAGGGGAATTGGCGCGGACGGATCCGCGCGCCGCGCCATGCGAGCGTCCACCCGGTAGTTTTCGGCGGCATAGCGCGCCACCTGGGTCAGGGGCAGGCCCACCCCGATGTACTCCGGCGGCAGCTTGTCGAGCATAGGCGGGGTGACGGGTTTGCCCAGGAAGTGATTGATGCAGTTCATGGCCAGCGGACCGCACATCACGTTTTCGGAGCTGCGGTGCTCCAGGAGCCACAAGGCGCGGTCGGCTTGGAAGACCTTGCCCTGGAGGCCTGAGCCCAGGAAACGGTCCCGGGCGGCGTCCACCAGTTCACGCAAGCGGGGGACGCGGGCGTAGCCGCGGTTCAGATCGAGCAGGTGGCCCAGGGCCTCGTTGGCCACCGCGAATCCGGCCGAGCTCGAGGCAGCCCCCTGGAGCGCTTGCCAGTTTTCGTCCCAGCCTGCCATGGCCTGCTGGAGGTAGCCACGATCGTATTGGTAAGCGGCCAGCTCGTGGCGCAACGCGGGCGCCCAGGGTGAGCCGGGGTTGGCGGCCAGCCAGGCCTCCACCTTGCCGAACAGTTCCTTCCGGTAAGCCTTCTCCTGCTTATCACGATCGGCGTCCTCCGCATCCTCCAGCGATTTGGCAACCTTGTCAGTCAACCGTTGCAACTCCTGGAGAAGGCTTTCCATGGAGCGCACCTCCGCCTCCCCGGGGGGAAGGTCGCCGACCGGCTCCAGGCGAGTGCCGAAGAGGACCGAGTCCGTGATTCTGGAGATGGCCGGGTTACTGGAAACTGGAACCGCCGCCGGGGCTATCGGCTCAGACGGGGACTTGCGTTCGTGTCCGGTGGGAGTTGATTTCGGCGAGGCCTGAGGCGACGTATCCGGCGCTGTCGGTCCCGCTGAGACGCTCACCGGAGTCATAACTGGCTTCGGCCGATGGCTCACATACCAGGCGGCCGTGCCCAGGAGGCAAACCACTGCGGCGAGTGTCAGCGGCTTGACCAACGGGCGGATCTTCGGAAAGCGCGGGCTCATGGAGCGGTGGGACTCAATTTAGTAAAAACGTGGATTGGAATGCCGGAAGACCGGTTGTTGCGTTCGGAGCGGTGGCACTCCGCACACTTGGCGCGGATCCGGTCGAGGGAGACCATGGCGGACCTCGGATTTGTGGCGATCGCCTCCCGGAGGCCGGTCGCGAGATCCGATGCTTCCAACAGGCCGGGCCGGAGCGGGGCCGCCTCCTCAAGCCTAACCATCTCCAGGAAAGCCTCACGAAGGAGGACGGCCTGCCGGGCGGCCTCGGAAAGTGCCTGCTCGTCGGCAACACCAAGGAGATCTTTGAGCCGGGAGGCGACGTCATCCGCCTCCACCATTGCCGAAACCAAGTCAGGCACCGGGGCTGTTTCGACGATGGGCGCGGGAACGACCCCTTCGGGCACTCCATGGAACTCCCGGACATCGCGCCACAGTCCCTCATACTCCCGACCCGTTCCCGCCGCTTCCAGCAAGTGGAGAGCGCCTGCTTGATCGAGGCTTCCTTCGAATAGACCGGCGATGGCCGCCGCAGCGGGACCGCGGTGCTTGCCGTGGTGGCAATGAATAAAAATCTTTCCGGGCGATGTCGAGACCACCTGGGCAAGCGCCGCCACCACGGTCGGCGGCACGCCGTCGTACCCGAAGGGCAGGTGCACATAGCGGATGCCTTGCCGCTGCGCCGCCGCTACGTCCGGCGTTGCGCCATCCACGGACAAAACCAGACCGATCCCAGCGTCGCGGAGCGCCCGGAAGGCGTTGTCACCTTCGGGCTGGGCACCACAAAAGATTCTCGCGGTGAACGGCCTGAAATTCTCCGGCAGTCGTGCACCCGCAGCGGCACCGGCGGAAACGGCTTCGGCGGGCGGTGCGCCTTGCCCGGGAAAGGGCAGCCCGAGAAGGGCGGCGAGGATTACGAATCGGATGGAGGACATGGCTGTTCCAGGAAGCTCTCTCGAATCGCGTGGCCGCTACATCGGAACCGCATCAGCAGGCTCCAGCAGGGTGATCACCGGACCGGTGCCGTCGAACGGATCCGTGCCACGGAGAAACTCCGCCAAATTGGAGACGCCGTCGGAATCAGAGTCGGTAGTAGCATCGGCAGGGTCGAGGAGGTTCAACCCGTGGGCATACTCCCAGTCGTCAGACATCCCGTCCTGATCGGCATCGTTCCGGGAGTCGTAAGGTCCCGAATGCTTTTGGAATTCCTCTGCCCAAGATCTACCGTCCCCATCGACATCCTCTCCCGCGTCGTTGCGCAAGGGGTCCATGCCGGCGTCGATCTCGAACCTGTCGTCGATTCCGTCACCATCGGTGTCTGCGAGACGCGGATTGGTGCCGAAGGCGTATTCATCCCGGCTGGTCACGCCGTCGCCGTCTGGATCGCCTCCGGCGTTTTGGCCTGGGGATTGAAAGAATCGCCGCTCCCAGTCATCCGGGAGGAAGTTGCGGCTGCCGGCAGCCTCGTTGGCGGGCACGAGAATGCGGTTGGAAGTTCGGGTTTCGGTGCCATCGGCGACTCCATCCTGGTCCGAATCTACCTCCTCCGTCCATGAGTCGGTAAGGGAGAGCCAGCCGGCGTTGTTGCAAGCGAGAACGCGGGGTGCGATACCCGGGAGAATTGTCACACCCCCGGCTCGCCAGATGAAGGCGCGCATTCCCGAGTAGTATCCGCCGCTCGTGTAGTCGTCGTAGCGCGTGTAGCCACCGACGTCTCCGTTCCGGTTGAGGGAAGTGACCTCAACATACTCCGGCAAATCGCCGTTCCCCATCGGAGGCATGGCGATCAACGTTTTCACCCTCCCAGCTATGAGGAGGGGAGCTGTTTCGTTGAACTCCATATTCCAGTTTCGGAAGGCTACATAACCGGAGTGATTGACGAGAGCGCGTCGATTGCCCGGAAAGGGAGCCCAGGGATTGTAGGAAGGGAAACCGATCGGAGCGAGATCAATCCGGTGGCCGTCTGGAGTCAAAAGCGGAGGCTTGGCCATTGCAGCCCCTGGCCCCCCATCCACCGACAACCAGGCAGAGGAGCCAAGCAAGGCCATCTCCCCCCGCTCACTCCCGCTCGCCAGTTCGACCCAAATGAGGCCTTGCGGACGGCCGAGGATCTCAGTGCGGCCGTTCCGATGCCGAAAGACATGGCGAAGGACATCAGTCCCAGGGTAGGCAAGGTTGAACGAGCCATACACGAACCCGGAGTCTGTGACGTCGTGAACGGTTAGGTCACGCGACCCTGCCGGTAGACTCACCACGCTCACTGAACCACTAGCGTTGAGCAGCCGGAAGGCACCACCCGATGAGTTCCAGAATGCGCGTAGGCCGCGGTTGTTCTGCTTGGCGTACTGAAAACTCGCGCCGAGACTACTGAGCGGAAGCCACGAGCCGCCGTTCAGCCCGAGGCGGAAGACGCGGACTTCGCCGTTGGACGAACCAGCTTTGACGGCAACCAATTCTCCCAGGTCGTTCAGGCTCTCCATCACGGCCGGCGACAGCGATTGATATTGATCGGGAAATGGCGACGGAATCTCATAGCTGCTCCACGCGCCGCCCGTCGTACCGCCAGACGGCTCCGCACAGTTGGGAATTCGGTCGTAATCATCGTCATGGTAAGGATTGGACCAAGCCTCGTAGGTCGGGAATGGCGCGGGAGATGGCGGGATGATGGGAGGGAGCACGAAGCCCGGAGCGGGAACCGCAGCAGGGTCGTGGGGCGACGATCCGGCGGCGATCTCAACATGGTCCTGGAAACCGTCACCGTCGGAATCATAGCGGGAGGCAACATGACAACCGCTGTGGTATTCTTGAGGCCACGGAACCCCGTCCGGCGAAAGAAACGCGAGGCTGGAGCGGTCCCGCTCGTAACCATCCGGCAACCCGTTCTGATTCGTGTCGGGTAGCAGGGGATTCATCGCGGAGGGTGTTGCGGCCCAATATTGCGATCCCACCACCGACTCGTCGGCTTCCCCGGGATTCGTCACGGCTATGGAGTCCATCAGTCGTCCACCTTCCCGTACCAGTTGATAGGTGTACCTGGGGGTCACCGGGAAATCGGAGGGACGGTAATCTCGTCCAAACCAAGTCCGTGCGGATCCGTTCCGCGGGATTGCCTGAAAGAAGGCCGCAGGCCAGGAATTGGTCTCGACCTGGTCGCTAAGCCCATCGTAATCAGTGTCCGGGCGCGTTGGGTCCGTGCCGATCACCCGCTCCCACCGGTCCGGGATGCCGTCACGGTCTGAATCGACAGGGTTCAAGCCGACCAGGAATTCATCCAGATTGGAGACCCCGTCCCCGTCAAAATCATCCTCACCCTTGACATGAGCGACGGTGAAAAGCCCGTCATTCTCCGCCGAATAGATGATGCTTTCCCAAACGTCCGGCAGCGAGTCGCCATCTGAATCAAGATCATCGCCCAGAGGATTCCGATCGTCCGCGAACTCAGCGTAGTTCGACACGCCGTCGCCGTCGAAGTCGTCGTCCCGCAGAACATCCGCCAACGTCCGAATACCATCGACCAGATTGGCGTCGATGATCCTCTGTTCCCACGCGTCGATCATCCCATCCCCATCCATGTCAGGATCGGGGACCAGGGGATCGGTTCCCATTCGTCGTTCGTCGCGAGCCTTTAGCCGATCGCCATCAAAGTCCTTGGCGGCGTCTTGCAACCAGCGCGGATCGTGCCCGTTGCTGATTTCCCATCCGTCGGGCATCCCGTCGCCGTCCGAGTCCCGGTTGATCGGGGATGTGAAATAGAGGTATTCCGCCAGATTGGAGAGTCCGTCGCCGTCCTCGTCCTCGTCGGGGTCGCCGCAGCCGAAAAATCGCTCCCAATCGTCGGGCATAAGATCGCCGTCGGAATCGTTCAACGGGGAAAGGATTGCGATCCAATCGGACTCGGGATTTTCGTTATCCGGGGTGCCGCAGGCGAGAATATGGCCCGAATTGGTGATCTGGACGAACTCGGTCCCGCCCAACGGCAGGTCGATCCCGTCGATCGAAAACTCTCCCCCTCTCCAGGAGAAGGCTTCGTTCAGGGATGGAGTGGCGCCAGCGAAATAGCCGACGACTTCCCCTACGTCATTGATTGAATTCACGACGACACTTCTCGGGGTGTTTCCTCCGAGTGCCGGGTCAGCCAGGACTAGGCTCAAGGCGCGGGGCCGATCCCGGAAGATCGTCGAAGCGGGCGCCGTTTCACCGGGGGCCGGGGAAAACACCATCTGCCCCGTGTCGTTGAGGACGACACGGGCCCTCCCTCCCAAGCTGATACCCAGTTGTGTGGAAACACCGTCCTCCCACCAGTAGGCGGAACCGGATTGGGCAATGATGGCTTGCCCGCGGTTGTTCAAGGCAAGGACGGGACCTCCGACATCGGTCCACACGCCACGATTGAACAGCATGCCCCGAATTGCGCCCGCAGGGGTCTGGATGTTGGCGAACAGGTAACCTGCCTCGTTTCCGTCAGCCTGGGCGACGCTCCCGGGCGACAGCTGGTAAACTGAGAGCTGGCCGGCGCGCCAGCGGAACGCCGAGGCGACATTTTGTGCCGCAGAAAACGTTCCGAAGACAAATCCGGAATCCGTCACCCCGCCGAGAACGGGTTCGCCGACGGCATCGCTTAAGGCCACAGAATGGAAATTTTCATTGCCGTCGAGAATGCGAAGTTCATAGCCGCCCCCCGGGGCAGCGATGATCGCGGCGACGGTACCGGCATTGTTCTGGGCAGCCCTGGCCTCGCTACCGGGAACTCCGCCATCACCCAGTTGACCGGATGCCTTCCACTCTCCGGCATCCCACTCTTCGATTTTCCATATCCCTTCCGAATCCGCCACCACACGCACGAACTGGCCCAACTCGTTCAGCGTCGATGAATCCACATTTTCAAGCAAGGTTAGAGCCCAATCGACATGTGAAGGTCTGCCATCGGTGGTCTCCTGGGAGTTCGGTATCCGGTCGTAATCGTCATCATCGTCAGGTCCGGACCCGGCCGAGGGCAGGCTGGAGCCGACCCCTCCGCCGGTAGCTCTAATGGCACCAGTGCCCCCGCCTGCCGAGCCCGATCCTCCAATACCTGTACCCCATCCTCCGTTGCCCGTGCTTCCCGAGCCCGTGCCTGTGCCTCCGGTGCCCGTGCCCGTGCCTCCGGCGGCTGCCAGAGCCCGACGGTATGTTTGGAGGTTTGTCAGCCCATTCCCGGCCTCATGCCCAGCGTCGTAGGGATCATAAAGGTCCAGACCGTGGGCATATTCCCAGACGTCTGTCATGCCATCCCCATCCCGATCGTAGCGCAACCGGATGTTCGCCAAGAGATGAATACCCAAATTGTACTGATTCAGGTTCGAAACCCTGTTTCCGTCAAAATCTCCCGCATCATCCAAAGGCAATGTGGGGTCCATCCCGTAGTGGATCTCAATGCGGTCGGGGATGCCGCCTCCGTCACTATCTGTGGAGCTGGCCAGTTGAAAATCGGAGTAGAGCGCACCCCACCCGCGAGCCCTCGAAACACTAAACGCGTCCAAAGGATTGAAGCCGGTAAACACCATAACTTCCTCATAATCAGTGAGACCATCTCCATCGCTGTCGGCCGCTGCCGGGCTAGTTCCGAGCGCCGCTTCTTCAGAGTCGCTTAACCCGTCGCCATCCGAGTCAGGCTCGGGCGGTGGATTGCCGTTGTAGAAGTCGTATGGATAGGAGTCCTGTGAATCAGGGATGCCGTCGCCATCGGAGTCAGGCTCCGGGGGCGGAGGATTGCCGTTATAGAAGTCGTATGGATAGGAGTC
>JAGWVU010000082.1 GCA_018970725.1 Verrucomicrobiota bacterium
CCCGCCCGCCCACGAGTCACCGGTCGGCGTGGGATGGTGGGGGTTCAACTGCAAAGAATTTGCTTTTCCGCCCGCCCGCCCACGAGTCACCGGTCGGCGTGGGATGGTGGGGGTTCAGCGGACACCCAAATCTTTCTGCAAAAACGTGAACACCGCATTGGCGGTCCCCGCTTCCAATTGCTTCTCTCCGGCCACGCGGTCCCGGCCGGCGATGATCACGTGCTTGGCTCCGATGGCGATCAGGGTTTCCTCGGGATGAGCGAACTCGAGTTTCACCCCGGGCATCAGCCTCGGCAGTTCCGGGTGCAACCCCACCCAGATGGCACGATCGGGCAACGGCGTGGGCGATCCTTCCACGATCCCCGGTTTGGTGCCACAGATTTGCCGGACATAGTCCGCCAGCGCTTGCGTGGCTTCGCGGATACTCGCCGGCGCCTCCTTGGGGATGATGATCGGCGCAGGGGGAATCTTGGCCGCAGCATCAACCAGCACAAAATCCGCAGATACAGCGGAAGCACCGCTGCAGAGAAGCGCGGCGAAGGGCGCGAGGATAAAGGTGGTGAGGAGGGTGGTCGTGGGTTTCATGCTTGTTTCCATGGATGAGTTCACTGATTTGGTTCGCGGACCGCGCCAAAGAGCGGCTCCACACTGCCGATGCGATAGCCAAACTTCGCCACGTGCATCCGCCCCTCCTGGTTCGAAGCGTTTGGGCCGAAAAGGATGTTCGCCGCGGGGTGATCGCGAGTGAGAAGCTCGCTGTATGGCAGGCGAATGACCTCTTTGCCGTCCACTTCCAGAAACAGCGACCCAGCGGCTCCGCCGGTGTGGACGAGGCGATACCAATGGAAGCGATCCGTGGTGTCCAGGGGAGCGCTCTTGAGAACCTGGTGGTTGCTCCCGTCCGTGCTCAGGATTCCCGCTTCCCGGTCGCTGAGATAGAGCGCGGCATTTCTCCCGGCGGGCGGGCTCATGAAGGTGGCCAGTCCATAGTTCGGCTGCGTCCCCTTGTCCACCACACGATACCAGCCTTCCAGACACCAGTCCGTAGCATCGTTCCAATCGGCCTCTTTGGCGAAACAGGCTGTGGTTTTGGCGCTGGCGGCACTGTGCAGATCGAGGTAGGTGATTGAATCCTCGCGAGCCAGTTGATAGCCGGAGGGATGGCCGCGCATGGCAAAGCACTGCGACGGGAGAATGCGGTCGTCGTTGGGCAGCAGACCGCCGTTGGCCGCCGGATCGTAAATGACGGTCTTCGCGGCGCCCGGGTCAGCCGCCAGGTAGGAGTAAAGGTTGGCGTCCGTGAGGAGGAACCTGAGCCTCTTTTCCACGGGCTGCTGCGGGCGAGTGAAGGCCCCGGTTCGCCAGCGGAGGACGTGCCGCACCTCGTCGCCCTGGAATGGGAGGCAATCCGTCCGGGAGAATCCGTCGAGCGGGTTGCCCGTGGCGTCCACGATCTCGGCCAGGATTCGCCCGCCGTCACGGGTGCGGGCATTGATGGTGATCTCCGGCGTTTCCAGATCCTCGGCGCGGGTGAGGAGACTGCCTTCTTCCTTTCCGGCCTGCATCGAGCAGAAGCCGTCCAGCCGCAGCACACCCAGCCCGATCGCCATCTGATTCACGGGTGGCCCGACATTGTGAGGCATCGTAAAGCCGCCGTAGTAGAAATAGAGTTTGTCATCGACCACCACCGGCGCCCGCGCGGAACAGATCATCGCGGCATCGAATTGCCCTTTCCCTCCCAGAGGGATGAAACTATCCCGTGCCGGAGGGCGGTTCCAGTGAAGCAGGTCGCGACTCCAGGCGAACTGCACGTCCACCGTGCAGGGGCTGGTTTTCTCTGCCGCCGCTAGTTCCGCATCCGTCGAGGATCTTCCCTTGGGCCAGCGTGCGTGGTAAATCCACGGCAATCCGAGGTAATACCCCTGATACGGAAACACCGGCATGCCATAGATCTGCGTCGCATCCGGATCGAGATCGTCCGCGAACATCACCGCGTCTTCGGCCGGCTTTGTCCAGGCGAGACCATCCGGCGAGGTGGCCACACCCACGGCCCGGCCGCGCGAGGTCGTCGTTTTCCAGGTCGCGACATACCGGCCGCGATAGGGATCGTGAAAGAAGTTGACCACGTCGCCGGAAGCGAACAGCCCCTTGCCGCCCGCGAGTGGGGCGAAGGTCCACTTCAGTCCATCAGGCGAGAAAGCCACTCGCGGCACGTAGAACTCATAGGAGAAGCAATACAGCGCGTAACGCCGCTGCGGATCGGGATTCCACGGCTGAAAGATAACGCTCGCATTGTGGCATTGGCCAAAGTTCTTTGGCGGCTTCTCGGTCAGATCGAGCGATCGGGTGGCGAACAGGTTGTTCTCCCTGGAGCCCTCGTAATCAATGAGCCCCAGGGCGGGCTTGGTCCACGCGATGCCGTCGCGGGATTCCGCATAACTGTTCCAGGTGCCTTCCGGATTCTGGTGATGATACCACATTCGCAGCCTGCCGCCGTCCCACATGACCGTGCCGTAGATGTAGGGACCGGCGCCTTCCCACGCTTTGTCTTTGACCAGCACCGGGCTGGCCGGGTGCTTCTCGACCGCATGAAAGACACGCTGCACGCCCTGCTGCTCCTCGACGACCGTGGCGTCCAGAAACAGCCGCCGCCACGGTCCCGCCGGACGGCCGGTGATAAGATCGTCGCTGGGCTGCGGGAAGGGCTCAGCGGCGCGCAGCGCGGCATGCGGTGTCAGCAGCAGGGCGGTGATCAAAGTGAGGTTGGGTTTCATGGTCATTTTTCCGCAGAGGATTGCGAGTCTATTTCGGCGCGGGCCATGGAATCAAGAAACTCATCCGGTGGATTGCAGTAACCAACTGAAAGGGTTTTCCTTTTGGAGCCCGCCCGCCCACGAGGCACCGGTCGGCGTGGGATGGTGGGGGTTCAGTGGGCGGAAGGGAGTTTTCCCACTCATCCTGGGGTGACTGGAGCCCGTTTTGGCGGTTTCGTCAAGGTTTTCCGCCTCCTACTGGGATGTGCGGATCCAAAATCTGAAAGACTGGCCCCTGTGCCCAGCTCTTGCGGGCAAGCTGCCGCCCTTGGTCGCGCTGGCGAAGGCGGACGGCGTTAGGCGGGTGATTCACCGGGCTCATCGAACCAACGCATCCCCATTTCGTCAAGCCTGACGAGCCAAAGCGGATGCGTTTTCTTTGCCTGCGAGGGGGATTTTGGCGCCGGGCGTGGGTCTGACCGGGTTGACAGAGCGGTCTCCCTCGGCATGCCTGCTCCCATTCTCTCCCCAACCACCAGCATCCTCGCCCTCACCCGAGGCCGGTTCTATTCCATCCAGCCTGCTCTCGCTCCCGGATCGTCGCCCGCCACGTCCTGGTCCCTGATCAGCGGAGGCTTCCCGGATGGAATGACACTCAACCCCGTCACCGGACGCATCTCCGGCACGCCTTCCCGCGAATCCGAGGGCAGCGTGTTCGTGGCCATGGTCACGGCCAACAATGCCAGCGGGCCTAGCGCGCCACTCAAGCTGGTGTTCGGAATCGAGCACGCTCGCGTGGAGCCTGACGGATCGCTGGAAGCCTTTCTGGATCTGTCCACGTCAGGCATCGGCTTCCGCGGACATGACAAGACCGACGACTTCGGCCGGGCCGTCGTGCATGTGAAGCGGGGTGACCGGTTCCCGCTCTCGGTCACGTTCCTCAAGGGGACCGAGGTGATCGACTTGGCGGTGACCAATTTGGCGATCGTGCTCAAGGAATTTGAGCCGGAGAGTCGCATCCTCCTCAATCCCTCCGGTCACCTGGAAAAACAGGGCATTGAGGACACCGCCCGGTGGATCACCTACGTCGAATTCTCCGATCCCGCCATCGCAACCATGCTGGGGAACTACGAGGACGATTCCGACACCGCCTTTCCCGCCCTGGCCGAGGTGGAGGTGAGTTACCAAGTCGACCGGGGACCAGGCTTGAGTCCGTTCCCGGCGGTGCGGACCTCGGCCACCTTCGTCTTCATGGTGCACCGCGATTTGGTGCGCTGATCTCATCCTGTCCCAATTCGGTCTATGTCCGCCACTGCCCAGAAGCTTCCTCCCCTGATGCACTTCCCCTTGGCCAAGCATTTGGCCACCACGCAGGGCCGTTCCATCCGCCGCGTGGGTTGGACCGGAAAGCCCGGCGCTCATGAACTGGCCTGGATTCGATATACCGGCGGCCTCTGGTGGTATCAGAATGCCTCGGGTGAGCGGGTGGCCGAATCCGGCGACGTGGATGAGCATGACCTGCTCGCCCTCGACTGGACCACGCTGGCGCCGCACTGCGATCCGGCCGAGCATCAGGACGCGGGTTTGCCCGCAGATGCCACGGTGTTTGGAATCCGCCCCTACGACTTGTGGGAGGATGTGGGCATGGATGCCGGGCTTCGTGAGTTGACCAATCCTAATGCCGTGGTGGGAGCGGCTCGTTGCCAACCAGCTTCAATCACGCCTCTGCTGCCGCCGGTCACGATTGTTGCGCCCGTCATCGTGAAGCCTGGAGAAAGCTCTGGGAATACCGGAGGAACTCCCGGATCCAGCGCAGGAGGGACCGGTATTCCCTTAAACCCTCCTGGGCCTCAGATTCCTGGTGTGGGCACTGGGAGCGGTTCCGGCACCGTGGGGACCGGCGGCAGTGGCGGAGGATCTCCCAATCGGCGCCGTCGCGAGCCGACACCACCCGCCGCTCTTCCCACGGCAAGTCTGCGCATCGCCACTGGTTCCCCCATCGGTCAGGGCTGCATTCAACGAGCCAAGGATGAATGCGGGCGACGCTGCCGCAATGCTCCGGACCCGGTCTATGACATTCGCGGCGCTGGGCTGGCCTACGAATACTTGGGGGCCACGATCAGCCTCGGAGCTGACCAGGATCAGCCGGGCAGCGTGTGGTTCTATCGCTACTACTATAAGGGCGAGCTGCGCGAGACTGGCACGATGGCGCCTGGATCGAGCAAGAACGTGGATGGTGGCGTGCGGAAGTTCGATCTGGCCGTGGGCGCAAGTCATTCGGGCCGGGTGGAGTTCGGCCGCGGAAGTGACACGGTTTCGGCCTCCGACACGGTCACCATGCCGGACTACTGCCAAAAAGATCCGGACTGCGGCAAGCCCTGTGGTGGAGGTGGGGGCGGCGGTGGAGGAGGAAGCGACTGGGGCGGGAGTTGGTGAATCACTCCGCCCGGCAATCCAGCCAGGATTCGAGATCGGCCAGGGCGGCTCTCACACAACCGCCGCTGCCGACTGCGATCTGGAGCGCGGTTTGCCGGGGCACGGGCCAGCGCGAGGCGAGGAATGCCGCCAGTTCTTCCGTGGCTGGCGGCAGGAGTTTCACGGACTGGAACCGCGTTTGGAATCGCTCCGTGAGGAGATCGAGTTGTAGATTGCTGGTGCCGAGTAGCGCCCGGCCCGACGGCAATCGGTCGAGGTAGGTGAGAAGCAGGTCCTGGGCTTCTCGGGAGCATCGATCGAGTTCGTTCACGATGCGCACGTGCCAGCGGCTGAACAGGCTCCCATAGGCCAGGCCCTTCATCCAGTCGCGCACCACTTCCACCGTGACTTCACGCCCATTGAACTCCTCCACGGCGAGGGGCGAGCCGGTCAGCTCCCGGGCCACCATCTCCACGACCGAGGTTTTCCCCACACCCGGCGGGCCGTAGAGGAGCAGCTTCATGGAGGCGGTGGGCGGATCGGCGGCGGCGAGGCGCTTGGCCTTGGTGACTTGCGCCTTGGCCACGCGAGCGGCCTGCCCGATGAGGTCGTCTGGACTGCGCGGCTTCCAATTCATGGGAGATAAGAGGAGGGCGCGATCAGCGTTCATGGGAGTTTGGAGAGGCTAAGGTCCGGGAGCGCTGAAGGAGCTTGGTGATCGTGTTGACCACGGCCGTGGCACCCTTCTTGTAAACCGTGACCGCGAGCAGCTCGCCATCGAGCCAAACAGCCCAGTTCCGCGTGCCGTAGCGGGTGATCTCGATTCGGCTTGTGTTCATTGCGCCCAGCCCTCCTTTCTGGCCCTCGCTTTCACCGTGTTCGGGGAGAGATCAAAGGCGGCGGCCGTCTGCTTCAGGCTGCGATTGCGCTGGTAGAGCTTCTTGACGGCCCGCCAGTCGATGGTGCGGCCATCGGTGGTGACTGAGGGGCGGCCGCGCGGCAGGCGTCGCCGGCGTTCCTCCACGTTGGCTTGCACCCGTTCCACCACCGGGCATGGCAGGGCGGCGGGTTCGGGATCGGCAGGTGCCTGGAAGGGATCGAAGCGCTCTGGTTGAGCCTCGGCTTGGGGAGTGCTCTGGGCCAGCGTGGCAAGCTCGGTGCGGAGTTCGGCTAGCTGCCTCCTCACCTCCTCGGCCGCCGCAACTCGGATGATCTCCTCCAAGCTGGGCGGCGGAGCGCCCTCGTCGAACCGGGCCAACGCCTGGCTGACTTTGGCCTCGGCAATCTCGCCGATCAGATCCGCCGGGATCTCGGTGATCGAATACACCACGCCGGTGAGGGATTTTATTCCGAGCAGAGTCCGCATCTGGTTGCGGGCTTCGCGCGGTGAGGAGGCTTCAAGGCGATCGTCGAAGAGCACCGTGCCGCCCCGGCTGGCAATGATCTTGAAGAGCTTCATTTCGAAACCGGATTGGTGCGCTCGAATACAGCCAGGAAGCCCTGGTCCTTGACGTTGTTGTCCCACATCTGGGCGAACTCGCGGAGCTCGCGCAGGAGACGTTGGTTGCGCACGGAGATCTCGCCGCGCTCGTTCACCGAAGCCGCCACCTGGTAGCAGCCCAGATAGCTGTTCTCGTAGGTGAGCGGCGTCCAAGCGAACCCGTCGCCGTCCGAAGTCACGAGGAACGTGAGTTCCGGGTCGCGCATGGCGTCACCGTTCTGTTCGCCGTAGTGGGCCACGCTCAACTGCCAAGCCCCGCTCGGATACGGGCCGCCGATCACCTCGATCACAAGCCGCATGAGCGGCGGGTTTTCGAGCCGGATATAGTGGTTACGCACGGCCACAAAGCCGCCGCGTTGTTCAATCATGGATTGGATGTGCTTCATAACGATAAAGATTAGGATTCCGAAGTGCTCGTGGCCGTGCCCCGTGGTGTCGCACCGTTTGGATCACCATTTTCCGGCTCCTCGTCGCTCCAGTCCCAGAAGCTGGATTGGCGGTAGCCGCCCGATGCCAGCCGGTGCAGGAAGTAGAGGTTGCTCGCCTTCATCCCCTCGAAGTCGGACCAGGAGCCGTAGAGGCGGGTCTTCTTGGCTCCCATCCACACCCACTTGCCCGGGAGCCTTGGCAGGATGCCCACGCCGAGCTGATGCACGCAAAGGGCGGCGGCCCGGGTGTCGCTCATCGCCCCGCGCGGGATGCGCTTGCCATGTTCGCTGCGCAACAAAGCCAGCGCCCTGTCATACTGGCTCCAGGTGCCGTTGTGGAAGAGCACGGCATCGGCCGCCCCATAGAGATCGGTTTTGGCCGTGGCGGAGACGGGGAACGGATGACAGAGGTCTGCATCCACGCCTCCCACGCTGGCCCAGCGGAAGTGGATCACCACCTCGCCGGTGAGTTCGGAGAGCATGGCCTCGGCGTCGTCCACGTCGAGGTTCTTCATCCAGCGCACGCGCCTGCCTTCCCGCCACGCCAACCCGGCCCCATGCGGATTGGCTTCGTGACAGGCTTCGAGGATGGATCGCGTCGGACGCGCTTTGGGACCGGGGCTCACAAGGATCACGCACATATCGTTCGTTAGTCTTTTGGTTGCAGTTGGTTCGGGTTAGGGAGATTCAGGAGGCGGAGGCCCTCAGAGCGGGGCGTCCGGGAAGCGTTCGTCAAAGCGCTGGCAGAGGCGCTGCGCTTCCGCCCTCATGGCGGGGAGTTCGGTGAGCAGCGCGCCGAAAAGCCCCAGGGCCACAGGGCGCTTGGAACCGGTCCAGCCGAGGTAATCGTGCAGGTAGGCCAGGGCGCTCACGGCGTTGGCGGTGCGGGCGATCTGGACTTTGTTCTTGGTGAACCCGCCGAGGCATTGCACCTCGTGGGCGCGGCGGCACAGGCCGAGCACGGTGCCCAGGTGATGGAGGATCTTCTTGGCGTTGAGCGTGCCGGCAAAGACGCGGAACTCAACCACGCCTTGGAACTTGCCGTAGCCGTCGCGGCGGAAAGCCTTACGGAAGTTCACCATGCCCCGGCCGCATTGATCAGCGCACTCGGCTTTCACGCGTTCCTCCTCGCTGGTCACCAAGCGCCGCATCCGCTTCCCGGTGTCCTCGAAGAGCGGGTGGCTGTAGTGATTGAGGTGGCGACTGGTGCCGGTCTGACCATATAGGCTGCGGGCGTGCCACCGGCTGATGTGGGCGAGTTTGCGGATGAACTCGCTCACCGCTTTCGGGTCGTCCGTGCCGATCACCGATTCGATGCCCACGGTGATGTGGCAGCCGCAGCTGTCGTTCACCGTGGCCCCGATGGAGTTGGCCCAGTCCACGAAGGCGAGCAAGTGCGCCACGCCCGCTTCCCCGTGGAGGATGGGCGAGACGAACTCGCAGGCCACATGGTTCGGCTCAGGGCGGATGGAACCGTCTCGCTCGGCTTTCCAGCGATTGTTCTCCAAGGCCGGGGCGGTGATGGGCATCGCGGTGGCCGCATCCACGCCGCAATGGACGCTCGCGCCTTGGTGATAGCCGCCCACCGGCACGCCGGAGGAGGCAGGGATGCTGGTTTCTAGCTCGATCCCCCACTGGAGGCGGCTGGCTTGATGATCAGGGCTCTTTCTAACTTGCATTGGCTCGATGGGTTCGGGTTACCCATGAACCTCTGCTCCGTGGTGCAAATTGTCGCACCGATTAGATCACCATTTGGCGTTAGCGTTCAGAGCCGAGTCGATCAGACCAGATCATCGAACAACCCTGGTTGGAACGGCTTCAACGCCGCCTGCTCGGCCGTGAAGAAGTCCTTCTTCGTCTTGCCGCGCTTGCGGCCCTCGCGGGTGTGGCAGTCGTAGGCGTAAGCCGGGATGGGCACGTAGTCGCCGGACTCCCGGAGGTCGTCGGCCAGCGTGTCAGGGTCAAGCCCGGCCATCTGGTCGTAGACGAAGTTCTGAAGGTGATCGGCGTCACGGCTCTTCTTGGCCAGGCAGAGGAGGATCACCGCTTTCGAAATGAAGATGCGGCCCCGGTGCTGCTTCGCCGGTAGTCCCTCGTTCACGGCTTGGTAGCCGTCGTGCAGGGCTTTTACTTCCAGGGTGAGGATGCCCCAGCAATCCTCCGCACTCACGGTGAGGAGCCGCTTCCAGCAATACTTGCCGAAGCCGCTCTCCCAAAGTTCCAGGGCCCAGTATCCAGCCAGCTTGGCGTCGCCACGCCGTATCGCTTTCTGCATAGCGGAGGAAACTTCGCTGAACTGGTAGCCGCGCTTGGTGCGGAGTTGCATCGGGTCTGTGGGGATCAAGTGAGGGTGCTGTTGCATGGAAAGAGCCTCGTCACCGTGGGCGCGTGGTTCCATCCGTGAGGGTCACCATTTTCCGGCAGGCGGCCGCGGGAGTCGCGGTGAAAGGAGGGTGTCCGGGGGTGCGGGTCCGGCAGCCGCGCGCCGATCCATTCTTTGTGGCGCAACAAACTACCGGACCCCAGCACCCGTTACCGCT
>JAGWVU010000083.1 GCA_018970725.1 Verrucomicrobiota bacterium
GAAGTGAGCGGCAAGGAGGCCGGGTTGAGCCCAAACCATTGATAAAGCGGGAGCCCGGCCTTCTTTCCTATCCAGTCGAACAAGGCCAGATCCAATGCGGCGACCGCCGAACGGCAACCGACCGCCATCGCACCAAGCTCTTTGAGAAGATCCTGATATTGCCACGGATCCGCCCCGGTGACGCGCCCCTGGAAACGGCCGAGGACCTCGCGGACCTGGGGCAGGGATTCCCCGTAACGGGCATTGTGCGCCGCCTCGCCGAAACCGCTCAGACCGTCGTGCACCACGGCGACGTAGGCATAACGCTTCGCGACGCTCGATCCCCGGGACAACGTCCACGGATGGAGCAACTCGAGCTCCCGTTCCTCAAGATGCAGCTCCATCCTCGATCTCCTCCAGCACCCGCGCCACGACCGCAAAGACCGGCCCCGTCTCCGCTTGCGCTTTTCCCTCGGCCAAGTTGAGGAACCATTTTTGCAAGACACGCCGCTCATCGGCTTGCAAGCGGGCCGACCGCCCGACCCGTCTCCCGTCTTGCGCCATCCCGGCGAAGTCGATAACGAACACGTCACGACGCCCGTGGGCCCGGGTGACGATTTGTTCAAAATGATAGAGGGCGCGGTCGAGCAGGACCCACGGGAAGTTCGGATTCTTCGGAGGCCCTGCCTTCAGGGTGACGCCACCGGCGTTCACCTTGCCCCCAAACGGTCCGCTCCCGGGGATCATCACTTTCAGGTCCACGAGGGCCTTTCCTTTGAACAGGGCCCCGGCCGCCCCGGCAATGGAGCCGACCACGGTCCCCAAACCCACCGTGTGACCACCCGTCGCCAAATCGACCGCAACTCCGGAAGCCGCCCCGGCGAGGGCTCCGGCCACCACCAGTTGGGGTTTCGGCAACCCGAAAACCTGCCAGGTTTCTTCGGCAAACAAGTCGGAGGCGAGGTGATGGAAGCTGTCGTCGTCCACCGTCTCGTAGTCCCGGTGACGATAGAGCGCCACCATCTGTCGGTGATGGGCCGCCTCGATCTCCTTGACGCGTCGCGTGTAGCCCTCCGCAAGCTCACGGGCCAGCCTCTCCTTGGCCGGTGGCGAAGCCACGTCGTCGTTCCCGACGCTTTTGGTTTCCCGATGACTCAGGCAGGTTTCCAAGAGCTTGAGGATCACCTCGGCCGCCCGGTCCCTCCGCTGCGCCCACTCGCGCCCGAGAATCTGAATCGTCTTGGCAATGTTCGGATGCCGGGCCTCGTCGATCTCGGCCAAGGAGGTCAAGAGCCGGATACGTTCCGCGAACCGCGCCTGATGGGCATTGAATTCCCGCGTCAGATTGAAATATTCGCCAAGGTGTTGGCGCCACTCGGTCCGGAAATCGCTCCCCTCGGTGATCAGGTTGATCAGGGCCATCCGCGGCCGTCCGGTCCACCGGAGGATCTCCATTTCCGCCGCGAAGTCCGGCCGGAAAGGCTTGGAAGCATCCACCACGTAAAGGATCCCAGCCCCTTGGATCACGGGTTCCAACAGACAGCATTCATCCAAAAACTCCCGTCGACCGCGGTGCTCCTCCACGAAGGCCTTGACCGTCTCGATCTTCGCCGCCTCGGGCCGTCCGGCGGCCCGTTTGAGCATCCAGTCCAAGGCTGGACGCGCCCGGTTGAACCCGGGCGTGTCGAGGAACTCAAGGAGCGTTTCGCCTCCCAAGACCAGCGGGATCGGCTGGCACCGGGTCGTCTCTCCGGGAACAGGGCTGATCCGGATCCGTTCGTTATCGGCTTCCTCCACAAGGGTGGCGAGGATCGACGACTTACCTTTGTTAACCCGGCCGACCACAGCGAAGCGCGGAATGGAAGAGGAAGAGCTCATCAGTGGGCCAGCACGCTCTTGTAGGGTTGAAGGTGAAGCATTGGATCACCGAGTTCCGCCGCGAATCGTTCCCAGATCGAGATGTCTTCACCGGAAGGTTCCCCGATCCCGCCCGAGGCGGTCGGAAGCCCGACGAGCAGGACATCCACCGGGATCTTTCCGCCGATCCGGCCGCGCAGTTGTTCATGGAACTCCCGGAACTCCTTGGGAACGAGGGCCCACGACTCCGCCACCAATATGAGCCGCGCCTCCTTTCTCTTCGCTAACCAATCCACAGCCCTTTCGAGACTGGCGAGATCATCCGCCAGTGAGCCGACCCCGAGTTGGGCGCGATCTTCGAGATTGAGCCGCAACTGTTGCAGGCAAGCCCTGCGCAATCCCTCCGGCTCCTGCAACCCTCCGAGCAGCAACGCGAAAGCTCCATCCGCCGGACCGCTCACCGCCACGTGCACCGAAACCTCGGTCATCTCCCGCCACCATTCCCGATGGAGACGCTCCTGAAAGGCATAGGCTGCGATCGACCGGTGCTTCATCCAGGCGGCGATCATGACGAGCCCGAGGCGCGGGAGCACCCCCCAAAACAGGATCCCCACCAGAAGAAAAGGATACCAACCCGAAGAGCGTTCGAGCGGCGGCAGGATCGGTTTGCCGTCCCGGAGCTCGATGCGCGTGGCATTGATCAACGTTTCGTCCGGAATCCATTGCGGGCACAGGGCGGCCCACGGAGCCGAAAGGACGCGCACCATGCCATGCACGTAGGGGGCCACCCCATGCACCGCGGTGGTCTCCCACCCGAACCGCACCGAGAGGAATAACACGCACGCCCCCAAGGCGAGAAAGGATCCGACGCCGAAGGCGACTCCGGCCCATTGGGAAACCTGCATAGCCGGTACGCCGAAGAGGCGGCGGGTGCGCACCGTCTCCCGCCACCATCGCTCCCCTTCCTTGCCAAGGGACCGCTTTACGAGCGTGGCAATCCCGGCGGAGACCAGACGTTGCGCCCCGGTGACAAACGCATGTCCGCCCCACCAGCCCCACGTCAGAAAACCGAAAACGGAGAGCATGAGGAGCCCCCACTGCACGCCGATCGTCAGCAGCAGCAAAAGCAACACCGGGAAGGTCCGGCCGTCGTAGGTGCCCAACAGACCGAGGACCGTTCCGACCCCGGCGCAGAACGCGAGGAGCACCGCTCCAAATCCCACCCCGGTCAATGCCCCGGAAAATGCGCGCCCCGGCCAATCCCGCCGCCCTGTCCCCTCCCGCTCCCGTCCCATCCACGCCCAGAGCGCCCGGCTCATGGTTTCCCGGCCCGGTCGCACGATTTCCTTCGGATCGATCCAAGGCTCGATGCACTCCCGGAAAAACCCGTCCCCGGCCCGCCGCTCCCTCCGCCAAAGCGCGAACTCCAGATCCATGAGATCCGCGATCGTCCAACGGGGTTTGGGTCGTTGAGGTGGCTTCGACACGTCGCAGGCCAATGTGACACGAAATTCGCTGCCGTCGATGCAGAGTCCCGGATCTTGTGGGAACGACCGATCCCCGCCCGGCCACCCCTTACCGTTTCCCGGAGGGAGGCTCGACGCAAAGTTGGACGATGGCCTCCCGCACCCGGGCCGCCTGAGCCCCGTTCATTACGAGAAAGCGATGCCGCCCCTTGCCATCTTTCGAGGGCCGGAAAAGGGTGGCAGCGTCGCTCTCCACGGTCACGGTGCCCGGCTCGGAAAGGTTGAAGTAACCGCGATCCGGCCACACCGCATGAAGAACGGCGGTGGGATCCCACGTGGGACGGTCATGCGGCGGCGGACTGTATAGCAAATAGGCCTCGCGAAGCGGATGGTGAGGGCAGTAGTTGAGGTCCTGCTCGATCACCACATGAGGAAAAGCGGCGGCAATCCCGATCTCATAACCGCTCCACACGATCGGCCCAGGCCACTCCAAGGCCAGCTTGCGCGCCGCCGGCACATCCAGTTTCACGTTATATTCCAGATGCCGGGTATCAGATCCCACCGTTTGATAAGCCCCTGCCATGACGCTCAACAGCCTGACCTTCTTCGCCACCAGCGCCTTCGCCTCCGGGTCATCAAGAAGACGGGCCAGATTGGTGAAAAAACCCACCTGCGCGATGACCACGCTTTGATCGGGTTGCTTCGAGAGGACCTCACGGATCAGATCGACCGCCTCGGGAGCTTCCGCACCGGTCGTGAGGTCGTGCGGGTAACGCAACGATCCGTCGGGCCGCTTCGCTTCCGCGAGAAGATTGAACTTGCCCGCCTCCCGGGCCGCGCCATCTCTCACCACTCCGATCGGCGTGTCAGGGCTGCCATAAAACGTATTGATCGCGTCAACAAAGGCAGCCGCCTGCGGATGATCTTTTGTCAGGGTCACGGCCAGAAGTTCGCACGCCCCGCGTTTTTGGAACGCATGGATCATGCAGAGGGCCATGACGTCATCGACATCGTTTCCCATGTCGGTGTCGAAAATCAACTTCACCGGCTCCGCTTGGAGCCCCGCACAACACAGAAGGAACGGGAGCAGTGATTTCATCGTGAGGTTCGGGGTGGTTGCACGGTGAGTTGGACGATGGCTTCCAGAGCACGATTTCTTTGCAACGGGGACATCGTGAGGAAACGATCGCGCCCGATTTGCTGCCCCCCCCAGGCGGGAACGAACCGCGTGAACCCGTCGTCGCCAACCTCGACCCGGCCCGGTTGCGACAACCCGAAATAGTCCCGGTCCGGATGAACCGCCCAGAGGACACTGCTTTGGTCCCAACAAGGACGGTCATGCTCGGAACCGCTGTGCAGCAGATAGGCTTCCCGCACCGGATGATGCGGGTGATAGCCGAAATCCCGGCGGATCGACTCCCTTGGATAGGGCAAGGCCTCGCCGATCTCAAAACCGCTCCAAACGATGGGAACCTCCCCGGGCCACTTTTCCGCCACGGTTTGCATGAAGCCGATTCCGTTCACAACATTGGCTTCGAGGTGGTAATTCGTGCCATTGCAAAAGGTAAAGGCCCCGGCCATGATCGAAAGCGTCCTGACCTTGGCTTTCACCAGCGCAATGCCTCCGGCAGATTCCAGAAGGTTCGCCAGGTTTGAAGCAATGCCGACGCTGATGATGACGACGCTCTGGTCAGGCTGGGACTCAAGCTGGCTCCGGATCAGCTCGACCGCGTCCCGCGCCTCCTCATTGCTTCGCAAATCATGCGGATGATCAGGGGAATCGGCGATCTGCAGATACCTGCTCTCCCGCCGTTGGGCCCGCAGATCCCGGGTCACTCCCACCGGGAGGTCCGGGCGACCGTGAAAGGTATTCTGCGCGTCCACGAAGCTCGCGGTCAGCGGATGATGCTTCGAGACCGTCACTGCGAGCAGTTCGCATGCCCCGCGATCCGCCAGGGAATGACACATCGCCAAGGCGAGGACATCGTCGACGTCACCCGTGATGTCGGTATCAAAAATGACCCTCGGCGGGCCCGCGAACGCGCTGCCGATCAGGGCCGTGCAAAAAAGCGCCACCATCCACCCCCCGCCGGCACGAGCCGCAAGCTCCGGGGTGACGGCTTGGTTGCCACGGCCGGCAGCCCGGGGGGAGAATTTCAGATTCATCGGGGGAATGACAGGAGCCGTCTGCGTTTACCCGAAAACAGGCCCCACCGCAACACCTGACTTTTGGCTCCCAGGAACCGGGAAAACTCCAAACCCTCCCCGGCGCCCTCCATCGGTTGGGCCGGCACCTCACTTTGCGGACCGGGGTTATCGGGAACACGGAACATTGATCCCGCTTGACCGTCGGTTTTCCTTTTCATGTCTTCGGGAACGGGCTTGCTGGAGAAGCGGCCGCGACTCCAAAACTGGCCTACCCATCTTGCTTTCGTCGAATGCCATACCGCCTCGATCGCCGTCACTTCGATGGTTGTTTTTTGTCCGGACTTGTCCTCACATGGCGAACGAAGTATTCTCCATTGATCCTAAATCCGGAAATGGGATGATCGCACGCGGAGGCACGGAGAATCAGAGAGGATATTGGTTTTGGTGAACTTGAGTCCCTCACTCACCAAGTGGACGCCTGCGGACAACCCTTCCAGCATTCAAAAACCCCAGTCCTCCGCGCCTCTGCGTCTCCGCTTGAGCCCAGACCGTTCCCCTTTCTAGTGATCCGCCCAGCCTAGACAGACGGCATCTTCCGGTGCTTTTCACCGCCGCCTGGAGGATCGCGTCGCCGGATGACGCGGAAGAGGGCTTTTTGGGGCACGGATGAAACACGGAGGGGCGGGATGACACGGATGGGAAGAGACATGCTCTCTTTCGGACCCCTCTCCGTGCCATCCGTTTTATCCCTAAAAACTACTCCAGATCCTTGGGGACATGGCGAGGGAGATCCATTGCGCCGTGGAGGATGCGGACGATCTGCAGAGTGTCTCCGCGGACGCGGGACAAGATAACGTGCTTGCCCTGCGAGGCGATCTGGCAGTCCGGGAAGAGATCGTGGCGAAATCGCCAACGTTGTGGATCAGACAAGATCATCTCGAACTTCGACCACAACGCGTCGAGGTAGGCTGCTTCCTGTTCTTCACCCCAGGTTTCCAGGGTGTAGTTGCGAATGGTTTGGAGATCGGCAACCGCCGCGTTGGTGAATTCCAACGTCATGGCTTGCGCCTTGCCAGTTGCAGGAACTCTTCCTTCGAGCGCACCTGGACGGTCTCGGCAGCTTCGAGCTGGGCATACCCGATGGCAGCTTCCCTTTTCAGCCATTCGTTCTCGGCTTCCATCCGCAAGGAGAGGCGCAGAGCTTCCCGGATGACTTCGCTGGCGTTGTTGTAGAGCCCGGAATCAACCTTCGCTTTGACTGCCCTTTCAAGTTCAGGGGTCAATGAGACGTGCATTCCTAAATCTACGTGGGACAACCAAACTTTGTCAAAGTTTGTCTACCCTCCAGGCCGGGGAGCTAGCCCGTAAATTTCATAAAATTGAAGGTTAACAGCCTGTTGAAAAACCCCACTGGCAAAGCCCCCAGATTTGGTTCATACTTCCGTATTTTCGAGAGGCGTGAAGCGAATCAGCCGAAACAGGGGCAATTCTGGGTGGACACGCGCCACCTTCCGCGGGCGACCCCCAACGTCTTCTATCGCAAACTCGATGAGGCGCTCCTGAGCATGGGATTTGCCGAGTCGATCCGCGACATCTGCCGGCCCTCTTATGCCGACGACGAGAAGGGCGGTCGCCCAGGCATCGATCCGGCCGTCTACTTCAAGATGCTCGTGATCGGCTTTTTCGAGAACTTGCCCAGTGAGCGTGCCATCGCCAATCGCTGTGCCGATAGTCTCTCGCTCCGAGCGTTCCTGGGCTACGGACTGGATGAGGACACGCCCGACCACTCAAGCCTGTCGGTGATTCGCAACCGACTCGAACTCGACCAATTCCGGCGCTGCCATGAAGTGGTGCTCACAGGATTGCGCAAAGCGGGACTTCTCAAGGGGCGCCATCTCGGGATCGATTCCTCGGTGATGGAAGCCAACGCCAGCCTGCGCGAACTGCACAACCGCAATACTGGTGAGGAATGCCACGAATACGTGAAGAATCTGGCCGCCGAGGCCGGGATCGATCCGAAGGATGCGAAGGGCGTGCGGCGCTGCACGATTAAGGACTGCGGGTGGTCATCGGCGATCCCCATGCCAACAAACGCAATGCCAAGAAGCAGGGTCCGAGAATTCGTAAGGCTCTTGCCAAGGCGAAGCGGGCCGTGAAAAGCAAGAGCGGCAAGAAGTTGCTGCGCAAACGCGGAGAGCACGTGGAACGCTGCTTTGTCCATGTCCTCGACCATGGCGGGATGAGGAGAGCGACGTTAGGCGGACGAGACAACCTCAGCAAACGTCACCAGGTCGCGGCCATGGGATTCAACCTGAGCCTGCTCATGCGCAAATGCTTCGGAATAGGAACTCCAAAGCAGTGGTTGGCGGCGGCTGCGGCCGTTTTGGCGTGGATTTTTGATCGAATCCGAAGCCTCTGGAGCCCAATGGGGACTCATTGGGACACGAACCCAAAAAATCTTCTCCATAGCCCGCTATTTCCAACTGGAGGCGGCGCACTCGCGTGGAGCGTTCCCAATAATAAAATCAGCCGTTTTTCAACAGGCTGCTAGTGTGGTGTAAGCGAAATTCGCCACCAATGTCTGTACCGGGTTGATCTGTTGTATAAGTTGGTCAAATGGCTATCGGAAGACCTGTCAGTTTGATTGAACTCAGTGAAGGGGAAAAGACCAAGCTCACCCTGATTGCAAGCCGTCCCCAAGACCTCTCAGCGGGATGCCTTGCTCCATGTGAGATCTCTGCTTTCACTTTCTGGCGGGCCGACGCTCAAGGCGGGCGCGGGGGGTTGGCTCGGACTGCTCGGCAGATTCCGGACTCACGTAGGGTTCTGGATTGAGCGCCGCGCCTTCCGTGGTGGTGAGGGTGCCGTCCGGCTGGGTCACCACGTCCTGCACCCGGTAGGGAGTGCCATCGGCGTGTTGGAGAAATTTCATCCACTCCGGCTCCTTGAAGGGACGGCTGCCGCGTCGACCGAAGACCACGGTTTGGCCGCCAGTCTCGTCCACGACACGGTCGCGGTCGAGTCCGCGGCTAACAGCGACGGCCTCACCCTTGGTTGGGTAGGTTGCGATCAGCTTTGGTTTGGGCTCGGGGGAAAAGCCCATGAAGTTGGGTTGATTTTCCGGGCTGATCAGTTGAAGGACTCGGAGACCGTTTTTACCATCGGCCACAAGTCCATACATGGAGGCGTTGATGGCACCAATCTGGACCGCGCGAGTGTCGTTGAGCAGACCGTCTGCGGTAAAGTGGCTATGCAGTTTCGGGCTTGCCGGATTCTTGATGTCCACGATGGCGAGCCCTTTGGGCCCGTCCGCAACGTAGAGATAGGTCCGGGCGGCGTAAATCCCCTGAGCATCGGTCAGAGGAACCGTGGCAATTTTCCGGGGATGAATCGGGTCGGTGAGATTGAACACCTGGACTCCATCGGCATCTGTGACGAAGGCATGTTGGAACTGCACGGCGAGCTTGCGCGGCTCCCGAAGAACACCCGGGATCGGGGCGCTAAGGAGTTTGGGGTTACGTGGATCGGTGACGTCGACGACGGCGATTCCGGCCGTGCAGACGACATAGAGGCGAGTCCCAGCCATGTAGCCGTGAGTAGCGCCGTTTAAGACACCGTTCGGGTTGAAACGAACGACATCCTCTTTTTTAAAGAAATTGTTAGAAGGAATGCCGTCAAGAAGCGTGGCCGCAAGAACGGCGACGATCCCCTCTTCGAGGTCGGTGACATAAATGAAGCCGTAGTTCAGGCCAATGGCTTGCTCTTCGTTTTCGGGAAGGCGATTCCGGAGAGGGTCGAGGGCAAGGGTGGAAGGAGAAACCACGCTGGTAGCGTATTTGGTCTCCACGAAGACCCGCTGGCCAAGCATGGAAACCGGAGCGGTGACGATTCGCTCGGAGAAGCCCTTGTTGTCCACGTTCGCGACATCGAAGACGACGAAGCCGGCCTTGCCGCAGGCTGCGTAAAGATACTCGCCGCGTAGGAGCAGGTCGAGAACCTCCCCTTTTCCGTGGTGATGGTAGGCCTCTTTGAGGATCGATCCGTTCTTGTTTAGGTGAAACTCGTGGTTCTTGGGATATGCGAGGCGATGAAGATGGGAACCGATGGCCGCCTGAGGCTCGTCGCGCTCCGTCCAC
>JAGWVU010000084.1 GCA_018970725.1 Verrucomicrobiota bacterium
CTACAAGATCACCAAGCACACGGACTGGATCATGGCCGTGGCCTTCAGCCCCGATGGCAAGACGCTCGCCACCGCCGACCGCGCGGGCGGATTGCATTTGTGGGAGGCCGCCACCGGCCGTGCGCTGCTGAGCCTGAATGATCACAAGGCCTCCATCCGCGCGCTCGACTGGCGGGCCGACTCGAAGGTGCTCGCTTCCGCCGCCGAGGACGGCGTGATCATCTGGTGGGATGTGAAGGACGGCTGGCCCGCCATCACCAAGACGGACGCGCATCCTCCCGCTCGCGCTCCGGGGACTTATGGGAAAATCGCCAACGGCGTGCTCGCGGCACGCTTCGACCACGAGGGCCGCCTCTGCACCGCGGGTCGCGACCACAAAATCCGCGTCTGGGACGCCGCGGGCAAGGAAGTCCAGTCCTTCCCTCTCGCCGACGCCCAACCGCTCAGCGCCGCGCTTTCCTTCGACGGGAAAAAAGTCATCGGCGGAGACACCACCGGCCAAGTCCACTTCTGGGAAGTCGCCGCGAAAAAGTGAAGCCCCTGCCACGCACAATCCACCGCTCCATAAATCCAACACTCCACCACCACATCCTCATGAACACCTCATCTCATCTCCACGGCTGCGCCGGTTTCCGCTCCATGACCCGTCGTCAGGCCATCCAAGCCGGGACCCTCGGCGCGCTCGGGCTTTCCATGGGCGACCTCTTCCGTCTGCAGGCCGCCGAAAAGGCCGCAATGACGATGGCAGAGGGCAAGAAGCTGAAGGCCCGCGCCCAGAGCGTCATCCAGATCAACCTGCCGGGCGGCTTTCATCAGCAGGAGTCCTTCGATCCGAAGCCCGAGGCACCGATCGACATCCGCGGTTCCTTCGGCGTCACCAAAACCAAGACGGGCGATTTGATCGCGGACACCTTTCCGCAGACGGCGAAGATCACCGACAAGCTCACCCTCCTGCGCAGCGTGGTGGGCAAGGTGCCGGACCATGGCATCGCCAGCTACCACCTCTTCACCGGATACACGCCGACGGCGGTCATCGATTACCCGCAGATGGGATCCATCGTCTCGCACGAACTCGGCCAGCGTGGGGAACTGCCGCCTTATATCGCCATTCCGAACAAGAATGCCTACGGCGGCTCCACCGGCTTCCTGAGCAGCGCCTACGGCGCCTTTGAAGTCAACGCCGATCCTGGTGAGCGTGGCTACCAGGTCCGCGATTTCTCGATTCCGAAGGACGTTTCCCTGGAGCGCTTCGACAAGCGCCAGACCGCCCGTCAGCTGGTGGAGAAGCGCCTTCGTGCCCTTGAATCCGACCCGGAGCTGCTCAGCACCATGGACGGCTTTTACAAGCAGGCCTACACCATGCTCACCAGCGAGAAAGCGCAGGCCGCCTTCACGCTGGACCGCATCAGCGAGGCGGATCGGCTCCTCTATGGCAGCCAGGTCACCGGTGAGGTGAAGGGACCGGATGGCAAATACCACAAGAAAGGCCTCGCCGAACGGCTTCTCGTGGCACGCCAACTCGTGGAGACCGGCGTGCGCTTTGTCACCGTCCAGTATGGCTCATGGGACTGCCATGTGGACGTGAAAAAGAGCACGCTGGACCAGATGGGACCGCTCGATGCCGGCATCGCCGGACTCATCACCGACCTCGACCGGCGCGGTTTGCTCGACAGCACCATCGTATGGGTGACGAGCGAGTTCGGACGCACGCCGAAGATCAACAAGGACTCCGGCCGCGATCACTTCGCGCGCTGCTACTCCATGCTCATCGCCGGCGGCGGTTTCACCCGCGGTCAGCTCTATGGTGCGAGCGATTCCACCGGCGCGGAGCCGATGACTGATGCGCTGCCACTGGAGGACCTCATGTTCACCATCTACCACCAGCTCGGCATCGACGCCGACAAGGAGCTGCTCGCCTTCGGCACCCGCCCCATCGAGATCGTCAAAGGCGGAAAGCTCGTCCCCGGCCTGCTGGCGTGAGTCCCGACACCCCTTCACTCCATGCCCCGCATCGCTCTCATCATCGCACTGAGCCTTGCCCTGACCTCGCCGCTTCAAGCGCTGAGGCTGGCTGAGAGCATCACGCCGCGCATCGGCCAGCGTGGCACCACCGTGGAGGTCGCCATCAGAGGCATGGCATTGACCGACACCAAGGAGATCCTCTTTGACGGGCCCGGCATCCGTGCGGTCGCCATCGGGCCGGTGACCCGGTTGCCCCATCCGAGGGAATATCCCGGCTTCCGCCTGGACCAGGAGGTGAAGTGCCGCTTCGAGATCGCTCCGGACTGCGCGCCGGGCGAGCATCGCTTCCGAGTGCGCACCGCCACCCAGCTCTCGCACCTCGCCACCTTCCACGTCACGCCCTTTCCGGTGGTGGATGAAAAAGAGTGTATCGAGGCCAAGCTCGAAGGCAACGACACGCCCGCCACGGCGCAGATCATGTCATTGGATGTCACGATCCTCGGTTCCATCAACAACAGCGGCCGGGGCGATGTGGATCTCTACCGCGTGCCTGCCAAGGCCGGGGAGCGGCTCTCCGTCGAGGTGGATTGCGTGCGCCTGTCCGATGTCTATGCGGGGGCGGCCGCCGCCTGTGATCTCGCCCTGCGGGTGATCGATGCGGCGGGCCGGGAACTCGCCGCGAACGACGAAAACCCGCTGCACGTCCAGGATCCGCTGCTCAGCCTCAAGCTGCCCGCCGGCATCGGCGATCATGTCTTCGTCGAGGTCCGCCGTTCGATCTTTGACCGCAACGTCGCTCCCTACGCCCTGCACCTCGGTCGCTTTGAACGCCCCCTCGCCGTCTATCCGTCGGGAGGACCGCCCGGTGAGAAACTCAGCGTGACCCTGCTCGGCGATCCCTTGGGCGATCGCCGGACGGAAATCGCCGTTCCGAACCCAACCGGCACCTTTCAACCCTTCGGCGATGTGCCCTCGGGCCTGCCGATGCGATCGTTCGCGGCCCCCAACGTGCTCGAAGCCGCGGCCAGCGAGACACCGGTCCCGCACATCCCCGCCGCGCTCAACGGCATCCTCGCGCGCCCCGGAGAAATGGACCGGTTCCGCGTGAAGGTGAAAAAGGGGGACCGTCTCCGTTTGCGCGTCTATGCCGCCACCCTCGGCTCACCCCTCGATCCGGTCCTGAACATCCGCAAGGATGGCGAGCCCCAGCCGGAGATCAGCGGTGACGATGCCAGCGGCCGCGGCCTCGCCGATCGCGATATCCGCGGGCCGACTCCGCGCTCCGGCACCTGCCTGAAGGATACCTTCGACCCTTCCCTCCTGTGGGAACCGAAGTCGGATGGCGACTACCTCATCGAGATCGGGGCCAACGGCGGCGAGGGTCCCGCCGGCGTTTACCGTGTCGAGGTCATGCCTCCGCCGGACGCCGTCTTCAGCCTGTTGCAGGCCCGGGACCGCAGCACCTGGTCCGAGCATGTCGGCTACACCGGCCTCGCCGTGCCGAAGGGCAACCGCTGGACCGTCAACGTGAGCCTGCCCTTCGGCCAGGGCACAATGTTCAAGGGCGACATGGAGATCGTGGCATCAGGCCTGCCACCAGGCGTCACGCTCGGCAACACCCGGATCTCCGGCGCGGAGCATGCCGCCCGCTCGGCCGCTTCGCCCTATGGCCTCGCGGACTGGCCCGTCGAACTGATCGCCGGCCCGGACTCCAGGCCCGGCGGCGCGGTGATCACGCTGGACGTGCGGTCCACCGATCCCGCGAAGAAGATCGAGACCGCCTCGATGCAGTGGTTTCCCTTTCTCAACTCAAGCGGCGGCGATGCTTGGCGCGCGGTCAAGACGGAGCGCTTCATCATGGCGGTGACCGATCCTGCGCCCTTTTCCATCGAACTGCAGGCCCCCGCCGTGCCGCTCGTGCGCGGTGGTGAAATGGCCATCCCCGTCAAACTCACCCGCCGCGTCGGATTCGATGAACCCATCGATTTCGTGTGCGACAACGCCCCCGTCGGCGTCAGCTACCAACCGGCGGAAACCCTTCCCGGCGACCGCGGCGAGTCCGTTCTGCGTCTCACGGCCGACACCAACGCCCGACTCGGCGGCGGGCCACTTTCGGTCGTTGCCTTCACCCGTCGCGACAACAACCCACATGCCAACCACGGCGGCGCGGGGGAGATCCGCGTCTCAGCCCCCATCATCCTGATCAACGTCGCCGAACCCTACCTGGCCCTCGGCAGCGAACCCGCCAGCGTGCGTCGTGGAGGCGGCATTCCGTATCGCTGGACGGTGACCCCCAAGACGCCCTTCGAAGGCGAGGCGGAGGTGAAGCTCCTTGGGCTGCCCAAGGGCGTCACCGTCCGCGAGCCGTTCCCGCGCATCACCGCCGCCTCGAAGGAGGTGGTTTTCCAGATCGCCGCCACCGAGGAAGCCCTCCTCGGTCCCGTCAACAATCTCGAATGCGAAGTCATCGTCCATGCCGCCGGCCAGGAAATCCGCCAGCGCACCGGCAAAGGCATCCTGCGCATCGATCCGAAACTTTGAACCTTGCTCTCCTGATGAAACGCCTCATCGCACTTCTCATCCTGCTCCTCCCCGCCACGCTCCTCGCGGAGTCCGTTCCGAGCTTCCGCCAGGACATTATGCCGATCTTCTTCCGCGCCGGGTGCAACGCCGGCACCTGCCACGGCGCGGCCAAGGGCAAGGACGGTTTCATGCTCTCCCTCTTCGGCTATGATCCCGCCGGCGACTATCACCGCATCGTCAACGACCTCGCCGGACGCCGCATCAATCCCGCCCTGCCGGAGCGCAGCCTGCTCCTCCTCAAGGCCATCGGCAAGGTCCCCCACACCGGGGGCGAACTCTTTGCCGCCAACAGCCCCCATTACCGCGTGCTGCACGACTGGATCGCCGCCGGCGCTCCCGATGACACCGAAAATGTGCCCGACACCACCGGCCTCGAACTCGCCGAGAAAAGCCTTCTTTTTGAGGGCAAGATCACCCACTCACAGCTGCGCGTCTTCGCCCTCCAGAGCGATGGCTCGAAGCGCGACGTCACCGCCCTCGCCCGCTACCATAGCAACAATCCCGCCGTCGCCGAAATCGATGAGAACGGACGCGTCACAGCCGCAGCCGCCGGGGATACCCACGTCTTCGCCCGCTACAGCCGCTTCGCCATCGGCGCCGGTGTCACCGTGCTGAAACCCGACCAGTTTGTCTGGCCGGATCCCGTCGCGCAAAACTACATCGACCGTCACCTCTTTGACCGCCTGCAGAAGCTCCGCATCGCCCCCTCGGAGCTTTGCGACGACGAGACCTTCCTCCGCCGCGTTACCCTCGACCTCGCCGCCCGACCGCCCACGCCCGAGGAATACCGCGCCTTCATGGCCGACACGCGCAAAGACAAGCGCGCCGCGAAAATCGACGAACTCCTCGCGGCCGACAGCTTCGCCGACCTCTGGACCACGCTCTGGGCCGAACAACTGCGCGTCATCGGCGGCAATTACGCCCCCGACGCGATGAGCATCAAGGCCGCCGCCACCTATTACGAATGGATCCGCCGCCAGATGCGCCAGGGCAGGCCGCTCAATGAGTTCGTCTCCGACATGGTGCAAGCCTCCGGCAGCTCCATCGGCAACGGCCCCGTCAACCTCTACACCATGCTCGTCCACAACGTGCGGGTGGAGCCAAAGCAGCTCGCCGCCGACTTCTCGCAGGTCTTCCTCGGCGTGCAACTCCAGTGCGCCGAGTGCCACAACCATCCCTTCGACCGCTGGAACATGGACGACTACTACAGCTTCGTCGCCTTCTTCAACGGCATCGAGCGCAAGCCCGGTGCCGAGGCTCGGGACAAGCGCATCTTTTGGAACAATGCCAAACCGCCCGTGCGACACATCGTCAATGACCGGCCTATGGCTCCGAAAACCCTCGGCTCCGTCGAGCCCGTCGCCGGCGAAGGCGATCCGCGTCCCGCATTGGCGACCTGGCTCACCTCATCCGACAACGAACTCTTCAGCCGCAACCTCGCCAACCGCATCTGGGCCCAGCTCATGGGACGCGGCATCGTTCATCCCGTGGATGATGTGCGCGTCACCAACCCGCCGGTGAACGAGCCGCTCCTCGCCGACCTCGCCACCCATCTCGTCGCCTCCAAGTTCAGCCTCCGAGGCCTTGTGCGCGACATCTGCAACTCCCGTGCCTACCAGCTCAGCACCACGCCCAATGAAACCAATCGTCGCGACGTCCGCCAGTTCTCCCGCGCCTATGTCCGCCGCCTCCGCGCCGATGTCTTCATCGACAGCGTCGTCGCCGTCACCGGCATGAAGCGTGACTTCAGCGGCTTCCCCGAGGCCACCCGCGCCATCGACTACTACCCGCGCTCCTCCGGCGATGTCGTGGGGCCGAACTTCGGCGACGAAGTCTTCAAGTGCCTCGGCCGCAGTCCGCGCGGCAGCGTCTCCTCCGGCGAGACCAAGACCGCCCCCACCATCTCCCAGGCGCTGCACCTCAGCGTGGGTGACACCGTGCAGCCGCGCCTCGGCTGCAACGGGCTCCTGCAAACCCACGTCAAGGACAAGACCCCGCCCGCCGCCGTCATCGAGGAACTCTTCATCCGTTGCCTCGCCCGCAAACCCACCGGCGAAGAATTGGCCGGGTTCCAAGAACTCATCCCCGCGCCCCCGGCGAACACCCAACCCTACGAGGACTTGGTCTGGGCGCTGCTGAATTCCACGGAATTCATGTTCAGTTATTGAGGGCTCCCGGAAACCGGCGCGTTCACAGCATTCTGGCGTCAAGGGGAGCGCGCCCGCCGGTCAGTTTTTCCAGATTGGTCCGGTAGATCTCCGGGCTGGAAACGGTCTCCACGATTTCCCGGGGGCGGGCCACGATGACGCCGAGGTGGGAATTGAACTTCTTGAGATAGGTGGAGAGGGAAGTGTCGACGATGACCCGCTTGTAGTCTTGCTGCGAGGAAGCGTGCATGATGCGGTAGACCCCGTCGTTGGTCCGTAGCCCGAGACCGACGTGGGAACAGAAGGCTCCCTGATGGCGGGTCGCAATGCCGAGGATATCCCCGTTTTGCAGGTGTTTTTCGATGAGGTGAACCTTGTCCTTGGGGACGCAGTGGACGGGGAGTTGACTGATGGCCTGCTCCAGCCTGGCCATTTTGGGCCGCAGGTCCGGGTTCTGCCGGAGGTAGCGGTAGGATTTCCAGAGGATGGTCATCTCCTGACACTTCCGGCTGAGAATGGGTTGGGCATGGCCGTGGTCGCGGGTGACGTCGCGCACCACGCCGCGGGCCTCGTTATCGAAGAACCATTCTTCCAAGTAGTGAATCCGCTGCAGATAGTTCCCCGTGCAGATGCCGCCCCGGTAACGGGTGAACAGAATTTCCCGGAGGAGGTCGTCCGGAGTGTAGGCCTCTTGGGGGCGGGCAATCATCCGGGCCATGCCGAGGCTGATCTCGAAGAACGACCAACAATCCAGCCCTTGAAAGTTCACCGACGGGGCTTCGATGTGGTCATCGATCTCCAAGGTGTAACCGACGTAGGGAGTCGAGCGCATCGCCTTCCCGAAGCGGGCGACGCGTTCCCCAATGGGCAGGGCGGCCCAGCCCTCTGCTTTGGCCCGGGCCACGAGGCCGTTGAAGCGGTCCTCACCCTTGAAACGGGTGGACAGGGGGAGGGCGGGTGCGGCGTCAAGCGCTTCCGGAACACCTTGGGCCAGAAACCCTCCGGCCAGGGCGAGCCAACGGCGGCGGCTGGGTGCCATCATCGGGGTAGGGGAGCGGGACTCACGGGCTGCAGCGGCGGCGTGGTTTCGGGCCAGTCCGCGCCTTCCCGGATCCAGGTGTTCAACGTTTCCCGATCGGCGAAATTGATGGCATGGGCGGACCGGCTCTCCCCGGTGACGTCCAGCTCGAGGAACTGGACCAGCATGCTGCGGTGCGGATGACCTGGCACGATCACAGGCCCTCCACGCCACGAAGTGTTCGCTTTTTTCAAGGTTTCGAGGTTGAGATCCCGCATCGCTTTTCCCCCGTGGTGGCAGGAAAGGCAGCGGGTCTCGAGGATGGGCCGGATGTCACGGGTGAATTCCAGCGTCTTTTCCTTTTGCCCCCTTTTGAAGAGGCCGGCGGAGGAGGAAGCGGAGCCGGAGAGCCAGAGGCCGGCGGCGGTGGCGTGGATCAGAAGGATTGGCAGGAAGCGGGACTTCATGGAAACAGGCGGCGCAAGACCGGGGAAGCGGACCAGAATCAGTTGTTTCACGGCCGCGCCGGGCTATTTTTCAGACGGTTCAATGGCTCAAGACCATCAAATTCTCCTCTATTATCTCTACCGTCGCATCGAAAATTCACGGGACTTTGTGGAGGAGCATCGCTCCCTCTGCCAATCCCTCGGGTTGCGCGGGCGGATCCTGATCGGAGAGGAGGGTATCAATGGCACCGTTTCCGGTCTCCGCGAAGCCACGGAGCGCTATCGGGAGACTCTCGGGAACGATCCCCGGACCGCCGGCATCACCTTCAAAATCGATCCCGCCGACCGCCATGTATTTCCCAAATTGATTGTCAAATGGCGTCCGGAGATCGTCACGCTCGGGCTCGGGCCGGACGATGTGGATCCGACGGCGCGCACCGGAAAGCGCTTGAACCCGTCCGAATGGCTGGCCGCGATGCAGGAGGACAACGTGGTGGTGATCGACGGGCGCAACCGCTATGAAAGTGAACTGGGGCGTTTCAAAGGGGCGGTCTGTCCGGACATTGAAAACTTCCGGGAGTTCCCGGACTGGCTTCGCGAGCATGCGGACGAGTTGCGCGGGCGCAAGATCCTGACCTATTGCACGGGAGGCATCCGGTGCGAGAAACTCTCCGGGTATCTCTTGGAGGAAGGGTTCGAGGATGTCAGCCAACTCGAGGGGGGCATTGTCACTTACGCCAAAGATCCGGCCACCCTCGGCCGGGACTTCGAGGGGCTCTGTTATGTGTTCGATCAACGCATCGGCGTGGAAGTGAACTTCACGGAGACCCGCAGCCTCATCAGTCACTGCGAGAAATGCGGGGAACCTTGCGCACGGTATCGCAACTGCTCCTGCAAATCCTGCAACCGCAAGTTTTTCCTCTGTGAACCTTGCGAGCAAACCAAAGGGCGCCTCTGTTCGCCGGCCTGCCAGGAGCTGGTGGGCAATCTCTGATCACCAGATCCAGACGGGGGAGGAACCGTCGCAGGTTGGTCCCTGGGGTCCGACCGCATCGCTCCACGACCGGCTCACAGACGCAGCTTGACCGCATAGACGTTGATGGGGTCAAGACGTTGATGGGGTCAAGACGTTGATGGGGTCAGGCAATTTGCACGTAAGAACACCATGATTCCAGATGTTCAGTTGATGCGAAGCTTCGAACTTCCTGTTGCGCGACAGTGTAGATTGTTTCATGTGAACACAGTTCATGAGACCGCTGCGCATTTT
>JAGWVU010000008.1 GCA_018970725.1 Verrucomicrobiota bacterium
CAAACACCCCAAGATGAATGGGAAAACTCCCTTCCTCCCCCTGAACCCCCACCATCCCACGCCGACCGGTGACTCGTGGGCGGGCGGGCTCCAAAAGGAAAACCCTTTCAGTTTTCCTTGAATATTCCTTTTTCTCCTGCCTAATCTGCGTTCCGCAAGCTATGGCGGATCCGGTCCTCAATGTTTTCCTTAGCGCGGTCACCAAGGAACTCGGTTCCTATCGAACGGAAGTGGCCCAAGCCCTGCGAGAGAAAGGGCTACACGTCAAAGTTCAGGAAGATTTCCACACAGGTCCCGGCACCCTCCTAGAAAAGCTCGACGCCTACATCCAGCAATGCCATGCCGTAGTCTGTCTCATGGGAGATCGCTATGGCGCGGAACCGCCCGATGCCGAACGCATCAAGATGGGCGGGCAACGCCACTCCTACACCCAGTGGGAATATCTCCTGGCCCGCAAACGGGGCAAATCGATCTACGTCTTCCGCCCCGCCTCGCCCGAGACCCCGCGCGATCCCGCACACCCCGCCGAGCTCGAGCCGGATGAACTGGCCATACTCCAAAGCGTGTTCTGGCAAACCCAGATCGTCGATCAGGGCACCGATCGGACTCCGTTCGCGAACCAGGCTGATCTGGTCCGCAAAGTCCTCGTCTGCGACTTCGTCGAAGCCAAACGCAAGTCCGAAGAGCGCCCGCTCCCGCCCCTCAACACGACCAGCCCCTACGTGGGTTTGCGCCGGTTCGAGGAAAAGGACAAGGCGAATTTCTACGGCCGCAAAGCGCTCACTGGTCACCTCCTGGATCGCTCCGCTGCCATCCCGCTCCTCCTCATCACCGGAAATTCCGGCTCCGGCAAATCCTCCGTGGTCCGAGCTGGGATGATCCCGAAATGGCGCGATGCCCATCCGGGCGGACACGCCATCGTCTGCACGCCGAACACCAACCCCTTCGAAGGCCTCTTCATCGGCCTCGTCGCCGCCGGGATCGACGCAGAAAAGGCCGCCTTCCTCAAAACGCCCAGCCCCACCATCTTCCGCGATCTCGTAGCAAGGCTGGAGTCTGGAGAACGGAGGCTGGAGGGACCTTGGCTGATTTTTGTGGATCAATTCGAAGAGCTCTTCACCCGCATCCCGGAGAAAGAGAAAAAGCTCCGCGAAACCTTCATCGCCGCCCTCGTCGACGCCGCGGACGCGAGCTTGCCGAACCTCCGTATCGTCGTGGCGATGCGGGACGACTTCTTCGGCAACCTCCGGGACCACGAAGCCCTCTTCCGGATCACCGACAAGAACCTGGAGCGGGTGATCGCCATGAAAGGCGCGGAACTCCGGGAAATCATCGAAGAACCCGCCTTCAGCCACGGCGTGCGCTTCCAAGAAGGCGTCGTCAAAGAGATCACCGAAGCGGTAGAAGGCCGGGCCGGGATGCTCCCGTTGCTCCAATACACCCTTGATAAACTCTGGAAACAGGAACGCGACACCACCGGCGGCGAATCCTCCTCATCCCGTAACGTGGGCATTCCTGCCCGCGATCAAAAACCCCCGCGCAGCGGCACTTCCTCCGCCGGAGGCTTAAGCGACGGCGTCTTAAGCCGCAAATCCTACGAAGCGATCGGCGGAGTGGAAGGCGCCCTGCAAAAACGCGTCACCCATTTTTACGAATCCAAAACCGTCGACCAACGCCGCGCCGTCCGGAACATCCTCCTCAGCTTGGTCGAGGTCAGCGAATCGTCCGGCGATTCCACCACCGTTTCCCGCGCCGCCCCGCGCGATGCCCTGGCCCAGGCGGGAAGCGAGGAGATCCTCAAGGAACTCCTCAACGAGGAACGGCTTCTCATCTCCATCGGTGGGGATGAGAACGAACCGCTCGTGGAACTGGCCCACGAAGCGCTGATCAAGGGATGGGAAGAATTCGAAACCTGGGTCCGGGAGAGTAAGGAATCGATTCAGATGCGCAACCGCCTCCGGGAGGATGCGAAGCGCTGGTCTGGTCTTAAGGGCAAAGCCGCCAAAGAGGAGCTTTGGCACGGTTCTCGATTGGAACGGGCCATTGAGTTGGAGCGGGAAGGCGAGTTTGGGCGGATCGGCGGGTTGGGGGATTTGGCGGGGAAGTTCGTCGAAGCCTGTCAAAAAGAGCGCAAAGCCAAGATCTTCCGATTGCAGATGGCGGTGATCTTCACGTCTCTTCTTTCCGTAGTAGCCACGTTGGCGACACTGGTCGCCTTGGCCGTCAGCCAAATCGCCCAAGAACAGCGGGGAGAAGCGGAGAAGCAAACGCAGGCTGCTCAAATCCAAGCTGGAAAAGCGCATGTCCTGCGCGGCGATATCCATCCGTTAAGCAACGACCGGGTCTTCTACCATGCGCGGGCGGTGGGGTTCGAAGGGCTAGGCAAACCCGCTTCTCTGATTGAAGACGATGGCGACCGGGGAAAAGCCTCGGCTTGGTTTGCCCTGCGCGAAGTTAGGTTGGACATTCAGGTGGCATTTTTGGTGTCAGGCTCGATGCCCGCTGAACATCAGGAACTCACAATGATCCCAGGTCATTTTGCCTGACACCAAAAGGTTTTTGGTGTCAGGCTCGATGCGCGCTGAACATCAGGAACTCACAATGATCCCAGGTCATTTTGCCTGACACCAAACGGGGAAAGCCACGGTTGGCGACGGTCGTAACGATCCGAGCGCCAGGAATCAGGCAGATCTGACGCTCCCGGCGTTGGAGCGGGCACGGCATCCGGCCATGTCGAAGCCTCCCGGCGGGGGCGGGGTGAACTTCCTGGAATTCGATACCGCGGGCAAAGGTTTTTGGTGTCAGGCTCGATGCGCGCTGAACATCAGGAACTCACAATGATCTCAGGTCATTTTGCCTGACACCAAACGCCACCATTTTTTCCAGGAGCGGGGAAAGGTCGTTCCACGGGAGGACGGTGGCTTTTTCCCGCCTCTGGAGACTGGTGCCACCGTGGACGAGCCAGGGCGTGATGGTCTGGCGGGTGAGCTTGGTGCGCCAATAGTCGAGGCCGGAGAAGAAGTCGGAGGCGATGGTCTCACCGGACTTGATTTCGACGGCCTGGAAGGTGTCGGGCGCGGTTTCGATAAAGGCGTCCACTTCGTGGCCTTCCTTGTCGCGGAGAAAGTGCAGGGAGGGCTTGATGCCTTGATTCGTCTGTGCCTTGAGGAGTTCCGTCATGACCCAGTTTTCGAACAAGGCCCCGCGTTGGGGATGGGCGCTGATGTGGGCGGGGGTGCGCACGCCGAGGAACCAGGCGGCGAGGCCGGGATCACAGAAGTAGAGCTTGGGCGTTTTGATGAGGCGCTTGTTGAGGTTGGTGAACCAAGGGCGCACCAGAAACACCAAGTGGCTGGCTTGGAGCACGGAGAGCCAGGACTCGGCGGTGATGCGGGTGATGCCCGTGTCCGCCGCGAGCGAGGTGATGTTGAGAAGCTGGCCGATGCGCCCGGCACAGAGCTGGACGAAGCGCTGAAAAGTGGCGAGATCCTGAATGTTGAGGATTTGCCGCACATCCCGCTCCAGATAGGTGCCGACGTAATCTTGAAGCCAGACGGTGGGATCGACCGGGCGGTCGTGAATCGGCGGGAACAAGCCCGCGTGGAGCAGGGCGTCCACCGAGTTCGGAGCGCGACCCGCCGCTTGAAGTTCCGCCAGGGAAAATGGCAGCAGCGTGAGCATCGAAGCCCGCCCGGCCAGGCTTTGGGTGATCGCTCCGATCAGCTCGAACTGACTCGATCCGGTCAGGATGAAACGGCCCATCCGACGGTCCGCATCGACGATGCCCTGGAGGTAGGAAAACAGTTCCGGTGCGCGCTGGACCTCATCGAGGATGGCACCATCGGCCACCTGGCGGAGAAAAGCCCGCGGATCCTCGGTGGCGAAAGCACGGTTGTCCGGATCTTCCAGCGAGAGGTAGGGAAGCTCCGGGGCGAGCAGGCGGGAGAGTGTGGTCTTGCCGGACTGACGGGGGCCGGTGATGGTCAAGATCGGGAACCCGGCGAGCCGTTCACGCGCCGCCGCCGCCGCGATTCGCGGGATGGGCTGCGTAGGAAGCGGCGGGCTGGCAACTGCGCTCATGGCTGATTGTATAGTCTTGGATGCACTTGGTCAACGAGAGAAGGGTGAAGGATGAAGTGATCGGTCAGCGCTTCGCGTTTTTTGCGCTGGAGGTTTCAATGTCCATGTCAGGAAACTTGGAAAAAGGATAGAATGGCGCTGCGGAGTGGGGCGGGTCGGAGGTTTCCTCCCACGGTGTTCTTGATCGCGCTGAGGATGGTGTCAACGATGTCCAGATCCCGGGTGGCCCGGAAGCTCATGCCGAGGTGGCTGAACCACTCGTCGCAGGCAGCTCCGCCAATCAGCACCAGGGAGTCCGGAAAACCTCGGAAGCGCTCGCGGAAAATGTCGATGCCTTTGATCATGGGTGGTCGGAGAACGCCCCATCCAGCACGGTTTGAAGTTCACTTCGTACCCGGTCATCGCCGTCGCCGCGCAGGCAGAGGACGAGGGAGAGCGGGTCCACGCAGGGACCGTCGCTGAGGAGGCCGGGTTCATAGTTCCACTCCTCAAGGCGGGCGTTGGCTTCTTCGGGGCCGCTGACGGCTCGGAAGGTTCCCCTTTCGAGCAGGGAGTGGAAGGCCTTGCGTTGCAGCGCCCAGGTCGGGATGGGGTCGTCCTCGACCATGGTCATGCGGGCCAAGGCGGTGAAGCCCGCGACCAAAGCGGGCGCTCCCGGTTCGTCCCAGCGGATCCAATGGGATTTTCTGGCCGGGCTGGTGAAGAGTCCCTCGGCCATGTCCCAGAGCTTGCGCCCATCAGCGGCAAACTCGATCACCAACGAGCGGCCGCTCCGGGACGTCTGGCACAGATTATTGGCTTCCCACTCGTCCTTCACCTTGGTAGCCATCATCCCGGAGTAACCGGTGAGCTTGGCGATCTTCTGCAGCGGCATGCCCTGGAGTGGCCTGCGCAGCAGGTGGTAGATCAGGATGCACTGCGCGGCCGGCGTGAAGGGCTGGCCTGCCGCTGTGGCCGGTGAAGAGAAGCGCTCGCGCAGGTCCACCATCATGAAGGGCATGAAGAGCTGGCTGCCGGGCACGATGAAAGGGATGCCGGCCTGAACCATCCGGTTTCTGGCGTAGGACGCCACCTGCGGGATCACCAGCGTGACTGGCTCGCAGAACTGGGCCTGCATCGTTTGGGCATGGGCGGCGTATTCCGCCGGGGAGCCGGTTTCCCACCCGGAGGTCTCCAGAGCCAGCAGGTACTCCTGGCCGAATAGTCCGGTGCTGCGGAGTTGGTAACGCTCCCGCAGGAACAGGGGCAAGCGGTTCTGAGCCGCATCGGGAGAAGCCCTGAGCACGGCAGAGCTTCCGAAGATCGACTCCAGATAACCGGTCAGGCGCTTTTCCAAGGCTGGTATGACTCTAAACTAATCTACGCACGATAAAGCTGTCTAGTTTATCGTGCGAAAATTGGTTTACTGCTGGTGCTTCTGACCTCATCCTTCACCCCTCAATCTTCCTCCCTTCAAAAAACGCCTAGGCGATCTTGTAGTCTTCTTCCCGGTTGGCGAGGGCGAAGGTGACGGTGGAGCCGCCGGGGAGGTGGCCGGATTCCTGGCGCTGGCGGAGTTCTTCCCGGCCTTGGATCGGTCGTGTAGTCGTCCGGGTCGCTGATGGCGGTGGGATCCAAGAGGCTCATCAAGGAGGCGAAGCTCCGGGCCGAACCGTCATGAGGCGTGGCCGAGAGCAGGATCATCGAGTCTGACCTGCCCGACAGAAGCGGAGCCAACCTCGCACGGCGAGACAGGCCATCCTCATGACCGCGGGCCGCCACATTGTGGCACTCATCGATGATGATGATGTCCCACCAGGCGTTTTCGAGGTAGTTGCGATACTCCAGGTTGCTCGGAATGTTGTTCCTGACCCGCTGCAGGCCGACGGAATCCAAACGGACCAGAGGAATGGAGAACCGGCTCCAGAACTCCTTCTGGAACTGGGTGAGCAGGCTCTTGAGGGTGATGCAGAGGATGCGCTCCCCGGGTTGGCGAAGGGCCTGGAGCGCCGGATCGAGCTGGTAGGGCACCAGGTTTATGACCCCGCGATGACCCGGATGGATGGGGTCGTCATTCGTCCAGGACCACGATCTCGTCTTCCAGCTCGGTGAGGAACTGGGCCGAACGACCCCGGACCAGATCGGAAACACCGTCGCATTCCAGAAGGTGGCCACCATCGCTGGAAGGATCGACACGCCGGACGAGCCATTCCTCGTCACGGACGACAACACGGGCACCGGGGGCGTAAGGGAGCATGGGTAGAAGTCCTGACCGGCTGACCAGATTCGAGTCGGTCAGGTGGTGAAAGTGAGAGGCATGCTCTCACAGGTCCTGGGTTTTTCTACGCGAAAACGCAGCGAATTTGGAGCCGACGATTCAAAGAACTGAGAAGCCTCGCCTGTGGTCTTCTCGAGAACTCCGGGAGTGCGGAGTCCTCACCATCCGTCAGGAGATGGTAATGATGCCAGGGACGCTACCAGGAAAACCGTTTCAGTTGGATTCGGAACAAAAGCGCCCCAATGAACCGGAAACCAACTGCCCGGACGCCGAAAACCTTGATGAGACGGCTCCCTGCGGCGTATCCCGTGCCCCAATGAATTGGATCGCAGCCTTCTCCTCCCCAACGCTCCACCATGGCACTCCGTCTCGCGCCTTGCAGGCGGGCGAACGCGAAGAACAGCTTCCATGCAGCGACGCGCCAATCAACTGGACAGGGAAACGGAGGAAGGACATGTGGCATATCAGCAGGGTCGTTCTTGCTTTGGTGATGGTGACGGCCATCGTCCCCGGAGGCGCGGCCGCGGCGGAGCCCGCCAACGACGAAAAGAGTGCCCAACCGCCATCGAAAAGCCGCTCTGGTGCGCTCCAAGCGCAACTCAAGGCGGCCGACCAGATCCTCGCGCCGTTGGCGAAGGTTGTAAAGTGATCAGCGCGATGAATCGCGGCGCCGACCACCGGTCCGCCATTAAACAGGCTCTTGCCGGGGTTTCACAGATCCAAAGTCAATTGCCCGGCTTAAAAGCGGCGTTTGCGGAGGCGGAGCGCACAGTCGGATCCCGAGGCGGCGAAGAGGCTGTTGCCAGCTTGGAAACGCTCTTGGCCAAACTGATGCGGGAATTGAAAGAGGCGGAGGGGGAAGACAAACTTGAATTCTCCGAAATTCAAGAATTGATGTCTGAATACAACCAGGCCGAGCAGATGGCGTCGAACCTGCTGAAGAAGCACGACGATACAAATAACGCCATTAGCGGCAAGACGTGATTGAACCTCCGCCATCCCACGCCGACCGGTGTCTCGCAGGCTGGTTGGAAAGAAAGATCCGGCGGTTTCAACCGCGAAGTTCAATTGGGTTCCGGTCCGATACGCGGACTCCGGAGACGGCGAAGTAGAGTTCGACAACCCCGGGTTGGAGAACGCGATCCGGCCCACGGCGATCGGGAAAAAGGACCGGCTTTTCGAGGCACCTTCGCCAGCGTGACCCGTTGCGCATGGACCAGGCATTCCTGTTGCACCGCGTCCGGCCACATCCGGCTCACCGCCTTGTGGAGGGCTTTGGCGTCGCCGGCCCGGCTTTCCATTCGATGCCGAGACGACTGGCGAGGAAGCCCCATTCGTCGGCGGTTTTTTCGATGGTCTTGTTCAGGGCGGTGCCTGCTCCGTGGCCGGCGCTGGTTTCGATGCGGATGAGGACGGGCGGACCGTCCTGGGCCTGACATTCCTGGAGACGGGAGGCGAATTTGAAGCTGTGGGCGGGCACGACGCGGTCGTCGTGATCACTGGTGACCACGAGGGTGGCCGGGTAACGAGTGCCCGGCTTCAAGTTGTGATAGGGGGAATATTGGAGGAGCGCCCGGAACTCCGCGCCGTCCTCCACACTTCCGTAATCACTACGCCAGCCCCAGCCGATGGTGAAGCGTTCGAAGCGCAGCATGTCGAGGACGCCGACGGCGGGGAGTGCGGCAGCGTATAATTCCGGGCGCTGGGTCATGCAGGCCCCCACGAGGAGGCCGCCGTTGCTTCCGCCCTGGATCGCGAGTTTGTCGCTGCGGGTATATTGGTTCTCGATGAGCCATTCCGCGGACGCGATGAAGTCATCGAAGACATTCTGCTTGCGCAGCTTCGCCCCGGCAAGATGCCAGTCGCGGCCGTATTCCCCGCCACCGCGCAGGTTGGGCATTGCAAAGACGCCGCCCATCTCCAGCCAGACCGCCCGTGAGACGGAGAAGGACGGAGTGAGGCTGATGTGGAAACCTCCGTAACCATAGAGCAGCGTCGGATGAGAGCCGTCGAGCTTGAGCCCCTTTTGGTGAACGAGGAACATCGGCACCTTGGTCCCGTCCTTGCTGGTCACGAAAACCTGCCGGGTCTCGAAAGCAGTGCCGTCGAATGGCACCTCCGGCTTGCGCCAGAGGGTGCTCCTGCCGGTGTCGAGATCGAGGAGGTGGATGGATCCTGGTTCGGTGAAACTTGTGAAAGAATAGAACGTGCTCTTGTCCTGACGATGCCCTCTGAACCCGGCTGCGGAGCCGATCCCGGGGAGTATCACTTCGCGGATGAGGTTGCCCTCCAGATCGAAACACCTCACCTCCGTCTTCGCATCCCGGAGATACTGGCAGAACATCCGGCCCCCCACGGTGCTCACCTCTTCCAGCGGAACGTGCGGCACCTCCGGCACGATGACGCGCCAATGATCGCGCCCGGGGTTGCGGATATCAATGGCGATCACTTGACCGCAGTCCGCGTTCAGGTCGGTCCGGAAGTAAAAAACCGGGCCGAGGTTGTCGATGAACTCGTAACGGGCATCGAAGTCGTTGAGCAATTCGACGACCGGTGCCCCGGGGGCGATCTTTTTATAGAACAAGCGGTTTTTCGGTTCCGTGCCAAGCCAGACGGGGATGATAAGATAGTCGCCGTCCTCGGTGACGATTCCGCCAAAGCCCCACTTCGGCTCGTCCTGACGTTCATAGACGAGGAGATCCTCTTGCTGGCCCGTGCCGAGCTTGTGGAAGTAGAGTTTGTGGAACTCGTTTTTGGCGGTGAGAGCCGCGCCGGGTTTCGGTGCATCGTAGCGGGCATAAAAGAAGCCGCTGCCGTCCTTCATCCAGGAGATGCCGCTGAACTTGACCCATTGGATGTGATCCCCAAGGTCCTGGCCGCTGGCGATTTCACGCACCCGGAGGGTCGTCCAATCGCTGCCCGCCTCCGACAGGCCATAGGCGAGGAGTTTGCCATCCTCGCTCGGTTGGTAGTGCGTGAGGGAAGTGGTGCCATCCGGCGACATCGTATTTGGATCGAGCAAGAGGGTCGCCTCGTTCTCCTGAGATTCGGAAGTCATGAGCACGGACTGGTTCTGCAGGCCGCTGTTGTAGGAAAAAAACCAGCGCCCGCCGCGTTCAAAGGGCAGGCCGGTCCGTTCGTAGTTCCACAGCTCCTTGAGCCGGGCTTGGATCTCCGCCCGGTGCGGCAGTTTTTCGAGGAAGCCGAAGGTGACCGCATTCTGGGCCTTGACCCAGTTTCGGGTCTCTTCCGCGTTGTCGTCCTCCAACCAGCGGTAGGGATCGGCGACCTCCACCCCGTGCAACGTTTCCACGACGTCCTCCTTGCGGGTGGTCGGGTAGGTCACGGAGTCGGCGGAGGAGGAAAGCGTGGTCATGGTGAGCAAGAGAAGCAGGCGCATCAACGGAGAGCGTCATCCACGGGCTCGCGTTGATCAAGACCGGTGTTCCCGGAGCGGGGGATTTCCCGGGGCCGGCCGCCGGGCGGTTGAAGGGAGGGGGCGGGGTGAATGAAAGCCAAGGTGCGGTTGACTCCGGCGCCCGAATCCCTATCTTGCTCCCTCCTTTTTCCATTGACTTCACCCGACCATCATGACGACCAACACTGATCAACATTCCTTTCAGGCCGAGGTCCGGCAGCTGCTGAACATCGTCATCAACTCCCTTTACACGGACAAGGAAATCTTCGTCCGGGAACTGGTGTCGAATGCCTCGGATGCCCTGGAAAAGCTGCGCCATCTGCAGCACACCGAGAAGGAAATCTTCGATCCCCAGCTCGGGTTGGAGATCCAAATCACGACCGACGACACGGCGGGCACGATCACGATTTCCGATTTCGGGATTGGCATGACCCGGGAGGAATTGATTGAGAACCTGGGAACGATCGCGCATTCCGGCTCCCGCAAATTCTTTCAGGCGCTGGAGGAATCCCAGCAGAAGGAGTCCGCGTTGATCGGGCAGTTCGGGGTCGGCTTCTACAGTGTGTTCATGGTGGCGGAAGAGGTGAAAGTCTACACCCACAGCTGGCGCGAGGAGGGCGGGCACCTTGTCTGGACGAGCGACGGGCAGAGCGGATACACGATCGAGGAAGCGCCCGGGCAGCGCCGCGGCTGCAAGATCGTGGCCAGGTTGCGCGAGGATTGCAAGGAGTTCGCCGGGGCGAGCCGGGTCGAGGGGATTCTCAAGAAGTATTCCAACTTCGTTCCCTTTCCGATCCACCTCAACGGCAAGCGGATCAACACGGTGGAAGCCCTTTGGTTGAAGCCGAAGGCCGAGGTGAAGGAGGAGGAATACGAGGAGTTCTACAAGTTTGTCGCCAAGGCCTGGGACAAACCGCGCTATCAATACCACCTCAGCGTGGACGCCCCGATCGCCATCAACTCCCTGCTCTTCGTCCCGGGGACCAACAAGGAGAAGCTCTTTGGTGTCGGTCAGTTGGAGTCGTCCGTGGCGCTCTATTGCAAGAAGGTTTTGATCGACCCGAACCCCAAGGGTTTACTTCCCGAGTGGTTGCGTTTCCTCTCCGGCGTGATCGACAGCGCGGATCTGCCGCTCAACATTTCCCGCGAGAGCATGCAGGACAGCCAGTTGGTGCAGAAGTTGAACCGGGTGGTGACCAAGCGGTTTCTCGGCTTCCTCGACAAGCAGGCGACAGCGGACTCCGGGAAATACCTCGAATTCTTCAAAGACTTCAGCCGCTTCCTCAAGGAGGGCATCTGCACCGACTCCGAGCACAAGGAGGCGCTCGCCAAGCTCCTGCGCTTCGAGTCGTCCCTGACGAACGCCGGGGAATTCACCGGTCTGGATGCTTACCTCACCCGGATGAAAGAGGGGCAGGAGGAGATTTATTATCTGGTCGGACCGAACCGGAAGTCGCTCGAGTCCGGTCCCTATCTGGAAGCCTTCAAAGCGCGCGGCCTCGAGGTGATCTTCCTCTTTGAGAGCATCGACGATTACATGCTGGGGAATCTTTCCGAGTTCGGGAACAAGAAGCTGGTGCCGGCGAGTCGTGCCGGGCTTGATTTGGGCGAGGCCATCGATGCGGGGGAGGAGGAACCCCTTTCCGAAGACGACGCCCGGGCGCTCTGTGATTTCCTGAAGGAGCACCTGGGGGAGCGGGTTGAGGACGTGTCCGCGAGCAAGCGTCTCACGGAATCCCCGGCTGCCGCGCTGACGCCGGAAGACATGATGTCCGCCCAGATGCGCCGGATGTATCAGGCGATGAGTCCGGACAGTCCGATGGAGGTGAAGGTGAACCTCGAGATCAACCCGCGTCACGCCCTGATCAAGCGGCTCGCGGCGGTCCGTGAAAGCGAACCCGGACTGGCCCAATTGGTGGCCACCCAACTCTTTGAGAGCACGCTCATGGCCGCCGGCTTGCTCGACAGCGAGATGCCGCTGGTGAATCGCGGTTACGAGATCATGGCCGCGGCTCTGGAGAAATGAGAGGGCTCCCGGGGCGGCGATTTCCGGTTTTGCATTTTGGGAAATCGCCGTAGACGGAGGCAACGCCATGGGCCCAGGGAAACGTGTGACGGACGAGCCGTTGCAAGCTTACGTGCTCCTTGCGGGAACAGATGAAAAACGGCCCCGTGCCGAGCAAGCCAGGGCGGAAGCAAGGCGGGCCGATGCCGCAGTGGAGCGGGTTCGCGCGCTGACCGTGCGCCTGCGGGAACCGGGGATCGATCCCGGCCCGGCGGACGATCGCGCCACGAAGAATTTGCTCGACCTTGCCGCGGACGAGCGGCAGGATCGTCGCACGGCATGAGAGTGAAAGTGATGATCTGCTGGCTTCTGGTCGCCCTTCCCTTGGGATGGGGCGTGACCCAGTCCGTGAAAAAAGCGCTGCCCCTGTTCAGCCCCGGAGCGCCCCCAGCAGATACTCCGAAGGCCGGAAGTGTTCGATGAGGATTTCCTCCTGAGACCCGCGTTTCATGCGGACTTGGACGAGGTCGAAGTTGGGGGTCTTGTGGGGAGCGAAGAGGATGTCGTCGTGGGTCGAATTCTCATGGCGCTTGAACAAGCCGGGAACGATGTCGCCCCCGAGGTGATCATCCCGTCCGGTGGCGAGGTGACAGGTGCCGAGAATTTTCTCGTCCTGGATGTCCGCGCCGGAGACAGGCAAGACCTGGGTGCCGAACCCGAGTTCCCCCAGGGTGCCGGTCATGGGGTCGTCTTGGAGCCGGGCATTGTGAGCATCGATCGTGGCCTGGCTGCCTTGGAGCAGGGTGGAAGAGATGATGTTGCGGTGGCGGACCTCGAGGAGACCGAGCGTGCCATCGCTGTATTTCATGGGGAATTGTCCGTTGGCATCGACCGGGACAAAATAGACTTCACCGGCCGGGAGATTGGCGACATCGGGTTGGGTGCCGGGGCAGAGGCCGTGGCTTTTCTGGGCTTCCTGGCCACCGAGGTCGAGCGAAGCGGTCAGGATGGTGCCGTCTTCGAGGCCGAAATCGATTTCGATTTGGTCCGCCCGGGTCATGGCGAGACGGAGACGTTCCGCATCCGCGCTGACCTGGTGATAATCCACGGAGAGACCGGTGGCGAGGATGACGTCATTGACGCCATGAAGAGTGGCTCCGCGGAAGCCGAAGGTCTTGCATTTGGCCGTGAGCGGGGCAGTGGCGGAAAACGTGGAGATGCAGAGGATGATGTCGTAGACGGCGTAGACGTCGCGGTCGAGGCTGAGTTCGCGTCCGGCCATGTCCCGGCATTCGTCGGAGAGATCGAGGTTTGAGCCGCTGGTCATGCGGTAAGCGAACATTTCGCCACCGGAAAGACCGAGGTCGGCCATCGCGCCGTCGCGGAGTCCGAGATAAAAGTGTTCATGGGCCCGCTTCTGGATTTCATGGCCGGGGGCTTCGAGGAACGCGAAGTTCCCCGCCAGATCGAGATCCTCGAGGTCGATGAGGATGCAGATCCGGCAACCACGGGTCGGTTCGAAGACGGTGCCGAGGAGACGGGTCAGGGAGAATTCGGGGAAGGTGCGCGCGGCAGGATCAAGAATCATCCCGGGAGGGTGGTCGGGGTGGGGCAGGGTCAAGAGCGTGGGCATGAGGTGGGTGGGTTCGGGTTGTGAACTTCTCCTCTCATTACGGAGGGGAGGGCGGAGTGGTTGGCAAGAAGGTTTTGCAACGGTGCTTGCATCTGCCGACACCGCACGTAAGGCTTTTCTCCGGTGCCGCCCTCCAACATCATCACGCTCTCCACGGAGCGCAAGCGCGTCGTGATCACCGGATGCACGCGCGGGCTGGGGCGTGCCCTGGTGGAAGGATTCGTGGCCCGGGGGGATCTGGTGGCTGCCTGTGGGAGATCGCTCAAGGCGTTGCGGGCCATGGGGCGGCAGTTGGGGCCGGCGCACCACTTTCATCAGGCGGACGTTTCCGACGACGGGCAGGTGGCGGCCTTCCGGGATCTGGTTCTGGAGAAGATGGGGGTGCCCAACCTGATCCTGAACAACGCGGCGGTGATCAATCGCTCGGGCCCGATCTGGGAGGTCGGCCCCGGGGAGTTCGGCGAACTCATGGCCACCAATGTGGGCGGGGTGGCCTCGGTGATGCGTCATTTCCTGCCCGCATTGATCGAGGCTGGGGAACCGGCGGTGATCGTGAATTTCAGTTCGGGGTGGGGACGTTCGACCGCGCCGGAGGTGGCGCCCTACTGTGCTTCCAAGTGGGCGGTGGAAGGATTGAGCCAAGCCGTGTCCCAGGAGGTTCCGCCGTTCATCGGGGTCGTCGCCTTGAACCCGGGCGTGATCCACACCGCCATGTTGGAGAGTTGTTTCGGGCGCGGTGCCGCCAGTTATCCGGAGCCGCACGATTGGGCCCGGAGCGCCGTCCCTTTTCTGGCCAACCTGCGCCCTTCTGACAACGGCAAGGCGCTGACCGCACCCTGACCGGCGATGGCCCTGCGTATCCAGATGCATTTCACCGGGCAGTTGGCCCGTGCCGCCGGGGAACGGGAGCGGGTTTTGGAGGTACCGGACGGCTCGACCTTGGGCGATCTCATCCTCGCTCTGGCGCGAGGTGAGGGCGGGGAGTTCGCCTCCTTGTTGCTCGATGCCGGCGGCCGGCCCCGGTCCACCACGCTGCGGGTGGTCGATGGCCAACAGATTCCCCCCGGTGCGGATGGGTTGGCGCTCGAGGACGGGGCCGAGGTGATGCTCATGACCCCGATCGCCGGAGGATGAACCCCGAGGATATGCTCTCCGCGGCGGACCGGGCCGTTTATGCCTGGCAACTCGATTTGCCCGGGTTCGGCGAGTCGGCCCAGGTCAAGCTGAGGCGGTCGACCGCGCTGGTGTCGCGCTGCGGCGGGGTGGGCGGGCAGATCGCGCTCTCGCTGGCTGCGGCGGGGATCGGCAAACTCGTGGTCGCCCATGCGGGGGACCTGCGGCCGGACGATCTGAACCGCCAGACCCTGATGCGTCACGAGGGGATCGGCCATCCCCGGACGGAGAGTCTCGCGGCCACGTTGCGGGCCTTCAACCCCGGGATCGAGGTGGAGGCCGTGGCCGAAAACGCGGGGGCGGACAATGCCCCGGCGCTGGTGGCGGCGGCCGATATCGTCTTCTCCGCGGCTCCGCTGTTCGAAGAGCGGTTTCACCTCAACCGGGCCGCCGTGCGGCAGGGGAAACCGATCGTGGATTGTGCGATGTATGGGATGGAGGGGCAGGTCATCCCGGTGATCCCGGGACGGACGGCTTGCCTGGCCTGTCTTTACCCGGAGATTCCGCCTCATTGGCGACGCCGGTTTCCGGTGCTGGGCGCGGTCGCGGCGCTGACGGGGAACCTGGGGGTGATCGAGGGCATCAAGCTGCTGACCGGTCTGGGGACATCGATGGCGGGCCGGATGATTTATTTCGACGCCGCGGAGATGCGATGGCAGACGATCGGACTGCGTCGGGAGGAGAGCTGTGCGGTGTGCGGGAGTGGAAACGGGGAGGTGGGGGCATGATCCGGGTGGAAGATCTTTCGATTGAGGCGGGAGCGTTCCGGATTGGCGGGATTTCCTTCGAGATCCCCTCCGGCACCTACGGCGTGCTCATGGGGCGGACGGGGAGCGGCAAGACCACCATTCTGGAGGCCATCTGCGGCTTGCGGACGGTCCGCGCCGGACGGATTTGGCTGAAGGCCGGAGAGGTTACGGCGCTGCCTCCCGGGCAACGGGATGTCGGGTTTGTTCCTCAGGAGGGTACTTTGTTCGGGACCAAAACGGTGCGGCAACATCTCGCCTTCGGGCCCGCCCTGCGCCGGTGGCCGGCTCCCGAGATCGAGCAACGGGTGGAGGAACTCGCGGCTGCGCTCGGCTTGGAACGGCTTCTGGACCGCAAGCCGGAGGGGTTGAGCGGGGGGGAACGCCAGCGCGTGGCCTTGGGGCGGGCACTGGCGGCGCGCCCCGCCGTCCTCTGCCTGGACGAACCGCTGAGCGCGCTGGACGACTGCTCCCGCGCTGAAGTCAGCGAGGTCATTCACCGCCTGGCGCGGGAACATGCGCTGACGGCGCTGCACATCACGCACAACCGGGACGAAGCGCGCCGGTTCGCGGACCAGCTGCTCGTTCTCGAAAACGGGAAGATCGGGCCCGCCTGAGGGTCGGAAGTTCTCACCTTTGAGAATTTTGCGACAAGTGCGAGAATTTTTTGCACTGTTTATCGACATTCGCTTGCGAGTTATTCACATGATTGATATATTTGTACGGGTTAGAGGAAGAATTTGGGTGCAGAATTGACAAATTTATTTGATTTGAGCAATAATTTTGATAATTTTTAGAGATATGGCCGATTACGAAAAGAAAACCCTCCTAGACCGGGCTCGGCGCGCTCAAAAAATCGTCGAGAATCCGGGTAAATATAAGATTTGTGAAGGTTGCGATTCGATCGTTGCTTCCAAGGTCAATCTCTGCCCCAACTGCCACAGTTACCGGTTCGAAGAAGCCGAGCATCTGGTGGTGGCCCAAGCCCGGGCGCTGGGATCCCGGGAGCAACAGTCCGTCGTTTCCGAAGACTTGATCTGATTCGTTCCTGTTGTCCGGTTCCTCCCGTCTCCAACAGGGCCATCTGGCCGGTCTGGCCAGCTCGGCCGCCCTCAAGTGCCTTGTCCTGGTCGACGAGGCTCCGGACCTCGAGTTGTGGTATGCGGTTCCCGACGCCTTGATCGGGATGGAACTCCGCGGGTGCCGCGTGAGCGTTCCCTTGAGACGCCGCAAGGTTCAGGGCACGGTGATCCTGGTGGCCCCCGTCGAGGGGCAGGAAGGATTTGCCCTGCGGCCGCTCGCCGCGTTGCTGCACCCCAAGCCGCTCGTTCCGTCGGCCCTTTTGGATTTGGCGGGTTGGATGGCCGAATATTATGCCTGCCGGCTCGAGGTGGTGGTGCGCGGCATGATCCCGGAAATGATCCGGACCGGTTCCTCCGGTTTCAAGACCCGGAAAGCGGTGCGGCTGAAAAAAGAGATCACGGCGGAGGAATTGGAGGCGATGCGCCGCAAGGCTCCGCGGCAGGCGGCCATCCTCGAGGAGTTGAGTCCGGGGAGCGAGGTTCTCCTGTCGGCCCTCTCCTCCCAGCAGACCAGCGCGGCGCAGGCGATCAAACGGTTGGAGGAAGACGGTTGGATCGAGGTCGTCGACCGGATCCAAACGCGTGATCCGTCCGGGGCCGAGCAATTTTTGCCCAGTCAACCCTTGGCGTTGACCGATGAACAGGCGGAGGCGTTGCGGGTCATCGAGCTCGATCTGGAAGCGGATCCGGCCGACCGGAAACCGATTTTGCTCAAGGGGGTGACCGGGTCCGGGAAGACCGAGGTCTATTTGCAGGCGATCGCGAAAGTCATCGACCAGGGGTGGAACGTGATCGTGCTGGTGCCGGAAATCTCGCTCACCCCGCAGACCACGGAACGCTTCAAGCGGCGTTTTGCCCTGATTCAGGACCGGGTGGCCATCCTCCACAGCCATCTCTCGGAGGGGGAGCGGCACGACGAGTGGCGGAAGATCCTCGATGGCAAGGCCCGGATCACGATCGGGGCGCGCAGTGCCATTTTCGCGCCGATGGAGAAGGTGGGGTTGATCGTGGTGGACGAGGAGCATGAAAACACCTACAAGCAGGACAGCCTGCCGCGTTACCAGGGGAGGGATGTGGCCGTGGTCCGGGGGCGGATCGAAGGGGCCACGGTCTTGCTGGGCAGCGCCACGCCTTCCCTCGAATCCTGGCAAAACACCCGGAACGGGAAATACAAGTTGGTGGAGTTGACGCGGCGCGCCGATGACCAGCGGATGCCGGTGACGCGGGTGATCGACATGCGTTCCGAGGGCCGCCTCCGCCGGGCCGGGCAGAAAGAGGTGGCCACGATCATTTCCGAGCCGTTGCGGATCGCGATCGACCAGCGGATCGCGCGGGGGGAGCAGACGATTCTCTTTCTCAACCGGCGTGGGTTCTCCCCTTCGGTTCTCTGTCAGGACTGCGGGCATCGGGTGGAGTGCCCGCATTGCAGCGTGACCTTGACCTACCATGAGGCGGACAGTCGTCTGGTCTGTCACCTCTGCGGATTCCAACGGGTGCCGCTGAAAAAATGCCCGGAGTGCAAGAGCGGCACCATCTTTTTGGCCGGGTTCGGAACGGAACGGGTGGAGCAAATCCTCCGCAAGGTGTTTCCCAAGGCGCGCGTCGCCCGGATCGATACCGATTCGATGAAGCGGAAGACGCAGTTGGAGGACACGCTCAACGATTTCAAGGCGCAGAAGTATGATCTGCTCATCGGCACGCAGATGATCGCCAAAGGTCTGCACTTTCCGAACGTCACCCTCGTGGGGGTTTTGAATGCGGACCTCGGGCTGCACATTCCGGATTTCCGGGCCGGGGAACGCACCTTCCAGCTCTTGACCCAGGTGGCGGGCCGGGCGGGCCGGGGGCATCTTCTCGGGGAAGTGCTGGTGCAGACCTTCACGCCCCACAATCCTTCCATCCAGTATGCGCGGCATCACGACTTCGAAGGCTTTGCGACGCAGGAGATGGAGGCGCGGCGGACCCTGAATTTCCCTCCCTTCGTCCACGTGACCCTGATCACGGCCCGGTCCGAGCACGAGCGGCGCGCCCAGTTCTGCGCGGAGACGTTGCACAAGCGCCTTGTCTCGGACTTGCCGGCGGAGTTCCTCATCAGTGATCCGATGCCTTCGCCCCTGGTGCGGATGGCCAATCAATTCCGGTTCCAGTTGCTCATGCGGGCGAAGAACCCGCGCCGCATGGTGGCGCACATCCGCAAGCACCTTGACGCCCTGACGTTCCCCGAAGACGTCATTGTCACGGTGGATATCGATGCCTACAACCTCTCTTGATCAGGGCGCCGGTGGGGGCGGCGGGCGCGGATCGAGGGTCCGATGTCCTGAAGATCGACCGGTCCCAGATTCTCCAAGCGGATTTCCCGGAGGCTCGCTCCCGGGATGTTGGCAAAGACCAGGGCGAGGCGGCGCGGCGGATCGGCAAACCCGCCTTCCTTGAAGGTGACCAACGCGGCGCGAACCCCGTTGACGAAGAGGGCGGCCCGTCCGTCCTTGCCGCTGAGCACGAGTTCCAGGTCGTTGTCCTCCCCGGTTTTCCAGAAGGAACGGTCGAAGCCGGTGTTTTTCTTGCGGAACCCCTGTTCGTGCAGGCTCCCGCTCCCCGGCACCCCGGCCTTGTCCCCGGACACGTGAACCCAGCCCGCCAAATCGTCGTCACTCACCGCCGGGGCCTCCCGGTCCGTGAAGCCGATCCCGAACCAACCCGGCGTCGGATTTTTCAAGCCGGAAACCACCAGCCGGATCGTGTCAGAGGGAACCGCAGCCCCGGTGAGGTCGAACGTGGCCAATTGGCGACCCCCCTCCGCCCGCAGTTCCCGGCCGGTGCATTGCAAACCCGGCGTGGCGGACCATGCCCGGCCACGGAGCGGGCCGGCAGCGTCCGTCACCGATGACGCGTGGAGGTGGCCCGCGCTGCGGGAATGGAACGGGGCCGCGAAGCGGGCCGGGCCGCCGGACCCGATGCCCGCCGTGGTGGCAAGATGGAGCGCGGCGGCGATTGCCGGAAGGAGGAGGGCCAGAAGCAACGCCGGGGGAAGCGGGAGCCGGGTCGGCACCGGCCCTTGGGGGGGCGCGGAGACCGGGGCGCGGGGTATCGGTGTGGCCGGTTTGGGGCGGGTGGAGCGCGGCGCCTTCCCGTCAAGTTCGGCCGGACGGATCACCGGGACTTTCCCGGTTAAGTTCCCGCCTGGGGCGGGGACTTCGGGGGGGAGCGGCTCGATCACGAGGACCTCCCCGTCCTGGTCGGTGGTCAACGGAAGCCGTTCCAGCGCCTCTTGCGCGGTTTGGGGGCGGTGTCGGCTGTCCCGGTTCATGAGCCACATGACCCATTGGCAAAGGTGATAAGGCAGGTCGGGCCGGAGCCGGTCCAACGGTTCGTAGGTTCCGTCGAGGTGGGCGGTCATGACCCGGGCCACGGAAGGGCCATCGAACGGGTAGCGCCCGGTCAGGCAAAAGTAATAGACGCAGCCCATCGCGTAGAGATCCGTCGCCTGGGAGAGTTCGCGCAGTTCAAACTGCTCCGGTGCCATGAAATAGATCGTGCCGACGATCGAGCGGTCGTGCCGCACGGTTTGCAGGCTGGGTTGGGCGCTGATTTTGGCCAGCCCGAAGTCGAGCACCTTGATCTGGAACCTGCCTGAGGGAAGCCAGACCAGCATGATGTTGGCCGGCTTCAGGTCTCGGTGCAGCATGTCCTGTTCCCCCGCGGCGATGAGGGCCTCGAGCGTCTGCTGGGCCACGGCGTGGAAATCCTCGAGGGTCAGGACATTCCGTTGGACGACCGCGTGCAAGGTTTCCCCGTGGAGGAGTTCCATCACCACGAATCCGCCCTCTGCATCCTGCTGGATATCGAAGATGGAAACGATGTTGGGGTGGTTCAGCGCGGACATGGCCGTGGCCTCTTTCATCAAGGCCTGCCGCACCATCTCGATCTGTTCCGCGGTGGCTCCCGGATCGACGAGGATCCGCTTGATGGCCACTTCCCGGTTGAGACGGGTGTCCAAGGCGCGGTAGACTTGGCCCCGCCCCCCTTGACCGATCTTTTCGCGGATTTCGTAGCGCTCGCCCATGGTCGCAGTTGCCTTTCAGCAAACAGGGCGGCCCGCTTGTCTGGCAACCACAAACTTTCGCCCGCCGCGGCGGGACCTAGAGAAACGCGGGTCAGGCCCGGTTCCAGGGCATGCGGGCCAGCAGCAGGCCCATGCCGCACCAATCCGTGATTCCGGCGAAGACCAACCCCGCTCCGATGAATGCGGAGAGAAAAATGAAGGCGGGATGCACAAAATGCGCCAGGAGCACCCCGGTCAGGACCAGGGAACCGGCAGCGATGCGGACCTGACGCTCCAACGGGATCACTTTGCCCGGGCCGCGGGTCACCGGCAGCCCGGCCTCTTCCCAAGCCAGGGTGCCGCCGGTGAGGACGTGGCACTCGTGGAAGCCGTTCTCTTCCAATCGCTTCGCGGCTTCCGTCGCGCGCCCTCCGCCGCGGCAGACCAGGTAGAGCGGGGTATCGGCCGCGCAACCGGAGGCCCGCAGCCGGGCGGGGTCGAGCCGGTCCAACGGCATCAATTCGACACCGGGAATGTGAATCTGCGCATGTTCCGCCGGCGTCCTGACATCGATGACGCGGAGTGGTTGTCCAGCTTGGCGGAGCTGCTCGAGGTCATGAGGGGCGATGGTCTGCATGAGGAGGATGCCTTCTACCGCCGGCTGCGATCTGTCCAATGAAACTGGCGAATGAGAGTTGAAGGGATTGAGGGTTGGACAGGTTTGTTTTTTGGCAAGGGAGTGGGTGAGGGTGAGGCGGGCCAGGGGTTTGATCTCTTGTTGCCCATCGCCCATGAACTTTTGCATCCGGCTTGGATTGGGGCAGATCCCGGTGCGGCAGGATGTTGCCGGGCTTTGCCAACTGGGGCTCGACTTGCTTGCCAACGGCTGGAAGTGGAGCGGGCTACGGCATGACTGCCAGCAAACTCCATTCCCCCGTGCCCTCGGGATGAGGGACTTGCGAAAGCGACCCGTACGGGAATCGAACCCGTGTTACTGCCGTGAAAGGGCGGTGTCCTAACCGCTAGACGAACGGGTCATTGCTGACCGTGCGGCTTTCGCGTTGCGGGCTGGAAACTTCGTCATTCGGGGGGCGGGTGCAAGGGAAAAATCGATCTTTGTCGTTTCCGGTTGCGGCGAGGTAGGGGGCGAGGGCGGCGACGGTGCGGGCGGCGGCACCTTGATCCTGTTCGACCACGCGGCGTCCGGCGGCGACGATGGCGGCGGCGCGCTCCGGGTTTTCGAGGAGACCGGCCATGATTTCCGGGAGTTCGGCGGGATTCTGGATGCGGGCCCAGCCGCCGGCGGCGTCGAGTCTGGCCGCGAGGCTGGCGAAATTTTTCAGTTCGGGCCCGGCGACGACCGGGGTTCCGGCGAGGATGGGTTCGATCGGGTTCTGGCCTTCGTCGGAGAGGAAGCTTTTGCCGATGAGGACGAGGGCCGCGAGGTGATACCAGGCCCAGAGTTCCCCGGTGGTGTTGACCACGAGGCAACGGCCGGCGGAGGGTGGGGGCAGGGAGGCCGGAGCCGCGTCCAGTTCGGTTTTGAGGACTGGATCGAGGCCGAGGTCGCGCAAGTCCCGGCGCACCGCTTCCCCGCGTTCAAAGTGCCGCGGCACGGCGATGAGGAAGGCATCCGGGAGGCGGTCGCGGAGTTTGAGGAAGGCCCGTCCGATGAGCTTTTCCTCCCCCGGATGGGTGCTCCCGGCGAGGACGACGGGGCCGGTGGCGGAGCCGCGGAGGGCGTCGAGAAGTTCCCGGAAACGGGTGATCATGGCCTCCGGGACCGGTTGGGCGGATTGATCGTATTTGATGCTGCCGGGGCAGGAGATCCGTTCCGGCGGGATGCCGAGCGCGGCCCAGCGGGTGGCGTCGTCCGGTGTCTGGACGAGGACCCGGGTGAGTTCTCCGAAGAGCGGGCGGGTGAGAGGGGCGAAGGTGCGGTAGCGTCGCTCGGAGCGGGGGGAGAGGCGGGCATTGACGAGGACGACCGGGACCGCGTTGCGGCGGGCATGGACGAGGAGATTGGGCCAGAGTTCGGCCTCGACGAGGACCAGGAGTCCCGGTTGGAGGAGGGAGAAGGCGGAAGCGACGGCCCAGGGGAGGTCGAGCGGATGGTAGAGCACTTCACAGAGGTCCTGGCACCGGGTGAGGGCGAGTTCGTGGGCGGTGGAGGTGGTGCAGGAGAGGATGACGGGGAGACCGGGGTGGGCCTGGCGGAGTGCTTGGATGAATTTGAGGGCCACGAGCACTTCGCCCACGCTGACGGCCTGCACCCAGACCGGGCGGGTGGTTCCCCTGAGCCGGGCCCGGGCAGCGGGGGAGTAGAGGCCGAAGCGCTGGAAAAAATCGCGCCCGTAATTGCCGCGCCGGAACATTTTGGCGAGGTAAGCCGGGGACGTCAGCAGGATGCCGGGAGGGAGGAGGAGATTGTAGAGGAGCGAGACGGCGCGCAGATTCATGGGCGGCGGTTCAGGCGGTGGGGGCCGGGGCGCGCGGTTGGAAGAACTGGATCATGTTGGTGCCATAATTGCGGGCCTCCACCAGCTCCCAAAGCGGGCTTTGGGGATCCGGGGTATCCCGCGGGGCTTCGAGAATGAGCACGCCGAGCGGGGCCACGATCCGCGGCAAATTCGGGGAGGCGATGAGCGCGGCGCCGAAATCGGTATCGCCGGGGCGGGTCGCATACGGAGGATCCGCGAAGACGAGGTCATACTGGAGGGAGCCGGCTTGGGCCTGGCCGGAGAGGAAGGCCTCCACGGATTGGCGCACCACGCGGCCGGCGGTGAGACCGGCCCGGCGCAAGTTGTCCTCGATGCAGCTGCAGGCTTCCTTGCGGGCCTCCACGAAAACGGCGGAGGCGGCGCCCCGGCTGAGGGACTCGATGCCGAGGGTGCCGCTTCCGGCGAATAGATCGAGCACCGAGGCCCTGGCGACGCGGTCACCGAGGATGGAGAAGATGGAAGAGCGGACGCGGTCGGTGGTGGGTCGGGTCAAGTCGCCCTTGGGGGCGCGGAGGGAGACGCCGCTGGCGGAGCCGGAGATGACGCGCATGGAGGGATCGGTCAGTCGTTGCGACGGCCGAGATTTTCACTGGCGCGTTCGAGGATGCGGCGTTCCGCCGGGGTGAGAGAGCCGATGCCCTCCCGGTTGATTTTGTCGAGGACCTCGTTGTAATCCGCCTTGGGATCGCTGAACTGGGCATCGATCACGTTGGGTTGGCCGGGCCGGGGGCGGTAAGGCGCGGAGGGGGAGGAGCGCGGGGAAGGAGAGGGCTTGCGCTTTTTGGAGGACCGGGTGAACCGGATGGCGGGGAGGGTGATGCGCTGGCGGAAGAACTTGCCGTGGACGATGCCGTAGAGGGCTCCGCCGAGGTGGGCGAGGTAGGCGGTTCCGCCGCTGGAGACGGGTGAGGTGAGGGACATGAGGCCGAGGAGGCCGTTGAGGATGACGAAGCCCCAGGCGAGCCGCACGAGGGTGAAGGAGAAGGGAAAGGGGAAAATCCGGACCATGAGGCGGGGCTCGATGGTGACGAAGACGAACATGAGGGCGGAGATGGAGGCGGAGGCGCCGACGATGGCGCAGGGACGACCGGCGGCGGATTGGAGGAGCCACTCGAAGAGCGCGCCGCAAACGCCGCCCGCCAGATAGATGAGGGCGAACTGGGTGGCCCCGAGGGCCGAGACCACGGTGCGGCCGACGAAGTGGAGCCCGAGCATGTTCAGGAGCACGTGCAGGAAGCCTCCGTGGATGAACTGGTAGGTCACGAGGCGCCACACTTCGCCCCGGGCGAGGGCGCGGGAGCTGAACGCGCCCCATTCCCCGGCGCCAGGGAGAAGGAAGAGGAGCGTCGATAGGGCGATAAACACCCAGACGATCCGCTCCGGGTCCGACCAAAACGCGGCGTTCGCGCCGCTCCAACCGGAGTCGCGCCGCATGTAGTCCCTGTCGTTTGCTCCCATCGCTTGCGGTCAGTGAAAAGAGATCATACGCCGGGAGTTCGCTCTTGGCAAAAAGGCGTCGACAAGATCGTTCGCGGGCGGAAGGTGAAAGGGAAACCGGAAGGACGGATGGCCATGACTCGAGAAGACTTCGCGGAGGTTCTCCGCCGCATCGCCCTCTTGTTGGAACTCAAAGGAGAGAACCCGTTCAAGATCCGTGCCTATCGGAATGCCGCGGAGACGGTGGAGACCTTTTCCGGGGACATCGTCGCCATGGCCCGGGAGAACCGGTTGGAGGGGATCAAGGGGATTGGCGAGGCCATCGCCGGGAAGCTCCATGAGCTGGCCGCGACCGGCCGGATGGAGTTTTGGGAGAAATTGCGGGTGGATTTTCCCGACTCCATTTTCGAGCTTTTCGAGATCACCGGGCTCGGGCCCAAGAAGATCAAGGCGTTGCACGATGCCTTTGGCGTGGATTCGGTCGCCCGGCTCAAGGAGGTGTGCGCTTCCGGGGTGGCGGCGGCCCTGCCGGGGTTCGGGGAGAAGTCGGTGGCCAAAATCGTCGAGGGAATCGCCTACCGGGAGAGCCACGCGGGGGTTTGGCGTTTGGGGGATGTGGCGGCGATGGCGGCGGAGATCCTCGAGATGTTGCGGGCGCATCCGGCCACGAGCCGGGCCGAGGCGGCGGGCAGCTTCCGCCGGGGCAAGGAGACCGTGCGGGATCTGGACTTCGTGGTGGCGACGAAACATCCGGGGGAGATCGTGGAGTATTTCGCCACGGCGCCGTGGGTGGCGGAGGTTTTAGCGCGGGGGGAGACCAAGTGTTCGATCCGTTTGGAAGAGGGAATCCAGTGTGATTTGCGGGCGGTATCGAACGCGAGCTATCCCTTTGCGTTGAATTATTTCACCGGCTCCAAGGAGCACAACGTGGCGCTGCGGGCGCGGGCTTTGAAGCGCGGGTATTCGCTGAACGAGTATGGGCTGACGCCGCTCGAGGGGGACGGGGGCGCGGTTCCGGAGGTCTTCGAGGAGGGCGATCTTTACCGGGCGCTGGGGTTGGACGCGATCGATCCGGCGCTCCGGGAGAACACGGGAGAGATCGAGGCGGCCGGGGAGGGGGAGTTGCCGGTGTTGGTGGAGTTGGCGAATCTGCGGGGCACCTTCCACAATCACACCACGGCGAGCGACGGGCGGGACAGCCTTGAAGCGATGGCCGAGGCGGCCCGGGACCTGGGGCTGCAGTATCTGGGGATCGCGGATCACAGCAAGAGTTCCTTTCAGGCCAACGGGTTGGATGAAGATCGGTTGCGGGCCCAGATCGCCGAGATCCGGCGCCTCAACGGGACCTACGAGGACGGGTTCCGGATTTTCGCGGGGTCGGAGGTGGATATTTTGCGGGACGGATCCCTGGATTTCGACGACGCGCTGCTGGGGGAATTGGATTATGTGGTGGCCAGCGTGCACAACGCCTTCCAACTGCCTGAAGAGGAGATGACGGAGCGGATTCTGCAAGCGGTGGAGCATCCCCGGGTCACCATGTTGGGGCATCTCACCGGCCGGCTCTTGTTGCAGCGCGAGGCCTATGCGGTCAACATCGAGCGGGTCATCGAAGCCTGTGCGCGGACCGGGACCTGGATCGAACTGAACGCCAACCCATGGCGCCTGGACCTGGACTGGCGCTGGTGGAAACTGGCGCGCGACCGGGGCGTCAAGTGCGTGATCAATCCGGACGCGCACCGCCGGGCGGACTTGCAGTTTCTCCACTTCGGGGTTCTTCAGGCGCGCAAGGGTTGGTTGCGGCGCGAGGATGTCGTCAATTGCCTTTCTCTGGAAACGATGCGAGAAAGGCTCGCGGCCAAGCATTCCGGCCGAACGCTCTGAATCCGACCATGCACTACCTCTGGATCCTTCTCGGTTACCTCGTGGGCGCGACCCCGTTTGGATACATCGCCGGACGGATGAAAGGGATCGACATCCGCGAGCACGGCAGCAAGAACATCGGCAGCACGAACGTGCTCCGGGTGCTCGGCAAGGGGATCGGTTACCCGGTCTTTGCCTTGGACGTGCTCAAGGGCGTGGTCCCGGTGCTCCTGGCCCGGCTCTACGCGCAGCAGGCGGAACCCGAGGGGCTCGTGCCGGCGCTGACCTGTGTCGCCACCATCCTCGGACACAACTACACGTTCTGGCTCGGGTTCAAGGGCGGGAAGGGGATCGCCACCTCGGCCGGCGCCTTGCTCCCCATCATGCCGTTCACCATCGTGGCGGCGGTGACCCTGTGGATCGTGACGTTTCTGACCACCCGGTATGTGTCACTGGGCTCCATCGTGGCCGCCCTCACCTTGCCCGCCTCCTTCCTGTTCCAAGGCTTGTCCACGGGGGAATGGAACTGGCCGCTGCTGGGGCTGGCGAGCTTGATCGGCGGTCTGGCGGTGTTCAAGCACCGGGCCAATATCGAGCGTCTCCGAAAGGGGACGGAGAACAGGTTCGAGCGCAAGAAAAAGAACGCCGGGGCTGCATGAACCATCTTGTCATCATCGGTGCGGGCAGTCTTGGCACGGCGTTTGCCGCCGCCTTGTCCCAGACGGGCCGGCGTGTTTCGCTTTGGGGACGGGACCCGCGGACCATCCATGAAATCAACGGGCAGCGGACCTGTGAAGCTTACCTGCCGGGGGTGCGTTTGCCGGAAGGATTTGAGGCGACCACGGACCGGGCGGTCTGCCGGGAGGCGGACCTTCTGGTGATGGCGGTGCCCTCGCGGGCTTTCCGTTCCGTGTGCGGGGAGATCCGGGAAGCCGGACTGAAGCCCGGCTGCATCACCCTTTCCGGCACCAAGGGGATCGAGCTGGAGAGCGGCTTGCGCATGACCGAGGTGCTCGGGGAGATCTTCCCGGAGCATCAGGCGGCGGTGATTTCCGGACCGTCCCATGCCGAGGAGGTGGCGCGCGGCGTGGCCACGGCACTCGTCATCGGCTGCGCGGATGAAGCGGTCGCCCTGACCTTGCAGGAGATTTTCACCCTGCCCTGGTTGCGGAGTTACACCTCGAATGACGTGGTCGGCATCGAAATCGGCGGGACCGTCAAAAACATTGTGGCGATCGCGGGCGGGATTGTCGACGGACTCGGGTTGGGGGACAACGCCAAGGCGGCGCTGGTGACGCGCGGTTTGGCGGAGATGGTGCGCATCGGCGTATCGATGGGGGCGCGGGCGGAAACGTTCATGGGATTGAGCGGGGTTGGCGACCTGATGGTGACCTGCTTCAGCCACCACAGCCGCAACACCCGGTTCGGCCGGATGCTCGGTCAGGGCCTGAGCCTGGCGGAAGCCCGGGACCGCATGAACATGGTGGCCGAGGGAATCCCGAACAGCGAGAGCGTCTATCACTTCGCCCGCAAGCACCAGATCCGCACTCCAGTCACCGACCTCCTCCACGACCTGATCCAAGGCCGTTTGGAAGTGCACGATGCCGCCCGTTGTCTGCTTTCCCGCAGTCCCCGGGCGGAACTGGATTGATGCTTAAGCGTGAACGGCCCGCTCCATCCTGCGGCCCGTGAGTTCTTCCGGCCGCCGGGTGAGCTGCTTCCAGAAGAAATCCAGTTCCCGGGCGAGAAAGCCGGAAAGCCGCGCTTCCGAAAGGCCTCCCGCGCCGCGCGCGCCGGCCTGCAAGAGTTCATCCGCCGCGTGCAAGGTGGCAGCGAGATCGGCATCGATCGTCACCACCTCCACCGCCGCCCCGCCAGGCTCCTCCGCGCCAGCGTCCCGGACCACCGTTTCCCCAGCCGGGGTGAGCCTGACCACTTTGCGTAGTTTCCGGCTGCCCGGCCGGGAGGCCAGTTCGGTCAGGGAGCGCCAGAAACCATCGTTTCCGGGCGGGGCGAAGCCGATGAAAATTTCGCGGTCGGCGATGGCCCAGCAGAGGGCTTCCCCCCCGGTTCCGGGCCCGGGATCCACCCGATGCTGATGGATGGAGGGAAACCGTTGGCCGACGGTCGAGACGAGCCGTTGGATCCGTTTCCAGTCCGGGGCGGGATTCCGTGCCGCGAGCTGGCGCAAGCGGATCTCCTGGAACAGCTCCGCCAAGGGCATCGGCGCGGACGGGGAAGGGTTCCCGACGAGCGGTTGGACCTCGCCGCGGCCCGGTCCGCTCTGGCCGCGCAGGGCTTCCGCCACGGCGTGGAGCTTTTCCCGGGCTTTTTGGGTGGAGAGAGGATCGGAGTCGTCGGCGGGTTGGGGGACCGGTTCCGGCAAGGTTTCGCGCAGATCCCATGCCGCGGCGGCCCAACGGAGAATGGCCCGGGGCGTGAGACCGCCGGAAGCGGGAATCCGCTGGAAGTCGAGCCGCCGTAGGAAGGCGCGGCTTTCCTCATCCGCCCGGGCCACCGTGAGAAGGCGGTGGGCCACCAGTTCCTCGGCCTGCTGCGGGGAGATTGGTCCGAGATGGATGGAGCCGGAGGTGAGGCGGTCCTGGATGGCGCCCGGAACGCCGGGAACCAGGACCTGTTGCCAGAGATCCTGGTTGGCGGACAGGATGAGGAGGCTGCGGGGCGCCAGAGCGGGGATTTCGCTCAGCTGGGAGAGGAGCCGGCGGGACGCCTGGGGAGCGGAAAAGAATCGGTCGAGGTGATCCGTCGTCCAGACGAGCGGAGCCACGCCGCTGGCGAACCGGGCCAGGACCTTGAAGCGTTCCTTCCAAGCGCGCTCCCCGCCCCCGGCTTTCTCCAGACGGATGGCGAGCCGTTCCCAACGGTTGGCCCGATCCTTGCCCGGCTTGGGTGCGGCGTAAGCGAGGAACCACCGCAACCAACCCGCGACCGTCTCCCGTTCCCCTCCGACGGCGGTCGCGCAGGTCGTTGCGCAGGACGCGAGCAGGGAGCCGGCGGTTCCGGCGAACCAGTGGAAGCGGCTCTCCGGTTCTCCCGGGGCGAAGATCTCGCGGAACCGGGTCTCGAGCTGTTCCCTGGCCGACGGAAGATCCTCCGCGATCACCTTGCCTTCATCCAGACCGGCTTGCACCAGGCGGGCAAAGGCGAACCAGGCGACTTCCTCCAATCTGGAAACCCCGCGCACGCGGGTGGAGTGAAGATGTGAGGCGAGGGCGAGCGTCCATTCCTTCCAACCCAGATCCTGTTCCGGTTCGAGATGGAGGGGAACCCAGAGACCGTGGTCGGCGGTGAGGGTTTGGCAACGGGCGAGGAGATGCGTTTTGCCGGCCCCGGCCCGGGAGGCGGTGAGCAGCAGGGTATCGCCCGGGGCGGAGGAGGCGGGGGGAAGGGTGGTGAGGGCGTGGACTCTGGTGGCGAGGGCATCCAGCTCGTTTTGATGGAGCGAGGGCAGGGTGGGCGATCCATGTTCGAAAATTGAGGAGGTGAAAGGATTTTTCATGGGGATGGTTGGGGTTGATGAGAGAGCACCAGATTTAGAATAATTTCCACTACCAAATTTTGTTTTGCGAGAGCCCTTTCCGGCATTCGGAGTTGCGCAAGCGGGCGCCAACGATGAACATCCTTGCCATGGACTTTTTGGAACCGATCCTCAAATCGCCGTTCACCTGGGGCCTCTTGGTGGGACTCTTTTTCACGGGGATGGCGCTGTGGAGCCATTTCAAGACGCAGATGGAGTTCCGCCGCTACAAGAAACTCTTGGGCGACAAGATGGAGCTGGAGGCGGACCAGTATCGGAAGCTGAAGGAGGAGCGGGAAAGGCTCGGTCAGGAAAACGAAAACCTGCGGCTCAAGGTGGGCAGCAGCAAGGAGAATCCGACCCGTGATTTGGAGCGTGAGCTGGAGATTTTCGCCCGGGCCGAGAAGCGCATGATGATCAATGCGCCCGGGTTCGCGGCGGCTTGGGAATCGGCGAAGGCGGCGTCCCATGACGAGCTGGTGGAGGAAGAGCGGGGCAAGAGCTTGCCCAAGAAGATCTTCCGCAAATTCTTCCGCAGTGAGGGGACCCCGGTGGGCAATCTGGCGGCGCTCGAGACCAAGGCCGCCGGGAGCGCGGATCCGGCCGGTTGAAACGTCCGGAAGCTGCAGGGTGAAGCCCGACGGGATCGTCGGTTGACAATCAAGATGCTTGAAGCAACGATGGCGGCCGTTGGCCTCCACCCTCCGTTCGCTTTTCCTATCCGCCCATCCGCTGATTCTCCTCGAGACCGCTGAGGAGGACCGTGCCTTGGGGGTTCTCCGGGAGACTGCCGGGGACTTGGGCCTCACCCCGTTTGAATGGAGCGTGACGGACGGGCTCCGCCATCTCGGGGCGGAGTCTTCCCTCGACGGCCGGACGACGAATGCCCGGCAGGCGCTGCAGCACGCCATGGATTTGCAGATGCCCGCCGTCTTCGTCTTCAAGGACCTCGCCGCGTTCTGGGACGAGCCCCCGGTGGCCCGCGCGCTGAAGGACTTCGGCCATCGTTTTGCGCAGGGGCCCTCCGTGTTGGTGGTGATCGGGAGTCCCGGTTTGGAATTGCCTTCCACCCTGGCCCCGGTGGTTTTCCGTCACGGGCTCGCGTTGCCCGATCCCACGGAACTGGCCCAAGTCTTGGATCAGACCCTGCGCGGATTGGCCCTGCGCGTCCCGTTGCAGGTGGATCTCACTCCGGAGGATCGCGGACGTTTGCTTCAGGCGCTGACCGGACTGACCGCGAATCAGGCCCGGCAAGCCATCGCCCGCGCCATTCTGGAAGATGGCCGGCTCGATGGGGCGGACATTGCCGATACCCAACGGCGCAAGGCGGCCGCCCTTCGCGATGGCGGGTTGTTGGAATATTACCCGGCGGAAGACAACCCGGGGGAAGTCGGTGGCTTTGAGAATCTGCAAAACTGGCTCAACCGCGCCGCCCTCGGCTTTTCCGCCGAAGCCAGGGCCATGCGGCTCGACCCGCCCCGCGGCGTGCTCCTCGTCGGAGTCCCCGGTTGCGGAAAATCGTTGGCCGCCAAGACGATTGCCCGCCAATGGGACTTGCCGCTTCTCAAGCTGGATGCCGGGCGTCTCTACGACAAATACATCGGCGAGAGCGAGAAGAACTTCCTTCGCGCCACCAAGATGGCGGAGTCGATGGCGCCGTGCGTCCTCTGGATCGACGAGATGGAAAAGGCCTTTGCCACCGGGGGGGAAGGGGGCAGCGATGGCGGGACGACGCAGCGCACCCTTGGTCTCTTTTTGACCTGGTTGCAGGAGAAGAAGGAAACCGTCTTTCTCGCTGCCACCGCGAACCAAGTCGACCGCCTGCCGCCGGAGTTGCTCCGCAAAGGCCGGTTCGACGAAATTTTCTTCATTGATCTCCCCACGGCTGCGGAGCGGCTGGCGATCCTCGAAATCCATCTCCGCCAGCGCAATCAGGAGCCGGGCCGGGTTGATTTGGCTCGGTTCGCGGGGGAGGCGGAGTCATTCAGCGGGGCGGAAATCGAACAGGTGGTCATCTCCGGTCTCTACCAATGTTTGGAGCGGCGCTGCCCGTTGAGCACGGAGATCCTGCTGGAGGAACTCCGCCGCACGGTTCCGTTGGCTGTTTCCCGGGAGGAAGAGATCACCCGGCTCCGAGCCTTCGCCGTCGGCCGCTTCGTGCCCGCCAGCTCCGTGCCGCAACCTTGAGAGGGGCCGGAGCTCGTCCCCGTCCCCGCCTCTGGCGCGTGAAATTTTGGGAATTCGCATTTTCTTTGTCCGAATCGATCGCTTCCCTTCGTGTAGGATCGACATTCTTCCACCGCGCATGAAACGCACCCTCTTCATCCTGATTGCCAGCCTCTCTTTCGCGACCGCCGCGCCCTTGGTTTTTGAGGGCACGGACGGGCCCGGCAAGGGGAAGCACATCGTTTTCCTGGCTGATGACCATGAGTATCGCTCGGAGGAGTCGCTGCCCGGTCTGGCGCGGATTCTGGCGAAGCATCAGGGGTTCAAATGCACCGTGCTCTTCGGGATCGATAAGGAGTCGGGGGAAATCGTGGCGGGCGACGCCTCGAACCTGCCGGGGATCGAGGTGCTGGACACGGCGGACCTCGCCGTGGTGTTCCTGCGTTTCCAGAACTTCCCGCCGGAGCAGATGAAGCACTTCGATGACTACCTGAAGCGCGGCGGACCGGTGGTGGGATTGCGCACGGCGACGCACGGTTTCAAAATTCCGTCGGACTCGCCCTACGCGAAGTATTCCTTTGATTACAAGGGGAGCGACTACGAGCTCGGCTTCGGGCATCAGGTGCTCGGTCAGACCTGGGTGGGACACTACGGCAAAAATCACGCGCAAAGCACGCGCATCTCCATCGTGCCGGACAAGGCCGCCCATCCCATCCTGCGCGGCGTGAAGGACGTTTGGGTGCAAGCGGGTGGTTATGTCGGTAAACCGGTCTCCGGAGAAATACTGACCCTCGCCCAGCCGCTCAATGGAATGACGCCGGATTCCCCTGCCGACCCCACCAAACCGCCGATGCCAAGCGAGTGGACGCGCAGCTACCGTTCGCCCTCGGGCAAGGAAGGCCGCGTGTTCACCTCCCTCTATGGCACGTCGGAAGATATCACCAATGAAGGGTATCGGCGCTTGCTCGTGAACGGCATCTTCTGGGCGCTGGGTTTGGAGGATAAAATCCAAGCGGATCTCCAGATCGCTTTCGTCGGCCCGTTCAAGCCGAACACCTTCGCCGGCGGCGCCTATGCCCGTGGCATCAAACCGGAGATGTATGCCGGTTGGGAATCGCCGATTCCGGCGAATGCGAACACGAGCAAACCCGCGGAACCGAAGAAGGACGAAAAACCGGCCGCCGCGACCCCGATGGAGCCAAAACCGACCCTCGCCACGGGCAAGCCGGCGCGCTTTGTCCGGATCGAGATTCCGGGGGAGCGCCAGTGCCTCCAGATTGCGGAGATTGAAATCCTCGGTGGTGGGAAAAACCTCGCGCCGGAGGGCAAGGCGACCCAATCGACGACGGGGCACGGCGGGGAAGCGAATCGCGCGATGGATGGTGACAAATCGCGCACTTACGGCAAGGGCATGACGCACACGATCGAGAACAAACCGAATCCATGGTGGGAGATCGATCTGGGCGCAGCGCGGGCGATCGACTCGATCCGTTTGTGGAGCCGCGAGGGCTTTCCGGAGCGTCTGGGGGGCTTCACGCTGAGTTTGCTCGATGCATCGCGCCAGGCGGTGTTTGCAATCAAAAACGTCGCGGCGGGAGAATCGCTCACTCTGGATGTCAAGGGCGGCGGAAAGATCGTTTACCTGACGTTCGAGGGCAAGCCGGGCAAACCGGCCGTGAAGGGCCCGGGCGGCGGCGGGCAGCCGGCGGCGAGGGAACCCGCGCTCGTCGAGGTGCCCGCGGACTACAAGGACAGCTTGCCCTTTGCCTTCAGCCAGGGCGACACCGTGGCGATCCTCGGCAACGGGCTGCCGGACCGGATGCAGCACGACGGCTGGATGGAGACCCTGCTGCAAAGCGCGCTGCCGGATCTCAAGGTGCGCTTCCGCAACATGAGCGCGAGCGGCGACCGCCCCAATTCCTTCCCGCGCAGCAGCGGCCACCTCCACATGACGGATTATCTGCGTCACGTGAAGCCGGATGTCGTCTTCGCTTTCTTCGGTTACAACGAGTCCTTCGAGAACAAACCGGACGACTTCCGCAAACAGCTTGTCGATTTCGTGAAATATGTGCGCGGTACCCAGCCGAACGGCAAGACCTTCCCGCGCATCGTGCTCTTCAGCCCCATCGCGCATGAGGACACGAAGAATCCGAACCTGCCGGATGGCGCGGAACACAATCCGCGCCTCGAGGCCTATACGATGGCCACCGGGGCGGCCGCAAAGGAGGCGGGCGTGGGTTTTGTCGATCTCTTCCATCCCTCGCTCGAGTTGTTCAAGGCGGCGAAAGAGCCGTTGACGATCAACGGGGTGCATCTCAGCGCCGAAGGCAATCGCCAGCTCGCGGAGGTGATCGCGAAGGCGTTGCTCGGCACGGAAGTGATCGCGTCCGCCTCACTCGAGGATTTGCGCGGGGCCGTGATGGAGAAGGATCTGTATTGGAATGCCCGCTACCGGGCGCGCGATGGGAATGACGTTTGGGGCGGACGCTCGACGCTGGCCTTCACCGATGATCAAACCAACGCCGTGGTGCTGCAGCACGAGCTGAAGATGTTTGATGTGATGACCGGCAATCGTGACCCCAGGATCTGGGCGAGGGCCAAGGGCGGTGACCTCAAGGTCGATGACAGCAACGTGCCCGCGCCCGTGCCGGTGATTTCCAATGTCGGTGGGAAGTCGAAGTCGTCCAGCGCGATGAAGGAGGGCCGCACGGAGTATATCAGTGGTGAGGAAGCCATCAAGCACATGGCCTTTGATCCGCGCTTCGAGGTGAGCCTCTTCGCCGATGAGGCGCGCTTTCCCCAGCTGGTCAATCCGGTGCAGCTTCAGGTCGATGGCAAAGGCCGGCTGTGGGCCGCCGTCTGGCATACCTACCCGATGTGGGAACCGCTCAAGGAGATGAAGGACGCCCTTGTCATCTGCCACGATGACGACAAGGACGGCAAGTGCGACCGCATGACGGAGTTCGCCCGGGTGCAGAATCCGCTCGGTTTTGAGTTTTGGAACGGCGGCGTCATCGTCACCTGCGCCCCGGACATTCTTTTCCTCAAGGACACCGATGGCGACGACGTGGCGGACGTGCGGAAGATCCTGCTGCAGGGGGTCGATTTCGCCGACACGCATCACGGGGCGAACAATCTCGTGATGGGACCGGACGGCGGCATTTACTGGCAGAGCGGCGTCTTCATGGTGCACAATCACGAGCATCCGTGGGGGCCCTCGCTGCAGACCGGCGCGAGCGCGATGTATCGCTTCGATCCCCGCCGTTTCACCATTGCGAAGCACGCTGACAACTCGCCCAATCCGCATGGCATTGCCTTTGATTCCTGGGGGTATCATTACGCCACCGACGGCACCGGCGGTCGTGCCTATCAAGTGCGTCCCGAGGGCAACGGATTCAAAATGTATGAGCTGCTCAAGAAGGAGGTCCGCCCTGTGACCGCGAGCGAGGTCGTCAGCAGCACGCACTTCCCCGCGGATATGCAGGGTGATTTCCTGATCTGCAATGTGATCGGCTTTCTCGGCATCAAGCATTACGATCTGGCCCGCAACGCGGAGAACGCGACCGTCTGGGGTGAGCCCGCCGGCGCCGAACTCACCGTGAAGGTCATGCAGGCCGACGGTTCCGTCACCGAGGACAAATCACGCGGCCTGATCATGAGCGGTGACAAGAACTTTCGTCCCAGCGATGCCATCTTTGGCGAGGACGGTTCCCTCTATATTGCCGACTGGCACAATGTCATTATCGGGCACATGCAGCACAATGTGCGGGACCCGAACCGGGACCACAAACACGGTCGCATCTACCGCATGACCGCGAAGGGACGGGAGTTGCAGAAACCGGTCGCCATCGACGGCCAGCCCCTCCCTGCGTTGCTCAAAAATCTGGAGCACCCGACCGACGGCGTGCGCCATCGCACCCGCGTGGAATTGAGCGAACGCCCCACCGCCGAAGTCATCGCCGCCACGAAGGAATGGATGCAGTCATTCGACGCCACCAAAAAAGAGGACGCGCATCACTTGCTTGAAGCGCTCTGGGTTCACCAGCAGCACAATGTGCGCGACACGGAATTGCTCGCCGCCCTGCAGAAATCCCCGGAACTGCATGCCCGCCAGGCCGCCAACGTGGTCCAGCACCTTTGGTTCAATGTGGAGGCCAGTATGAAGGGCGGCGTCATTGCCGGCGAGGCCGAGCAAAAGGCGCAAAAGTCCGGGATTCTCAGCGATACCGCCGACCTCACCACGATCCGCGTGGGCACGATCCGGGAGCGCCTCATGTATGATGTGAAGGAGCTCAAGGTGAAGGCCGGGAAGAAGATCAGGCTCACCTTCGCCAACACGGACGTGATGCCGCACAACCTCCTCGTCACCAAGCCGGGCAAGGCGGACGACGTGATGAACGCCGCAATCGCCATGGGCGCCGCCGGATTTGAGAAGGGTTTCATCCCCGGGGGTTCGGATGTCCTCCACCACACCAAGCTGCTCGACATGAGCAAGGAGGAAGTCCTCGAGTTCACTTTGCCTGGCCCCGGTGAATATCCCTTCATCTGTTCCTTCCCCGGTCACGGGATCCTCATGCGCGGCATGCTGAGAGCGGAATAAGGCTCTTCGCAGTGCCTCCTCCCCAGTCGGGCCACTAGCGGTTGAGGCGGCGCCGGGTGCGGAGGTGGCGGTAGGGGATGGTGAGGAGAATGAAGAGGGTCGCGAGCAGGGCAAACGAGGGGAGCGGGAGGACGCCGATCCGCGGCCAGCGGGCGGGGTGAAACCAGTGGCTGAAGAGGCGCCCGGCCCCCTCGTTCCCGCCAAGGACAAGGACGTGGCCCAGGGCGAGGTAGAGTCCCCAGGCGCCGAGCCACTGCCAGCGCAGCCAGGACTGGGGCGTGATGGTTGATTTGATGCCGGGCACCGAGACGAAAGCGGCGAGGGCGTAGCAGGCGAGACAAAGGCAACCGAAAAGGAGGCTGGTCTCGCCGACCCAGTTGGGGCGGCCGGTGGCGGACTCGAAAAGGTCCGGATAGTTTTCCGGGGAGAAAAGAAGGAGGGAGGCGAGCGCATGCAAGGCGCTCAGACCGAAGCCTGAAAAGCCGAAGTAGCGCGGCCAGCTTCGTGGATTGGGGAGTCTGCTGGTGATGTAGGAGAGGCAGATCATGACCAGCCCGCCCAGAGCCATCGCCTTGTTCGAGGTCCAGAGAGGCAGATGGGCCCAGGAAACGCCCTGCGCGATCTGGCAGCGGAGGATGCCATAGGCGAGGCAGGTCCCCATGACAAGGGCTGTGGCGCGCCAATTCGGTTTCCCTTGGGCCATGAGATCCGGATAGCAGCAACTGCCCGGCGAGCAAGCGGAACCATCGGGAAGCTGGGCCGGGAAAAGAAACCGCAGCAAATCATTGCAAATTTTATAATTTGAATAAATTATCGAACTTGCGAAGCATTTCCGAGAAACTCCGTCCAACGATCGCCCATGAGTGCCGTCCCCCGATCCTCCTTGTGTTTTCCGGCGGTTTTGCTTTTCTGCGCGCTCCTGCCGGGCCCGGCCTCCGGACTGATTTCGTTGGGCGACACCGAGGCATCGCAAAGCGAGAACGCTTTGCAGGAGACCTTGCGGCGCTCCGGTTACCCGGAACGTTTTCCCTATTGGCGCCACGTGGGGCAGATCGAGCGGTCGACCGGCTTTTACTTGGGGGCGGGGTGTGTTTTGACCGCGGCACACGTGGGAGCGGGCGATTTCCGGACGAGCGACGGTTCCGTGTATGCGGCGGTGCGGAATTCCGTGCGGTATTTTCGCAACCGGGACGGTTCCACGGCGGATCTCTGCTTGTTCCGCGTGGAGATGTTGGAAGACGATCCGTTGGCCAAACTGCCGGCGATCCCGTTGGCGACGCTTCCCCCCCGCCGCGGCCGGGAGTTGTTGTTGATCGGTGGGGGCGCGAGTTGGAAAAAAGGAACACCCGGGAAGCCGGGCTTCCCCTGGGGGGATGACTACCGGGTGCGATGGGGGATGAACGCGATCCAGGAGATTTACTCGGTTCCGATGCCGACCCATGAGTTCTCCAGTTACGGGTTCGCGACGCGGTTCAGTTCCAGCCGGCAATGCCAAGCGGCCCCCGGGGATTCCGGAGGGGCAGCCTTTCACTACAATCCCCGGGAAAAGCGATGGGAGTTGGCGGGGGTGATCGTGGCCGTGGACAGTGAATTTGGAGCGGCCAGCTTCGGCAATCAGACCTACCTTGCGGATCCGGTGCTGTTCCGCCGGGATTTGGCGATGGAGCAAGGTGGCAGGGTCTCGATGTTCGCCCTGCGGCCTTGATGAGTTTCCGCCGGGATTTGTTGAAGCCGGAGGCGACTCCTGACACAGTGAGCGCCATGAGGTCCCGATGGATTTGTTTGTTGGTGGTCGCTTGTTTGACCGCGTCCTGCCAGTCGCCGGCTCCGAAGGTGCGCCTGGTGCCGGGGGCATCGGTCGCCGGGCGCGAGTTGGTGCTCTTTGAATTCGATAACGCCTGGCTCGCGAATCATTCCATGGTGCGGGCGTTGCATCAGGAATTGGCGCGGCGCGGCATGGCGGTGAAGTTGGAGCTGGGGCCCGGGGAGAGTTTGCGCGAGGACGCGCTCATCCTCCGTTTGGAGCAGGCGGGCGACACCCGGGAGCCGGGGGGCGGGCGGATTGATTTTCTCTCTTTCCTGCGGTTCACCTTGCGGGATGCCGCGGGGCGCGAGGTGGCCGAAGTGACGTATTCCGGGCGGGACCTGGACAAGTTGGAGCAAAAAGCTCTGGCCAGGGAAATTCTGGATCGTCTTCTGGCCGGGGCGTGAGACCGGGGGCGAGGGCCCGGTTACCCCGGCTTTTTTGCTTTCCGAGCTTCGGCCTTTGCCAAATGGCCCGCGTTTGGCTAGCCTCGGGGGATGCAATGGTCCATCCGTGCCCTGCCCTGGCTTGCTGCCGCTTTTCTCGCCGGCTCCTTGAGTGCGTCCACCACCGTGTATATCGGGAATTACACCGAGGGGGACGGAGCGGGAATCTATCGGGCGGAGCTGAACGAGGCGACGGGAGAACTCGGCCAACCCGTTCTGGCCGGTGCGGCGCGGAGTCCGTCCTTTCTGGCGGTGCATCCGATGCTGCCAAGACTTTACGCGGTCTCGGAAATCGCGGAGGGGCGGGTGACCTCGTTCGCCATCGAACCGGATGGTTCGCTCCGGTCGATGGGGGCGCAATCGACCCGCGGCGCGGGGCCCTGCCACATTTGCGTCGATCCCTCGGGGGGCGCAGCCGTGGTGGCCAACTACGGTGGCGGGAGCAGTGCCTCGTATCCGGTCTTGCCGGACGGGTCGCTGGGGCCCGCCGCGAGTTTCATTCCGCACAGCGGTTCCGGACCCGACCCGGGGCGGCAGGCCGGGCCGCACGCGCATTGCGCCATGACCGATCCCGCGGGGCATCGGGTCTTCCTGGCCGATCTGGGGGCCGATCGCATCTTCATTTTCCAACTCGATTCGGGCAGCGGGGAGATGGTCCCCAACGACCCCGCCGCCGTTTTCACCCCGTCCGGAGGCGGGCCGCGCCATCTGTCGTTTCATCCCAAGGGGAAGTTCGCTTACACCAATCTCGAGTTGTCCTCCGAAATCTCGCAGCTCGGCTACAACGCTGAATCCGGGGAACTGCGGGTCCTCGAAACGCTTTCGACCCTGCCGGCCGGTTTCGACAAGCCCAACAGCACGGCTGAGACCCTCGTCCACCCGGGCGGCAACTTCGTTTACGTTTCCAATCGCGGGCACAACACCATCGCCGCGTTCCGGATCGCCGGGAACGGCCGCCTCTCCTCCATCGGTCATTACCCCACCGGAGGCGAGGTGCCGCGCGGGTTCGGGATCACCCCGGACGGGCGGTTTCTGATCGTCGGGAACCAGAAATCGGACAGCCTGGTCGTGTTGCGGATCAACGGGGAGAGTGGAGCGCTGGAGGCGACTGGATTCAGTGCCCGGGCGCCGAGCCCGGTTTGCGTCCGGTTTTTCCGGAAATGAGGGGGCTCGATTTCCCGCCACCCCGGCGTTTCCAACGGTGGTTCAGGCCGGGCTCCGGCTTCGGGCTTCGTCCCCGAGAATGAGCGGGCAGGGGGCTTCCACCGCCCATGGGTGCAGCAGGCCGGGACGCGTCCTCCGCGGGCGGATCGGTTGGAGGAGGAGCCGCTCCGGCGCGGGAACCGGGGGAGGGAGGCGACGGGATGTTTCCGGGGGACCGCCGACGCGCAAATGAAACCGGCTGTTAAGGCAGGGTTGCAGAAGCCGGGAGCGCTGGCAATGCTCCAGCTTCCGGGTATCGAGGACGAAAAGGACGCAGGTGGACCGGAGGCCGGCCATGGTGGTCAACTGATGGAGAAACTGGCCGCGCTCCCTTTCACCGACATGCGGCTCCCACAACTCGTCAAAGGGGTCCACGACCAGGAGATGGCGCGGCACGGTGGCTCGTGCCATCAGGGTCCGTGAAATCGCGCCCGGCCAACCGCTCGGCGGGATCTGCCTCAGCTTGCGCCGCGTCAGGCCGGGATGCAGGGCTTCGATGGCCTCGGCCAAGGCGGCGAGGACGCCCTCCGGATGCCCCGGGGAAAAGATCACGGAACGGGTATCGGGATGTTGGCGATGCAGGATCGCGATGCCGCGCTCCATCGCGGCGGAAAGTTTCAAGGAATCCGGGCCCGAAAAGACCCGGGGAAGCCGGGCCGGGATTTCCTGATCCAGCAGCCTCGCGAGAAGAACCTCGGCTGGCTCAACGGGGGCGGAACAGTCGGATGAGTTCTTGTTTTCCAAATCGAAGGAAAAATACAATATTTTGAATAATTCATCAAGTCTGTGATTCTCAGGATCAATAGAGAATCGGATTGTGTCTTTCCGTTGTTTTGACTTCTCGTTTGGCCGAAGAAGGTTTACTGTTTTTCCGTATGCGCGAGTTTGCCTATATCCACGAGGAGGGAGCCGTTCCTAAGGGGCTCAAAGGCATCCCGTTTCTCGCTCATTTCGAGCGGTCGCACCTCGACGATATCCTGTATTCGAGTTCGATCATCGAGTGTGAACCGGGTGATGCGGTGATTGAGGAGGGCGGAAGCGGATCCCGGATCTACATCCTGACCTCCGGGGAGGTGGAGATTTCGAAGAAGGGCGAGCGTCTGGCCGTCCTCAACACGGTCGGCGATATCTTTGGCGAGTTGGCGGCCTTGGGGGACGAGGTGCGTTCCGCCACGGTCCGGGCGATCAAGCCGACCCTGCTTCTGGCGGTGGATCAGAAGTTTCTCCAGGACATCAAGCCCCGGCAGGAGAATCCAGAGTTTTACGCCTCGTTTTTCGAATTCCTCGGTCGATTGACCGCGCAAAGACTGAAATCCACCTCGGATGCCTTGAGCCGGATGGAAGCGCGGGTCGCTGCGCTGGAGTCGGAGCTGGAAGAACTGCGGGCGCAGCGTCTTACCACGGTTTGAGCCGGAGGAAGCGCTCCACGGCGCCGCCAGGGGCGGGACGTTTCACCCCGTCGCTCACTCGTCAAATTCGTCCCGGGCACGACTTTCGAAACGCATCAGCTCGGCGCGGAAGGTGAGGGGGACGTCACCGGTGGCTCCGTTCCGGTTTTTGCCGACGATGAGCGTGGCCCGTCCCTCCATTTCGGCCCGTTGTTCCTCGTTTTCGGCGTAGTAAATGTCCCGGTGCAGGAGGGTGACGATGTCGGCGTCCTGTTCGATGGAGCCGGATTCCCGGAGATCGGATACACGGGGACGGTTGTTGCTGCCGGTTCGCGTTTCCGGACCACGGTTGAGCTGGGCCAGAACGATGACGGGAAGTTTCAGTTCCTTGGCGAGGGCCTTCACCCCTTGGGAGATTTCAGCGACTTCCTGCTGGCGGCTGTCCTGCGCCTTGCGGGATTCGGACCGCATGAGCTGGAGGTAGTCGATCATGATGAGTTCGATGCCGAACTGCTTTTTCATCCGGCGCGCCTTGGCCCGGAGAGCCATGATGGAGAGGCTCGGGGTATCGTCGATGTAAATCCGGCATTCCGCCAGTTTCGCGGCCGCCGTTTGGATCTTGGCAAAATCCCGGTTTTGCGAAAGCTCGCCCTTCATGATTTTGCTCATCCCGATCCCGGCCTGGGAGGCGAGAAGTCGTTGCGTGAGCTGGTCCGCCCCCATTTCCAAGGAGAAAACGCCAATCGGTCGCTGATCCCGGATCGCCACATTCTCCACGATGTTCAAGCCGAAAGACGTTTTGCCCATCGAGGGGCGGGCGGCGACGACGATCATCTGCCCCGCCTGCATGCCGTTGGTTTTTTCATCGAAGTCCTGGAATCCGGTGGGAATCCCGACGGTCTTTCCCTTGTTGGTGATCAAACTCTCGATCTGCTGGAGGGTCTCCATCAAGTGGTCGCGCAGCGGCTTGATCTCGTCCTTCTGCTCCAATCCCTCCCGGATCGCCAGAACGTCCGCTTCGTAGCTGTCGAGGAGGCCATCCACGGTTTCCTGCCCCTCGAAGCAGTCTTCCATCGTCTTCTGGGACGTGTCGATGATCTGCCGCAGCACGAACTTGTTGCGCAGGATTTTGGCATACCAAGTGAACTCCCGCGCGGAGGGTGCGTAGGAGTTGAGGCTCATGATTTCGGCGGCCCCGCCGACCTTGTCGAGCTGCTTCCGGTCCTTCAGCAATGACGACAGGGTGATGACATCGACCGGCTGCCCGCCGTCGTGCATCTCCACCATGGTGGCGAACAGAATGGAGCGGCCCGGGTCGTAGAATTGGCGGGCGCCGATCTTGATGGTCGCCTCCCCGATGATGTTCGCCGGATCCTGCATCATGCAGCTGAGGACGCCCCGCTCTGCCTCCGGGCTGTGCGGAACGACCCGGGTCACCTCGCCCCCCCCGGTTTTGAATGGACCCCGTTGCAGCGAAGGGGAGGGAACGTCATCGTTGGTGGGAACGGCGGGCGACGTCAAACCATCGTCATCGGAGGAATCATCGGGCTGGCTTGGACCTTTGGGCATGAATCGAAGGACAGTGGGTGAGGTTTGGGGTGGTGTCAGGAGTTGGTGGGTCCGCTAGGAAAACCCGGCAGGATATCTCCATGGATTGTGACGGTTTCGCAACAAAGATTTGTCAGGAATCCCGGGTCTTCGGGTGAAACTTTTTGAAACACGGGCCTTTGGTCGCATCTTGGTCCGATGTCCAGAACCGCACCGTTGCATGGAAAAGCAAGGTGGGCGTCGCGCCGTCCGGACCGTTCCCCCGCGTAGCCTTACTCTCCATGGTTCCCGATCCTTCCCCAGTCGACGCCGTTCCCGATCGCCCGGGGGCGCAGCATGCTTCCCTCGGCGACGCCGTGCGGGGCGCTCCGAGCCCCTCCGCCGATCCGGATGAGGCGACCGGCGCGGGCAATTACTTCGTGGCCAACTACCCGCCTTTCAGTTTCTGGCAGCGGGAGCAGGCCGGGCGGGTCGAGTCCGTGTTGGAGGGGCCCAGGGGCGAGGCGGACCTCGGGGTCTATTTCCACATCCCGTTCTGCCGCAAGCGCTGCCATTTCTGTTACTTCAGGGTCTACACCGACCGCAATGCCGCCGAAATCAACGGTTACCTCCAGGCCGGGTTGCGCGAATTCCGGCTTTACGCGGGGAAGACGTATCTGGCGGGTAGGAAGCCCAAATTCGTCTACTTCGGGGGCGGCACCCCCAGCTATCTCTCAGTGGCCCAACTCACGGAGCTGACGACCGGAATGCGGGATCTTTTCCCGTGGGACGAGGCCGAGGAAGTGGCGTTCGAGGCGGAGCCGGGCACCCTCACCGAAAAAAAACTGGAGGCAATCCGCAACCTCGGCATCACCCGCCTCAGCCTCGGGGTGGAAAATTTCGACGACCACATTCTTGAACTCAACGGGCGCGCCCACCGCTCGAAGGAGCTTCATCGCGCCATCGCTGTCGCCAAGGAACTGGCCTTCCCCCAGATCAACATCGACCTCATCGCGGGCATGGTCGATGAGACCGAGGAAAATTGGAAGCGCTGCGTGGAGCAGGCGATCGCCTATCAGCCCGAAAGCGTGACGATTTACCAGATGGAGGTGCCCTACAACACCACCATCTACCAGGAGATGAAGGCGGCTGGCCAGCTCACCGCCCCCGTGGCCGGGTGGGCGACGAAACGGCAGTGGGTCAGCTATGCCTTCGATGCCTTCGAGGCCGCCGGATACACCGTGACGAGCGCGACCACGGTGGTGAAGGATCCTGCCAAGACGAAATTCGTCTACCGGGACAGTCTCTGGGCCGGGGCTGATCTTCTCTCCGCCGGGGTGGCTTCGTTCGGCCACTTCGCCGGAATGCATTACCAGAATAACGCGGATATCGGTCCTTACATGATGGCGTTGGACGAGGGAAAGCTCCCGGTTTACCGGGCCTACCAAACCAACGCGGACGAGCGGTTGCTCCGGGAATTCATCCTGCGCCTGAAACTCGGCAGGGTCACGGCTTCCTATTACCTCGCGAAATACGGGGTGGATCCCCGGGAACGCTTCGCCCAACCGCTCGCCTATCTCCAGTCCGAAGGTTTCCTCAGCCTCGCGGGGGATGAGATTTCCCTCAGCCGGGAGGGGTTGCTTCAGGTCGACCGCCTTCTCCACGAGTTCTTCCTGCCCCAGCATCGCCATGCGCGCTACACCTGATCCGACCTCGCCGGAGGTGGACGAAGCCACCGCGCTCTATTGGCTCATGCCGTTGCGGTATTTCTATGAACGCCGCGGGTTGCCTCTGCCCCCCGTCCGCTTCATCGACCCACCCAGCGTGCCCGAACCGGACCGGTCGCTCCTGGTTCACGATCGCGACATGACCCCGACCCTTGCGGCCTACCACGGATCGGAACTCCGGCTCGAGGTGCTGGATCTCGACCGGACGGAGAACTATCTCCTCCGCCTCGTGATCTTGCGCCGCAAGGACAACCTCAAGCCGGTCGAGTGCGGGGCCATCGGCATCCAACTGGACCGCTTTCCCCCGGGCGCCCGTGAATTGATTGTCGACGGAGTGGTGCCCCTCGGAGCCATCCTGGCCCGGGAAAACGTCCCGCACCAGGGAGCACCCCGCGGCTTTTTCGAGGTGGAGGCCGATGAACTCGTCGCCCACGCGTTGGGTCAGCAAAAAGGGGATCTCCTTCATGGTCGCTGCAACGAGTTGAGCTATCCGGACGGCGAGGCCTTCGCGGATATCGTTGAAATCCTGCCGCAACTCCCTTGAAGCCGTCGCGCCCGCTCTGGTTGACCGCGGAACTCGGCATCGCCTCCGGATCCTTGCTGGCCATCGCCTCCCACCTCGTGCTCCGGGGGGCGGGGCTCCCGGCGGATCTCCCGCTGTTCTTCGGCCTGGCGCTCGGTGGCGGACCGTTGGTGTGGACGCTGGCGGGTAAGGCGTGCCGGCTCGAATTCAGCTCCGATCTCCTCGCCGGTCTCTCCATCGTGACCGCGGTCATCCTTCACGAATACCTCGCGGGAACCTTGGTCGTCCTCATGCTTTCCGGCGGGCAGGCGTTGGAAGGGTTCGCCGTGCGGCGGGCTTCCTCAGCCTTGCTGGCTTTGTCCAAGCGGATGCCTTCGGTCGCGCATCGCAAGGAGAACGGCACCTTGGCGGATCTCCCGCTGGATCAGGTGCGGATCGGTGATTTGCTGGTAGTCCTGCCTCATGAAACCTGCCCGGTCGATGGCGTCGTGGTGGAGGGCCGCGGCTCCATGGACGAGTCCTATCTCACCGGTGAGCCCTACGTGCTCTCGAAATCCGTGGGATCGATGGTTCTATCAGGCGCGATCAACGGGGAGGGAGCCTTGACGATCCGCGCCGAGAAAGCCGTGGCCGATTCGCGCTACGCCAAGATCATGGAGGTGATGCGGGAGTCCGAGCAACGGCGCCCCAAGTTGCGCCGGCTCGGGGACCAGCTCGGCGCCTTTTACACTCCGGTTGCCGTGGGCATCGCCCTCGCCGCCTGGACGGTGAGCGCAGACCCGATGCGGTTTCTCGCCGTGCTGGTGGTGGCCACGCCCTGCCCCCTGCTGATCGCGATTCCCGTGGCTATCATCGGCTCCATTTCCCTGGCGGCCCGGCGCGGGATCATCATCAAGGATCCAGCCGTTCTCGAGAAGATCGATACCTGCCACACCGCGATTTTCGACAAGACCGGGACGCTGACCTACGGGGAGCCGCACGTCACGGAAATCCTGACGGACGGGCCGTTCACTCCGGACGAGGTGCTGACCCATGTGGCTTCACTGGAACGTTATTCCCGGCATCCGCTTTCGGCTGCCGTGATCAAGGCCTCCGCCGCGGCGGGGCTGCCACTGCGGGAGGCCTCCGAGGTGAGCGAACGGGCGGGCGAGGGGCTCAAAGGTTGCATCGGGGGCCGGAAGGTGGAGGTGACCAGCCGCAAAAAGTGTGTCGCCGGAAGACCGGAAACCGCTTCCCGAATGCCCGAAGTCTCCGGCGGGCTCGAGTGCGTCATCCTGATCGACGACCACTATGCCGCCACCATTCGTTTCCGGGACGAACCGCGGGCCGAAGGACAGGCTTTCATCCGTCATTTGCGACCGAATCACGGCTTCCGGCGGATCCTTCTCGTTTCCGGCGACCGGGAATCGGAAGTCCGTTATCTGGCGACCAAGGTGGGGATCGCCGATGTCCACGCCAGCCAAAGCCCGGAGCAAAAGCTCGCCTTGGTCCGCGAGGAAACCGCTCGGGATGGCACGGTGTTCATGGGGGATGGAATCAACGATGCCCCGGCGCTCACCGCGGCGACTGTCGGCATCGCCTTCGGGCAGGCAAGCGATGTCACCGCGGAGGCCGCCGGTGTCGTGGTTCTGGACAGCTCCCTGCAGCGGGTGGACGAGATCCTTCACATCGGGCGCCGCATGCGACGCATCGCCTTGGAATCCGCGGTGGGCGGGATGTTGTTCAGTGTCGGGGGCATGATGCTCGCCGCCGTCGGTCTTCTCCCGCCGGTGGCCGGAGCCTTGGCGCAGGAATTGATCGATGTCCTCGCCGTGATCAACGCGCTCCGGGCCTCGTTGACTCCCAGGGTGCTGACCGACTATTGAGCGGGCATCGCGGAGGGTGCGGGACTCGGGGGATGGAGGGAGGATGGTGATGTTCTGGTGAATTTTGTTCAAAAAGCCATTTGCGGATTTTTTGATCACGTGTTCATATGATACCATGAACTCCCACACGAAATCACGGTTGCAGCGTTTCTCTGAGAAAAGCGCCCGCAAGGAACAGGAAGACAGGGTCCGGGATCTCAGCCAAAGACTGAGGCTGCCGTTCGCGGAGCACGTTGCGGAATACACCCGGAAGGATCTGGACGCCACGGAGGGTTTTCTGCGCTATCTCCTCATGCTGGAGAGCGAGCCGACCTCCACCCTGGCCAGGCAGTTGCTTGGAAGGGGCATTGAACTTCCGGAACCGGACTCGCTGGACGAGCCCGGGGTCTCGCGGAAATTGGATGAAGTCATCGAGGGGCTGGCGGGACTCCGCACCTACCTCGTGCACACGGATCACCTGAGCGACCGTGAACTCTACGAGCGTCTCTGGACGGAAACGCTCAACGAGGACGAGTATGAGTTCGATGAGGGAATGGGGCAATACCAGACCACCATCGACTTGATCGAGGATGGAAGCCTTGAGTCCATGGAGATCTACCATCGGTTCTATGCGAACGAACTGGACCGGAGATCGTGGAACCGGGAGCACCCCGGGCATGTGGTTCCCGGCGTGGAACCCGCGCCCTATGACCGGGACCGCCACTTGCCCAAACCGGGATTCTGAGGCGGCGGCTCTGCGGACCCTCCGGCCATGATCCGAAACCATCGCCGGAGGGCGGACTTTCAGGCAGTTGGCAACCGCCGACAATTGACCCGCATTCCTCAAGGATCGCGTTGCGAGGCGCCGCCAAATGGCATTGCCTGCCAGGAGCGCGAAGAAATTCAGGATGAGCGGTATGCCGACATACCGCGAAACCTGAAATTCGAGTGGAACGCAGCAGGAATGGGATTGGGCAAGCCGCAGCAGCGGGGGCTTGAGGGATTTGGGTTAACCACAATCAGCAAAAAAACTTCCGCTGCTCCTCACCGGGGCGCAGCTTTTCTGGCCGGTTTGGAACGGGCGTTCCCTTCACGCTTCACGCCTTCACGCGGACGGGCCCTTTTTCTTCAATCCCTCGCACCACAGGCGGACGCCTTCGGCGCACATCGTGGAGTCATTGGCCGTTTCGTATCGTTCCCAAGTCGCGTCGTCGATCCCTTCCTGCCGGGCCCGGTCCCGGCAAAAGGACCGGAAAGCGGCGAGGAAGCCGGCTCGGTTTTCCCCGGTCACCAAGGAGAGGGCCAGTGCCCTGATTTCCCGGATGAGGCCGGCGTAGCGGCCAAGATGCTCCGTCACGGCGGTCCCGCCTTCGATGGCTCCGAAATGGGTCGGATGGATCCGGTCCAACCCGGCGGCCGCTAACCGTTCCAAGGTAGCCAGCAGGGCATCCGGATCGAACTGGGAGGGAGCGGTCGCCGGGGAAATGTAGCGGAAACCGGGGAGCCGCACTCCGGCGTTGTCCCCGGTGAAGGCCATTCCGTGGCCGACCAGCATCACGTGGTGCCGGGCATGGCCCGGGGCGTCCCATACCGCAAACCGGCTGGACCCGATGGTGAACGCATCGCCCTCGCGGAGGGCGGTCAGTTGCGATTCCGGGACCGGCAGGATTTCCCCCCAAAGCCGTTCCATGTCGTCACCGTAAACGGCGCGGGCCCCTTCGATCAGCTTTCCCGGGTCCGCGAGATGCCGGGCTCCGCGTTCATGCACGAAAATCGTCACGCCCCGTCGGGCCCAGTGTCCGGCCGCTCCCGCATGATCGAGGTGGATATGGGTCACACAGACCTTGCGGATCGCCGCAGGCTCGAACCCGGCTTGGCGAATGCCCTCGTCAAGAGCCGGAAGACAGGGGGAAGGGCCGGTTTCGATCAAGGCCAACTCGCCTTCGGATTCGATGAGATAGGCCGCGATGAGGTGCGGTTGGTCCTGAAAGCGCAGGTCGATCGTGTGGAGGTGCATGGCGGAATTGCCTCTTGCATCGGAAATCTTTGGATTTCAAATGAAGGGATCCCTATGTTCGGGAATCATGCCAAGCAGTCCACCCACTCCCATGTCGCGCCGAACGCTCCTCGGCTCCGGTCTGGCCTCCGGAGCTTCCGCTCTCGCCCTTTCCGGAGATCCCGCCTCCGCCGCGCCGGAAACCCCTTTCCGGTTCTGTCTGAACATGAGCACCATCCGCGGCCAGAACCTGGACGCCGCGGGGGAGATCGAGGTCGCGGGCAAGGCGGGTTACGACGCCATTGAACCATGGTTCCGCAAGATCGAGGAATATCTTCAGGCCGGCGGCAAACTGGAGGATCTCCGCAAACGGATCGAAGACCATGGCTTGGTCGTGGCCAGCGCGATCGGATTCGCCAACTGGATTGTCGATGACGACTCCGAACGGGCCGCCGGCTTGGAAACCGCAAGGAAGGACATGGATACGATCGCGCGGCTCGGCGGCGTGCGTTTGGCCGCCCCTCCCGCCGGAGCCAAGGGACCGGTCGACCTCGACCGCGCTGCCGAGCGTTACCGCGCTTTGCTTGAGCTCGGCGACCGCATGGGAGTGGTTCCCCAAATCGAGATGTGGGGGCACAGTCCGGCCATCGGCACGGTGGAGAAAGCGCTCTACATCGCAATCCGGGCGGATCATCCTTCCGCCTGTTTTCTCGGTGACACGTATCACATCTACAAAGGCGGTTCCGGTATCGAGGGACTCCGCCTGTTGGGGCCCAAGGCCTTGCTCAACTTTCATATGAACGATTATCCTGCCGATCCACCGCGCGCGGACATCAAGGATGAGCACCGGGTCTATCCGGGAGATGGCGTGGGCCAGGTGGTGGAAACCCTCCGGATTTTCCAGGAGATCGGGGCCCGGCCGTTCCTTTCCTTGGAGTTGTTCAACAAATCCTATTGGGCGCAACCCGCCGAACTGGTGGCCCGGACCGGTCTGGAGAAAATGAAGGCAGTCGTGGCCAAATCCCTGCAAATTCCCTCATGATCGAAGACGACGACCTGCCGCCATCACATCCCGACGCGGGAGTGGAAGGGGATTCCGGCCTCCGCCTCACGTTCGCGGAGGCCCGGGTGCTCGGCTGCCTCTGGGAGAAGGAAGCCACCACGCCGGATTATTATCCCATGACGCTGAACGGCTTGCAGACCGCCTGCAACCAGAAGTCCAACCGGGACCCTGTATCCGAGTTCGACGAAGCCACCGTCGAACGGGCGGTCGAGGGGTTGCGGGAGAAACATCTCGCCGCCAAGGTGCATCTGGCCGGGTCCCGCTCCCCGAAATACAAGCACACCGCGGAGCGCGTCTTGAACCTCGATCCCGCGCAACGGGCCGTCCTCACGGTGCTGCTTCTCCGGGGCGTGCAAACTTCCGGGGAATTGAACCCGCGCACGGAACGGCTCCACAAATTCTCCGGCACCCCCGCCGTGGAGCATGTTCTCGGAACGCTGATCGACTTTCCCGCCGGAGCCTTGGTGCGCCGCTTTCCGGCCGGATCCGGACGTCGGGTGGAGACCTTCGCCCATCTGCTGAGCGGGGAGCCCTCTCCCTTGACGGGGGGCGTAGCGGCGGCTTCCGCGGAGCAAATCGTCTTGGAAGAAGAGGCTTCATGGCGACGCAAGCTCGAGGATGAAGTGTCCTCCCTGCGCCGGGAAGTGGAAGAGCTTCGTTCCGCGCTGGACGAATTCCGCGCCATGCTCGGGTAGCTTGATCGACTGCATGGCAAAAAGCCTAAGAACCACGGCTTTTATGTTTTCTTGATCTTCTGGTATTTGCGGCGATACTTCCCAACTTCAAGCCGTTATGCCACTTCCGATCTCAGAGTTTCAGGATTTGATCCGCCAACAGGGATTGGCTGCCACCGTCTCCACGCTGGTGCGGCGCTTGCCTCCATCCCTGTTGCAGTTGGTCAAGTATGGATTCTTCGGGGTGTGCTCCGTTTGCATTTATCAGTCGATCTTCGGCGTGCTAGGGCACTCGTTCCTCCCCCATTTCGATGACCTGTCGGGCCTCTCGGCCGGTGCACGGAAAGTGAACTTCATTCTGTCCAGCGCGATCGGTTTCTTTTGTGCCAACGGCTTCGCCTATCTGACGAATGTCCGGTGGGTCTTCCAAAGCGGTCGTCATGACCGGTGGACGGAGTTTTTTCTGTTCAGTGGCGTCTCGTTCCTCGGATGGGTGGTCGGCATGGTGCCCGGCTATCTTGCCTTTGATGACGGCCATGCCAGCAGCTGGGTGGCGAGCGCGGTGGTGACCGTGGTCTCCGTGGTCGTGAACTTCATTTGTCGCAAGGTGTTCATCTTCCTGCCATGACCTCCCTTTCCCATGGCCGCTCATGGCAAAGGTTCGGCCGGTGGGAATGGAAGGAGTCTTGGCCTCTGCTGGCGCATCTGTCCTTGACGGTGCCGCTGTGCTTTGGGCTCAACTTGTGGCTGGACGAGGCCTATACCCTCGACACCACCGCCAATGGGCCGGGCCGGGCGCTTTCCCAGGCGATCCGGTTTGAACTGCAGGCTCCTCTTTACTTCGTTCTGTTGTCTTTGTGGCGATGGTTCGGGGATGGTTATGTCTGGGCCAGGATGTTCTCCGTCTGTTGCGCCGGCGGTCTGGTTTTTCTGGCCCCGGTTTTGGGCCGTCGTTGGTTGCCGGAGCGGGTGCGTCCGTGGTTTCCCTGGATGATGGCCTTGCATCCGACCGTGATCTGGGCGGCGGTGGAGACGAGAAACTACGCCCTGACCATGCTGCTGGCCGGCGCTCTGCTCGCCGTGTGGCCGGACCGGCGCCGGCCGGAAGCAGGCGGGAAAACGGATCCGAAGCTCGTGGGGCTGGCCCTGAGCGGGCTCTATACGAACTATTTTTTCGGGTTCTTCCTTGCCGCGATGTTTTCGATGGACTGGTGGCGTGGTGAGGCGCGGTTCAGATGGCGGCTCGTGAGGCAAGCCGCGTGGATCCTGTTGGGGTTGATGCCTCTCGCTTTTTGTCTTCCAGAGCAAATGCGCATCCGGGACGCGGCCATCCACCTGGTGTCGGCTCCCGAGGACGCGAGCTATCGCGAGGATCCGGGGCTTGTGGGGGAGGTGAAGTTTGCGCTGTTCAAGGCAGTGGGTTCGCTGTCCCATCACCTTTTCCCCGCGCCCTCATCCTCGGAATGGATTCCGGCCCGGTTGCTGGCTCTTGCGGTCTGGCTCGCTTGCCTGGTTTGGCCCGGATCCGCGGGCGCAAGGATTCGCGGTGAGCCTTCGGTCCTCTGGAACATCGGTTGGACCGCTTGGTTTTTTGTGGCCGCCCTGCTGATAGGCGATTCCGGTCTGCGCCATGCCAGCCTGTTCGTGCCGGTGGTCCTGCTCATGGTGGGCTTCCTGTTGGATCAGATACCCCGGGCCGGTCGACCGTGGGGCTTCGCCATGCTCTTCGTGATTTACGGGGCCTGTTTGGGGGCGCGTTACCATACGGGGGCGAAGAACGGCGATTTCGTCCGGGTGGCCCGGTGGATACAAACAGAGGAAAAACCGGGGCAGCCGGTCTTTGTCTACGACCTGATGGATGCGGAAGCCTTTCGTTATCACTATCACGGCGTGAACCGGGTTGAAGCGCTTCCCGAGCCCGCCACCTTTATTGTCTATCACGTGGACAATTCCCGGCTTCCTCCCCTTGAAGGCTTGGAGCGGAGGCTCGCTGAAGTGCCCGGGAACGGTTCCCTTTGGCTTGTGGTGGACACGGGCCCGATCCGGGGCATCCCGGAACTGACCTCCAGCTTCCGGCGTTTGGAGGAAATCATGAAGAGCCGCTTCACGGTGCGTCAGGAACGAACCTTCCACGGATCCAAGGTCTATCTTCTGGATTGGAAGAAGTGACCTTGGGAACCGGGTTCCCGATTCAGCCTGGATCCGGCAATGACTCGGCCTCGAGCAGAGACGCGGAGGCGCAGCGCCGCGGAGGATTGGGGGCTTTGATTGACGGAATGTCTCTTCACCCTTCAATCTCCGGGAGGTGACGGCAGGATCTCAACCAAAACCAGTGTCCGCCAGGTTTCTCCACGCTCTCTAGCGGCTCTGGGCGAGGTATACCACCTCCGTCTCTTGGTTTAGACCTGCACGGTCGCCGGAACGCGTTCCGGAGTGCGCTCCACCATGCCCGTTTCCATGTGGGCCAGCAGGGTCCCGGCGACTTCCTTGGCGAGGCGGACGCTGGAGTTCCATGCAGTGATCTTGGGATAGACCTGCGCGGACGTGGCGAGGAAGATCCGGGACTGGCCATCATGGATCAAGGGTTTCAGTTCCGAGTATCCGAGGGGGTAGGCCGGTTCCACGAACGGTGCCTTGAAAACCTGGACATCGACCACGTCCGAAGGCTGGAGGTTCAGATCCGGATAGAGCGCCAGAAGTTGTCCTTTCCAGCGGGCCGCGATCCTTTCGGAATCTTCCTGGAACAAGGCGCTGGAGCGGTCGCAATATTTCATGACATACGCCACGTGGTGCCCACCGTAATGACTGGTTTCCACCAACTCGGTCATTTCCACGATTCCATCAAACTCGGTGCCGGAATCCACCACCGGCGCCCAGTAGAAATTGTCGAGCGGGCGACGCAGGAAAAACATCGCGTTGACCACGCCTTGATAGGGAACATCCGGCGACTTGATGCGTTGGGCCAACGGAGTGTCCCCGAGGCAGTGGCGCAAGACCGGCAGGGGGAGGGTGGAGACGCACCAGTCCGCTTCGATGCGGGTGGACCCGGCATCGATCTGAAGCGTCCGGCCGGTCTCATGAATCCGGTCGACCCGCGTCTCGAGCCTCAGGTCCACCTTGCGGTTCCGCAAGTCGTCGACCAAGGTGTCGAGGAAGAGCTTCAGCCCTCCCCGCAGATACCCTCTGGAAACCGTGTTTTTCTCGCGGCCGAGGCGCTCCCAAATATACAAGGCCGGCATGTCCCCCGCCGCGGGGCCGAACTTGCTGGTGAAGAGGGGGCGGAGAATCTTTTGCCATACCGCCCGGCCGTAACAGGAGACGAGCCAATCCTCGATCCGGGTCCGGTCCAGATCTTTCCCGAGACCGAGGCGCCGCAGGAGCAGGCTGATCACGCCGAAACGGATGCGCTCGGGAAAGGTCAACGGATTGAAGCGAAGCAGGTCCATCGGCCCGTTGAAGGCGTAACGCCGCCCTCCCACCACAAACCCCATGCGGGTCGGTTTCCAGTAGAGGGAATCGCCCAAGCCAAGGTCCCGGATCAGTTCCAGAAGATCGGCGTCCGAAGGCATCTGGCAGTGGTAAAACTGGTCGAGCGCATGACCGCGCCAGTTGAACCAGGTGCCGAGACCACCCCATCGATCCCCGGATTCCAGCACGGTCACGGAATGTCCCTTGCGGGCCAGTTCGCGCGCGGCCGTGAGACCGGCGATGCCGCCACCGAGGACGACCACCTTTTGGGAGGATGATTCAGCAGGAGGCATAACGAACTTCGCGGGGGATGGGGGTCACGGCGTTGCGGATCGCCAGTTGCATGTATTGGCGCAGGGTGCGCATCAGTTTCAGTTTGCTGACGCTCAATTTGCGGTCGTAGCGGAGCACCATGGGCACTTCGGAGAGCACCGGTCCCCAGTAACGCAGCTTGAGGAGGAGTTCCACCATGCAGGCGAAGCCGTCTTCCTCGATCAACCGGTTGCCCCAGTGGCGGACGGCGCTCTGCACGAGGGAACCGCGATACATGCGGTAACCGCTGGTGAAATCACCGATGGATTCCAAGGGAAAAATCGTCCGGAAGACCACCGCGGCCCCGCGGCTGAGCAGCCGGCGGAAGGGCGGGGCGGTGCGGTCGCAACCTCCTTTGACAAAGCGCGAGGCGATGGCCACATCGGCCCCCTGGGCAAGGCGTTCCGCCATGACCGGGATGAGGTTCACGTCATGGGTATCGTCCGCGTCCATGGCCACGATGACATCCCCGGGTTCCAGGTTGGCGACCGTGCGCTGCAATCCGGTGAGCATGGCTTGTCCCAGGCCCATGTTGCGTTCGTGGTTGTGCAAGGTCACCGCGAGGCTTCCGTAGGGGCGGGTGGCCGCTTCCGCCGTGCCATCAGCGGAGCCGTCGTTGACCACGAGGACGCTGAGTTGCAGTTCCGGGCGGGCGGCATCGAGTTCCGCAAAGCGGCCGAGAAGCCCGGGAAGGGAGTCGGCCTCGTTGTAGGCGGGAAGAATGACGTGGACACGTCCTGTCAGGCTGGATGGAGGATTCATAGGGATGGATTGGCTGTGTTGGTTTGAAAGAGAGGGGAAGAGGCCGTCGCATCCGCCCCGGAGCCGGGAAGCGGAAGGGAACGAAGCGCGGCCCCTTGAAGCGAGGCGGCCAGGGATCCGAGGGGGACGACCTCGAAGGATTGGGTCAGGCGGGCAAGGTAATCGCGCGTCCGCTTCTCCTTGGTGGCTCCGCTCGCGGTCATCCCGGGGAAATATTTCAGTTCCGGCACGTCCTCCCCTCCGAGGAAATCGGTGGGGTGCAGAAGGAAGGAAGGCGGGACCCCGGCTCCCCTGCACAGCGTCAGGGCGCTGGTCAGATAGGCCCGGGCCGCGGGCTCGGAGAACGTGGCCAGGTAGTGCAGATAACTCGCATGGAACGGAGCCCGCACCCCGGGAACGGTGGTGACCGGAATTTCAAGAAGGCGGGAGCCGTCACCCAAGGCCCACCGGAAGGGACGGTTCGGGCGGAATCCGTTGGCGAGACCACCGAAAAGGTCCGAGCGCTCCTGACGCTCCTGCCGGGAGAGCTTTGACGTGGCGAAAAAGTAGAGGCGGGCTAAAGGGCCAAGAAACGTCGGGAAAATGGTGGCGTCATACGCGTAACCCCGCGCCGCCAGGGTCTCGACCAACGCCGTACTGAAGCTGAAGGAAGGTCCTCGCCAACCCGTTGGACGCACCCCGGTCGCCGTCAGGATGGCGTTCTCCGCCATTTCGATTTCCCGAATGGTTTCCGAGCGGTCGAGGGAGGGAAAATGCGGCACGTGCCAGTGCGAGTGGCTGGCGATCTCGTGGCCCGCGTCGGCAATGGCGCGCAACGCCGCCGCGTTCTTCTCCAGCGCGGCATCTTTGCCCACGAGGAAAAAGGTGATCCGCAGATTCATGCTTCCCAGCAGGGGCAGAATCCGTTCCGTGGCCCGGTCGAGGAAACTCGGGAAGGACTCCCATCCCGGATCCCCGTGGGTCTTGAGATAGGACCAGAGGTTATCCAGATCGAGCGACAGGGTGGCGGGCGGGCGGTTCATGAGAGCGCTTGGGCAGGAAACCGGGATTCAGACTCCTTTCGTGGTCCGGGTGGCGAGGGCGGAGGCCACGATATCGATGATCCGGACCGCGCTCCGGCCATCGCCAAAGGGATTCGCCACCGGGGCTCCCGCGGCCCCCGAGGCCAGCGTCTCCAGATGGGCGGCCAGTACTTTCGGGTCTTCTCCAATGAGTCGGGCCGCCCCGCAATCGATCGATTCCGGGCGCTCGGTGTTCTCCCGGATGATGAGCAACGGCACGCCGAGCGTCGGAGCCTCTTCCTGGATGCCGCCGGAATCGCTGACAATGAGCCAGGCCCGCGACAGGAGTTTCATGAAGGCCGGGTAGGGCATCGGCTCCAGCAGGTGAATCCGCTCCCTGCCCTCCAGATGCCGGGCGGCCAGCTCGCGGACGTTCGGGTTGGGGTGGACCGGGAAGATCAGGCTGACGTCCGGACGCTGCTCCACGAAGTTCCGCAACACCTTGAAATAGCCTTCCAGATTCGAGGCAAAATTCTCCCGGCGATGCGCCGTCAGCACAATCCGGCGGGTGCCTTCCGTTGCCCGGAGGATCGGGTGATCGACTTCCTCCGTCTCGGTCAACACCTGTTGCAGGGCGTCGACAATCGGATTTCCAGTCACAAAAATGGAACCCTCCGCCACCCCTTCCGCCAGCAACGCCTTCCGATTCCGCTCCGTGGCCGCGAAGTGGACCGTGGCCAACCGGCTGATGAGGCGGCGGTTCATTTCCTCGGGAAAAGGGGAGCGGGGATCGCCCGAGCGGAGCCCGGCCTCAATGTGGCCCACCGGAATGTCCCGTTGGAACGCGGCCATCGCACCGGCCAGCGCACTCGTCGTGTCGCCTTGGACCAAAAGGAAATCCGGCCTCTCCTTCTCCAGAATGCCGTCCAACCCCGCCAGCACGCGCGACGCGAGCAGGTTGAGCGATTGCCCGGGCCGCATCACCTGTAGGTCATGATGCAACTCCAGTCCGAAGCCCGCCAGAAACGGAAGGGCGAGGTCGGTGTGCTGCGAGGTGCAGATGTTGAGCGGAGCCAAATCATCCCGCCGCCGCAACTCCTGGATGACCGGAGCGAACTTGATGATCTCGGGACGGGTCCCAAAAACACAGGCGACGCGAAAGCGTTCTGAGACTGGCGTGGCGGCTGGATTGGTGGACTGAAGATGCTGCACGCGGCAAGTATTTAATTTATGGAAATTCTCGCAACATCTTTTTGCAAAAACTATAATTTCATAAATCAGCAGCCCGCGGCTCTTCCCTGGGAGGTTGCCTGTTCCGCCGCCCCGGGCGGGCACTGGTCGGGAGGCGCAGGGGATGGCATCTCCCTGGAGCGGTGGTCCTTGAAAGGATTTGGAACCGGGTTTACTCTTTTCCATAGCCTCCGCGTTTCTCACCGCCCAGTGGTCCTCCCTCCTCATGATGAACTACCGGGTGGATCCCGGCAGGGTTGCTCCCTTTGTGCCCATGGGTTGCGAGGTGGACTTCCATCAAGAGGAAACCTACGTGAGTGTGGTGGGGTTCCTCTTCCAGAACACCCGCCTGAAGGGATTTCCGGTCCCTTGGCACCAGAACTTCGAGGAGGTGAACCTCCGGTATTACATCCGGCGGAAAGACGATCCGGAGCGGAGGGCGGTGGGATTCATCCAGGAGATCGTGCCCCGTTGGGCCGTCGCCGCGGTGGCCCGGCTGGTTTATCAGGAAAACTACGTGGCTCTCCCGATGCGGCATCAGCTGGATTTGCCGGAAGGACGCCTCTCTCCGGGATCCGGAGTGGCCTACGGATGGAAAAAGGGGGGGCGTTGGCACGAGATGTCCGCCCGGATTTCAGGCCCCCTCATCCCGCTGGCGCCCGGTTCGCATCCGGAGTTCATCGCGGAGCACTACTGGGGCTACGTCTCGCGGCGGGATGGAAGCACCACCGAGTATCAGGTGGAGCATCCTCCTTGGAAGATCTGGCCGGTGGAGGAGGCCCGTCTGGACATGGACGTCCGGACCGTCTACGGGGAGGAGTGGGCGGAGGTCTTCGCCCAACCGCCGGTGTCCGCCTTCGTGGCGCAAGGGTCCAAGGTGACGGTCTACGAAGGCAGGCGCCTGAAGCCCCTGCCGTAGATCGAGGATCACGTGGCCCCGCCGCCCGCTTTTTCCTTCCGGATCCCGGACCCGTGAGCCGGTCGTGGAAGGGGCAAAGAGAACCATCATCCCGCTTTACTGAGTCCTTAGTCCGGGTCGGGTCGATCCATGAGCCCTGCTAGCAAGTCTGGGTGAAGCGGCATGGCCACGCCAGCAGAATCGCACCTTGCCAGTCTTCCGGCGCGGCCTCGATAAGGCGAGCAACGTCCTCCGGTGCAAACACGGCGCGGACGGTCTCATTCTCCCTCAACGTTTCAAGCACCTCGGCGACGTTCGCCAACAGGATCCCCTTCCGGCGTGCGGTGGCTAGGGCCGTTCGCACCGTCTTTACGGCGTCGTTACACGTGGCGGCGCTTCTTCCTCCGGCACGCAGTCCATCGCGCCATCGGCGAAGGTCATCGGCCGTCAGGGTCAAGAGGTCACCGTCCAACTTTTCCGGCGGGAGGTCTTCCAGGAGTTGCCCGATTACTCCTCTGTAGCGGAGGAATGTCGCGCGGGAAAAGCCCCGGGTTGCGCCCTTGCCTCCCGGCTTTGCCACTTCTGGCCGCTTGGAGTCCAGCCACTCGGCGAACCACCCCCTCACGGTGTAGCGCTTGAACTCCCCAGATCCGGCGGCCTCGATCATTCGACCGAGCAATTCACGCCCGACGGCGACGGTCAGCTTGCCCGCTTCGGCGATTTTCGCGGCTTCGGACAGAATGGCGTAGACTTTGCGGGCGTTCGCGGTCCCCGCCCCGGCTTCGCCCATGGCGGCTTCGACAATGGCCACGGCTGCCTTATGGGCTTCCGTCTTCGTCTCCTGCTTGGTGCTTCGGGTCCGCTGGGTGAACTTACCGGGCTTCTGCGGGTCAGGCGTTCGAAACGACACCAACTAACTGCGCGAATTCTTGCGACGGTGTAGACTGAAAGCGGTTGCCATCGGATGCGAGGAAATTCCTACAACATTCCAAGAAAGCCCAACAGAATCCAGCGGTGTTCAAACTTCGCCCTTAATCCTCTATTCATCGGGCTTTTACGCCTCGAAATTAGGCTTTCTGAACAGCTCTACGGGCGGAGGGAATCGAACCCTCGACTCAAGCTTGGGAAGCTCACGTTTTACCATTAAACCACGCCCGCGGAAGAAACCGGAGGGCATCGTAGGCTTTGGGGGCGGGCTTGGCAAGTGCAAAGACTTGGAGCCGTTTTCCCGGGGGCGGGTCAGCTGCCGACGGCTTGGAGCTGGGGTGGTTCCTCGGTGTTGAGGGAGCGGTAGTCTTCCATGGTGTAGGCTTCCTCGTCGATGAGGCAGCGGGAGATCCATTGGTAGAGTTCGGCGAACTCCTCGTTGTCCGAGCGGTAACGGTTCACGAGATCCCAATCGAGTTGTCCGCGATCCCGCGGCAGGCTGATGCGGCGGATGGAGAACAGGGATTGGAGCGATTCAAACTCGCGGGCCGACATGTTTTCGATGGCGGCGGCTTCGGGGAGGTCGTCGAGTTTCTGGGAGGAGAGACCGAGGGTGGTGACGCCGATGCCGAAGATGTCGGAGAGTTTGCGGACTTCGGTAACGAGTTGTTCGTCGGCCATTTCGGCGGCGATGACCAGTTCGGCGGAGTTGGACCAGAGGGCGGAGCTGAGGGCCTTGAAGAGGTGTTCCCTGACGACGCCGTAATGGGTTTCCAGCTTGAGGGTGATGGCGGAGATGCGGAAGGCGGAGCCGCCCATGCGGCGGCGGACTTCGATGCTTTTGGGATCGAGGTGCATGCCGTCGTCGTAAGCCTCGCCGATGAGCCATTCGACCGTGGCGAGGTCAGGGTAACGCCACTGGTTTTCGAGGGGGGCGCCGTGGGAGAAGGAGCGCTCGAAGGAGAAGGGGAATTTGTGGGCGAGGAGCTGGTAGCGGGCGACGATGACGCGGAATTTGTTGGCTCGGGTGAGCACGACATCGACTTCATCACCGCCGTAGGGATCTCCGAAGAGCGAGCCAGGACCGGAGTAGTTGAAAAAGTTCCGGGCACTCTCGAGAGAGTGGATGGTGGTGCTGCGGAGGTAGTAACCCTGTCCTTGTTCCACCTTGGCGATCGGTGAGGAGGGATCGCACGACATGATGGAGAAGTGGTAGCGCAGGGTGGCGTCGGAGTAATTGGAGTGAAGACTGTACTTCACGAGTTGGATCAACTCGGTTCCCTTGATCGCATCCGCCGGATTCTTTGGCAGAATGCCGGGGAGGATTTTTTTGAGCTGTTCTCTGAGATTTAATCCTGAGGCCACGGACAACTTGAAGAACAGGGAATGGTCAGGGTCAAGGTGATTCTTGTCTTGCTAGAGTCAGCCCCTACGATTTTGTACGGAATCCGCAGGTGGGGGAGGGCGATGGGCGGGGATTAAAAAAAGGCCCGCTCGACCATCCACCAAATTCCGAGGGCGGCGATGAGGAGGGAGCCCGGGATGACGACGAAGCGGCGGTAACGGGCTTCGTCCCGGATCCAGACGGTGAGGAGGAAGGCGGCGGCGATGACCGAGAGTTGCCCGAACTCGACGCCGAGGTTGAAGCCGAGCAGGCCGGTGACGAGGGAGGCCTGGTTGAGACCGAGACCGGCGAGGGCACCGGCGAAGCCGAGGCCATGAATCAAGCCGAAGACGAAGACGACGAGGAGACGCCAGTGGTTGTAGGCGGGTTGGAAGACATTCTCGAGGGCGACCACGGCGATGCTGCCGGCGATGACGGGTTCGACGATGGAAGCCGGGGCTTCGACGAGGCCGAGGGTGGCGAGTCCGAGGGTGAGGGTGTGGGCGACGGTGAACGTGCTCACCTGCCAGACGAGAGGTTTCCAGCGACGGCTCAGCAAAAAGACGCCGAGAACGAAGAGGACGTGATCCGGGCCGTCCGGGACCACGTGGAGGAAGCCCTGGCGGAGCAGGTTGATGAAGGTGGCCCCGGCTCCTCCGGTGACGCCGACGGCTCCGGGTTGCGGTGCGGTGGGGGCGGCGGCGGTCAGTCCGGTCAGGTCCAGGAGGTAGCTGGTCTCGTTCGGAAACAAGACGTGGATGCGTTCGACCGGGCGGCCCCGCAGGTGGTTGACGACGACGATGCTCAACTTGCCACCGGGCAGGGATTTGACGCGGTATCCCTCGATTCCGGCCGGGACCTTGGTGCGCCATTCTCCGGTGAGCATGACGGGGTCCTCGGTTCCCGCCAGCGGTTTCCCGGCGTGTCCGGTGAAGGAGAAGGTGAACTCCGGCTGCACCTTGCCGAGGGGTTCGAAACGGAGTTCCACGGAGCGGGCAAGCAGGTCGCGCGCCTGGGCGAGGGACGCGTCTTTTTCCGGTTGGGTCATTCTTTGGAGGACCCAATGTTGGAGGAACGGCTCTTTCTCGGGATCCGCCGCGAAACAGCGGGGATCGACCTCCACGCGGAGGAGGCAACTGCCATCCGCCTCGAAAAATGCTTGGACTGGAATGTCCGGGACGGGATGGGCCGAGGCGGTGTGGGGCCCGGCGCAGAGCCAGAGCAGGGCGAGGGTGAACGGGGGAAGAAAGGGGCGCGGGATGTTGAGGGGCACGGGTGGGAGCGTTGGGGTTGTGATTCCGCTTACACGCGGCAGAGCGGCCCTGCATTACCCAATTTGCGCAAAAAAGGATCTTGCACGCCTGATAGAAGCGCGAATAGTCTGGCGTGTCGGGGTTGGGAGGCTTTTCAGCCAACCGCTCTCCAAACAAAACGACATTCCATCAAACATCCCATGAAAAAAATCCTCGCGATCTTCGCTTCTCTCGCCATCGCCGGTGCCGCTCACGCGGGCTGCGGCAAAACCGTTGAAAACAAGGGCAGCCTGAGCAAGTATGACGCCGCCGCCAAGACCATCGTCGTGAAGGACGGCAGCAAGGAAGCCACCCTCACGCTGACCCCGACCTCCACCGTGTCCGGCAAGGACGGCAAGCCCGTCGCCATCGAGTCCCTCGAAGGCAAGGACGTCGTGGTCGTCAGCGAGCACAACAAGATCCAGAGCGTCAAGGCTTCCTGAGCCGCGATCCGCATCTTTGATTCTTTCGGCCCGGGGAGGTTTCTCCCCGGGTTTTTTTTGTGCCTTTTTCTCGCAAGTTCCCGCTCGCGGAGTCGGTGATCATGGGGTCGCATGCCCGCTCGATTTGTTTCCCTTGCCATCTTGCTGGCGTCCGCCTCCGCCGCGGAGATTGATTTCCAAGGGGAGGTCCAGCCGATTTTTGCCGAGTATTGTCTGGAGTGCCACGGGCCGAACCAAGCGAAAGGCGGGCTGAACCTGACGACCCGGGAGGGTTTCCTCAAAGCCCTGAAGAGCGGGGCGCATGCCGTCGTCCCCGGTCGTCCGGAGGCGAGCGCGATGCTCGGGCGGATGCGTGCGACGGATCCCGACGAGGTCATGCCGCCGGCGTCCAAGGCGAAGCGGCCCTCGGAGCCGGAGATGGAGATCCTCCGGCGTTGGATTGAGCAGGGGGCCGCTTGGGAACCGCATTGGGCGTATCGTGCCATCGTCCGTCCCGATTTGCCGGCCGGTCCGGAGACGCATCCGGTGGATCGGTTTGTCGGGGCGAAGCGGAGAAAAATCGGGCTGGAGCCCTCGCCCGAAGCGGACCGGGCGACCTTGGTGAAGCGGGTCTATGCCGATCTGCTCGGACTGCCGCCTAGTCCGGAAGAGGTGGAGGCCTTTCTGCGGGATGCTTCGCCGGGGGCCTACGAGTCCTTGGTGGAACGGGCGCTCGCCTCGCCGCATTTCGGGGAGCGTTGGGGACGCCACTGGCTCGACCAGGCCCGATACGCGGACAGTGACGGTTACGAGAAAGACCGGCCGCGTCCCGATGCCTGGCGTTACCGGGACTGGGTCATCGAGGCCTGCAACTCGGATCTTCCGATCGACCGATTCACCATCGAGCAACTGGCCGGCGACCTCCTTCCCGAACCGCGACCCGAGCAAATCCTGGCCACGGCGTTTCATCGGCAGACCCTGACGAACACCGAGGGCGGGGTCGATCAGGAACAATACCGGGTGGAGGCGGTGTTCGACCGGACGGAGACGACCGGAACGGTGTGGCTGGCGCACACGGTGGGATGTGCGCGGTGCCACACGCACAAGTATGACCAGATCTCGCATCGCGAATATTTCGGGTTGTATGCCTTCTTCAACAACGCGGACGAGGCCAACGCGCGGGTGGGGACTTCCGCCGGAGCCTTGGCGACCTTCGAGCGGGAGAATGCCGTCCATGCGGGCCGGTTGAGGGCGCTGGAGAAGAAGTTGCGCGCCGCCCGCGCCGGACTCTCGGAGCAGTTTCCCTCATGGGAGAAGGAGACGGCGGCCCGGATGGCGACCTTGGAGGGGCGGCAGCCGGAAGCCGTCCCCCTGGCCTTGACCGGGGTCAAGGCCCGGAGCGGTGCCCAGTTCAGCGGGCAGGCGGACGGTTCCTGGCTGGTGTCCGGCGCGGAGGCGGACACGGAGGTGGTCACGTTTGCGGTCGAATTGCCGCCCGGGCCGATCGGCGGGATGCGGTTGGAGGTGATCCCGGATGCCTCGTTGCCCGCGCAAGGGCCGGGCCGCAGTCCGGGAGGGAATTTCGTGCTCAGCGAGATCGAAGTCCGGACCGGGCCGGGCGGAGAGTTGCAGCGATTTCATTCCGCCAAGGCGGACTTCAGTCAAAGCGGATGGGCCGTTGCGGGGGCGATCGACGGGAGAACCGATACCGGTTGGGGAATCGGTGGGGGGATCGGCAAGCCTCACCAAGCCACCTTTTTCTTCGTGCGTCCGGTCGATGGGCGCCGGCAGCGCGAGCTGACGATTTCCCTGGTTCAGGCGCACCGGGGGCGGCACGGGATCGGACGCTTCCGGATGGTGGCCTTGGCCGGGGAAACGGTCGAGAGCGCCCTGCCCGCGGAGGTGGCGCGTCTGGTGTCGATCGGTTCGGAGAAATGGACAAACGAAGGGCGTGAGATCATTCTGGATTGGCTGGCGAGGTTGGACCCGGTCGTTTCCGGGCTGACGGACGAATTTGCGGGATTGGAGGCTGCGGGACCGAAGCCTCCGTTGATGGAGGTGCGCGTTTTGGCGGAGCGTGCCAAGCCGCGCGACACCCGGTTGTTGCATCGTGGGGAGTTTCTTTCGCCGCGGGAGCCGGTGGGACCGGGGACGCCGGCAGTGCTGCCGCCGTTGCGACCCCGTGGGGAGACGGAGGGGCGCCCGGACCGGTTGGACTTGGCGAACTGGTTGATGGCGCCGGAGAATCCTCTGCCGGCGCGGGTGATGGCGAATCAAATCTGGATGCACCTGTTCGGTGAGGGGATCGTGCGCACGCCGTCTGACTTCGGGGTGCGCGGGGAGCGGCCCTCTCATCCGGAGTTGCTCGATTGGCTGGCCAGTGAGCTGGTGGCGCACGGGTGGAGCCGGAAGCATTTGATCCGGGTCATCCTGATGTCCGCGACTTACCGGCAGGCATCGGGTTTCCGGCCTGACTTGCAGCAGGCGGATCCGCGCAACGTTTTTCTGGCGCGCCAGAACCGGCTCCGCGCGGAGGGAGAGATCGTCCGGGATCTTCATCTGGCGGCCGCGGGACTGCTCTCGCGGAAGACCGGCGGGCCGAGCGTGTTTCCGCCGATGCCGCCCGAGGTGGCGGCGGTGAGTTACGCGAACAACTTCAAATGGACGGAGAGCAAGGGAGAGGACCGTTACCGAAGGGGCATGTATACCTTTTTCAAGCGGACCGCTCCGTATCCGGATCTGATGACCTTCGATTGTCCGGACGCGAACGTGGCCAGCGTCCGCCGGAACGTTTCCAACACGCCGTTGCAGGCGTTGACCACCTTGAACGCAGCGACGTTTGCGGAGGCGTCGCTGGCGCTGGCGAGGCGCTTGCTCGCTTCGCCGGAGGAGACCGGTGATGCGGTCCGGCTGGAGCGTGCCTTCCGCCTTTGCCTGATCCGGAGCCCGCGTCCGGACGAGATCAGCGTTCTCGAGGAGCTTTTGCACGAGGCGCGGGCCTATTACGCTGCGCATGAGGCGGAGACCGCCAAGCTGGGAGGGGAGATCGAGACCGCTGCCTGGACCGCCACCGCCCGCATTCTTCTCAACACGGACGAATTCATCACCCGGGAATAAGATGCACCCCATCGAGCAATCCGTTTTTCTCGCCCGGCGGGAATTTTTCACCACCACGGCCAACGGGCTCGGGGCGCTTGCCTTGGGGGCGATGCTGGGGGAGGACGGGTTGCTGGCGGCGGAATCCGCCGGGCATTCGGGGGATTCGGATCCCTTGATGCCCAAGCGCCCGCATTTTCCGGCCAAGGCGCAGAACTGCATTTTCATCTTCATGGAGGGGGCTCCGAGCCAGTTGGATTTGTATGATCCCAAGCCGAAGCTCAACGAACTCAATGGCAAGCCGCTGCCCGAGTCCCTGACCAAGAACGTCCGGTTCGCCTTCATCAAGAAAGAGTCCGCCGTGCTGATGGGATCCCCGCGCCACTTCGCGAGGCACGGGCAAAGCGGGATGGAATTCAGCGATCTCCTGCCGCACCTGGCGACCTGTGCCGACGACCTGATCCAGGTCCGTTCGATGCATACCGACCAGTTCAACCACCATCCGGCCCAGCTGGTGCTCGCCTGCGGGCGTTCGGCATTCGGTTTGCCCACGATGGGATCGTGGCTGACCTACGGCCTTGGCAGTGAGTCGCGCAATCTTCCGGGTTACGTCGTCCTTACGGCCGGACGGGGCGGGAGTGCGGGGACGTCCATGTGGCAATCCGGCTTTCTTCCCAGTGTCTATGCCGGGGTGCCCTTCCGCAACGAGGGGGATCCGGTCCTCAATCTGCGCAATCCCGAGGGGGTGCCGATGGCCCTGCAGCGGAAAGGGCTCGACGCCTTGGCGAGGTTGAACCAGGAACGTTTTGAGGCGGTGCGGGACCCGGAAATCGCCTCCCGGATTGCGGCTTATGAATTGGCGTTCCGCATGCAATCGACCGCCCCGGAGTTGATCGACCTTTCCGACGAGTCGCCCGCCACGCTGGCCGCCTACGGGGTGGATCGCGAGGACCTCAAGGTGAACGCGAGCCGGGCGGGTGGACCGGGGCAGTATCGGAACTACGCCCGGAATTGCCTGTTGGCCCGGCGACTGGTGGAGCGCGGCGTCCGCTTCGTCAATGTGATCCACGCTTCGTGGGATCATCACTCGAATCTCGACACCGAACTTCGTTTCAACGCGGGCATGGCCGATCAACCGATCGCCGCGTTGATCAAGGATCTGAAGGATCGTGGGCTCCTCGAGAAGACCCTCGTGGTCGTGGCCGGTGAATTCGGCCGGACTCCCCTGGGGGAAAACCGGGGCGGCAGCAAGGCGGTGACCGGCCGGGATCATCATCCGTCCGCTTACACCATCCTGATGGCCGGTGGCGGTCTCAAGGGAGGTCTCACCTACGGGGAAACCGACGAGATCGGTTGGGGTATCACCCGGGATCCGGTGCCGATCCATGATTTCCATGCCACGATGTTGCATCTGTTTGGCATGGATCATCTCCGCCTCACCCATCGGTTTCAGGGCCGGGATTTCCGGCTGACGGATGTCGCGGGCAAGGTGATCAACGAGTGGATCGCGTAAAAGTCCGCCATTGACCCGGGTGCCTGCGCCGTGGCATGGGTAAACGTGTTTCCATGCAACGCCGCCGCTTCCTGCAATCCGCTTGCGCCGCCGCCGCCACGACGTCCGTTTCCACCGACGCCACCGACGCCGCCATGTCCCAAGAAATCATCGATACGCACCAACACCTTTGGGACCCGGCAGTGATCAAGCCTCCCTGGTTGCAGTCGGCCCCCGCAAAGATCCAGGCAAAGCTCCACCTGGCGGAGTATCGGCAAGCCACCGAAGGGTTGAAGGTGACCGCGATTTACATGGAAATCGATGTGGCGCCGGCTGATCTCGACCGGGAGGCGGAGCAGGTGATCGCCCTCTGTCAGGACCCGGCCAGTGGGACGGTGGCGGCGACGATCGGTGGACGGCCTGATGCCCCCGGGTTTTCGAATTTCGTGAAGAAGCACGCGGTCAGTGGCAAGATCCGCGGCGTCCGCCAGGTACTGCACGGAGCGGTCACCCCGGCGGGGCATTGCCTGCGGCCCGAGTTTGTCCGTGGTGTCCGTTTCCTCGGCACGCAGGGGCTGCACTTTGATCTTTGCATGCGCCCCGCCGAATTGATGGATGGCGTGGCGTTGGCGAAGCAATGCCCGTCCACCCGGTTTGTCGTGGATCATTGTGGGAACGGCGACGTGACCGCTCCGGTCCCGGAGATGGAGCATTGGAAACGATCCATCGATGCCTTGGCCGCCCTGCCCAACACCATTTGCAAGATATCCGGGATCATCGCCCGATTGCCCGAAGGCCGGGATCCGCTCGATCTGGCTCCCATCGTGAACCATTGCCTCGACGCCTTCGGCCCGGACCGGGTGGTTTTCGGAGGGGATTGGCCGGTCTGTCTTCTCGGGGGAGCCCTGCGGACCTGGGTGGACACGCTGACGAAAATCATCAGCAATCGGCCGGCGCAGGCCCAAGCCGCCCTGTGGGCGGAAAATGCGCGGAATTTTTACCGCCTAGCCTGAGCGCGGCTTTTGCCCATGCGGGTCGTGTTCACTTCGAAATCCTGCTCGAAGAGGCCGCCGGAGCCTGCCTCGGGGAGGCTTGAGCCAGCGATCAAAGAACGGTCATCCCGATGGGCTTCTGCCTACCCATGACCCAGAACTTCTTTGGTTCGTGCCCATCCAGGCCCGTTGGGCCTCGGTCAAGCAGTGACGGCATGGGTGGACCTCCGCGCCACCGGATGGTTGAGAGAGTCTTCCAGCCGGGACACAGCCGTCCCGGCTGTGAGGTCATGCGGGCGTCCCGCCTGCAAAACGAGCCTCATCCCGAGAGCCCAAATTCCTCAATCTCTCGCTGCTGCGACTTGCCCCATGGCATTCCCGCTACGTTCCGCTCGCATTCCAGAATTCACGGTATGTCGGCGTAGCGCTCATCCTGGAATCCTTCACGCGCCTTGCGGGAAAGCCACCGCGCTGCGCCTCGCGACGCGGTCCTTGAGAAGTGCGGATTGACGCCCCACCAGCGGGTTCAGGTGCGGATTCGCCATCCGACACTGGAATCATTTTTCGGAAAAGCGCCGCAAGAGGGTCTCGCGGACGTCCCGGAGATAGCCCTCCAGGTCTTCTGCCTGAAGGAGTCCGGACACAATCACCGCCCGGCGGGCTCCGGTCCCGAGAACCGTCTCGAGATTTTCCCGTTTGATGCCGCCGATGCAGAAGACGGGCACCGTGGCTTCCTGTTCGACCGTCCGGATCTCCGCCTGGCCGATCGGGGGGTATTCAGGCTTGGTGGGCGTGGCAAAGATGGGGCCGAAACCGATATAGTCCACCGGCTCGGTGAACGCCGTCCGCGCTTGGGCGAGGCTGTGGGTCGACTTGCCCACGATCCGATCCGGTCCGACGAGCCGGCGAACTTCCGCGACGTGGGCGTCATCCTGACCGATGTGGACGCCGTCGGCCCCGATGGCGACCGCGACTTCGGGATGATCGTTGATGATGAAGGGGATCCCGTTCGTGCGGGCGAGCGCGACCAAGGGGCGGGCGAGGTCGGCGATCTGGTCCGCAGCCAAACCTTTGGCCCGGAATTGCAGGATGTCGACCCCTCCCGGGGCGGTGAGCCTGCGGGCCCTGTCCAGAAGGTTTTCCGGGGCGGTGTAGCCGAGGTCGAGAATGCCGTAAAGCCGAGCCGTATCAAGCCGGCGGTTCGTCATGACGGGCGGGTTAACGCTTGGAGTTCGGCTGCATGGCGAGGAATTGTTCCACCCAACCGATGTTGTAGTTCCCGCTGCGGAAATCCGAATTCTTGATGATATCGTCTTGGAACGGAATGGTGGTTTTGATGCCTTCCACCTTGAACTCGCTGAGGGCCCGGGTCATGCGGGCGATGGCGATCTCTCTGGTGGCCCCGGTGACGATGAGCTTGGCGATCATGGAGTCGTAGTAGGGAGGCACCTCGTAACCGGTGTAGACATGGGTATCCACCCGGACGCCCCGGCCGCCGGGAGCGTAGAAGAAACTGAGCCGTCCCGGGCTGGGGGCGAAGTTGTTATAAGGATCCTCGGCGTTGATCCGGCACTCGATGGCGTGGTGCCGGGGCTGGCTGTTGAGGACGTGCTCGGAGATGGGAAGTCCGGCGGCGATGCGGATTTGTTCCTTGATGAGATCACACCCGTGGACTTCCTCCGTGATGGGATGTTCCACCTGAATCCGGGTGTTCATCTCCATGAAATAGAAATTCCCGTCATCATCGACCAGGTATTCGATGGTGCCGCAGTTCTCATAACCAATCTCCTTGCAGAGCTGAACCGAGGCATCGCCCATGCGCTTGCGGAGTTCCGGGGTCAGGATGGGGGAGGGACACTCCTCGATGATCTTCTGGTTGCGGCGTTGCAAGGAGCAATCGCGTTCCCCGAGATGGACCACGTTTCCGTGGGAATCCGCGACGATTTGGAATTCGATGTGGTGGGGATTGACGATGAACTTTTCGATGTAGACATCGGGGTTGCCGAAGCAGGCCTCGGCTTCGGCGCGGGCGGCGTTGAAGCCGTTTTTGAGGCTGGCTTCGTTCAAGGCGGGACGCATGCCCCGGCCGCCTCCCCCGGCGGTGGCCTTGATCATCACCGGATAACCCATTTCCTCGGCGATCTTGATGGCTTCCTTTTCCGTGCGGACGATGTCCTTGGAGCCCGGGGTGACGGGGACTCCGGCGCGCGCGGCGGTGGCCTTGGCGGTGCTTTTGTCCCCCATCATGGCAATCACTTCCGCTGAAGGGCCGATGAATTTGATTTTGCAGCTTTCGCAGATCTTCGCGAATTTCGGGTTCTCCGAGAGGAAGCCGTAGCCAGGGTGGATCGCATCGACGTTGGCGATTTCCGCGGCGCTGATGATGGCCTCCATCTTGAGGTAGCTCTGCGAGCTCGGACCGGGACCGATACAAATGGCGCTGTTGGCCAACTGGACGTGCATGGAATCCGTATCCGCCGTCGAGTAGACCGCGACGGCCTCCACGCCGAGTTCCTTACAGGCACGGATGACACGGAGGGCGATCTCCCCCCGGTTAGCGACAAGGACTCTTTTGAACATTGAACTTTCCTTTCCGGGCTCCGCTCAGGCCGGCTTGATTACGAAGAGCGGATCGTCGTATTGCACCGGTTGGGCGTTCTCGACGAGAATCTTGACGATCGTGCCGCGTTTTTCGGCCTTGATCTCGTTGAAGGTTTTCATGGCCTCGATCACGCAGATCGTGGTGTTCTCATCCACCACCTGACCGACCTTGGCGTAAGGCTCGGACTCGGGGGAGGCGGCCCGGTAGAAGGTTCCGACCATCGGGGCGTTGATGGTGTCCGTGCCCGCATCCTCCCCGCCTCCAGCAGGAAGGGCCGCGCCGCCCGGATGAGTGGCGGTCGGCAAACCGGACGGGGGCATCGGCATGGCGATGGCCGGGGCCGCGGTCCGGGCGCTGGCGAGCAATTCCTGCAGGGCCTCGGTATCCAAGCCCTTTTTCAATTCGAGGCAGAAGTCGCCCCTCTCCAAATGGAAATACGACAACTCATGTTTGTTCATGAGTTCGACGATCTGCTTGATCTCCTTGAATTCCAAAGTCTCCTCCTCTTCCGGTTCTGGGTTCACTCGTTCTTGTAGCGCTTTGCGGGGCGCGACCAACCGTGTTTTCGGGGGAGCCATTCGTCAAGCACGACCCTCGTGCAATTCAAGGCGTTGGCCCTTTCCCGCAGACCCCCACTAGGTCCAACCATCGATCACCGCAAACATTTTTTCCAGTTCTTCCGGGGTGTTGTAGAAATGAGGACTGAACCGCAGGAGCCGGTTGCCGCCCCGGTCCTGCCGGAAACTGGCCACCACCCCCCGTTCCTTGAGCAGGCGGAAGAGTGCCTCGAGGTCGAACCCGGAATGGCGGCAGGTCGTGATCGCGTGGAGGTGGTCACCCGACCCGGGACCATGGAGGATGAAGCCGCGCTGTTCGAGACCTTGCACCAGCGTCCGTTTGAGTTCGAGCAAGCGGGCCGAAACGGCGGGCAGTCCGATCCGGCCGATCATCTCCAAGGCGGCCCGCATCCCGAAGATGCCCGCGCAATTCAAGACGCCGGGTTCATAGCGGCGCGCCCCGTTTTCAAAGGTCACGGTCTCCTGGGCGATGAAGCCCGGTGACCGCACGTTCCAGGCGCCGAGGAGAGTGGGCCGGAGTCGTTCGAAGTGCGCCTCCTTGACATAGACGATCCCGGCGGCCAACGGGCCGAGCATCCATTTGTGGGCGTCGGCGCTGAGGAAATCCACATGATCCACCCGGGTGGGGAAAGCGCCGAGCGTTTGGATGGCGTCCAGACAGAAGAGGGCGCCGTGCTCATGGGCCAAGCGGCCGATGGCGTCGATGTCGATCCGCCAACCGGTCAAAAAATGGGCGCTGGCGAGGGCGACGAGGCGGGTTTTCGGGGTCAGGGCCCGGGCCACGACTTCGGGGGTGATTTCCCCGGGACGTTCCGGTTGCAAGGGGACCAACCGGACGCCGCGACGTTCCAGTTCCATCCACGGGTAGACGTTGGCCGGATAATCGTCGAGGTAAGCGACCACTTCATCGCCGGGTTGCCAGGGCAATCCGTTGGCGACCAAACTCAAGCCGAGGGAGGTGGGGCCGAGCAGGGCGATTTCGCGGGCCTTGGCACCGATGAAGTCCGCGCAGAGCTGGCGGGTCTCGTTGATGCGGCGGAGGACGCCCTCGTATTCCTGGTCGTCCCGGGTGCAGGCGTCGGTGTAATCCATCACCGCGTCCGCCACGACCCGGGGCAGGGCGGTCACGGCGGCGTGAGCCAGAAAGATTTTCTCCCGGCAAACCGGGAACGCGGCGCGGCGGACTTCTTCATCCGCGAGTTGGGCCAGGGAATCGAGGTGCATCGGTGGAGACGGGCCTGACCGATAAACCCGCGATGGGGCTGGGGCAAAGGAATCGGTTCATTGAGCCGTGAGGCGCACGAAAACGGATGGACCGGCTCCTTGGACGACGGTGGCGGTGACCTCGATCAGATCATTGGCGGGAGCGATCGTGTCGTTGACCACGGAATCACGGAGATCGACCCGGACGCCCGCGTGGGATTCCCCGGAAGCGAACCAGGAGATCAGATCGGGGGACCATTCGTAGCGGGCGACGACGTCCGTGGCGGGGAGGTTGGACCGGGAATGGCGGAAGGAGAAGGTCGTGCCGGTGGCAGCGAGGGGAGACAAACCCGGGTTGGGAATATCGGGGCGGGAGCCGAGCCAATGTTCCAAAGCGTTGCCCAAGCCATCCCCATCGAAATCTCCGGCCCGGCTGGTGGCAGTGCCCACATGGAAGCCACTGAGCCAGGAAGTGAAAGTCGGGCTGCCCAGCGAAAGCGTGAAGGTGTGGGACACGGTTTCGCCGAGCGAGTTGTGACGCTCGATAACGATGGGATAGGCTCCCGGAGGGTTTGTGGTCGCGACGACGCCGGAAAGCAGTCCGGTGCCGGGATCCAAGGACAGGCCGAGGGGAAGGTTCGTCCCTGCCCCGAGTCGGAAGAGGGCGGGGGAGGCGAGCAGGCCGGAGCGCAAGGCGGTCACAAACGCTTGGTTGGCCGGAGAATTGGGAGTCCCCGGGGTGACGCCGGTCAAGTTGGTGCCACCGCTTCCCCCGCCACCTCCCGAACCGTCTCCGGTCCATGCCAGCGAGAGGTTGTCGAGCGCCAAGGCGTCCCGGGATCCGCTGCCTGGCGTGGCGGACGGCGTGTAGAGCCAGCGGAGATAAACGGTGGAGGATTGATTTTCGAACGAGCCGGGCAAGGGCAGGGAGAAGTTGGTCACGGTTCCCTCCGCGAGGGTGCCGGAGGTGTAAACCCCCGAGGCAACGTCGACAAAACCGCTGGTCGGGGAGGAGAGGCTATATTGCAATTTGAAATCGTGGGAGCGGGTGGACTCCCTGATTTTAATCACGTCATAGCTGATCCGGAAGGCGGAACAGCCGTTGGTGCCGTGGAGAGCGAGCACGAGGGAGCTGGAATCGAAACCGGAGCCAGAGCCGAGCAGGCCGATGCGGGAGCCATGGTTGTAGTTTCCTCCGGCGGTGCTGGAGTTGCTTCCCACCGTCATGACGGTGTCTTCGGTTCCGCCATTGTAGCAGGTCCAGCCGTCTGGATAGCTTGTGCCCGAAGCGCCCGGAGTCGTATCGAAGTTTTGGGTGTAGGAACCGCCGGTCAGGACCACGCCCGGCAACAGCGCCCGGACCCGTTCGGCCCGGCCGGACTGGGAGGTGGTGACGGTCCAGTTCCCTGCGACATTGGCTCCGGCATCGGAATCGCCTGTGTAATAGGCGGCCCGCCCGCTGCCGACGGCTCCAATGTTGGGGGAGGTGGCGGTGCTGCTACCGTAGGCTAGGCCATGGATCAGGTTGGATTCGGCATCGCTGAGAAAGATGGAGTCCCCCGAATTGCCCAGCGGCAGCCACACGTCCGCCAGAGGATCGAAGAAAGCCGTGTTGTCACTGCGGAGGACCATGCGTCCATCGGCCGGGTCACTGTCGTCCGCGGGAAGCAGCGAATCCTTGGCTGCGGCCGAGTTGTAGACCACGATGAGGGTTCCGGCCGGAATCGTGGCCCAGACCGGACCGTTCTGGAACAACAGCATGTTTCCGGCGGCATCGCTTAGATCCCAATACTCCAGGCTGCCTTGGCGCAAGGTCAGGAGTTCGATCCATTCCGAGAGGCCCGAGGAGCCCTGGCTGAATTCATTGATGATGGCGGTCCGGGTGGCGGTGGAGCCCGTCCCGCGCAAAACCAGTCCGCTCTGGTAGGAAAGCGAGGCGCCGGGCAAAACCGTGGTGGGGGGAGGGGTGATGAGGTTTACCGCAGCGGTCACGAAGGGGATGCTGGTTTTTTCTCCGTCGGATGCCGTGATCACGCAGCGCCATAGCTTGGCTGCGGTGGAGGCGGCGTTGAGGGTGGCCCCGGTGGCCTCCGGGTGGAGGCTGAAGGTGAGTCCGTCGGCGCTCGATTCCCATTGGTAAGAGAACGTCGGGGAAACTCCTTCCGGGTCGGAAGCTGCGACCGCCGCGACGCGCAACGGGGCGTCAGTGTAGGCGATCCCGGCGGCATTGAGCGAAGCGCTCGCGATGACCGGCGGTTGGTTGGCCACCGTGAAGGAGACGGAGGCGGATTCACCGGTGGCGCCCTCGCTGTCAGTGGCTTTGGCGACCAAGGCATGGGACCCCGGGGCGGGAGTGAGGGAAAATGTGTAAGGAGCGCTGGAATCGATGCCCAGAGAGATTCCATCCATGAACAATTCCACCTGGTTGATCATGCCGGTGGCGCCCGACGCCGTGGCGTCGGTCGCGGTGATCTGCACAGGCACGGTGGACCCGGGACTGAAGACGGAACCGGCGGTCGGTTGGTCGATCCTGGCCGATGGGGCGGGATTGGTGGGCGTCAGGTTGGTTCCGAAAACGGTCATCTCGGCGGCGGTGAGCGTGCCGCCAACGGTGTTTCCGGAAAGGGAACGGTCCGCGATTCGCAGTGTCCAGGTTCCCCGTGAATCCTCGCCCCAATGCCGGACCGAAGAGAAAGTCCAGTTGGTGTAATCATCGCCCGTGTCCGGCCGGACCTCGGCGAGACGGCTCACCATGCCGCCGGGCGAGGTCAGGCTGATTTCGAGATTTCCCCGGGCGGTGTGGGTGATGCCAAGGCGGAGGGTGACATGCTCCACCCGCAGATTGGATGCGGAGAAATCAAAACTCCGGGTGATCCCGGCCTGGTTGTTTTCCGGGATGGAGACCGACAGGCCGGACTGCGAGGAGGTGAATTGGGCCTGCGCAGTCAAATTGGTCCATGTGGCGGCCCGGGCGACGGAGGCGGCGGCGTCAATCAGGCCGGCGCCAAACTGGTGATTGAAGGAGAATCCCGCGCCGTTGGTGGTCCAGTCGGGATCCGAGGGATTGAATTTGAAGGCGGAGCGGATGAGGATTTCCTGGACATCGCGCCAGCCGAGATTCGGATTGCGTTGCAACATGAGGGCGACGATCCCCGCTGCGGTGGGGGTTGCGGAAGAGGTGCCACCGAAGTCGTTGGTGTAATCCCCGCCGTTGGACGAGGCGGCGGTGTTGTAGCCATTGGCTCCGGTGCGGTCCACGGTGGTGATGCCGAGTGCCGGGGAAGCTCCTGAAGAAGGGGCGCAGACCACCAGGTTGGCTCCGGGCTCGGAGTAGTAGGCGCGGTTGCCAAGGCTGTCCGTGGCGCCGATCGCGATGGTTTCGATTGCGTTGGCATAACCGTCATAGTTGGAGTTGTCATTGGCGTTTCCGCCGTTTCCGCCGGCCCAGAGGAAAATCGTGCCGAGCCCTCCCCGTCCGCTGGTCACGGCGGTCCGGAAAGCGGCCTGCGCCAACGGCCCCGGCCCTTCCAGCACGGTGCCGGTGTCACTCGGTCCCCAGCTGTTGGATTTGATCTGAATGAGATCCTTGCTCCGATCCATCGCTTCCGCCTCCTGCGCATCGGTCACGGAGGCTGCAATGAGGCGCAGCCCCACCAGAGTGGCTTCCGGGGCGGTGCCAGCGCCCCCGAGACCATTGTTCCCCCTCGCTGCGGCATTTCCCGCGCAAGCCGTTCCATGGTCGTCCCCCGTCCCGGGGTTGGGATCGCTGTCCGCCCCGTTCCAGTCGTAATCGTTGATCGTGTCCACGTTGGTGACGAGGTCCGGGTGCGCTGTCTGGAGGCCATCATCGACGATCCCGATCCGGATCCCGGTTCCGGTGACGCCGCCGGAGCCGCCGTAGTTCCAGGCTCCCTCGAGATTGGCATCGGTCCGCGAGGTGGAACTGTTTTTGAGGTGCCATTGATTCGGCACCAGCGGATCATTGGGCATCGCCCGCTTGCTCCGTGAGGCGGCGAGCAATACGCTGGCGCCCGGTTCCCCGGCGGCCCGGAGCCGGTCCACCGCGTGCAGGGCTTCGAGGGGCCCGGGCGCGACCAGGATGGCCCAACCGGGGGCGTAGCCGGGAATGGCCTTGAGGCGCAATCCGTAGGCGCCGGCGATGGCGCGGGCTCTGGCTTCCGGAACCTGGAGACGAAGTTCCGGGGTTACGAGGCGCCGGGAATTTTCGTTCCGCGGGGCTCCCTCCAGATAGCCGACGGGAAACGCGGCACGATCCCCCGCGATTCGGGAGATCCGCTTGCTGAGGGTATCCAAGGTGGCCGGCGGTTCGATGGGCTCAAGTTGCTCGGTGCCCCCGATTTCCCGCACCATGCACTCGTCGAGCGCGAGGTGAAATGCGGACGCTGGATCGGACGATTCCCCGAGCCAGACCTCCTTGGAACGGCGGGGAAGACCGGCTTTGCCGAGGCCCGACCCGGGCGGCGGTGAAGATGGAGCCTGAGAGGACGCCCTGTCCCCGGGCGATTCAGCTCCCGGCGGAGCCAGTTCCGACTCCCATCTTGAAACGAGAATCACCCCGAAGATCAGGGCACCGAGGAGCAATACAAGGGTGAAGAGAAGGAGCGCGGACCGGACTTTGTCAGGGTTTGACGGACTTCGACCCATAAAACTCCATTCATCCGACCGCCGCAGCGAACGGGCGAGGACTCAATGGTGACGGTTTCGTCAGAATGAGGGATTCCCGGCGTCCCTTACTCGGCCCGCGAGTTTTCGCCCTCGTCGATCAACTCCCAGAAGCCGCCGGCCCCGGAGAGGGCTTCGTCCTCGTCGTGGGTTTTCAGACCGCCCCGGAAGAGGAAGTCCCGGAAGCTGTTCTTGTGGAGCACGCGATGGACGAGGACCTTGCGATCCTCGACCGAGAAATAGATGCGCAGGTCGTTGAACCGATAGCGATAGAGGCTGCGGCCCTCGCGTTCCAGTTTGCCGAAGCGTTCCTCGTCGAGGTTTTCGAGGTCATGGGGGGTGACCCGGAATTTGCTGAGCAAGTCGAGTTGTTGGAGGGTCGCCAAGCCGGAAATCTCGCGGGCGCTGATTTCGTTGAAGACGATTTGCAGTCCGGGTTCACTCATGATTTTGGATGGTTCACGGGTTGAGCGCCGGACCACCTTGCGTGCCATTGGCGATAGACCGCGGGATCGATTTCCGAGGGCTTGATTTCGCTGCGCCCGCCCCAGAAGACGTTGTCGTAGAGGACGGGGATGCCGACCGCGGCGAGGTGTTGGTCGATGGCGGCCTTGTGCTCCAGCATCCAGGCCTTGTCGGTGCCGTGGACCACGCCCATGATGTTGACATTGCCGAACCGGGGCCCGCCCTCGCGCCAGTAGCAATGGGTCATAATGTGGTGGCGGCCGACCTCGCTGCCCGCCCGCTCCTGCATGCCTTCCGGGACCCGCCAGTGGAAGAGTCCGTTAAACTTGGTCACCTTCACCCCGGCGGCGGAGGGTTTCACGTGTTCGAGAAAGGTCGAGAAGCGGCCGATGACCTGTTTTTTGTCGAGGCCTTCGGAGACGCGGCAGAAGGTTTCGAAGTCGACCCCGGCCCTGGCGGCGCGGCCCTTCCACGGGTCCGCGCAGATCTCGTCGGGAGCGAGTTCCCCTTTGAGCGCGATCAGGATGTTCCACTCTTCCGGGGTGAGTTCGGCCCCGGCGGTGGTCATCATCCGGGCCGGTTCATCGGAACGGTCACCCGGTTCCAACTCCTTGCGGCGCACGTGTCCGACGCCGAGGGCGAAGATTCCCTTGGCCGGCATGAGGACGTATTCGTCGGCCCCGGTGAGCCGGACGAGGGCGTTGGCGTGTTCCTCGAGGGATTCGCCCTGGGGCACCTTGAGGGTGGTCCAGAGTTTGAAGCCACCTCCGGTCACATTGCGGTCGGTGGAGCGGACCACAACGTGCCCGCTGAAGGGATCCTCCCGGGACATGAAGTCGAAGGCGCGGTCGAGAAGTTCGTCCTTCACCGCCCAGGCGACGAGGGCGCCTTCAGCGAGTTTGTTGGCGAGGAGGGTCTGCCGGACGCGACGGATGACTCCGGCCTCGAGCATGGCCCGGATGCGTTCCAAGACCGTCTCCAAGGGCAATCCGGCCTGTTCCGCGATGACTTGGAAAGGGAATCTGACGAACCCTTGGACCTTGTCCTCCGAAACCGCGAGGATTCGAGCGTTGAGGGCCTCGTTGTGTTCGGTGGGGATGGCGGCAGGGACACTCATGGAGGGCGCAAGGTCTCCGGCACCGACCCGCTTGTCAACCCGGCGCGGTGGACCGGGGCGAGAAACGACGAGTGCGAGAGCGGGTTTGCCACAACCCGAATCCGTGCCTATTCTCCGCCGCATGATGCTGCATTCCGTCTATTTCTGGCTGGACCCCGCCCTCACCGAAGCGCAACACCGGGAGTTCGAGGCCGGGCTCCGGGCCCTTTGTTCGATCGATGTGGTGGCCAACGGCCGCATCGGCACTCCGGCAGCCACTCCTTCCCGCCCGGTGACGGATCATTCCTTCCACCATGCCCTCTTTCTGGAGTTCCAATCCGTGGAACACCAAAACGCCTACCAGGTCCACCCCGATCATGACGTGTTCGTGAAGACGTTCTCCCCCTGGTTCCATACCGTCCGGGTCTACGATACCGAATTCGCCCCCGTTGTTTGACCCAAGAAACATCCGTCTCCCGTGAATTCCCCCATCCGCAACTCCTACGGCGAGCGCCTCGAATATGCCTACCATGAGGCTGACGGGGCCCGGAGCCGGCGCATCGTCCTCATCGGACATGGTGTCACCGGGAACATGGACCGTCCCTGGGCCGTGGCCTTGGCCGGGGCCTGTGCCGGGGCCGGGATCGATGCCCTGCGCTTCTCCTTTGCCGGGAACGGCCGGAGCCAGGGTTTGTTCACCGATGCGACGATCACCAAGGAAGTGGGGGACCTCGGTTCCGTGATCGATGCCTTGCCGGGAGGGCGCTACGACGAAATCGTCTACGCCGGCCACAGCATGGGAGGAGCGGTGGGGGTTTTGCGGGCCGCGTTTGATCCACGCCTTTCCACCTTGATCTCGCTGGCCGGGATGGTGCACACCGCGCGCTTTGTGGAAGAGGAGTTCGGCGGGGTGGTTCCGGACGAGGGGTTGATGTGGGACAAGCCGGATTGTCTCCTCTCGTCGGCGTATCTGGCGGATCTCCGCGCGATTGGCAGCGTTCTGGACCAGGCCGCGGCAATCAAGGTGCCCTGGCTTTTCGTGCACGGCGCGGCGGACGACGTCATTCCGATCACGGAAGGTCGCGAAATCTTCGCCGCCGCGCGCGATCCGAAACAAATGATCGAACTTCCGGACGCGGATCACGTCTTTTCTGAGGCGGCCTGTGCCGAAATGACCCGAGCCGTGACCGGTTTTCTTTCGTAATACCACGTAAACCCCATCCATGACTGCATTTTCCCGATTCCGCACCGGCCTCAGCGTGTTGGCGCTGGCCTTGGTCGCTTCCTTGCCAGCCCAGCAGACCGCCCCGGAAGCCTCGCCTCAATGGGCGCATCAAGGCACGGACCTTTCTCCCGATCCCGCCGCCGTCTGGGGAGCGTTGGAAAACGGTTTGCGTTATGTCATCCTGCCGCACGCGGAACCTCCGGGGCGGGCCAGTCTGCGCTTGTTTGTCGATGCCGGTTCCCTGATGGAAGAGGAGGACCAGCAGGGTCTCGCCCATTTCCTCGAGCACATGGCCTTCAACGGCACCCGGAATTACCCGCCCGGGGAGCTGGTGGGTTACCTGCAACGCCTCGGGATGGGTTTTGGCTCCGACACCAATGCCCACACCTTTTTCAAGGAGACGGTCTACAAATTGGAATTGCCGAAGACCAGTCCGGACCTGCTCGACAACGGGTTGCAGGTTCTCCGGGACTATGCGGACGGGCTTCTCTTTGAGGAGAAAGAGATCGACGATGAGCGGGGCATCATCCTTGCGGAGAAGCGGGACCGGGATTCCCCGGAATGGCGCGCGTTCGTCGACTGGACCGAATTCGCCCTCTCCGGGACCCTGGTGAGCAAGAGATTGCCCATCGGCACCGAGGAAGTCATCAAAACGGCTCCGAAAAAGCGGTTCACCGATTTCTACAACAAATGGTATACCGCCGACCGCATGGTGGTGGTCGTTGTTGGCGACGTGAAACCGGACGCGGTGCTTCCCGCGCTCACCAAGCAGTTCCAGGACCTCCGGACCGCCTCGCCGCGCGTGCCGGACCCGGAAATGGGAACGATCCCGCGGCGCGGCCTTCTGGCGCACCATCACCCGGATTCCGAGGCCACCGAGACCGAAGTCTCCATCGAGATCACGAAACCGGCCCTCCGGGAAAAGGATTCCGTGGCGCGCCGGGCGAGGGACCTCCGGCGGCTCCTCGCGGGATGGATGGTGACCCGTCGGCTGGAGGTGCTGGGAAAACAGGAGGGCTCCCCGGTCAACCGGGCCTCGATGCGCGTCGATGACATCTTTGACCTGAACTTCGCGGATTACGGATCGATCGATGCCTCTTGCGAGCCCGGCAAGTGGGAGGCGGCGCTCTCCGTGATTGACCAGGAGTTGCGCCGGGTTCTCAGTTTCGGTTTCACGGTTTCCGAACTGGCGGAGGCCAAGGCGAACTTTTTGGAGCAGGCGGAGAATGGGGCCAAATCGGCGGCCACCCGCAAGTCCCGGGATCTTTCGGATCTGGTGGTGAGCCGGATTGGATCGGGCCGGGTCTTCACGCATCCGGCGGCGGACCTTGAGCGGGTCCGCCCGCTGCTGGACGGTCTTGCCCCGGAACAATGTCACGCCGAACTCAAGGAGCTTTGGGGCGATCGTTCCCAAGTCGCAGTACACGTGAGCGGAAACGTCGTGGTTCCCGGGGGCACGGAAACGATTCTGGCCGCGTATCGCAAGGCGGAGGCGATCCCGGTCGAGGCCCCGGAGAATGCGGCGTCCGCGGAATTCGCCTACGAGGTGACCGGGGAACCGGCCGCCATCACCAGCCGCAAACACGCAAAGGATCTGGACGTCACCCAGATCGTCTTTGACAACCAGGTCCGGGCCAATTTCAAGCCGACCGACTTCCAGACAGACCAGATTCTGGTCAGCGTGCGGATCGGTTCCGGGTTGTTGACCCTGCCACCGGCCAAGCCGGGGCTCGCCGCCTTCGCCAGCGCCACGTTCCCGGACGCGGGGTTGGAAGCGCACAGCTTGGACGATCTGAAGCGCATCTTCGCCGGCAAGACGGTTTCCAGCCTGTTTCAGGTGCAGGATGACGCCTTCGAATTTTCCGGCCAGACCCGCCCGGCAGATCTCTTGCTGGAAATGCAATGGCTCGTCGCCAACATCGCCCATCCCGGATATCGGGAAGAGGCCGAGCGGCAGTTCAAGAAGAACCTCGACCCCCTTTACACCCAGTTGGCCCGGACGCCGGAGGGGATTCTCGCGGATCAGGTGGAACGCTCGATCCACGACAACGATCCACGGTTCGGGTATCCCGCGCGCACCGATCTGGAAGCCCGCACCCTCGCCGAGGTTCGCGAATGGCTCACTCCGCATCTCCGGAACGCCTACCTGGAGGTTTCCGTGGTGGGCGACTTCGAGCTTGAGCTGGCGATCGATGCCGTGTCCCGGACCTTCGGCAGTCTCCCTCCGCGCCAGGCAACCAAGGAGCCGATGACGGAGGCCCGGAAAGTTTCGTTCCCGGTCAAGCGGGAAACGCGCGAGATCGCCTACGCCTCGGAAATTCCGAAGGCCATGGTCGCGGTGTATTGGCCGACGGACGACATGTCCGACATCCGGCGCACCCGTCGGCTGGGCCTTCTCTCTTCGATTCTGCGGGATCGCTTGCGGGTCAAGATCCGGGAGGAACTCGGGGATGCCTACAGTCCATACGCGCGCAACGTTTCGAGCGAGACCTTCACGGGGTATGGCACGACGTTCGCCCTGGCGGAGACGTCTCCGGAACAGGCACCCAAAATGGTGGAGGCGATCCGGCGGATCGGAGCCGCTTTGGCTGCGGAAGGGGTGAGCGAGGATGAATTGGAACGCGCCCGCAAACCGATGATCAACATGATCGCCGAATTCCGGCGGACCAACGGTTACTGGATGAACAGCGTGCTCGCTCCGAGTCAGGAGTTCCCCCAGCGCCTCGATTGGGCCCGCAGCTTCGTGACCGATCACGAGGCGATCACCAAGGCGGACATGGATGCCCTGGCGAAGAAATACTTCGCGGCCGGAAGCGAGTCCGCCTTCCTGATTCTGCCGGCGGCCAAGTGAGCCAGAACCCTCCCGGTTACCGTTTGAGGACCACCGCTGAAGTCTCGTTGTCCGTGAAGGTCAAGACGGCGGCGGTGTTCCCGATCTCCGTCGTCATTTGGGCCAAACCGGTGACTCCGGCGCCGCTTCCATCCGTGAGGTAAGCGGGCTGAGCGATGCTTTTCACCAAGCTGGAGCCGGTCCGCTCGTAGCGATGGCCTTTGCGGGCGAGCAATCTTGGCTGGGCATGGGCCACATCGGTTGAAAGGCCCCCAGAGTCAGGCTCGTTTCTCCCGAAGAAAAGCGCCAGATTGTTCGCCGGGGTGGAATCGGTCAACGTGGCCAGCAGGGAAAAATGGCCGGACCCGGTGGGGTGCACGAGGTTGAATGTGGCGAATCTGGCACCTCCGCAACCCGGAGCCGCGTCGCCTTCCCGGAGGACAATCCAGGAGTTTCCGAGCAATCCGTATCCGAGGAGCGCTCCGTCATTGGCGGCGTTGATGCCCGGGCCGCGCAACTGGGCGTGAACGAAGACATGTCCCAAGGTGGAGATGCTGAAGTTCAAGATCCGGTGGAGCACCACGCCGATGGGTAGACCGGAAATCTGGTCTCCCTTGCGGACGACCAAAGTCACGCCGCCTCCGCCTCGATCCGACCACAAGCCCTCGTTGTTGGCCACGGTCACGCCGGGACCGCTGAGGGTGGCGCGAAAGACCGTTTCCCCGTTGGCCAAAGAATAGTCGTTGACGCTTTCCCCGATGAAGCTGCTGAAGACTTGGCCGAAACCGGTGCCCGGGGCCGCGGTTCCCCTTTGGCCCAGCAAGGCGCTATCCTTGAAGACCGCCTGATTCAAGGCGGGAGCCGTTTGCAAACCGGCGGCATAGGCGGTGTAGAGCGATCGGATGGCGGACCGGTTGGCGATTTCACCGAGCAGCACCCCGCCCAAACCCGGGGCCGCCGAACCTTCATTGCGGTTGACGGCAAATGCGCCGTCGCCCGTGAACGCGAACAGCCCGGAGTCCGAGGCCGGGGCAGCGTTGATCTTGGCGTTGAAGGTGATAAGACCGGTAGTGCCCATGCGGGGTTGGCCCAGTCGGGTCAACTGGGACCCCCCAACCGTGCCTCCCTTGCGCACCATGATGGACGGGGCGCGTTGGATGGACAAGAGAATGGCTTCGTTGGTGGAAGGGGTCACGGCCGCGCCCCGGAGGACCGCCCTCACCAGGCTGCGCTCCGGCGCATTCGCGATCGGATTGAGGAAATCGATCACATTCACTCCCGCGGTGAAGGGGTCGCCCGTCCGGCCCAGGGTGAAGAGGCCGCCATCGAGATTGGTGTTGCTGCACCAAGCCGACCGGCCTCCGTTGAGCGCGGCGTCGAGGGCCAATCGGCGAGATCCCAACGTGCTGGTCGGCGCCAAGGCGAGCTGGGTGAAACCGTTGAACACGGTGCCGGGCCGGTCCGGCGTGGTTTGGCCGCGCCGGGCGGCTTCATGGTGTCCGAGAGGGCTCACGTTCTCGCTGAGCCGTGAGGCGAACGGGCCGAACCTCATCACGCTGCCCACGCTCGACCCGAGGTTGGTGCGGAACGGGATCCCCGCGACCAAGGTGTCGCCGTTGAGCGCGATGCTTGTGCCAAGGCCTTCGCCCAGGATCAAGGGAGAGGAATGGAAGCATTGCGCGACCTTGCGGAACTCGGCCGGCGCGCCCGCCGGATAGGTGCTTTCGAGGACGGTCACCATCCCTTGGCCATCCCGGGAAAGCGTCGCGGAAGGGCTGCTCACGGCAAAGAACCGGCCATGCGCCGCCACCTTTTTGCCGAAGTTGCCCGCGCCGGTTTCGGACACCAGAATCGTGGCTGTTGCGATATCGGTCACCACCATCCGTCCGTTCGCACCTGCGCCCCCGGGAGCACCCGCGATCAACAGGCTGCCGCTCACCGCCACTGATGCACCATACTCGTCGTTCGCCACCAATCCCGCGGGATCGGGGATCGCAAAAGCATTTCCCGTCACGGCGTTGAATGCGTAAACGCGACCCGCCCTGGCGTTTTTGTAAGGGGCGCCGACCACAACGTATTGTCCGCTCACCGCCACACTTTCACCGAAGAGGTCGCCCGCCGCAGCGTCTGGAGCGAGCAGGCGGTGCAGCAGGGTCCCGGTCCGCGTTTCGAAAACGTAAACCGCTCCTTGGGCCACCCCTGCGGCATCGGTGGTGCCCGAGGCGCCCACCACCAGAAAACTTCCGGTCATCGCGACGGAGATCCCGAAATAATCACCAGGATTGACCGTGATCGGCTGGAGGAAACGGATCAAGGCTCCCGTGGAGAGATTCACGAGGTAGGCGGCTCCGCGACCGCCAGAAAAGGGGGCCCCGATCAAAACCATGTTGCTTCCTGCCGCCATCGAAAAACCGAAACCGTCCGGGACCCCGGCCGCCAACGGAGAGCGCAGGATGCGCCGCTGCACGCCGGTCTGGGCATCGAGCACCGACACCTCCCCCCGGGGGGAGCTAAAGGGGCGTGCCGCCAGAATGTGGGTGTCCGTGAGGGCCACGCTGTTCCCGAGCAGCGCCGCGGGATTCAGAGGAGGGCAAAAGAATTCCGCGCTGGAAAAGACTTGGGACTGACCCGGTGGTGTCGATCCCAGGGACAGGAGGACGATGGCCATCCATGGGGAGAAGACGGAACAGGCGCTGCGAGGCTTCATGAGGATCAAAGAACGTGGGCTGCGATGAGGACTGGATTTCCCGGGGAACTCGTCGGGACCGGTGGGAGTTTACGAAAACGGGGGCCGGGGGCAAGCAACATCGTGATCAGGGGAACCCCTTGCTTGTTTATTGTTTTCTCTGTATTATTCATAATAATGGGAATCAAATGCCTCGTCTTGTTGGGCTGGCCCCTTTCCTTGGCGGGGGCCGGGTGGGAAGCGGTTCCCATGGTCTCCGAGTCGATCCGCGCCGCCGGGCATCCGGGTGGGGAAGGGTGCCAGTGGGTGCAGGCGATCGCGATTGATTCGCAGGACGGGGCCTTTCTGTTGATGGGGACGGATGTGGGCGGCATTTACCGGAGCACCGATGGAGGGAAGCGCTGGGAGCCCTGCAACGTCGGTTACCATCCCCGGGGGAATTGTGGATTTGCGGTGGATCCGCACAACGCCGAACGGGCCTTGGCGGTCGGGGCGAACAGCAGCGCGCACCAGAGCCACGGGATTTACCTGACCACGGACCAAGCCGCGACGTGGTCGCATGTTTGCAAGGTGGACGGTTATGCGGGATACCGCTCCTACCAGGACAAGATCGCGTTTGATCCGGGGAGCTATGATCCGGGAATCAAGGGGTCGCGAATCGCCTACTGGTCGGCGCCCGATCCCGTGGGCGGTCTCCATCGATCCGAGGACGGCGGGCGGTCCTGGAAGCGGATGCGCGGGGATTTCGGCGGGTGCGTCCTGCGGGTCGGTCCGGCCGGGGGGCGATTGTATCTGGGGAACGCGCAGGGATTCCACCGGAGCTTGGACGGGGGGAGGACCGTCGAGCGGACCTGGGCGGGGGAGGTGCGGGACCTGGCGGTGGTCCCGGGTGAACCTGACAAGGTCTGGGTGGCGACGCCCGGGAAGCTTTGGGTTTCCGGGGACGCTGGAGCGTCGTTCACGCCGGTTCGCGGGAATTGGCTTCCCGGCAATGTCGTTTCCCTTGCGGTGAGCGGGGCGGACAGCCGTCGGATGGTGGTCTGCCAGCAGAGTGGTCCTTACGATTTCTCCATTCATCGTTCCATGGACGGCGGGTTGAATTGGAAGAAGGGTCGCTGGGACAACCGGCAGGCGTTCATGCCGTTCAACGGGCGGACCCAGAAGTTCGCCTGGCATCCGTCGGATCCGGAACGGGTCTGGGCCTTGGGCGGGGATTGGATCTCGAGCAGCCGGGACGGGGGCGCGGTGTTTGCTTGGGACGCGAACGGGTTCACCGGGATGCTGGTGGGCGGACGCTTTGCGTTTCATCCGGAAGACCCGGACTTGCTCTACGTCGGTTCCCAGGATTACAACGGGGCGGTGACCCGGGATGGCGGAAAGACCTGGAGTTATTGCAACGCAAGCGGTCACGGATGGGGAGGTTTCACCTACGGCGCCTATGCCGCGAGCCGCGAGGTTCTCGTCACCCAGGTGGCCGCGGAGTGGAATGCTCCGGGCGTGATCGCCATCAGCCGCAACGGGGGAAAAAACTTCTCCCGGACCCGGTTCCAATGTTCCGGGTTGCCGACCGGTCACGGCGATCCCAAGAACCCGGAAGTGATCTACCTCAGCGATTGGCGGAGCGTGGATCTGGGAGGGAACTGGGTCCGGATGGAAGGCTGCAAGGGGGTGTTGACCGCTGCGCGGGACGGAGAGCGCAAAGTCTACGGGGCGGACGGGAGTCACGTGGTGGCCTCGGGTGATTTCGGGGCGACTTGGACCAAGGTGGCGACCTTGCCGGCCGCGGTGGTGGACGTGGCCGTGGATCCGGAAGGGGCCTTTTTCTTCATCGCCGTGGAGGGGCACAGGCTGTTCCGCTTTGGCGGGGGACGGACCGAGGAGATCACCGGGAGGCTTCCGGTGGATCAATACGGGCAGGTCAGTGTGGCGACGGTCGCCCTGGATCCGGTGGATCCCCGCCGGGTCTATGCCGCCGGTCCCCGGGATCTTTACGCCACGGACGCCTCGGTGGCCCGGTCGAGGGACGGCGGAGAGACCTGGGAGGTCCTGACCCGCAACCCCCGGTTGGCACCGGCCGCTTCCGGGCCGGACGGAGCCCGGGAATGCTTTGCCCTGCGGGTCCATCCCCGGACCCGTGATCTTTGGGCGGCCGGGGGCTGTTACGGACTCTGGCGATACCCGTTCGAAGAGTAGGGGGCGTCAGCTCAACCCTGCTTGCGCACGAATTTCTGGATCCGCTTCCCGATGATGTCCCCCGCGTAGAGATCGCCTTTGGCGTCGATCGCGATCGTGTGGAGCCAGTTCACGTCGCCGGGTTTTTCCTCGCCGTCGCCACCCTTCGGCAGGGTCCAGTGTTCCAGCACCCTGCCATCGGTATTGAACTTCATGAAGAGTTGATCCTTGGGCGGGCAACCGAGCGGGGCGCCCGGGTATTTGGGATCGCTCAGCCAAGGCATGGGGGAAGAGCCGCAGATCCAGATTTCGTCTTGCGGCGTGACCCAGAAACCCCAGGGCACGAGCACGTTGGACCAAGTGTCCAGCAACTTGCCGTCGGTGTTGAAGATCTGCACGCGGACGTTGTTGCGGTCCGCCGCGTAAATCCGGCCCTTCGAGTCCGACGCGATGGCGTGGACCACGCTGAACTGGCCGGGCCGGGTTCCCAGGGTGCCCCAGGCCTTGCGGTAGTTTCCGCTGGCGTCGAAGTGGACGATCCGTCCGTTTCCATAACCGTCGGCGATGAAGATTTCTCCGTCCGGCGTGAAGGTGATGTCGGTCGGTGCCCAGAAATGGCTCTCGTCCTCCCCGCGTTCCCCCGGCGTCCCGAGGGTGAGGAGCAGCTTGCCGTCGGGCGAATGCTTCCGGACCACGTGGAGACCGCAATCGACGAGCCAGACGTTGCCATCGGCGTCGAATTTGAGCCCGTGCGGGACGGTCGCCGGGTTTTCCTCGCGCCAGCCCCGGAGGTAGCGGCCATCCGGCGCGTAAACCTGGACCACGGGATTGGAGCGGGTATAGATCCAGACGTTCCCCTCACGGTCGAGGGCGATCGCGGGAACGGCGGCGGGGGTGGCCTCGGCGGGGCGTTGGGCCCAACCCGGGACCACCTCGTAGCGAGGGGAGAGGTTGACCTTCGGGTAGTCGGGCATTTTGGCGGCCTCGGCCGACCCGGCTGCCCGGGAGCCGTCGGGGGAGGTGCAGAGCAGGGCGAGACCGATGGCGGTCGGGAGCAAGGGCCGGATGGGGGCGGGATTCATGCGGTGGGGGCAAAGGTTTTTGAAGGGTGTAAGGCGGAAGCGGGGGATCCGTCAATCCTTTGTGTCAGGGGAGGAGTGGAGTCGCTTGCCCGGGGCGGAGTCAGGCGCGAGGTTGCCGGGATGTGGGACAAGATGAAGTCGACGGCGCTCCGGCAAGGATTGAACCTGATGCTGAGAAAGGATTACGGCGAGGTCACCGAATTGGAATTCGATACCCGGGAGCGCCGCGTGAAAATGCAGTTGCTTTTGAACGGGGAAACGTCATCGATCGAGGTTGAGGTCGCCCGGTTCGAGCCGGAATTGGAGGGTGAAGACCTCTATCTGCGCTTGACCGGGATCCGGGTTTCGCGCTCGTGGTTGCAGGAGCTGGCGCGGGCCGGCTTGGAGGGAAAACGGTTCAAGGTGCCCTCCTCGTTGGCGGGTCTGGCCAAGCTGGCCCTATCGTGAGCCCGGTTTGAAGGGGGGAAGTCGGGCCGGTCAACGGGGTCGGCGGCCTTGCTTGTGAAAAATTTCACAAATTCACCTTGCCCGGAGATTCCCTTGTCACACTTTTCCTGCGCCCCGGGCAGTACACATGGCGGAGACGGATCCAAATCAACCGGCAGTTCCCCTGCTCAACGTCCAGATCGACGGGGAGTGGTATCAGTTCCCCAAGGGAACGAGGATGATCGAGGCTTGCAAGCAGGTGGGCCGGGAGGTGCCGCATTACTGCTACCACCCGAAGCTTACCTCGCCGGGGAATTGCCGCATGTGCCTCGTGGAGATGGGGATGCCGCCCCGCCCCAAGCCCGGGGAGGAAGCTCCGGTGGATGCGCAGGGCAAGCCGGTGATCCAATGGATGCCGCGTCCCGTCATCGCTTGCGCCAACACCGTGTCGGACAACATGGGGATCCGCACGAACAGCAAGCTGACCCAGCTTTGCCGGGAGGGAGTGATGGAGTTTCTCCTCATCAACCATCCCTTGGATTGTCCGATTTGCGATCAGGCGGGCGAGTGTCGCTTGCAGGAATTCAGCGTCGAGCACGGCTCGGGGGTTTCCCGTTTCCGCGAGGAGAAGGTGAAAAAACCGAAGAACGTCGATATCGGGCCGCGGATCCGTTTGGACGACGAGCGTTGCATCATGTGCAGCCGTTGCATCCGTTTCTGCGAGGAGATCGTGGACGATCGGGTTCTCGGCTTCACGGAGCGCGGCAGCCACACCACCCTCGCGGTGCATCCCGGGAAGCGGCTGGAGAACAATTACTCGCTCAACACCGCGGACATTTGTCCGGTCGGTGCGCTCACTTCGAACGACTTCCGCTTCCAGATGCGGGTCTGGTTCCTCAAGGAAACGCCCTCGATCAACGTCGATTGCGGCACCGGGGTGAACGTCACCATCCACAGCCGGGAAGGCAAAATCCACCGGGTCACGCCGCGGGAAAACAACGAGGTGAATTCCTGTTGGATGCCGGACTCCCACCGGCTCTCCTTTCACGCCATTGAAAGCCCGGACCGGCTTACGGATCCCTTGGTCCGCTCCGGTGCCGGCCATCGTCAGGTTCGTTGGAAGGAGGCCTTTGCCTTCATCGCGGAGTCTCTCGCCAAGCTGGATCCGATGGGGGTCGCCATCGTGGCGTCGGCCCGGATGACCAACGAGGAATTGTATCTCGCGAAGCGGCTCGCCGACCTGATGCGGGTGAGTTCGCTCGAGGTGGTGCCCCGGGAGGGTGCGGGTGATGGTTACCTCATCGCGGCGGATCGCAATCCGAATACCAACGGTGCCAAGCTGATCTTCGGGATGAAAACCCCGGGCTTGGAGCTGCCCGCGATCCGCGCCGCGGTGGAATCCGGTGCGATCCGGGGTTTGCTGGTCTTCGGAGAGGATCTCACCGAAGTCCCGGGGTGGTCGGAAGAGACCTTGAAGCGTCTCACCTTGCTCGTATCGGTCGGGACCCATGCCAACCGGACGGCGGACAACGCCCATGTGGTCCTTCCAGCGGCATCCTGGGCGGAGAAGCGGGGTAGCATGATCAATGTCGCGGGTCGCTTGCAGCGGTTGAATGCGGCGGTGCCGATCCCCGGGCAGGCGCGCGACGACTGGGAGATTCTTCAGGATTTGATCCAGGGTGCCGGTGGGGCGGGCGGGGTGCAGGGGATCGACGATGTCTTCCGCGCGATGGCGGGTGCGGTCCCCGCCTTCAGCGGCTTGAGTTTGCAAAAGATTGGCAGCCAAGGGATTCCGCTTTTGGAGACGGGCGTGAAAATCCCTCTTCTGGAGCGGGAACGGGAACGGCGGGCCAAGGGAATGATCAACGGGTGAGCAGCAGATGGACTGGTTTTTGATCCTCACCACCCTCCTCAAGATTGTCGTCGTGGTTTTCCTGGCGATCCTCCCGTCCGTGGCCTACTCGGTCTACTTCGAGCGCCGCGTGAGCGCGTGGATCCAGGATCGTCTCGGGCCGAACCGGGTCGGACCGCTTGGGTTGCTCCAACCCATCGCGGACGGGTTGAAGTTCCTTCTCAAGGAAGACGTGACTCCGGGGCATGTGAACAAGTTCTATTTCTGGCTGGCCCCCGCTTTGGTCTTGGTGCCGGCGCTGGTGACCTGTGCGGTGCTCCCGTTCGGTTCGGAGATGCAACTGCCCGCCTGGCTACAGGATTTGATCGGGACCAAGGCGAATATACCGATGGTGATCGCGGATCTGGATACCGGACCGCTCTTCATCTTCGCCATCTCCTCGCTCGGGGTTTACGGGATCGTGCTGGCCGGTTGGGCTTCGAACTCCAAATATCCGTTCCTCGGGGGCGTTCGTTCCAGCAGCCAGATGATTTCCTACGAGATCGCGCTCGGTCTCTCCATCGTTCCCCTGCTCATGATTTATGGGGACCTTCACCTCGGCAAGATTGTCGCGGCGCAGGCGAGGGAAGGCTGGTCCCTGCTGCCGTTGTGGACGGAGGGCAAGCCGTTCGCCTTTGACGTGAAGAAGGCGGTTCTTGCGATCCCGGTGGGGATCTCCTTCATCGTGTTCATGATCGCGATCTTCGCCGAAACCAACCGCGTGCCCTTCGATCTGGCCGAGTGCGAGACCGAGTTGGTCGGTGGGTATCACACGGAATACTCCTCGATGAAGTTCGCCCTCTTCTTCCTTGGTGAGTATGCGGCGATGATCGTGGGATCCTGCTTCGCGGTGACCTTGTTCCTCGGCGGCTGGTCGCTTCCTTTCGGATTGTCTGCCGGACAACTGGGAGCGGTGGGGCCCGGGGTGGCCTTGCTTCAGTTCGCCACCCTGTTCATCAAGGTCTTTCTCTTCGTGCTGTTCTTCATCTGGGTCCGCTGGACATTGCCGCGGTTTCGCTACGACCAGCTCATGAAGCTGGGCTGGGTCTGGCTTTTTGAAATCGCCTTGGTGAACATTATTCTCACCGCCGGGCTGCTGATCGCGTTCCGCTAACGTAAACGGAAATATGGCCACCAAACTCGTCGAGCGTCCCAAACTCAACTTCTTCGAGAAGATCTATCTGTCTTCCATCCTTCACGGGCTGGCGCTGACGTTCGGTCACATCGTCCGCTTGTTCCGCGGCAAGACCAAGGTCGTGATGCAGTATCCCGAGGAGAAATGGGATGCGCACCTCCCCGAATACTATCGCGGGGCGCCCGCCCTGGTCACCGACGAGCACGGGCGCGAGCGGTGTGTCGCCTGCCAGCTTTGTGAGTTCATTTGTCCGCCGCGGGCCATCACCATCACTCCCGAGGAGATCCCCAACAGTGATCCGTGGGCCAAGGTGGAGAAGCGCCCCAAGGCTTTCGAGATCGACATGATCCGGTGCATCTATTGCGGTCTCTGCGAGGAGGTTTGTCCGGAACAGGCCATTTTCCTGCGCAAGGATTACGCCATCACCGGGGAGAGCCGGGCCGAGATGGTGCATGACAAACGACGGCTCTATGAGATCGGCGGCGTGCGCACCGGGTTGGTGAACAAGTGGAACGATTTGAAGTGAACTGAGGGAAGGAAACCGGTCGATGCCCCAAGCGCTCTTTTATCTTTTTGCCGCGTTCGCCGTCCTCGGTGCGTTCGGGGTGATCGTCAACCGGAACCCGGTCTCCAGTGCGTTCTCGCTCATCGGCTGTTTCGTTTCGATCGCGGCGTTGTTCATCGGGCTGAACGCCTATTTCATCGGGACCATCCAGGTTCTGGTCTACACCGGGGCGATCATGGTGCTGTTCCTTTTCATCATCATGCTGCTGGACCTCCGGGCGGAGGAGCGGCGCCCCCTCAACCTGGGGGCCGTGTTGGCGGGGCTCGGGACCGGGTTGACGTTCCTCGTGATGTCCTCGGTCGTCATCGGTCGTTTTCCGGAGGGCGGGCGCGGGATGCCGGAGTTGAAGGCGGTTGCGGGGAGCGATGTGCATGAATTGGGACGCGTCATCTTCACCGACTTCAATTTCCCCCTGCAGATCATCGCGGTATTGTTGGTCAGCGCCACCGTGGGGGTGGTGGTGCTCTGCAAGAAGGAGCTGCATTGAGCCGAAGGTCATGGTCACGCTGAACGAATACTTGTTCCTGAGCGCGCTGCTCTTCTCCATCGGACTCACCGGGGTGATGGTGCGGAGCAATGTCATCGTCATTTTCATGTGCCTCGAGTTGATGTTGAGCGCCGCGAATCTTTCGCTCGTGGCCTTCTCCCGGTTCGGCGCCTTGAACGGCGTGCCGGTGTATTCGGCCCAGGTGCTGGTGTTTTTCATCGTGACGGTGGCGGCCGCCGAGGTGGCGGTGGGCTTGGCGATCATCGTGGCCATGTATCGGGCGCGACGTTCCACGGACGTGGGGGACATGGTCACCATGAAGAACTGAACTGAACGGGTAGGGGACAAACGCGCACATGATCGATTTGGCTTGGTTCCTTCTTTTGCTCCCGCTGACTTCCGCGGTCCTGGGCGGTGTGTTTTTGCGGCGGTGGGGCGCGCTGGTCGGCCTGATCTCCGTGGCCTCCGTGTTCGCGACCCTTGGGATTTCGATCCAACTGTTGCGTTCTCTTCCAGCCGCGCCGGAGCCGGTCACGTGGATTGACGTGCCGGGCCTGAAGCTGCAGTTCGGCCTGATCTTGGATCGGTTGAGCATCGGAATGATGTTCGTGGTGACCCTGGTGGGGGCCCTCGTCCACTTTTTCTCGCTCGGTTACATGGCGGACGACGACGCGCGGGGACGATACTTCGCCGGTCTCTCGCTTTTCATGTTCTCGATGACGGGGATCGTTCTGGCGGACAATTTCGCCATGATGTTCATTTTCTGGGAGTTGGTGGGCGTCAGTTCCTACATCCTCATCGGCCACTACTTCGCCAAAGACAGCGCGGCCGAAGCTGCGAAGAAGGCGTTCCTCACCAACCGGATCGGGGATTTTGGTTTCATGATCGGCATCCTCATGGTTTGGGGGCTGACCGGGACCATCGCTTTCGGTCCACTGGGGGAAGCGGTCAAGGGGTTGGATCCCGGGGCCCGCGGCTTCCTCACGGTGGCGGCTCTGTTGGTGTTCTGTGGGGCGGTCGGCAAGTCGGCGCAATTGCCCCTGCACGTCTGGTTGCCCGATGCCATGGAAGGCCCCACGCCGGTCTCCGCGCTGATTCACGCGGCCACGATGGTGGCGGCTGGAGTCTACATGCTGGTGCGGAGCGAGGTCCTCATCGCGCTTTCCGATGCCGGTCAGGTGATCGCCTGGATCGGCGGGATCACGGCGGCCTTCGCGGCGCTGGTGGCGGTGCAGCAGGATGACATCAAGCGGGTGCTGGCTTATTCCACGCTTTCGCAGCTGGGTTACATGGTGATGGCGGTGGGGCTGCACGCATTTGATGCGGCCATGTTCCATCTTTACACGCACGCCTTCTTCAAGGCCCTGCTCTTCCTCGGAGCGGGGGCGGTGATCCATGCCTGCCATCATGAGCAGGACATCTGGCGGATGGGCGGGTTGTCGAAGCGCATGACCGTGACCTTCGCCACCTTTGTGCTGGCAGGGACGGCGGCCCTCATCGCGGTGCCCGGGACCAGCGGGTTCGCGAGCAAGGAGGCGATTCTGGAGGCGGCTTATCAACACAACCAAACCCTGTTTTGGATCGCTGCGGCGGTCGCTTTCCTGACTCCTTTCTACATGACCCGTCTCGTGGTGGTGGCCTTTTTCGGCAAGGAGCGGTCCGAGGACGCCGGGCATGCGCACGAGGTCGGGATCGGCATGTTGCTTCCGTTGGTGATTCTGGCAGGGCTCGCGTGGACCTCACATCTTCCCTTCGTGGCCAAACCCTTGATGGCCCTGGTGCCGCACCACGACGGTGCTCATGGCCACGGGGAGCACGGATCTCCCGTCGGCCTGATCTCCTTGGTGGCTCTGGGAACCGGGGTGCTCGCGGGTGCCTTGCTTTACTGGAACAAGGAGCGCGACCCGCTCAAGATTGCCTTGCTGCGGCACAAGTTCTGGGTCGATGAGGTTTACCACGTGTTGGTGAAGGCCACGCACGATCTCACCGGGCATGTTCTCTATGCCATCGATCAACTGATTCTGGGCGGTGTCCTGGTGTCGGGCGGAGTGAAGTTGGTGGAAAACTTCGGCAACCTTTTGCGCCGGGTGCAATCCGGCAGCCTGCAGACCTATGGATTTGTCATGGGGGCGGGGGTGTTGGTGCTCCTCGCGGTGATCCTGATGGGAAATTGAGCCTCACGAAAGATTGCGACCATGAGCCTAGGTTACCTTGAAATCCTCATTCTGATTCCGCTGCTGGCGGCCGTGGGCATTCTGTGCGGATTGCCGGCGCGCCCGGCGGCTCTCGCGGCGGCGGCGGTCAATCTGGTCTGGGGATTGTTCGTGTGGATGAACTTCGATCCCTCCCAAGCGAAGGGTCTGGCTCCCCAAATGCCGAATCCCGAGCGCCTGATCTTTTCCGACCCGAAGATCGCCCTCTCGTTGGGGTTGGACGGGATGAGCCTCGTTCTGGTGCTGTTGACGGTGCTCGTCACGCTGGCCGCGGTCTGTCTCAGTCCCGGAAGGGCGCTTTCGGGGGCGCAAGCCCGCCTGTATTACGCGAGTCCCTTGCTCATCGGTGCTGGAGCTCTGGGAGCGTTTCTCTCCACGGATCTCTTTTTCTTTTTCGCCTTTCACGAACTGGCGCTGATCCCGACCTTCCTCATGATCGGGATGATGGGGCATGGGGAGGACCGAGTCGGGGCGGCATGGAAAATCACGATTTACCTCAGCGTCGGCAGTCTCGTGTTGCTGGCCGGGCTCCTCGCGTTGGTCGGCGCTTCCGATACCGGCAGCTTCAGCCTGGCGGATCTTCAGGCTGCCGCGGCCAAGGGGGCTTTCGGAGCGGCGGAGCAGAAGCCGATCTACCTTACCTTGCTGATCGGTTTCGGGATTCTCATCGCCCTCTTCCCCTTCCACTCTTGGGCCGCTCCTGCTTATGCGGCGGCTCCCGCACCGGTGGCGATGATGCATGCCGGGGTGTTGAAGAAATTCGGGCTATACGGGCTGTTGCGCGTGGCGGTGCCTTTGCTGCCGCTGGGGCACCAGGCGTGGGCCCAGTGGGTCATGGTCCTGTTGCTGGGGAACATTCTCTACGTCGGATTGGTCACGATCGCGCAGGATCGGCTCGACAAGATGCTGGGCTATTCCAGCGTGATGCACATGGGGTATGTTTTCCTCGGCATCGTCGCGGTGAACCCGATCGGGGTCAACGGGGCCGTGCTGCTGATGTTCGCCCATGGCATTTCGATCGCCCTGTTGTTCGCCTTGGCCGGGGAATTGCGGAAGGGGATTCCGTTGCTCGACATGACCATGATGGGGGGGCTGGGCAAGTCGGCTCCCGTTCTTTGCTTCCTTTTCGGCTTCGCCGCGTTTGCGTCGATCGGTTTGCCCGGGTTCGCCAACTTCGCTTCGGAAATCCTCGTGTTTTTCGGTGGGTTCAGCGGGTATCATGGCGGCCCGCTGGGATTCCTCCAGATTACCACGGTGCTCGCGCTTTGGGGGGTGGTGATCTCCGCGGTCTACATGCTCCGGGCTTTCCGGCACATCTTCCAAGGGGAGGTGGTGGCCAGCCGGACGGTGACCGATTTGGGCTGGAACGGCCGCCTCGCCGCCGGTCTGCTCGTGCTGGTTCTTCTGGTGGCGGGCTTGGTCCCTTCGCTCATCCTTGATGTTTTGCCGGGCTCGGTTCAGGTGATTCTGGGCCAACGATAATTACGCTTTTCTCCGCAATGCCAATCGTTCCCGCCTATTTCCTGGAAATCGCCCTGGTGGTCCTCGGCCTCGTGCTTCTGCTTGCGGATGCCTTCCGCCCCGGGCCGGACAAGCGCTGGATCGGCTGGATCGCCTTCACCGGTGTCTTGATCCTCTTCGTGCTCAACTTCTCCGCCAAGGGGGGCGAGGGAGGGTTCTGGGAGCTTTACACCTATGCCCCGGGGAGCTTCGCCGGTTTTTACAAGGGATTGGCTCTTTTGGGCACCGCCTTCTTCCTGTTGCTGGGGCTGGAGTATGTGGGGGTGGTCAAGCATTACACGGCGGCGGGATACGGGGCGGGCGAGTTTTTCGTGATCCCGCTCTTCGCCTGCGCGGGCGTGATGTGGACGGCTTCGGCGATTGATCTGACCATGATCTTCGTCTCGATCGAGCTCGTCACCATTTCCCTCTACGTGATGGTGGCGTTCCTCCGTCGCAACGTCGGTTCGCTCGAGGCCGGGGTGAAGTATCTGGTGCTCGGCGCTCTTTCCACCGGGTTCATGGTCTACGGGATCACCTGGATCTTCGGGGCCACCGGATCGACCAGTCTGGCGGTGATTGCGGAGCGGTTGGCGGCCGGCGGAGTGAACCAGACCGCCGTCCTTTTCGGCCTCGTATTGCTCCTGGTGGCGATCGGTTTCAAGGTCGGGGCGTTTCCCTTCAGCGTGTGGATTCCGGACGTTTACCAAGGGGCCCCGACCCCGGTGACCGCTTTTCTCGCGACGGTCTCCAAGGCGGCTGGCTTCATCGTCCTGCTCCGCGTCCTCGAGCCGTTCTGGCAGAAAGGGGAGATGGTGGCGGACCTCGGTCACCACGTGACGCAGGTGGTGATGATTCTGGCGGGGGCGACGGTTCTCTTCGGCAGTCTCGCGGCGATTTCCCAGACCAACTTCAAGCGGTTGCTGGCCTATTCGGGCGTTTCCCAGGCCGGATTCCTCCTCCTCGCGGTGGCTTGCGGTCCGCTCGTTCCCCCGGCCCCGGGATCGGTGGGAGTCGAGAACGTGGTGGCGTTCGGATTGGCCAGTTACCTTTTGATGGCCACGCTGGGCTTTGCGGCGGTCACCTTGGTGAGGGTGCAGACCGGGGGAGAGGAGTTGTCCTCCTTCCAAGGCCTGAACCAGCGGTCCCCCTTCCTTGCCTTCGCGGTCCTGGTTTCCATGGCCGGCCTGGCCGGCGTTCCGCTGACGGCGGGTTTCATCGCCAAGGCCTTCGTCCTCTGGTTCGCCGTGCAGGCCCATGCTTGGTTTCTCCTGGCAGTGGCGGTCCTATCCGGGGCGGCCGGCTTTTACTATTATTTCAAGGTGCTGCGCGCCGCCTACATGCAGGCTCCGGCGGAGGCCGATGCTCCGAAAATCGAGGTCAGGCCGACGATGCGGCTTCTGCTCGGTGGGTTGATCGCCGCGGTTCTTTATTTCGGTGTGGCTCCGGCCCCGCTCTTCAATCTGTCGGCCAAGGCGAAAACCGCTTCGGTTCAACCGCGTTGAGCCGCCCGGTTGCGCCCATCCCTGCTTGGTGGTTGAAAATTGGCGCTTGAGGCGCGAACGGTCTTCCGGAACGATGCCCCGGAGCGCTTGGTTACATTTCATGGGAGGATGGATCCTGGAGCTGTTCAGGGCTTTGGGATACCTTTCCACGATGCTCTGTGTGGCTCTTTCCATGGCGGTAAAGCCGGGGACTTGGGTGCCTCCGGTCCGGGATCGTCTTGCCAAACAAATCCTCTTCGGCGGGGTCGAGGCGATTCCGTTCACCACGGTGGTGGCCGCCTTGATGGGGGCTTCGGTCTACCTGCAGTGTTTGCTCTGGCTGGAATACACGGGCCAGGTCGATCTCTCGGGGAAGATGGTGGCCACCCTGTTGGTGCAGCTCGCGGCTCCCTTTCTTTCCACCTTCATTGTGATCGGGGCCAGTGCCTCGGCGATCACCACGGAGATGGCCACCATGAAGACCACCGGGGAAGTGGCTTTGTTGGAGTCGTTGGGGATTGACATCTTCCATTACATGGTCGTGCCGCGGATGATCGGGCTGGCGGTCTGCGTGTTCGGCCTGAGCTTGATTTGCGTCGTGGTGGCCATGATCTCGGCGGCCCTCGGATTCATCCTGGTCAGCGGCAGCACGGTGGACGCGGGTCCGTTTTTCCGGTCGTTGCTCGGCTCGCTGTCCGCCGTCGATCTGGTCTCGATCTCGGTGCAGACCCTTCTCCCCGGGTTGGTCATGGGAGCAATCTGCTGTTACGAGGGGTTGCGGGTCCGGGGGGCGTCCACGGAAGTGCCCCAGGCCGTGAGCCGGGCGATTTTGCGTTCGATCAGCGTCGCCGTGGGGATCACGGCTTTGGTGATGGCGGTCACCTACATCCGATGAAGGGCGGGAGCGACATTGTCTTTGCCTGTGAAGGGCTGTCCACCGGCGGAGACGCGGAGGCGGGCGGGTTCGATCTCGCCCTGCGGGCCGGGGATTGCGTGGTGTTCGCGGGGTTGGAGGCGGAGAGTCTGCCTCATTTGGGCGATTTGTTTCTGGGATTGAAGGCTCCGGCGCGCGGGCGGGTGATGGTTTGGGGGGGGGATTGGCAAACCATGGATCCGCGGGAGGCGGAGCATCGCCGTCGCCAGATCGGCCGGGTGCTCGCGGTTCCGGGCCGGGCGGCTTGGCTAGAGAATCTGGACGTGGAAGAGAACGTTTACCTGGCGAGTCAGTTTGAGCCGATGGTGAGCCAAGTGAGTTTGCGGCAAAGGGCGCGGGATTTGTGCGGGGTCTTCGGCCTCGAAGGATTGCCCGTGACGCGCCCCTCGGAGACGTCATCCGACGTCTTGATGCTGGCGCAATGGGTGCGCGCCTTTTTGCCGGAACCATTGCGACTTCTGGTGTTGGAGGCTCCGGACCGCGGGGGAGGGAAGAACGCGCCGGGTCGATTGCGGGAACAGGTCCGGCTGGCGAGGGAGTCGGGGACCGCGGTGATTTGGATGGATCTTGGCACCGCCGCTGGCCTTGACGAAACCTTGAGGTATGATGGGGTGCCAACGGCGGTGAGCCGCCGCCACTGAAGTTTCCCGGTCCACCCGTCACTTCCCAGTCCGATGCCCGCCAAACCGTTCAAGTTCCGACACGTCAACGAAATCGCCGGGGCGTTCGCCCTGACGGTGGTGGTTCTCTTGATCGGGCTGATTTTCCTCAGCGGTCAGCTTCAAGGATGGTTCGAGGGCAAGCGTTCCTATGATGTGGTGCTGCCGGAGAGTGGCACCCTCGGGATCCGGCCGGGGGCGGAAGTGCGCATTCTCGGAGCGAGGGCCGGGTCGGTCCGGGCCGTGGAGTTGCGGGACAAACGGACGGGGCGGCCTCCGGTGAAGCGGAACATGGACCCGAAAGAGCTGCAGCTGGTGGCGGTTTTGGAGTTGCGGGGGGATTACACCGTCTTTGTCGGTGAAGAGTCCAAGGCCATTCTCAAGACCGGTCTCGGAGGTTTGGGGGCCGCCTATTTCGAGGTGAGCCGGGCCGACACCCCGGTGCCCGACCTGACCACTTTGCCCTTGGCGGATTCTTCGGGCGCGAACCAGAAGGACATGACCGAGATGGTGGCCGAACTCAACGGGGCCTTGGTCCCGGCGATCAATCAGATGCAGGCGACCTCGAAGGACATCGAGTCTCTGGCCGAGACCTTGAACGATCCTCAGAAGGATTTCCAGATCGCCATCGCGGGCGTCCGGGAACTTCTCGAGCAAGTCAAAAAAGGGGAGAGCGCGGCCGGGGTTTTGCTTTGGGACGAGGAGAGCGGCAAGCAGGTGCGCGAGGCCCTGGCCAGGTTCAACGAAGCCTCCGGGTCGTTCGCCTCGGTCATGGGCCGGATTGAAAAAGGAGAGGGGGCGGCTGGCATCCTGTTGAGCGACGAAGAGGCGCAAAAACAGATCCAGCAGACCTTGGAGAATGTCTCCCGGGCCTCGAAGTCCGCAAATGACGCCGCGCTGGCCCTCACCAGAGCGGCGGGCACTTTGCCGGCCACCGTGAACGAGGCGGATGCGGCCATTCAAAGTTACGGGGACGTCGCTTCCGCCTTGCAGGAGACGGCCCGCGAATACGAGATTGCCGCCGAGGCCCTGCAACGGCACTGGCTGCTGCGGCGTTTCGTCCGGCGCGATGAGAATCCGGTCGCGGTGGCACGGGGACAGACTCCGCCCCGTCCGACTCCCGCCGCAGTTCCGGCTCCGGCTCCCAAGCCCCCCGCTCAAAAAATGCCGGTCACGTTCCGCGGGTTGTTCGGCGGAAAAGAGAAGCGGGAAGAAGGCTCCGTTCCGCTGCGGAAGCCGGCCCAAGGCGCGACCGCCAAAAAGTGAGGCCGATCCTCCCGGGGGAGGTTCAGCCGCTCATTTCGACCATGGCCGGTTCGAGATCGAGGAAAAAGCGCCAGCTCGGGTAAGCCCTTCTCCGGGAACTCCGCTCGGCCAGGCACATGAAGGGGCGCCACACGGGGGCCTTCGGTTCCTTCATGGGGAACATGTTGGCCTCGGTGGGTAACTTGTTGGCTTTCCGGGTGTTGCAGCGGATGCAGCTCGTCACGATGTTCTCCCAGGAACTCTTCCCGCCCTTGTCCCGGGGAATGACGTGATCGAGGTTCAACTCGCGCGGGTCGAACCGCTTCTGGCAATACTGGCAGACGTGGTTGTCCCGTTCGAAGACATTCTGGCGGGTGAACTTGATCTCTTTCTTGGGCAGGCGGTCGAAGATCGACAACACGATGATCTGCGGAACCCCAAAGGTCGCGTTCACCGTGCGCACCGCTTCCAGACTGGGGTCGTTGCGGCTGGAGACGATCCAGGATTGGAGATCGTGCGTGGAGAAGTTGGACTCACTGTCCTGATGGACAACCTGGGCGTGCCCGAGGCAAACCAACGAAAAAGCGCGCCGTGCGGTGCAGATGTGCACGGGTTGCCAATGCCGGTTCAGCACGAGCACAGGATTGTTCAATGACAAGATCACGGCTACGGGATGCTGCGTTGCCGGATCACTGTATTTTCATCCTGCTATCCGGCAAGGGCTTTCGGGAGGGGAAGCCGTCCGGGGAATCGCAAGAATGCAAAATTTTGCAGCAGACGGACGGTGAAAAACCTGTTAATGTTGGCGTTGGCTTGCGAATAGATGGTGAATAAGCCCGTCGGAAGCCTTGGGGTCGGTGAAGCGATCCGAAAAATTTCGCGTACCGGGAATGAAATTTTGGAAGTCTGAGATTCGCCTTGGTCCGGTCGCCTTTGCCGCGATCCTGATGGGTTGTGCCGTGGCTTGGGCGCAGACCGCTCCCGCGCCGGGTGCGGAGGGAGATCCCTCGGATGTCTGGCTTCGCGGCTTCATGCTCTTCCAGCAGGCTGAGGATGCGGCGAAGGCCGATCAGGGGCTTCAGGCTCTGAGCAAGTATCGCGAATCCCAGCGCCTTTTCGACTTCATCGCGAGGACGCATCCCGGTTGGCGGCCCCAGATGGTCAATCACCGGCGGCGGGCCATTCTGGAGGCCATCGAAGGGGTGCAGAATCGGTTGCAGGAAACCGATGCCACCGCGCTCAAGGCTTGGGAGAGTCAGAACGCCGGGAACGGTCAGCCTCAGGCGGCTCCGCCCGGCAGCCGGGCTCCGGTCATCGCGATGCAGCCCCGGGAGGCGGTTGCCCTGGAGGTTCCTTCTTCGGCCGGGGTGGCGGCGACAGGTCCGGTCCCGGGTCCGCTGCCCCTTCCGGTGGTTCCTTTGCCGGCCGGGGTGACGTTGCCGCAAGCGGGTGAGATCCGGGATCTTCCGACGGAGTTCCAGACGCAGCAGGCGCGGATCGACCAGCTTACGGGAGCCAACCAACGTCTTGAGCAGACCTTGCGGCAGCACCAGGATCAGGCGAACGGGTTGCAGACCCGTTTGGCTCAGGCCCGCGACGCGGAGCAACGGCTGCAAACCCAGTTGGCCCAGACCATGGAAGAGTTGAAGCAGGCGAAGACCGCCGGCGGAGACCGAGTTTCCAAGCTGGAGTCCCAGCTCAATACGGCCGTGGCGGAGTTGAAGAAGGCGAACGCGGACAGCGACGGAATCCTCAAGGCGTTGGATGAGGCGCGGAAGCAAATCGCGGAATTGACCGCGCAGAAGGACGAGCTTTTGCGGGACCGGCAGGGGACCATGGAAGACGTTGCCAAGGTGATGGCGGAGGCCAATCAGGCGGCCACGGATCGCGACACCGCCAGGGCGGACCGGGACAAGGCCAAGGCGGAGCGGGACGAAGCCAAGCAGGCGCTCGAGGTGGCCCGGGCGGATCTGGCCAAGCTCCAGCAGATGAATGCAAACTCGGCCGACGCCGCCCGGGCCTTGGAGAAAGCGAGGGGCGAAGTGGGCGTTTGGCAGGCCAAGGTGGTCCAGCTCGAGCAAGAGTCGGCCCGGGAAGCCGCCGCGTCCCGGCAACGGGAGGATTTGATCAAGGGGTTGCGCGCGGAATTGGCGGGGAACGGCGCGATGTCGGAACAGAACGCCAAATTGCTCGCGGAGTTGGAAAAATCCCAGACCTCGATCAATCAGCTCAACGAACAGGTGCAGCAGTTGGAGAACGATCGCACCCGGCTGGAGCGGGAGAATCAGGTGCTGAGCCAGGAACGGGATTCCCTGGTGGCGCAGCGGGACCTTCTTCAGAAGGATCTGGACCAGATGGCCATTTTGCTGAACGCGTCGGATCGGGTGAGCGGGGATATCAAGGAGATTCTGGCGGCCAACCAAAAGTGGAGACATGAATTGGACCAAGCCCGGTCCGAAATCGCGAAACTCAACGAACGGGAAGGCGGCCACTTGACGGAGATCGCCTCGCTCAAGGGCCAGCTCACCAGCATTCAGAACGAACGGAAGTCGTTGCAGGAATCCAACGCCCGCTACCAAAAGACCGTCGATGAACTCAACGGACGGCTCAAGGAGATGCTCACCCAGCTCGACGCCCGCACCGAACAGGTCACCGCCCTGACCACGGAGCGGGATGGGTTGAAGGCTTTGCTCGACAAAAAGGACGGCTTGCTGGCCCGGATCACTGGCCAATTGCAGGAATCCAAGGCCGAGTCCGCGGCCTTGGCCAATTCCAAGGAGGAGAACGAGTTGTTGCGCGGGCTCATCCGCAAGCAGCTGGTGCGTCAGGCCCGCCTTCTGGAAGCCCGCGATCTCGTGCTCGCGGAGTTGCGCAACGTCGATGTTCATTCCACCCAGTTGCTCGCCAGTCTCGATGAAATGTCCAAACCGGTGGTCCAGCTCTCGGAAAACGAGAAGGCCATGTTCAAGGAGCCAGGGGACCTCAAGCTCATCGCCATGACCGAGTCCGGTCCGGAGGTTCCTTTCTCCACGCTGCCCGTCGCGCCTCCGTCCTCCGGAGTCAAGGTTTTTGCCAGCCCGGGGGTTAGGGCGACGCCGGCCCCGGCTGCGCCGCTGGAGAACAGCGATCTGGTGAAAAGGGTTCCCGCCCTTGCGCCCTATGCGGACGCGGTGATCCTGGCGAAGCCGCAGGTCGATCTGGCCGGTCTGGGGAGCGAGGCCAATGGCAGGTTCCGCCGGGGGGATTTTGTGGCGGCGGCCCGGGGTTACGAAGAAATCCTGCGTTGGGACCGGACCAACGAGGCGGCGCTTTGCAATCTGGCGGTGATTGCCCTGCGGTTGGGGAAATTCGATGAGGCCGAAGGGTATTTGCAGCGGGCCCGGGCCAAGAACCCGGGTTACGCGCCGGCCCATTTCCAGCAGGGGGTTCTGCATTACCGGAAAGCGGACTATGACGAGGCGCTCGTAGCGTTCGGTCAAGCCGCACAATTGGACGCCCGGAACGCGGAGGCCCACAATTACCTCGGGTTGATCGCGAGCCGCAAAGGCTGGACCACCCGGGCGGAGTCGGAATTCAAGCGGGCCCTGTCGATCGATGCGAATCATGCGGAGGCCTGCTTCAATCTGGCGGTGCTCTATTCCGCCGCCAAACCGTCCTCCAAGGAGAAGGCGCGGGAGTATTACCAGAGGGCTTGCAAGAACGGGGCGGCGCGCGATGCCGCGATGGAGCGTTACATCAAGGATTGAGGGCCGAAATCGGCGCCCTCCCGCCGCAGTTTCCGGTTGCTCAAGCGGACTCCTCCTCCTACGGTGACGGCCCGTCCCATGGGCTTTCACCCGCCATGGGTCGGTCCTTCTCATGCTCGGTCATCTTCGAAAAGTTCAGAAGTCGGTTCTGGTCGTCCTCACGGCGGTCATCTGCATCGCGTTCGCTTACCTTTACAACCGCTACGACACCGGAGCGGAGCAAGGGCCGTCCAGCGTGGCGTTCACCCTCGGGGGCCGGGCCTACCATGGGAGCGAGGCCTACCGCCTGGCCAACTTGTTTCCCGTCGCCCTCCGGGACCTTGGCATCACCCCTCCGTTCAACGTGCAGCCCATCGGCCGGTTCGCGCTCGAGATCCTCGGGGACGAGGGTGGCATGGCTATGTTCAACCCCAATGTGGATCGCACGGATTTCGTGATCAACCTCCTGGAGTTCCGGGAAGCGGCGAAACGGCTCGGGGTGGCCGCCACGGAGCCACAGATCCAGAAGGCGATCGAGTCGATCTCCCTGTTCCACGACGATGCGGGCAAATTCGATCCGGTCCGCTACCGCAATTACCTTCGCAACGGGTTGAGCCGCTTCGCCCTCTACGAATTCGATCTCCGGGAGTTGATCGCCGACTTCGTCAATTATGAGACGATCAAGAAGCTGACGGGATCCGGTCTCGGCGTTTCCGGGTGGGAGGTGGACCGGGCCTACAAGTCCCGGTATGAGATGTTCACCGCGTATGAGATCTTCCTCAAGGCCGATGCTCTGGCCAAGGATCTCAAGGTGACGGACGAGCAGATCAAGAGCTATTACGAGGAGAACAAGACCAGTTTTCTCTCGGAACCGAAACGCGCCATCCGGTATCTGAAGTTTTCCATCGCGCCCAAAGGAGAGAAGGAGGCGGAAGACCAGTGGCAAGCGCGGCGCAACGTGGAGGCCAACCGTTTCCGGCAGGCGTTCAAGGTGGTCCGGGGCGCGATCGAGGAGGATGGAAAATCCCTCGCCGAGGCGATCGCCCTGCTGCAGTCCACCGAAGGGTTCAAGCAGTTGAAACCGGCGGAGACCGCCGCCTTCACCGCCTCCGCCCCCCCGGCCGATCTTGAAGGAGCTTCCCAGTTTGCGGATCGGATTTTCAATCTGGACGAGAAGGATCCGAACGCGTTTGATACCGTGGCCACGGATACCGCGATTTACCTTTACTGGTTGAAGGAAGCCCCCGTGGCCGCGGCCCAGCTCTCCCTGGAGGAAGCCAAGGCCGAGGTGCGCAAACGGCTGGAAGCTCAGGAAAAGGATGCCCGGCTCACGGCGGCCGCCGGGAAAGCGCGCCAGCAGATCGCGGATGGACTGGCCAAAGGCAAGGCGATCACCGAGGCCGCGAAAGCCGCCGGGGTGACGGCCAAGGCGCTGAAGCCGTTCGATCGCAATGGAAATCCGGAAGAAAGCAGCAACGCGTCCGCGGTCAAGTCGGCGGCGCTTGAACTGGTGCCTGGTCAACTCGGGGAGCCGGGCATGCAGCCGGACGGGGCCTTGCTCGTTTATCTGGCGGCCCGGGAGGTGCCCAAGCGGGATTCGGAGCCGGAGGACCGCAAACGGCTCACCGAGGAAATGGGGAGCGCCGCCGCCGCCAACGGATTTCAGGCTTGGTTTGCGGCGAGAAGGGCCGGAGCCAAGTTGAACCGGCCCATGGTGCAGGATCGGGATGGAAATTCGGTGCCGCTCAGCATCGAAGCCTTCGCGCCGCGGGGCTGAGACTGCGGGAGGGCCTTGCCGTGGAAGAGGAGCGCGACGACCTTTTTGACCAGGCCAACGGCGATCTCGCCGTTGGGGAGCTGGAAGAGGCGATCGGGAAATACCGTCGTTGCACGGAGATCGATCCCGGGTTCTTCGATGGCTGGCATGCGCTCGGCATGGCGTTGTTGAAAGCCGGCCGGATCCGCCCCGCGATTGGGGCTGCGCTGCAGGCGACCACGATCAATCCCAACGACCAGCTGGTCTGGACCGCCCTGTCCCAGATGTATGTGGCGGATGGAAAGATTGCCGAGGCCGAGGAAGCCAAGCGCAATGCCGCCGTGCTGGGGCTCGGGGGCAAGATCGGTTGAGAGTTGCGGATTGTTGGTGGATAGGTAAGGGGCGCTTTGGCGCGACCGCCCTCGCCCCCGCAACCCTCCACCCGCATTCGAACCGATTCGCATGGCCGCCAAGCGCCGCATCCTCGTCACCTCCGCCCTTCCCTATGCCAACGGCCACATTCACATCGGCCATTTGGTGGAGTATCTGCAAACCGACATCTGGGTGCGTTTCCAGAGGTTGATGGGGCATCATTGCGTTTACCTCTGCGCGGACGACACCCACGGCACGGCCATCAGCCTCCGGGCCCAGGCGGAGGGGAGGAGCGAAGTGGAGGTGATCGCGGACATGAGCGAGGCCCACCAGCGCGATTTCGCGGCTTTTGGGATCGCTTTCGATCATTACGGCAGCACCAACAGTGAATCGACCCGGCACCACTGCCATGAGATTTGGCGGGCGTTGCGCGGGGCCGGTTTGGTGGCCGAGCACGAGGTGGAACAGCTTTACGATCCCGTGAAGGGCATGTTCCTCGCGGACCGGCAAGTCCGCGGCACGTGTCCGCGATGTGGCAGCAAGAATCAACCGGGAGACAATTGCGGTCATTGCGGCGGCACCTACTCTCCGGCGGATCTGGCGGATCCGGTCAGCGTGCTCTCGGGCACGACGCCCGAGGTGCGGCGGGCCACCCATCTCTTTGTGACCTTGGAAAAGGAGCGCGCCTTCCTCGAGGAATGGACCCAGTCCGGACCGCTCCCGACGGAGAGCGCGAACTATCTGAAGAATTACTTTTTCAATGAGAGGGACGAGTCCGGCGCCCTGCGCCCCAAGGCCCTGCACGATTGGGATGTGTCCCGCCCCGCGCCTTATTTCGGGTTTGAGATTCCCGACAGCCCCGGGAACTACTGGTATGTCTGGTTCGACGCGCCGATCGGCTACATCGGGGCCACCGCCGACTGGTGTTCGCGGGTGGGCGGTTCGGTCGATGACTGGTGGCGGGACGAGAAGACGGAGATCCATCATTTCATCGGCAAGGACATCCAGTATTTCCATACCTTGTTCTGGCCGGCGATGCTCCGGGTGGGCGGATTCCGGCTGCCGACCCAAGTACACATCCACGGCTTCCTGACCGTGGACGGGGAGAAGATGTCGAAGTCGCGCGGGACGTTCGTCAGGGCCTCCACCTACCTGGAGTATCTCGATCCATCCTATCTCCGTTATTATTACGCCACGAAGCTCACGAGCAAGGTTGAGGATCTCGATTTGGGGCTCGATGAATTCGTGGCCAAGGTGAACGGGGATCTGGTGGGCAAGGTGGTCAACCTGGCCTCGCGCACCGCCCGGTTTGTCGCCGGAACCGGTCTCTCGACGCACTACCCCGATGACGGCGGGTTGTTCGCGGATTTCGCCGCCGCCGGGACCCAAATCGGCAAGGACTATGCCACCGGGGATTTCAGCCGGGCGATGCGGCGGATCATGGAGTTGGCGGACCGGGCCAATCCCTATGTGGAACAGGCGGCGCCGTGGGAGCTGCGCAAGGATCCGGAGAAGGCCGCCCGGCTGCAGGAGGTTTGCACGGTGGCGCTCAATTTGTTCCGGCAGCTTTGCCTCTATCTCGCTCCGGTTCTGCCCAAGCTGGCGTGGCAATGCGAGGAACTCCTCGGGGAGCCGCTGCGGGACTGGAAACAGGCGAAAAAGCATCTGCTCGGGACGCCGGTGGCGCCTTTCAAGCATATGATGCAACGGGTCGAACGGTCGCGGATTGAGGCGATGATCGAGGCCTGTCGCGAGGAAACCGTTCCAGAACCCGCCGCCGCCGCGCCCGTGTCCGACGACAGTGGCGTCTGGTTGGAAAAAGAACCGGTCGGGCCCGAAATCGGGATTGAGGAATTCGGCCGGGTCGATCTCCGGGTGGCCAGGGTTCTCGAGGCGCGGGAGGTGCCCGGTGCGGAGAAATTGCTGCAACTCACCGTGAGCCTTGGTGGCGACTCCCGGCGCAACATTTTCGCCGGGCTCAAGGCGGCTTATGCTCCGGAATCGCTGGTTGGGAAACTGGTCGTCATCGTGGCCAATCTCGCCCCGCGGAAAATGAAGTTCGGGGTGAGCGAGGGGATGATCGTGGCCGCGGGTCCGGGCGGCAGGGAGGTCTTCGTCCTTTCCCCGGACAGCGGAGCGGAGCCGGGCCAACGGATCCACTGAACGAGGAGCCGGACGCCCGGAGAGCCCGCCCGCGAATCGATTGTCATTCCAAGGTTGCGCCGGAGCCGGATCCGCCCGATCACTTCCCTCCCGTCCTTCCTGACCGGGACGGCGACTCTCTCGAAATGGATCTGCAAACCGTTTTCAAGGATGTCCCCTCCATCGAGCGATGGGGGAATCCGGGCGTGGGGATCACGTCGATCGAGTATGACTCGCGGCGGGTGAAGCCCGGGGCGCTCTTCTTCGCCTTGCCGGGGGCCAAGGTGGACGGGGGCGCGTTCATTGCCCGGGCCATCGAGGCGGGGGCGGCGGGGATCGTGGCGGCGCGGGCTCCGGAAACGGTGCGGACGGATCTCGGCTGGGTCAGGGTGGCCGATCCCCGGGCCGTGCTGGGGCGGGTGGCGGCCAATTTTTACGGCTGGCCCTCGCGTGATCTGAAGGTGGCAGGGGTGACCGGGACGAATGGGAAGACGACCACGGCCTTTTTGGTCCAGCATCTCAACCGGGCGGCGTTGCGCGGCTGCGGGTTGATTGGAACGGTGCGTCATGAAACGGGGGCCCGGGTCATTGACGCCGCCAACACAACGCCGGAATCGGCCGATCTCCAGTCCATGCTGGCGGAGATGCGGGACCACGGGTGCCGGGCCGCGGTGATGGAAGTTTCCTCCATCGGGCTCGACCAGCATCGGGTCAACGGAGTGGAATTCGATGTCGGAATCTTCACCAACCTGACGCGGGATCATCTCGACTACCACGGCACGATGGAAGCCTACTTCCAGGCCAAGCGGAAACTCCTGCTCCATCTCGCCGCGCAGGCGGAGGTGGCGGCCAAGAAGCCGGTCATGGTGATCAACGGGGACGATCCCTACGGCCAGCGGTTGCTCAAGGATCAGTTCGACGGAGTGAAGCTGGTCTCCTTCGGGTTCGGGGCGCGCAACGACTATCGGGCGGCGAATTTCCATCCCGGCTTCGAAGGCACCACGTTTCAATTGGAGACCGGCGGACGTCAGATTCTGGTTCGCCTGCCTTTGATCGGCCGGTTCAACGTGGCCAACGCCGTTGGCGCGCTGGCGGCGGTCCAGGCGATGGGTTTGAATTTGCGGGAGGCGGTCGCCCACCTCGCGGAGGCTCCCCAGGTGCCGGGACGGATGGAAGACGTTGGCGAGAAAATGCCGTTCCGCGTCTTCGTCGACTACGCGCACACCCCGGATGCCTTGGAGAAGGCTTGTGCCACCTTGCGGGAGTTGAAGCCGGGGCGCCTCATCACGGTGTTCGGTTGCGGCGGGGACCGGGACCGGACCAAGCGGCCTCTCATGGCGGAGACCGCTTCGCGCTCCAGTGATCTCGTCATTCTGACGTCCGACAATCCGCGCACGGAGGATCCGGAGCGGATTCTGGACGACGCCGCCGCGGGGTTGCGAGGGGGACCTGCGGAGCGGATCACGGACCGGCGCGAGGCGATCCGCCGGGCGATCGGTTTGGCGCAACCGCGGGACATCGTGTTGATCGCGGGAAAAGGGCACGAGACCTACCAGCAAATCGGCGAGACCAAGTTCGATTTCGACGATCGGCAGGAAGCGCGATTTGCGATTCGCGATCTTCGCTACGAGATCTGAAGCACGTTTCATGAAACCGCTGACTTGGAGCCAGATAGCGCGATGGTCCGGAGGCTTGCTCCTCCAAGGCACGCCTGCGGAGACCGTGGCCGCGGTCTCGACCGATACCCGGTCCTTGAAGGGCGGGGAGCTGTTCGTGGCCTTGAAAGGGGAGAGGTTCGACGCCCATGAATTTCTCGGGGAAGCCTTGCAAGCTCCGGAGCCGGTGGCGGGTCTCCTGCTTCATGATCTGCCGTTGGAGACGGAGACGTTCGGCGGGGCCATCGTGAAGGTCAAAGACACCTTGGCCGGTCTGCAAAATCTGGCCCGGCACTACCGGCGGGAGCTGGGGATCCCGGTTGTTGGGATCACCGGCAGCAGCGGCAAGACCTCGACGAAGGATCTGGTCCGCGCGGTGCTGTCCGCGCGGTATCAAGTGGTGGCGACGCGCGGGAACCTGAACAACCACATCGGCGTACCCCTGACCCTGCTTTCGTTGGATGCGTCCACCGAGGTCGGGGTGGTGGAGATGGGGATGAACCATGCGGGGGAAATCGAGGTGCTCGCGGAAATGGCGGCGCCGGACGGAGCCATTCTCACGAACGTGGGCGTGGCCCACATCGAGAACCTCGGCAGCCGGGATGCCATCGCCTTGGAGAAGGGCATGCTGGCGGAAGCGATCGAGCCGGGCGGATGGGTGGTCCTGCCGGCGGAAGATGACTACACGGAGTCCATCCGCAGCCGGTGCCGTGCGGAGGTGCTGACCGGGGGCGTGGGAGCCGGGGATGTGCGGGCGAGCCGTCTGGAGATCGGCTGGGACGGCGTGAGGTTCGATCTGGAATTCGGCGGGGAGAAGGTGGCCGCATTTCTTCCGGTGGCGGCGGAACACATGGTGCGCAATGCCACCTTGGCGGCGGCGGCGGGGCTCCGTATGGGGCTTTCCCTCGGCGAGGTGGCGGCCGGGTTGCGTGACGTGGAATTGACCGGCGGGCGGTTGCAACGGAAGATCGTGGCCGGGATTTCCTTTTTGGACGACAGCTACAACGCGAACCCGGAGTCGATGAAAGCGGCGCTGCGCACCTTGCGGCAGTTGCCGGTCGCGGGGAAGCGGATCGCGGTGCTGGGGCGGATGGCGGAGCTGGGCGGGCACCGGCTGGAACAACACTTGCTGGTGGGGGCGTCCGTGGCGGAGAATGGCATTGACATCTTGGTGGGAATCGGTGAAGAGGGGGCGCTCTTGGTGGAGGGCGCGGCGGGCAAAGTGGAGTCCCATGTGTGTGCGGACCACAAGCAAGCGGCGGACTTGCTCCGGGAGCGGGCCGGTGCGGAGGACTTGGTTTTGCTCAAAGGAAGCCGGTCCGCCCGAATGGAGACCGTCCTGACCCATCTCAACCAAGGCATCTGATGCTCTATTATCTCTCGCAGTTCAGCGAATATTTCGGCCCGCTCCGGGTCTTGGAAAACGTGACGCCCCGGGCCGGTGGAGCCTGTCTCACCGCTTTCCTCATCAGCATGATGTTCGGCAACCGGATCATCCTGAAACTGGTTTCCCTCAAGCTCGGTCAGCCCATCCGCACGGCGGAGGAAGTGCACAAGCTCTACGAGTTGCACGAGGGAAAAAAGGGAACGCCGACCATGGGCGGCGTGCTCATCATTGCCTCGATTCTGGGCGCGGTCTTCCTCTGGGCGATTCCGACGAACCCGTTCGTCATCGCCCTGACGGTGGTCCTGCTCGGGTTGGGGTTCCTCGGATTTTTGGATGATTACCGCAAGGTGAAGAAGCGCAATACCGCCGGGGTCAGTGCCAAGGGCAAATTGCTCTTGCAACTGCTCTTCTGCGGGGGCGCGGCCGTCTTTCTGTTGCTTCATGACGTGGAGACGCGCGACTACCTCCAGTCCATCTACGTCCCCTTCCTCAAGAACCCGTTGGTCGGCGTGGAATTGGCGGAGGTGAAACCGGTTTTCGGCGTGACCCCGCAAGTCATGTTCTGGGTGGCCCTCGGTTTTTTCCTGTTGGTCATGGTCGGCGGTTCCAACGCGGTCAACCTGACGGACGGGTTGGACGGGCTGGCGATCGGCTGCATGATGGTGGCCGCCATGTCCTACGCGATCTTTGCCTATGTCACCGGGAATGCGGAATTCGCCAAGTATCTCCTGCTGCCGCACCACAGCCGGGTGAGCGAAGTCACCGTCTTCTGCATGGCCACGGTCGGGGCCGGGGCGGGCTTTCTCTGGTTCAACTGCTATCCGGCCCGGGTCTTCATGGGTGATACCGGCTCCCTCTCGCTTGGAGGTTTGCTCGGGATGATGGCGATCTGCAGCCGTCAGGAGTTGCTCCTCGTCATCATCGGAGGGGTCTTTGTCATGGAAGCGATGAGCGTGATCCTTCAGGTGGGGAGTTTCAAACTTACCGGGAAACGGATTTTCCGGATGGCACCGATCCATCACCATTTTGAGTTGATGGGTTGGAAAGAGACCAAAGTGATCACCCGTTTTTGGATTCTCGCCATCATGTTCGCCCTCGCCGGGCTCGCGACTTTGAAAATCCGTTAGGAAGGGGTATCATGGTCGACCAGCGCGAACGGGCCGGGTGCATCGCGGTTTTGGGGGCGGGGCGCTCCGGCTTGGCGGCGGCCGCCCTTGCCTTGAAACTGGCTCCCCGGGTGGTGGTGCTCGATGGCGGGGACCCGGCGAAACTGGCGAAGCCGGCGGCTTGTTTTGCCGCGCTGGGGGCGGAGACCGTTTTCGGTCCCGGGGCGGACCGTTTTTGCGAAGCGGTGGATTATGTGGTGCAAAGCCCGGGGATTGACCCCCGTCAGCCCATCGTGCGGCAGTTTCTCGATCGCGGGATCCCGGTGATCGGGGAGATCGAGTTCGCCTCCCGCCATTTCCAAGCTCCGGTCATCGCGATCACCGGGACCAACGGGAAGACGACGACCACGGAGATGGTCGGGGCGATGCTGCGTCAGGCGGGGTGGCGGGCGGAGTGCGCCGGGAACTACGGGGTGCCCTTTTCGGAGATCGTGCTTCGGGAGGAGGCGCAGGACGCGGTCTCGCTCGAGGTGAGCAGCTTCCAACTGGAAAGAATCGAGCGCTTCCGCCCCAAGGTCGCGATCTGGCTCAACTTTGCGCCGGATCACATGGACCGATATGAGACGCTGGAGGAATACCGGGCCGCCAAAGCCCGGATTTTCGAGAATCTGGGGCCGGAGGACCGGATCGTCATCCAGACTCCCATCGCCTCTTACGCGGAGGGGAGGGGCGCTCCCGTGACCACCTTCAGCGCCTTTGGGGAAGGGGATTACACCTACGCCGGGGGCTGGATCCTGCGGCGCGGGGAACGGATCTTCGACTTTGCCGCGACCTGGCTGCGCGGGGTCCACAACGCGGAAAACGTGATGGCGGTGCTGGCGGCCGGCGAGGCCCTGGGCATCGGTCCGGACGTCGTCACGGAGGCGTTGCGGGACTATCGCGCCCCGGCCCATCGCTGTGAACTGGTCGGCGAGATTGCCGGTCACGAGTGCATCAACGACTCCAAGGCCACGAATCTCCACGCCTTGGAAAGCAGCTTGCGCGGGCAGTTGGAACCGGTGGTGCTCATTGCCGGTGGGAAGAACAAGGGGCTCGATTTCACGGAAATCCGGGGGGCGCTCCAGGGGAAAGTGAGCCACGCGGTGCTCATCGGGGAGACCCGGGAGCGCATTGCCCGGGACTGGGAAGGGGTGGTGCCCTGCAGCTTGGCCGACAGCTTGGGCGACGCGCTCGACGAGGCGTTGCGCCGGGCTTTGCCGCGCCAGACCATCCTTCTTTCTCCGGGCACTTCCTCGTTCGATATGTTCACGGGCTATGAGGACCGGGGGGATTCGTTTCGACGGGAAGTGGAGGGAAGACAAACCTTTGGTGGCGCGAAGCCGGAAATCGGTTAAGATTTCTTGGTAATCGACGCGCCCATGAAATCAAAGACCCGACGTCCTGTCCGTCCCGCACGTCACGTCCGATCTGAACGTCTCGCCGCCGCCATTGCCCGGGACGATCCCTTTGAAGCGGAAGTGGAAAAAGGACCCGGTTTTGGCCGGGTGGTCTTCGTTTGCTTGATTTTGCATGCGGTCGCGATCGGCGGCTTCGCGGCTTACAAATGGATTCACCCCGATGCCGCGGACCCCGCTCCCCAAAAGGAGGAAACCGTGAAACCGGGGCCGCCGGAGAAGCGGGAGGAGAAACCAGGGAGGATCGAGCCAATTGAGATCATTCATCCGAGCATACCCGGTTACGTCAGCCGTCGAGTGGGGACGGGCGAGACGTTGGTGGTGATCGTCCGTCAATTCGGGGCCAGCGTGGCCGAAGTGGAGAAGATCAACGAGTTGAAGCCCGGGGAACCGTTGGCGGCGGGACGCTGGATCAGTATTCCCGACAACCGGAAGCGGCCGGGGCAGGGCAAGGAGAGCGGAGAGACGATCGTCCCGACAAAGATCGGGGAGAATGGAAAAACGGAACCGGTGGTTGCCCGCCCGAAAGCGCCGGAGCCGCCCAATCCGCCCCAGCCGTCGACGCCGCCGCAGGGGAGCGAGGTCAGGACGTATCGGGTGGTCAAGGGAGACACCGCGTATTCGATCGCGCGCCGTCATGGGGTGGTTTTGCAGGAGTTGCTCGGGCTCAACGGGTTGAAGGAGCCGCGTCAGTTGCAGGTGGGGCAGGTTCTCCGCATTCCCTGAGAGACGGTGGCAAACTTCCGGGACGTCATGGCGGGCTGTTGGAGGGGAGAGAGGGTGGTTGGGAGTTTGTGTTGGCGTGTGGCCAAACCCGTGCCAATTTCGTCCGGTCCTGCGGGATGCGCCATCCGGTGATTCCGCGTCTTCCTCTCCCTTGAGCTGTCATGGAGTCCTCCATTCTGCCGCCACTCAATTGCCCCGGGGTTCTGATCGCCTGCGGAGGCACGGGAGGGCATTTTTTCCCGGGCATCGCCGTCGGGGAAGTGTTGATGCGGCGGGGGCACCAGGTGATTTTCGTGATCTCGGAGAAAGAGATCGATGCCATCGCGGCCGCGGCCTACCCGGCGTATCGGTTTGAGAAGATCCCGAGTTTCGCGATGCCCAAGCCATTCTCGGCGCAGATGGTGCCGTTTCTGATTGCCTTTTTCCGGGGGGTATGGATGTGCCGGAAATGGATCCGGGAGATCGGGGCCAAAGCGGTTTTGGGGATGGGAGGGTTCACCTCCACGGCCCCCTTGGTGGCGGCGCGGGTCAGCGGTTGTGTTTCGTTCATTCACGAGTCCAACGCCATCCCGGGCCGGGCCAATCTCTTGAACGCCCGCTTCGCGGACCGGGTTTTGGTCGGGTGGGAGGCCTGCCGGAGCCATTTTGCCGACGGCAAGGCGGAGGTGGTGGGCACGCCGGTGCGTCCTGCGGTGGCGACCGGTGAGAGCGTGGCGGAGGCTCGGGCCTATTTCCTGCTTCATCCGGAGCGCTTCACCGTGATGGTGATGGGAGGGAGCCAGGGGGCCAAGGGGATCAATGAGGCGGTGACCGGCATGCTGGAACACTTTGATCCGGAGTTGGTCCAGTTCCTCCACCTCGCCGGTCCGGGCCACGCGGAGCAGGTGCGGGAGGCATACGATGAGGCGGGAATCCAGGCCTATGTGGCGGAGTTTTGCAGTGACATGGGCCGGGTCTATGCGGCGAGTGATTTGGGGATCACCCGGTCCGGAGCTTCCAGCCTCAACGAGATGGCCGTGGCGGGGTTGCCGGGGATTTTGATTCCCTATCCCCACGCGGCTGATGACCACCAGACACGCAATGCCGGGGTCTTCGCCGCCTCCGGGGCCTGCCTGGTTCGTGCGCAGACGGAGTTGAATTCTCTGGACTTGGCGCATCTCGTGGCGGAGTTGGGAACCAATCCCGGGCGGATGCAGACCATGCGCGAGGCCATGCTCGCTCTGGCTCCATCCCGCTCCGCATTGACGATTGGTGACCTCATCGAGGAAGCCGCGTTGGACAAGGCCGCGGGCCCCGGGAGGGAAAAGAAGTGAGGCACGGAAAAAGCAAGTGAGCGTCGAGATTCTGCAACGGCTGCGGGTCCCCGGAAGCGCCCCGCTTCGGGTTCATCTGATCGGGGTCGCGGGTTCGGGAATGAGCGGACTCGCTTCCCTCCTGATGGGGATCGGGCACGTCGTGAGCGGGTCGGACAGGGTGCGCACCGTGGAGACCGATCGCCTCGCCGGAGCCGGGCTGACCTTCTTTTCGCCGCAGGGACCCGGGGAAATCGAGGGCGTGGATTTGGTGATTTATTCCTCGGCCATCAAGCCGGGGAACGTGGCGTTCGACGCCGCCCGGTCCGCGGGCGTGGCGATGGTGCGGCGGGCCGAAGCGTTGGCCGCGATCATGCAGCAGAAGCGCGGGATCATCGTGGCGGGCACCCACGGGAAGACGACCACGTCGTCCATGGCTTCGCATGTCTTGCGGAGCGGCGGGCTGAAGCCTTCGCACTACGTCGGCGCGGAGATTCCGTTGTTGGGCACCAACGCCCATTGGGAGCCGGGGAGCGATTACATGGTGGCGGAGGGGGACGAAAGCGACGGGACGCTGGCCCTGTTTCATCCCGAGCATGCCATCATCCTCAACATCGAACCGGAGCACCTCGATTTTTATCGGGACCTGGACGAGATCAAACAGGTTTTCGGTCAGCTCATCCGGCAGACGGCGGGGTTCTTCATCTACTGCGGGGATGACCCCGGAAGCCATTCCGTCGGGGCACCGCACGAGCGGGCCATCTCCTACGGATGGAACCGCAGTTGCGCCTATGCGGCCGTGAACATCCGGGAGCGCCGGGGAACGTCTTCCTATCATGTCCTGCGCCGTGGCGAGGATCTCGGGGAAATCGAGCTGGGCATTCCCGGCCGCCATAACGTCCTCAATTCCCTCGCCGTGGTGGCCCTGGCCACCGAACTTGGGGTCGGCTTCCCGGTGGTGCGCGCCGCCATGGGAACCTTCCGCGGAGCCAAGCGCCGGTTCGAGGCGAGATACCGGTCCGGCCATTGCCTGGTTTACGACGACTACGGGCATCATCCCACGGAGGTCCAGGCCACGCTGGCCACGGCGCGCTCGTTGGAGCCGGCCCGGGTCCTCTGCGTTTTCCAACCGCACCGCTACTCGCGGACCCAACTGTTGCGCGATGAGTTCGGCCGGGCCTTCGACGACGCCGATCATCTCCTGGTGACCGACGTCTACGCCGCCAGCGAACCGCCGCTCCCCGGGGTTTCCGGGGAGACCATCTGCGCGGCGGTGCGGGATTCCGGGAAGCCGCAGGTGCATTCGACTCCGCGCAAGGACGAGGCACGGTTGCTCCTGGGAAATCTCATCCGCAAGGGGGACCTCGTCATCAGCCTCGGCGCGGGTGACGTCCACGAGGTGACCGCGGGGATCGCCGCGGATCTGGAGGTGTTGGACCGTTTGCGGGCCTTCCTCGATGAAGAGGACGCCGTTTTCCGCTTGTATGAACCGATGAGCCGCCACACCACGATCCGGATTGGCGGACCGGCGCGGTATTGGGTTGAGCCCGCCACCATCGCCGGGTTCGCCCGTCTTGTTTCGGGATGCCGGGAGCTGGGCTTGCCGGTCCGGGTGGTCGGCCGGGGATCAAACCTTTTGATCCGGGACGGAGGGATCGATGGCGTGGTCATTCACCCGTCCGGCGGGGATTTCGAGAGGGTCGATGTCCGCCAGAATCTGATCGAGGCCGGAGCCGGGGCCCGGTTCAAGAAACTGGCGTCCGCGGCCCAGAAGGCGGGGATCGCCGGTTTTGAATGGATGGAGGGGATCCCCGGGAACGTCGGGGGCGGGGTTCGGATGAACGCGGGGGCCATGGGCACGGAGACCTTCGATCAGGTCGTCAGTGTCACGTTTGTGGATGAGGAAGGGCAGCTGCGCACCAAGTCCGCCGGGGAGATTGCCCACGGATACCGCAGCGTCCCGGAGTTCACCCTGAACTACGTGGTCTCCGCGGTGTTCAAGGGCTCGCCCGGAACGGACGAGGAGATCCGGAACCGGATGGAGGCTTCCAAACGGAAACGCAAGGACTCCCAACCCGCGGCCGCCAGCGCGGGTTGCATTTTCAAGAATCCGGAGATTTGCGGCGCCGGCAAGTTGGTGGACGAGCTGGGCCTAAAGAACACGTCCGTGGGCCGGGCCCGGGTGTCCGAGGTGCATGGAAATTTCATCGTCAATGACGGTGGCGCGACCGCGGCGGAAGCCTTGGAACTGATCGCGCGCATCCAGGAAAAAGCCCGGAAGGAACGCGGAGTGGAATTGGAAACGGAAGTGCAGATCCTCGGCGAAGAATCGCGGATCGGTTGATGAGAGGGAGATCGCAATGAAGCCGTTGTCGGAAATGAAGGTGGTGGTGCTGGCGGGTGGGCCCGGGTCGGAACGGCTCGTTTCCCTCGCCTCCGGCAAGGCCGTGTCGGAAGCCCTGCGCTCCGTTTGTCCCTCGGTCGCCTTGTTGGAACTGGAGGGTCGGGAGTTTGCCTTGCCGCCGGGGACCGATCTCGTGTTCAACGTGATTCACGGAACCTTCGGTGAGGACGGGGACCTGCAGATGGAATTGGAGCGCCGCGGTGTTCCTTACACCGGGGCCGGGGTGGCCAGCAGCCGCCTTGCTTTCGACAAGATCGCGAGCAAGGAACGTTTTCTCGAACACGGCGTTTTGGTGGCCCGGCACGAGGTGATTCCCGCGGATCCCGATCTCGCCCCGCCCATCGGGTTTCCCTGCGTCGTCAAACCTCCGTGCGAGGGGTCGAGCGTGGGCGTGCACATCGTGCCGGATGCGTCGGGATGGCGTGCCGCGGTCCTCGATGCCGGGCGTTACGGAGCCACCTTGATGGTGGAGGAGTATGTGAAAGGGAAGGAACTGACCGTGGGCATCCTGGGCGATCAGGCCCTGCCCGTGATCCATATCCAACCGGAACAGGGCTTCTACGACATCAACAACAAGTATCCCTGGCTGAACCAGAAAGGGGCGACTCAATATTTCTGTCCCGCGGACTTGCCTCCCGAGGTGGGCGAAGCCGTCCGCCGGGAAGCCTTGAAGGCCCACCAAGCCCTCGGGGTGGAGATCTATTCAAGGGTGGATTTGCTTCTGGAGGAGGCGACCGGGAGGATCGTCGTGTTGGAGGTGAACACCATCCCCGGCATGACGTCATCCAGCCTTTTGCCCAAGGCCGCCCGGGCCCAAGGCATTGAGTTCGAGCAACTTTGCAGCCGGATCGCCTTGGAATCGCTCGCTTTGCGGACCGCGTGAAGCCAACGCCGGGCTCAACCGGCCGCAGCTTCCCGGATCGAGTCGAGGTGGGCCAGCACCTGGTTCGAGAGGACCACGATTTGTCTCAGGGCGGGCGTCACCACGTGGGAGGACGGCAATTCCATCAACATCAGCTCACTCGATCCCCGCACCGCACCGATCTTGTTGCGGAAATCGTGCCGGACCTCCCGGGACTCCATGGATCTCGTCGGGTCGGCGTTCACTTCATCCAGGAAGTGGATTGAATGCACCGCGTGTTCCCGCACGCAGGTCACGTTTTCCGGATCCAATTCCGCCGCGTAAGGAAGAAGATGTTCGCCAAGCTGGCGGATTTGCAGCAGAATCTGCCGCAAGGCGGGGATGACAGAGGCACTCATCGGGAGGAAAAGTCGGCTCGAACCTTTCCTGACAGGGTATCCTTGTCAGGGCCGCGCGCAAATCCGATCCTCTCCAAAACGCAAATCCGCCGCCCATGGACCTGCCGCCTGCCACTGAACGAAGCCCCCGACGCCCCGTGCGCGCCTGGGGCCGGATCGAATCGCTCCTTCCCGGGCATCGTTGCACCGTCCTGATGCCCAATGGATTCCGGGCGGAGGCCCATCCCGACAAATCCTGCCGGGCGGATCCACCGGTCCTCGTCGTGGGAGACCCGGTTTATCTGGAGTTTTCCACCTATGACCTTTCCAATCCAAGGATCATTCCTCCCGACCGGGAAGAATGATCCGACGGAGCATCCGGGCGGACCGGAACCGGAAAAAACTCTCGCATTCCGCCTTTCCCCGCCCAAGGTGGGGATTCAATGAAGTTGATTCGATTCGGCGAGACAGGGGCGGAACGCCCGGGGTTGATCCTGACGGATGGTCGGATGGTGGACGCCTCCGGGTTCGGTGAGGATTGGAACGAGGCCTTTTTCGGAAATGATGGGTTGGCCAGGTTGGCCGCCTGGGCCGGAGCGAATGCCTCCACGGCTCCCTCGATTCCCGCCGGGGTCCGGCTCGGACCGGCGATCGCCCGGCCGAGCAAGCTGATCTGCATCGGGCTGAATTTCAAGGATCACGCCGAAGAGACGGGGCAACAGGCACCGGCGGAGCCGATCATTTTTTCCAAGGCAACCAGTGCCTGGAGCGGTCCGAACGATGACGTGACCATTCCCCGCGGGAGCCAGAAGACGGATTGGGAAGTGGAACTGGCCGTGGTCATCGGCAAGCGGGCCTCCTACGTGAGTGAGGCGGAGGCGACCCGCCACATCGCAGGTTATGCCCTGCACAACGACTATTCCGAACGGGCGTTCCAGACCGAGCGGGGCGGGCAATGGGTGAAAGGGAAGAGTTGCGATACCTTCGCTCCATTCGGACCGTTTCTGGCCACCCAGGATGAAATCGCGGATGTCGACCACCTCCGGATGTGGCTCAAGGTGAACGGAGTGATGAAGCAGGATGGCACGACCTCCAATCTCATCTTCAAGGTCCCGTTCCTCGTGAGTTACCTCAGCCAGTTCATGTCGTTGTTGCCCGGTGATGTCATTTCGACCGGAACTCCGGCCGGGGTCGGACTCGGCTTCAAGCCCCCGCAGTTCCTCCAGCCCGGCGATGTGGTCGAACTGGGGATCGAAGGGCTCGGGGAACAACGTCAGGTCCTGCGCGCCTGGCAGGGGTGACATGGACCTCGGACTTCGTGGCAAGGTCGTTTGGGTCACCGGCGGGGCCTCCGGAATCGGTGAAGCCATCGTCCGTGGCCTCGCGCAAGAAGGCGCGCTTCCGGTGGTTCTGGACCGGGACCGCGCCCGCGCCGAGGCCCTCGCCGACGCTTGCCCCGGAATCGGGGTGGAGATCTGTGATTTGACGGATGACCGGGGGCTGGAAGGCGTCGCCTCCAAATTACTGAATCACCACGGCAGGATCGATGGATTGGTCAACAATGCCGGGCTCAATGACGGCGTCGGTCCCGGCGCCTCCACGGACGCCTTCCGCTTCTCCCTGGAGCGCAATCTCGTTCCCGCCTTTTCCCTCGTCCGGATGGCGGCGGAAAGCCTGCGGACGCAGCGCGGGGCGATCGTCAACATCGCCAGCAAAGTGGCGGTGACCGGGCAGGGCGGAACTTCCGGTTACGCCGCATCCAAAGGAGCCTTGCTCGCCCTGACCCGGGAATGGGCGGTCGATTTCGCGCCATCCGGCGTCCGGGTCAACGCGGTGCTGCCGGCCGAGGTCTGGACGCCGATGTATGAGCGATGGCTCTCGACGCAAGCCGATCCCGCGCGCAAACGGGCGGAAATCGAAAGGCGCATTCCACTGGGACAACGCATGACCACTTGCGCCGAGATCGCCGACACCGTGGTTTTTTTGCTTTCGGAGAGGGCCGGGCACACCACCGGACAACTGCTCCATGTGGATGGGGGCTACGTGCATCTCGACCGGGCGTGTTCGTGATTTTTCCTCGTCAAAGCGGGTTGTTGGCCGGGGCATCCGGGGATACGCTCGGGAGGATGGCTGCTCCGCCGCGTCGCTTCTCCCTCTGCCGTGGTGCCTTGGCGGCGGTCTTGTGGCCGCTTCTCGGCCTCCTCGGTTCCGCGGCTTCCGCCCGGGCCGCGTCTGAAAGCGATGGCCCGGCCACCCAGGTTTGGTTGCTGCGCAATGGAGAAGAGTATTTCGGGAGGGCTGCCGCCTATGACTTTGGGTCCCGGGAACTCACCATCACCAAGGCGGATGGCAAGGAATTCTCCTTTCCCGCCCGTGACCTCTCGTTTTCCGGGAAGTGCCAGTTGATCGATTCCCCGGCGTTCGGGCAAGCGCTGAAGGCTTACCGGCCGCCGTTCGTTCCCGCCATCACCCTGATGATGGCCTTGATCACGGCGATTGCTTTGCCGGCCTTGATCGGACTCTGGAGCAGTGCGCATCTTTTCGGGGTCGTCGCCTCTCCGCCGGAGCATCTCGGCGCCCTGCTCAAACTGCTCGGAGTGGGCGCGGCCCAGGTCCTCCTCTGGTTCGGGGCCGCCTTCGGCTTCTCCGCCGGCCAACCCCTCTTGCCGGATACCAACGCGGATGTCGTCATGACCTTGACCGTCCTCGTGGTCGGCCTGTTGGCGGCCTCCCTGTTGCTGGCCTTCCACTACCACCGTTCCTTCTGGAAGGGCATGGCCATCACCTGCCTCGCCGCAGTCTTCGCCGGAATTGTGGCCACGGCCATGGCCCTGACCGGACTCTACCAAGCCACCCGGGTCGACTCTGAAACGCTCCTGACCCGGACCGTCTTCGAGCCGTTCGCTCTCTTCTGAACCACGGCCTTTCCGGAGGATGGAGAGGCTTCACCCAACGGATCGTCCCCGGTTTCTCCGTTCCGTCATACAGCCGCCTCGGCTGCGAGCCCGCACGGGGGTTCCGCTTGCAGCTTGAACCAGTGTTTCCCCCTGCATTCTGATGGGCTCAGGTCCCCTGTTTTCCCGTGCTCTCGCTAATCATTTTGGCTTCCCCCCCGGCACGGGAATGCTAGAATTTCCACTCGTGCTTGACCGAGCGCCAGAAGCGTTCTCCGAACACATTGTCCGGCCAGCGCCCCGCAGAGCGCGTCCAGACAGAAGCCGTTGTCCATGGTGTTGGTGATCCTTCAGTCCAAGATGACGGTCAGGTAGACAGTTCCGTTCGCCCAAGGATGGTAGGTGATGTCGGTGGGCCAGACCTCGTCGGGTCGGGTGACCGCCCGCTTGCGCAAAAGGTAAGGATACTTCGGGGTCTCGGACGCCCATGGCGGCGCCGCGGGTGGCTTCTGACGGTTCCTCGCGTTCTTGCGCTCGAAAAGAGAACTCCCGCCCTCGCGCAACTCTTTCTTCCGCGCCGCCACCTGGGTGGGATGGACCTGATTCTCCGCGGCAATCTCGTTGATGCTGCGGATGCCCTTCAGGGCCTCGACAGCCACTTTGAATTTGAACTGCGCGGCCAACGTCCGCCTCATTCCAATCCGCCTGCTTCCTCACCATCGGTTCCCCGCCGTCCGGAGGGTTTTTCCGGAACCGTTACCCGCACCAGCTCCACGGATCCATGTTCTTGGTTTGACAACCCGCTTCAGGCTCGGTGAGGATCAAGGAGCATCGCCATGGACTCCACCTCCACGCCATCCTCCCAAACCATCCGCATTTTCATCTCCTCCCCGGGCGACGTGGAGGCGGAGCGGTTCAAGGCCGCGCAGGTCATCGAACAACTCGGAAAGTTTTACGGGGATACCCTTGTCCTCCAGCCGGTCCTCTGGAAACAGATGCCGCTGGAAGTGAACCAGGGCTTCCAACCCGGGATCGACGCCATCCTGTCCGCGGATCAAGGGATCGATATCGCCATCTTCATCCTCTGGTCCCGGCTCGGGACGCCGGTGACGATCGGGGACCGCACCTTTGCCTCGGGCACGGAACGGGAGTGGCACCTCATGCTGGAAGCCTTGGCCCAATCTGGCGGGGAACGTCCGGACATCCTCTTTTACCGCCGCCGGGACGAGGAAGGCTTCACTGCCGGATTGGCCGCGGTGAAACCTGAGCTGCTCCAGGACGCGATCGATCAGAACCGCGCCGCGGAAGCTTTCATGCAGGCCCATTTCTGGGACCGGGAAGGCAAGAACATCCGGGCGTATCACGGTTTCCAGCGTCCCATCGACTTCGCCACCATCCTCAAGGTGCATCTCCGCGCCTTGATCGACCGCCGTCTCACCGACCGCGTCTGGCTGCGCGGCGCCTCGTGGACCGAGGAACCGTATCGCGGGTTGGAACCGTTCCAGCTGGAGCACGCCCCCATCTTCTTCGGCCGGGAAGCGGAGATTTCCGAACTGGAAACGCGTCTCCGGCAGCGGGACCACGCGCCCAAGGAACCGGCTTTCCTCGCCGTGATCGGTGCGTCCGGATCGGGCAAATCCTCCCTGGTCCGCGCTGGTCTCCGGGCCACGCTCACCAGTGAAAACCTGGACGAATCCGTGGCGGCCTGGCGTTCCATCGCCATGATCCCGGCTCAGGCGCAGGGGGATCTCTTTGGCGGCCTCGTCCGGGAATTGGCCACCGATCCGCGTGGCCTCCCGGAGCTGCTCAGCGGTGGGCTCACCCAGGAAGACCTCCGCCTCTCCCTTCAGGAATCCGTCTCCGCCACGTTCCGCACCGTGCTCAAACCGGCCCTGGTCCGCGCCGCGACGACGGCTGGCGGCGTGGTGAAACTCCTCGTCGTGGTCGATCAGTTCGAGGAAATCTTTACCGACAAAAAGATCTCCCCGGAAAACCGGGAGCGCTTCCTCGAAGGGCTCGAACTCCTCGCCTTGTCCGGCTATTGCTGGGTCGTGGTCACGATGCGCAGTGACTTTTATGAGCAGGCACAGACCTCGCCCGCCTTTCTCCGGCTCAAGGGCGAGCGCGGGCAATACGATCTCCTCCCGCCAGGTCCCGATGCCCTGCAACGCATCATCACCGAGCCCGCCCGGCTCGCCGGATTGCGTTTCGAGAAACGGCCGGACGGCACCAGCCTCGTCGCCCAGATCCTCAAGGACGCCCGGGGCCAGTCCGACCTCCTTCCGCTTCTCTCCGACCTCCTCCTGGATCTCTATCAGCACCGCAAAGACAACGTCATCCCTTTCGCCGCTTACGAGGCTTATGCCGATGCCGAAAAAGAGCAGACCGGTCTGGAAGGCGTCCTTAGCACCCGGGCCGAGGCTGTCTTCCAAGGTCTCACCCCGGAAGCCCGGTCCACTTGTCCCCAAATCCTCCACGCCCTGGTCACCGTGGAAGGGGAATCCGACGTCCGGCGCCGCGCCAACAAAGCCGCGCTTCTGGACACCCCGGACAAAGCCGCCCTGGTCCAAGCCTTCATCAAAGCCCGGCTCCTCACCACTGACGACACCGGTCAAGGCGCCCAAGTCACCCTGGCCCACGAAGCCCTCCTCCGGAAATGGGACCGCGTCGTCGCCTGGGTCCGGGCGAACCGGCAACACCTCCGCATCCGCACCCGGATCGAGACCGTCCTGAAACGGTGGCGGGATCACGGCCAATCCACCGACCTCCTCCTCCCGGAAGGCCTCGACCTGGAAGAAGGTCTCAGTTTGCTCCGGGACGCCCCCGAACTCATCGCCGGGCCGGAATACCAAGGCGTGCGGACTTACATCGCAGCCAGCCGGGATCATCATGCGGCGCGGCGGCGGAAGGAACAACGGGTCCGCGCCACCGTGACCACCGTCCTGCTCACTCTCACCGTGGCGGCCTTGGGCGGCTTGGCCTATGCGGGGGTGCAGCTCGTGAAATCCCGGCACGCGGAGGGCCTCGCCCTTTTGCTCCGGGCGGAAGTGGCCCAAGAACGGAACAAACGCTATCCAGACACCTTGCTCTACGCCGCGGAAGCCATCGGGTATCAGGGGCAAGGCGCGCCGGAAGGCCCGTTCGCGCCTCCCGGAGTGAACCGTTTCGTCCGGAAGGACCTGCATCCGGCGGACTTTGAGCGCGCCACGAAATGGATCGCGGAGCGGCCCGCCTACCGGCCGGTTTGGGTAGAGAAAGTGGATGGGGCGGTGCGGGATTTGCAGGTCACGCCGTTTGGGCGGTTTCTGGCGGTGAACACCGCTTCCGGCGTGACGCGGTGGGATTTTACTGCCCCAGAGAAACCCATTCTCCAAAAAGGCACCCATGCCCTCAAGCTGGACGGCGAGTTGCAACCGGTGGCGGGCAGCGTCTTCGACCTGGATACCAGTGGCGAGACATTGGCCGTGGCGATGGATCGTAGGCCGGACATTCCTGTCTGGCCAAATAAGAGTGACGCTGGTGGGCCAGACAAGAATGTCCGGCCTACGAAGGAGGGGAACGGCATCCAGGTCGGTGACCGGTTCCTTCCCACAACTTCTCCCGCCGTCCAACTCCGCTTCGATCCCCGGGACGCCACCTTGGCGGCGATCCGTGCGGACGGCACCTTCCGGCTCTATTTCCATCACGCCCTCGGCGCGCCGCACCAGGCCTGGGCCGCGCACCAGCCGGAAGCCCCGGTCCGTTCCGCGGCCTATGATCCGGTCCGGGACCGGATCGCCTTGGGCGATGCGGAGGGGATGATCTCCGTCTGGAACGTGGCGGACGCGCAAAAAATCGCCGCCATCGCCACGCCGGAACGCCATGAAAAGCCGGTGATCACGCTCGATTTCCGGTCCGATGGCCGCCGTCTCATCAGCGGCTCCGAGGACGGCACCTTGCGGCTCTGGAACACGGAGCGGGACGTCCCCGTGCTCCTGGCCACGCTCACCGGGCATGCCGGGCCGGTCACCGCCGTGCGCTATCTCCCCGGGGGCCACATCGTGGCCAGCGGAGGCGCGGACGGCACCGTGCGGATGTGGGCGGTGGAGGAAAAGCCGGGCCAAAGCGTGGCGTGGCACCATTATGTCCGGGAAGGCTGGTATGGACTGGCGGCGGGCCAGCAGCTTGGCTGGCGGGCCGGCAGCGGCTCCCTTACCCTTGCGGAGCAGAGCATCGTGGCGCAGTGGCAAGCCGGTGGCGAACCGCCACGTCCGGACGCCTGGGCCCAGCCGGGGTTACTGGCCGCGTTTGAGGCCGCGCAAAAGGCCGGCCGATCCCACGAAGCCAGGCTCCGCGCCCGGCAAATGACCTGGCTCGGCCTCAAAGCGCCGCAGGTGGCCTTCGAGCTCAAACCCGGCGAAGCCTTCGACAATGGCGAAGGCGCCCGAATGCTCTGGTGCAAGCCGGGCACCTTCACCATGGGCGACACGGAGCAATCCTTCGCCCAACCACATCAAGTCACCTTGACCGAAGGGTTTTGGCTGGCGCGGACGGAGGTCACCCAAGCCGTTTATGAAGCGGTCATCGGCACCAACCCGAGCACGAACACCGCCACCGGACCGCAGGGCCCCGTGGAAAACCTCAGCTGGTTTGAGGCGGAAGCCTTTTGCCAGCGCCTCACGGACCGGGAACGCGCCCGGGGAACGATCCCGCCGGGCTGGGAATACCGCCTCCCCACTGAGGCGCAGTGGGAATACGCCTGCCGCGCCGGGACCACCACGGCCTATTCGTTCGGGGATGAGGTGGAGAAATTGCATCAGTTTGGGAACTATAACGACAAGACCGGAAACTTTCCCGATGCCGACGAGGAACACGACGACGGAAAGGAATACTCGGCGCCAGTGGGGAGTTACCCGCCGAATCCGTGGGGCTTTGTGGACATGCACGGGAATGTGTTTGAGTGGTGCCTGGATGTCGTCGATGTCGAGGCCGCAGCGTATCCAGAGGAGCCGCAGAAGGATCCAGTGGGCCGCACAGGCGCGCTCCGGGTGGACCGGGGCGGCGGCTTCGGCAGCACGTCCGCGTACTGCCGGTCAGGTT
>JAGWVU010000085.1 GCA_018970725.1 Verrucomicrobiota bacterium
GCGAATCCAGCCGATGCCCATGCCCGTGCCGTGATTCCGATTCACAGCCCGTTGACACGCCTCCCTCCCGAGGCATGCCCGCTCCAGTTCTCTCCCCCACCACCAGCATCCTCGCCCTCACCCGAGGCCGGTTCTACTCGAACCAGCTTGCCCTCGCGTCCGGTTCATCCGCAGCCACGTCTTGGTCACTAACCAGTGGCGGGTTCCCCGATGGCATGGCGCTCAACACCTCCACGGGCCGCGTCTCGGGCACGCCTTCCCGTGAATCCGAGGGTAGCGTGTTCGTGGCCATGGTGACGGCCAACAACGCCAGCGGGCCGAGCGCACCTCTGAAACTGGTTTTCGGGATCGAACACGCCCGCGTGGAACCTGACGGATCATTGGAGGCTTTCCTCGATCTGTCCACGTCAGGCATCGGGTTTCGCGGACATGAGAAGACCGACGACTTGGGCCGGGCCGTGGTGCATGTGAAGCGGGGCGACCGGTTCCCGCTCTCGGTCACGTTTCTCAAAGGCACCGATGTGATCGACCTGGCGGTGACGAACTTGGCGATCGTGCTCAAGGAGTTTGAGCCTGAGAGCCGCATCCTTCTCAATCCCTCCAGCCACTTGGAAAAGCAGGGCATTGAGGACACCGCCCGTTGGATCACGTTTGTCGAGTTCTCCGACGCGGCGCTCGCCACGATGCTTGGGAACTACGAGGACGACTCCGACACCGCCTTCCCCGCTCTGGCTGAAGTGGAAGTCACCTATCAGGTGAACCGGGGCACAGGCTTGCTGCCATTCCAAGCAGTCAGGACTTCGGCCACGTTCGTCTTCATGGTGCATCGCGATCTGGTGCGCTGATCTCAACAAAACCTTCTCGGCCCATGTCCGCCCCTGCCCAAAAGCTGCCGCCCCTGATGCACTTTCCCTTGGCCAAGCACTTGGCCACCACACAAGGCCGTTCCATACGCCGCATGGGGTGGACGGGAAAGCCAGGAGCCCATGAACTGGCCTGGATCCGCTACACGGGCGGGCTCTGGTGGTATCAGAACGCCGCTGGAAAGCGAGTGGCCGAATCCGGCGACGTGGGTGAGCATGACCTGCTCGCGCTCGACTGGACCACGCTGACGCCGGACTGCGAGCCGGCCGGGCATCAGGACGCCGGGTTGCCAGCCGATTCCACTGTGTTTGTTAGCCGGAATTACGATCTTTGGGAGGATATGGGCATGGATGCCGGTCTCCGGGATCTAGCCAATCCCAATGCCGAGACTGGCGCAGCCGGTTCTGCCCTTTGCCAGCCTGCAAATCGCCACGGGATTCCCCATCGGTGAAAGCTGCATCCGGCGGGCCTCGTCTTCTGCGATGCCGCTCGCCACCAAACGGCGCACCGCATCTCCAGCTCACCCGGCGTGAAGGCGCTTTCCCGCGCAATTTCGATCGCTTCGCGCACTTCCCCGCTCACCGCGATCTCCTGCACCAGCTCCGCCGTGCTCCCATGGCCCGGCCGGCCCGCATCGCCCGCCTCCCGCAAAAAACGCAGCCAGGCCCAGCGCAAAACCCGCGCCTCCTCCGGCCGGTTCTCCCGATACTTGGGCAGTTCCACGAACACCAGTTGCAGGTCCCGGATGACCTGTTCCTGGGCTCCGGCCCTGACCAAGCGAAAGTGGTGATAATAATCCCCGCTGCCTCCTGGAAACTTGTCGTTGAGCAGGCTCAGTCCGTAGACCGACTTGAGGAGTTCATACTCGTCATTCTTCTCCAACTGCCGCACATAGGCCTTGCTGGCATTGAAAAGCACGCGTTGAAAGAAGGCGCTGGTCCAGTTCATCTGCATCTCCACAATGAACTGCCGTCCCCGCCGGTCCTGGCAGCGCATTGAGGAAACTCCGCAAGATCCCCGGGTGCTCTCCGAAGATGCGCTTGAAGACCAGCTCGTTGCGAGGACCGAGCAACCGCTCCATGCCGCACCTTGCCACGTCCGCGACCGTTCACAAGCTGGAGCGATGCCGCAAAGCTTGGCTTTTCGGCGCTTTCGGTTCGAAACGTAGTCCTAATTCCTACTTGCATAGTGTTGTTTTGTTGAATAGGAATTCAGGGCCCGTTGTAGCCTCCCAACCCACCCGATGCCCCGACTCCGCCAAGTCACGTTGCTCTTGCTCTTGCCGGCCCTCCTTCTGGCGGAGTCCCTCCCGGCGGAGCCCGCGGAGTCCTTTTACCGCGCTCCCCGGAGTTACAGCACGACCCGCGACCCGGATCCACCGAAATACGTCAAGCCCGCGTCCGCCACGTCCTTGGACATCCTCCGGGCCAACCCGTGGCTGGATATCGGGATGGATTACCGTCTCCGCTACGAATACCGCGAGGATGATATCCGCCGCCCGTTGCCCGGGTTGGATGATCCCCTGCTGCAGCGCACCCGGATTTACCTCGGTCTGCACGATCTCCTCGATCCGTTCCGGTTCGCTGTGGAAATGCAGGACTCCCGCCGGGACAACGGCCGGTATCCCCTTGATGACCGGGATGTGAATGAGTTGGCGGTGACCCGCCTTCAAGCCGAACTCTATTTCAAGGATGCCCTCGGAACCGACGGGCTTGGCCATGACCGCCCGCTCAGTCTCCGCTACGGGATCCAAAACTTTGAGTTCCTCGACCGCCGCCTTCTGGCGAACAACCAATGGCGCAACACCGCGAACACCTTTCTCGGGTTCCGCGGAGCGCTTGGTCAGGACGCGAATGATTGGAGCGCGGATCTCCTTGCCGTCCAACCTTTGCGCCGTGATCTTTTCGGTTGGGATAAACCGGTGGACGACCGCTGGATTTACGGATTGATCGGTCACTGGCGCGGTTGGTCGGATTTCGCGACGATCGAGCCCTTTTACCTCGCGCTGGACCAAAACCAAAACGCGCTCAGCGCGGACCGGATGGTGCACTCGCCCGGGATCAGGACCTACGGGACGATCGGGGACTCCGGGTTCGACTTCGACGTTTCCGTGGTCAAGCAAGTGGGACGGGACGGGACACGCACGCTCGATGCGTGGGGCGGGACCGGCGAGATCGGCTACTCCTGGCAACACCCATGGAAACCCCGGCTCAGCGCCTTTTACGGCTATGCCAGTGGCGACCGGGATCCGAACGACAACGAAGACAACCGGTTCGAGCGTTTTTACGGGTTTGGCAGGCCTTGGTCCGCCAATGATTACATTGTTTACGAGAACATCAGCACCCCCAAGCTGCGCGTCGAGTTGACCCCTGTCGACAAGGTGCGGCTGGATTTTGGCTACAGTTGGTATTCGCTGGCCAGTGCGACCGACCGTTTCTACGGCGCCGGAAGCGTTCGGGACCCGGGCGGGCAGAGCGGGAACCAGATCGGCCACGAATTCGACATCCGCTCCCGCTGGCAGATCACCAAGCAACTTGAGATGGTCTTCGGTTACGCCTATTTCCGTCCCGGTGACTTCGTCAGGAACACGGTGCGCCCCGGGGATACGAATTTTGCTTATATGGAACTCAACCTATGCGTTTTCTGATGAACCCACGAACCTTGTCCGCCTGCCTCCTGACCACCGCCCTCGGCCTGGTCTCCTGCTCGAAGGCTCCCGCGCCCGGGTCGGAACCCACCGTGCTCCGCATCGGCCATTTTCCGAACATCACCCATGTGCAAGCCTTGGTGGCGCACCAACTTTCGCGGCAAGGCAAGGGCTGGTTCGAGGAACGCCTCGGCATCCCCGTGGAATGGTATGTCTACAACGCCGGGCCTTCCGCGACCGAAGCCATCTTCGCCCGGGCCCTTGACGTGACCTACATCGGCCCCAGCCCGGTGCTCAATGCCTACGCCAAGTCCAAGGGCACGGAGATGCGGGTTCTCGCCGGGGCCGCCAACGGAGGAAGTTCGCTCATCGTCAGGGAAGGTTCGGGCATCAGCTCGATCGCCGGGTTGAAGGGGAAGAAAATCGCCAGCCCCCAACTTGGAAACACCCAGGATGTCCAGCTCCGCGCCTTGCTGGCGGACAACGGCTTCCAAATCAAGCAGACGGGTGGCGACGCCTTCATCCTGCCCACTTCCAACGCGGACCTGCTTCCCCTCTTCCAGAAAGGGGAATTGGACGCCGCCTGGACGGTCGAGCCGTGGGTCACCCGCCTCCAACTCGAGACCGGAGCCAAAACACTCCACGAAGACCGCGACACCAACATCACCCTGCTCACCTCCAGCGCCGCCTTGGTGCGGCAACAACCCGCCCTCGTCAAGAAGCTGGTCGATGCCCACCTCGAACTGACCCGCTGGATCCTCGACCACCCGGCGGAAACCAAGACCCTGATCAAGGCGGAACTCACGGAACTGCTGAAGGCCGCCCCCAAGGACGAGGTCATCGACCAAGCCCTCGGTCGCATCGTCATCACCCCGGAAATCTCCCGGCAAAGCCTCGACCAAATGGTGGTCAGCGCCCGCAAGGCTGGCTTCCTCGAGGATATCCCCTCCCTCGATTCATTGCTTCCCGGACGCTGATATGACGCTTCCCTCCGAATTGGAAAATCCCGTTCCCGCCAAACTCGCGGTCGAACACGTCAGCAAATCCTTCCAAACCAAACGCGGCAACCTCCAGGCACTCGATGATGTCAGCCTGACAGTCGGCGAAGGTGAGTTCGTCTGCCTTGTCGGACCGAGCGGTTGCGGCAAAAGCACCCTACTCAATCTCGTCACCGGCCTGGATGAACCGGACAAGGGCGGGTTGTCCAGCGACGGCCTCAAAATCACCCGGACCGGACGGGAACGCGGGATGATGTTTCAGGAACACGCTCTCTTCCCCTGGCTCGATGTCCTGGGCAATGTCCTCTTCGGGCTCAAGCTCAAGCCCCATCTCACCCCTGCCGAGCGGCTTCAAGTGGCCAAGTTCTATCTGGAACTGGTCGGGCTCAAGGATTTCATCCATGCCAACATCCACGAGCTTTCCGGGGGCATGAAACAACGCGTCGCCCTGGCCCGCGCCCTCGCCCCCAATCCCCGCCTCCTCTGCATGGATGAACCTTTCGCGGCCCTCGATGCCATGACCCGGGAACATCTCTACGCGGACTTGCAGGACATTTGGTCACGGCGCAGAAAAACCATCCTCTTCGTCACCCACAACGTGCGGGAAGCCGTCTGTCTCGGGGACCGGGTCGTTCTCTTCTCCCCCAACCCCGGCCGCATCCGCGAGGAATTCCGGATCGATCTGCCGAGACCGCGGGACATCAACAGCGTCGAACTGGCCGGATATGCCACCCGGATCACCCGCGCCCTGAAAAGTCACACCGGGACCACACCGTCCGCAGAATGAAACGTGTCGTCACCTCCGTTCTGTTCTTCGCAGGTCTGGTCGCCGTTTGGCAGGCCCTCGCCGCCGCGGGGTTGTGGTCCCCGGTTCTTCTTCCTCCACCGGGTGATGTGGCCCATTACCTCCTCAAAGCCGTGAAAGACGGCTCGCTCCTCGAGGCCTCGCTCGTCACCCTGGGCCGGTTGTTGGTCGGTTACCTCCTCGGCTGCCTCCTCGGTCTCCCCCTGGGCTTGGCCTGCTCCCGCGTTCAGGCCCTGAGCGATACCATCGGAGTCCTCGCGCTGGGTCTGCAAACCCTGCCCAGCGTCTGCTGGGTCCCGCTGGCCCTGCTCTGGTATGGCCAGTCGGAAACCGCCATGCTCTTTGTCGTGGTCATGGGAACCCTCTGGAGCGTGCTCATCGCCGTGGATAACGGGGCCCAAAGCCTCCCCCCCATCTACGTCCGGGCGGCCCGAACCATGGGCAGCCACGGTCTCCACACCCTCATCCACGTGGTGCTTCCCGCCTCGCTACCCTTCATCGTCAGCGGCATGAAACAGGGCTGGGCTTTCGCCTGGCGTTCCCTCATGGCCGCGGAAATTTACGTCACCATCCTCACCGGCTACGGACTCGGACACCTGCTCCACTTCGGACGAGAACTCAATGACATGACCCAGGTCATCGGCGTCATGCTCATCATCGTCGTGATCGGGCTGCTGGCGGACAAGTTGCTCTTCGCCCCTTGGGAACGATTCCTCCACCGCCGGTGGGGAACGGGCCGGTAAATCCAAACCGGGTGGTGCCTTGGGAAGTGCCGGGAGGCGGCTCCGGTTCCCTTCCTCACGCCTTGCAAACGAGCGGCAACCCGCTTCATTGGAGGCTGCTGCAAACCGAAACGTCCCATGGCCCGCTTCCTCTCAGGCATTCTCCTCGCCGCGACGCTCCTGCCCTGTGCCACCGCCGCGGACCGGCCCAACCTGATCGTGTTTCTCGCCGATGACCTCGGTTATGGAGACCTCGGCTGTTACGGGCATCCCCTGATCCAGACGCCGAACCTCGACGCCTTCGCCAAGGAAGGGGTCAGGCTGACGCAATGTTATGCCGCAAGCGCGGTCTGCAGCCCCTCACGCTCCGCCATCCTCACCGGGCGCACTCCCCACCGCAACGGGGTCTACACTTGGATCGCGGAAGGCGGCGAGGTTCATCTCCGCCCCAGCGAGATCACCCTGCCCAAGCTCCTCAGGGAGTCCGGTTATACCACCTGCCACAGCGGAAAATGGCACCTCAACGGTTGGTTCAACGATCCCCGGCACCCCCAGCCGGGCGACCACGGTTACGACTGGTGGTTCGCGACCCAGAACAACGCGGCTCCGTCTCACGAAAATCCATCCAACTTCGTGCGCAACGGGGCAGCCGCCGGGGCTTTGACAGGATATTCCGCCCCCCTCGTCGTCCGGGAAGCCGTGAACTGGCTCAAGGAAAAGCGCGACCCGGCAAAACCCTTCTTCCTCGCCGTCTGGACTCATGAGCCGCATTACCCCATCAAGTCGGCGCCGGAATTCAAGGCGCGGTATGCCTCGCTCACCGACGACGTCCAGGTCGAGCACCATGCCAACGTCACGCAGATGGATCACGCGTTCGGCGAATTGATGACAGCTCTCGACACCCAGGGATTGCGCGAAAACACCTTCGTTTTCTTCACTTCCGACAACGGTCCCGAGGGCGACGGCGTGAAGTCTCCGGGACGAGGGTCTCAGGGAGGTTTGCGAGGCCGCAAGCGCGATTTGCACGAAGGCGGCATCCGCGTGCCGGGCTTGGCCCGCTGGCCGGGTCACATTCCCCCGGGTTCCGTCTCCGAAACCCCCGTGATCGGCTCCGACCTGTTTCCCACCTTTCTCGCCGCGGCCGGAGTGAAAGCTCCCGCCGACCGGGTGCTCGACGGCATCGACGTGACCGCGGCGGTTTCCGGCAAAATCCGAGCCCTCGAACGCCCGCAACCCCTCTACTGGCGCCTCCACATGGCCCCGAACGCGCAATATGCGATGCGGGAAGGCAACTGGAAACTCCTCGCCGACGCCACTCTGACGCAGTTCGAACTGTATGACCTCGGGTCCGACCCTGCCGAATCACACGACCTCGCCAAAGAGGAAACCGCCCGCCTCAAGGATTTGCAGCAGCGCTTTCTGGCCCACAACGCGGCGGTGGAGGCCGAAGGACCGGACTGGTGGAAACGCCTCGGCGCGAGTGGCGGAAAGCCGGATCAGGCCGGAGCCGCCAGGGGCAAGGGCAAGCGGAAGGGCGCGGAGTAAGCCTGACCCTCCCGCAGGCAGACAGGGGCTGTCAGGCCACGCTTTCGGCCGCCGCCTTGATGATGGCAAAGAAGCTCTCCGGTTGTAGGCTGGCTCCGCCAATCAAGCCGCCGTCCACGTCCGGTTGAGCCATCAGTTCAACGGCGTTGTCCGGCTTCATGCTGCCACCATACTGAATGCGGATTTGCCCGGCGATGGCATGCCCGAAGAGATCCGCGAGGACGCTGCGGACAAAAGCGTGCGCTTCCTGCGCTTGGGCCGGGCTGGCGGTCCGTCCGGTGCCGATGGCCCAGACCGGTTCATAAGCGATGACCACCTTCGGTGCCGCGTCCGCCGCCACCAAGGCCAGGCCACCCTGCAGTTGGGTCCGGCAAACGGCTTCCAACCGGCCGGCATCGCGTTCCTCAAGCGTTTCTCCGATGCAGAGGATCGGGGTCAGTCCGGCGGCGAGGGCGGCCCGGACTTTTTCATTGATGAAGGCATCGCTCTCCGCGAAATATTGGCGGCGTTCGCTGTGCCCAAGCACCACATGGGTGACTCCGAGGTCGACAAGGAAGGGCGCTCCGATTTCTCCCGTGAAGGCACCATTTGGCTTGGGATGCATGTTCTGCGCGCCCAAACCAACTACGGGATGGTTCCGGAGGAACTCGGAGGCCTTGGGAACGGAAGTGAACGGCGGCACGATGACCACGTCACTGGCGCACGCGGGGCCGAGCAGGGGGAGGAACGCACTGAGGAATTCCGCCGTTTCCGGCTGGGTCTTGTTCATTTTCCAGTTGGCGGCAACGATCGGGCGACGGGTGGACATGGCCGCCACGTAGCCCGCTCAACGGGCGGTGTCAAGCCGCGCTCCCCCGGAACACCGGAATCTGGACTGAACGACGTGGTTTTAACCGGCGCACCCCGGACACACCCCGTAAAACTGCAGCTCGTGATAGAGTTTGGTGTATCCGGAGTTCGTGGAAATTTCCCGTTCCAAAACCTCAACGGGACAGTGGATGTCGAGGGACTCGACGCTGCCACATCCGGTGCAGATGAGGTAATCGTCATGGCGGTCCGCATAACGCATCGTGTAGTGGGCGGAACGGTCATGGAATCCCAGCCTCCGGATCACGGCGTGCTCCTCGAGTCGGATGAGCAAGCGATAGACCGTGGCCTTGTCACACCGGCTGCCTAGCGTGCCCCCCAAGCTGGCGAGGGTCATCGGTCCCGGGGCCTGGACAAGAACGCGGAGGATCTCCTCCAGCGCCTTGGTCCGTCGCAGACCGGCGATGCGGCATCGCTCCAGACTCTCCCTCAGCAACCCCTCTGACGTTCCGTTCTCCACCAGCTCACCCTAGCCGATCCCGCCCCGATTTTCCACCCGTCAGGTGAAATTAAACCCAATGGCCCCAGCGGTTCCCCCGCCTTCATCCCGCCTTTCCCGGGACACTGCCGTCCGCCCAGCCGAAACAGACGGCATGTTCGGGTTCTTTTCACCGCCGCCTGGAGGATCGCGTAGGCGGATGACGCGGAAGAGGGCTTTTGGGGGCACGGATGAAACACGGAGGGGCGGGATGACACGGATGGGAAGAGACATTCTCTCCTTTGG
>JAGWVU010000041.1 GCA_018970725.1 Verrucomicrobiota bacterium
CTTCGGCCCGCAAAGCATCTCGACCTCGGCGGCCATGGTGTTCATCAGCCCGATCCGGACCACCCTTCGCAGGTAGTCGTGAAAAATCGAGGTCGCTTGCTCATCGTTGGCTTGCGCCAACGCCTCCAGAATGCCTTTTTCGGCTGTCATTTATTAGGGATTGAAGGTAAACCCTTCTTGAGGACTCCGCGAGTGAGGAGTCCTCACCATCCATCCAAGGATTTTAACGGTGTCAGGGACGCTTCCCTTTAAACTGCCGGGTTCCTTGGTTGAGGCTCCGGGACGCCCCTCACCCGGGCATCCTTGCGATGCCATGCTGCCGCCCTTGGTCGCACGGTTTCAAGTGGACAGCGTTAGGGTGGCCTAGCACGGTGGTCTCTTGATCGATCAAGGTTAGGGTTGTCAAGGAGAAGTGAGGTGCCGGCGGCACGGCGCTCGACAAGAATGCGGGCCGGACCGCGACCGCGGAAGCGGGTAACCGCCGGGTGACGCAAGACCGCTCCGCGAGGGCGGCGATTGCGTGCTTGATCGTGGCATGGGTTTCGGTAGAGTTGGGTGCTGATGGCTCCCGCATGCTTGCCGGGATTCCGGGATGGACTCCCGGCGGCCAAACTCATGCCACCTCTCATCCCATGGCCCAAAACCTCCCGCCCTGCTGCCGCCGCATCGCTCCCCTGTTGCTGCTCCCCCTGCTTCTGCCGGGTTGCATCCAAATCGAACAGACCGTCCTCCTGAACCCGGACAACTCCGGCAAAGCGACCATCCGCGCCACCCTGACCAGCCCCGTGGCCGGCCTCATGCAGGGGTTGGCGCAAGACGACGGCAAGGAAACGGCTGAAGCTCTTTCCAAACAACTCGGAACGGGAATGGCCAAAGCCTTCGCCGCCAGCATGATCCACGAGTCCACCGGGATCGATGCCTGGGATCAGGTCAAATACGGCCCCACCAAGGAGGGAGGGTTCACCTTCGAAGGGGTGGCGTATTTCCCCGACCTCAACAAGCTCTCCACCACCTCCACCGCGAACGCCGAGGGCACCCCCTCCATGCCCCAACTCTTCAATGCGGAGCGGACTTCCAACGGTTCTTGGGTGGTCCGGGGTCTCCCCGACCAAGAGACGGGAAAAGCGCCCCCCGCCCCAGGCAAAGCCCTTCCGCCCGATGAACTCGAGGCCAAACTCAAGGAGCTGCGGCAAAACTGGGAGACCATGGAAGCCATCGCGACCCCGATGCTGAAGGACGCCAAAACCATCCTCAACCTTCAGGTGGCCGGCACCATCCGCGAATGCACCGGTTGGCGCCAGACCTCCCCGCAATCCGCCTCCCTCGAAATCGACATGGCCGCCATCCTGGCCCACCTCGGCGCCATCATGAAGGATGACGCCGCGCTCCGCGAGGCCCTCACCGCCGGGCGTGTCACCGAAGACGGGTTCCCGCAGCCGGACTTCACCGAACTCCGCAAGTTTCTCTTCCACGGTGCGGACAAGGCCGATCTCGTGATCACCCCCGGCCCCCCGCTCTTCGACTACGCCGCTGAATCCGCCAAGGCCAAGGCCGGTATGGCCGACCTGCTGAAGGAACTTCCGGCCAAGTAATCCCTCACCCTCTCCGATACCAGACCCAGCAAAGCCGCCGGAACCGGGTGGCCGCGGGGACGAGCACGATGAGAAACTGGAGGAACAGTTGCCAACTCCCGAACATCGCGGCTTTGCGGGGCGAGGTGCGGATCGGGGGATCTTCGATCAGGTGGAAGCGCATCCCGCGCGCCTTGCCCCACTCCTTGAGCCGGAGGACGAACCAGACTTCCTCGCCTGCGTAAACACTCTCGTCGAAGCCGCCCACCGCGGCGAACGCGTCCCGCCGGCAAAAGACAAAGGCCCCGGCCGCAAGTTGACGGGTCCGCGAGAGCCACGTCCAAAAGGCCACGAGAAACGCGGAAAATCCCGTGAACGGCGTTTCCCCCCGAACCAGCGCGCCCCCGGCGCAAACCTCACCGCTTGCCAGGGCATCGACCGCCTGACGCAAGGTGCCGGGCGCGACCAGCGTGTCGGCATCGACAAACAGGAGAAACTCTCCCCCGGCCCGGGCCGCCCCCGCGTTCCGGGCCCGGGCGATCTGGTTGACCGGCTCGAAAACCACCTCGGCCCCCCATTGCCGCGCCACTTCGGCCGTCGCGTCCGTGGAATTGTTGTCGGTTACCACGATGCGCGCCTCGATCCCGGCTTCGCGCAACGAATCCCGGAGATGGTCGAGGGTGCGCGGCAGCAGAGCCTCCTCGTTGTAAGCCGGGATGACGATGGCAACGCCGGGATGCATCAGGGAGCGGCCGATCCGGTTAAAGCTCCGATCGCCTCAACGACCTCCGAGATCCGTGCTTCCGGCAGGACCGGCGTCATCGTGTCGCGCCAATCCGCGGGCAATCCCTCCCGGGCGGGCAATCCGAGCCAGGAACGGCATCCGCCGAAAGCGGGACGTTGCTCCAGTGCCCAAGGCGCGGCAAGCCGCCAGGGCCGGATCACAGCGAGGCTCAACCCGGGGGCCTCCCCCCACAGGAACCGCTCCTCGACCACCGCCGGTTTCCAGACGTGCAACGGTTCCAAAGCCAAGGCCTCCTCGAGGACCAGAATGCGGCGGGTCGTCACGATTTCCGCGAACAAACCGATGGAGACCACGTCCGGTTCAGACCCGGACAGCGCCACGTCCGGGTCGGCCGACCCCGGGCGAAGTTGGTCGGCCTGACCATGAAAATGGGTTGGAAACAAAAAGAACTCGTTGTGCAACCATTGGAACCCAAGTTTGCCCTCGGAAATCCCCCCTTTGCGGAGCAGGACCGCCTGTTCCCCGCGCCCGATGACGTCGCAGACCATTTTCCATTCCTTGAAGCCGAAGTGTCCCATGAGGTGAAGGCAAAAAATCAGAGGGATCGGGAAATCCGCACGGCCTCTTGTTCCATCGGGCTCGCGGCGTAACCCAAGGTGAGACATTCGCGGAGATACCGGACCAGATAGGGCCGCATCCCGCCCATCCGTTCATACTGGACGGTGTGGACAAACTCGTGGGCCAGCAGTTCCTGACGCGAACCCGACCAGCCGTGCCGGATGAAAATGGCGTAGCCGAGCGAGAGGCCCCAAGGATCGCTCGCGTGAAACCCGGTCATCCGGGCGGCGAGACCGAGGAGACCGAATCCCGGCAGGGGGATGCGATCCGTCTCGATGATGCGGAGATTCTGCACCTCACGGACGCCCATCCGGCGCGCCAGCCCCAGCTCATCCGGGGACAACGGCCGCCCTCGCCGGAGACCTCCGCGCTCGTTTCGCCGGGCCCATTGCACGGCCAGCGGGAAAACGAGCGCTGAAATGAAACGGAACCAAAACACGCCTCCGGGAGGATGCCGCATCCGGGCCATTTCGCATCAATTTTTCTCTGGCATTTGCCGCGTCTTGGGCCTATGCTCCTCCTCCGGCCGCCGTCTTTTGATGTCGGTCAGATGGTGACCGTAGCTCAGTCGGTAGAGCCCCGGATTGTGGTTCCGGTTGTCGCGGGTTCGAGCCCCGTCGGTCACCCTTTCGCCCCCTCCCGCCGGAATTCCCGGCAAATTCTTTGCAAGGTCGGTTTGGGATCGACCGTGTGCATGATGCCTTTTTTTCGGATGGTTTCTTTGGAGGAGACGATCGCCTACAAATTCCGCAACCCGCTCCTTCTCGCGGAGGCACTCACCCATCCAAGTCTCGCCTACGAGACCCAGCGTCCTCACTTCGACAACCAGCGGCTTGAGTTTCTCGGGGACGCCGTCATCCAGATCGTGGTGACCGAGGAATTGTTCCGCAGGTTCCCCGGCTTCAGTGAGGGACGCCTCACCAAGCTCCGTTCCCGGCTCGTTTCCCGGGTCGCCTTGCAGACCTACGCCACCGCGATTGATTTGGGTGGTTACCTGCTCATGGGCAAGGGTGAGGAAGCCAACGGCGGTCGCCAAAGGGCATCGACCCTGGCCGACGCCTTGGAAGCCTTGGTTGGGGCTATCTACCTCGACGCCGGCATGCCCGCCGCCCGCAAATTCCTCCTGGAACGGGCCGAAAGCATGTTGCTGGCCTTGGACGAAGCTCCCATGGAACAAAACCCCAAGGGCGAACTTCAGGAAATCCTCCAGAGCCTCTCCAGTGCCGGACCGCGCTACCGGATTCTCTCCCAGGAAGGGCCCGATCATGCCAAGACCTTCGTGGCCTGCGTGGAGTGGCAGGGCCGCGTGCTCGGTCACGGAACCGGTTCCAGCAAAAAGGAAGCGGAGGCATTCGCCGCCACCGATGCCCTGACCGCGCGAAAATGGGAGGAATCGGTGGTCGGCAGTTCCTGATCCCCCCGCGGACTTATTCCAGAGCCACGGCGAGGACCTCGTCCACGGTTTCCACGGGAACGATCCGAAGCCGCTCGCGCACCTCGTCCGGCAGTTCCGGGATGTCCTTGGCGTTGAGGCGGGGAATCACCACCGTCTTGATGCCGGCGCGCAAGGCCGCGATGGTTTTTTCCTTGAGCCCACCGATCGGCAATACGAGGCCCCGCAGATTGACTTCCCCGGTCATGGCCACCTCCCGGTTCACCGGGCGGTTCGCGAAAAGCGAGGCCAACGCGGTGAACATGGCGATGCCCGCGGACGGTCCATCCTTGGGCACGGCTCCGGCCGGCACGTGCACGTGGACATCATACTCGTCAAAATCCTCCGCCCGCACGCCCAAAACTTCCGCCCGGTTCCGCACCAAACTGAGCGCGGCGCGGACGGACTCCTTCATCACCTCCCCGAGTTGTCCGGTGAGGATCAACCCGCCTTTGCCCCGGTAGCGGATGGCCTCGATGTGAAGCAATTCCCCTCCGGCGGGGGTGTAAGCCAAACCGTTGACCACTCCCGGCGCGCTGGTTTGCAGCCGGCTCTCGCGGATGTAAAACGGAGGGCCCAAGGCTTCGACCACCACTTCGGGGGTAACTTCCACCCGTTCCACCTCACCCTTCGCGATCCGCGCGGCGATGTGCCGGGTCACCGAGGCGATCTGGCGCTCCAGATTGCGCACCCCGGCCTCACGGGTGTAATCCTCGACCACGCGGGCCAAGGCATCCTCCTGCCAAACGCACTGTTCCGCCGTCAGGCCATGCTCCGACAACTGCCTCCGCACCTGGTAACGGCGGGCGATGTGGAGCTTTTCCGTCTCCGTGTAACCGGGGATCTCCACGATCTCCATCCGGTCGCGCAACGGTCCGGGGATGGTATCCAAGGTGTTGCAGGTGGCGATGAAAATCACTTGGGAGAGATCGAACGGGAGATCGACGTAATGATCCGTGAACTCGTGATTCTGCCGGGGATCGAGCACCTCGAGCAAGGCGCTGGCGGGATCCCCGCGGAAATCTGCTCCGATCTTGTCCACCTCGTCCAGCATGATTACCGGATTGCGGGTTCCGAGCCGCCTCAGTTCCTGGATCAAACGGCCCGGCATAGCGCCCACGTAAGTCCGCCGATGGCCCCGGATCTCCGATTCATCGCGGATTCCTCCGAGGCTGATCCGGGCGAACTTGCGGCCGAGCGCATCTGCGATCGACTGGCCGAGGCTGGTTTTTCCGACGCCGGGCGGGCCGAGGAAACAAAGGATGGGACCGCGCCCGCCCGGGTTGAGCTTGCGCACCGCGAGGTATTCGATGAGCCGTCGCTTGACCTTGACCAATCCATAATGATCCCGGTCGAGGATTTCTTCGGCCTTGGGCAGGTCGATCACCTCCTCGCTCAACCCGTTCCACGGGAGTTCGGCGAGGGTCTCGAGATAATTGACAATGACCGAGTGATCCGGACTGGCCGGTGGGATGAATTCGAGGCGCCGCAGTTCCCGCTCTGCGTGTTTTTGGGCTGGTTCGGGCAGGCCCGCCTCCGCAAGGCGTTCCCGGAGATCCTCCACCTGTTCCTCGGCGCTGCCTTCCTCACCAAGCTCTTTCTGGATGGCGCGGAGTTGCTCGCGCAGGTAGGCCCGCTTCTGTGCCTCGGTGAATTCACTCTGCACATCCTGACGCAACTTGCTTTGCAGTTCCGCGATGTGGAGCTGGCTGTTGAGGTGACGCTGCACCATCTCGACGCGCCGCCCCACCGAGGTCTCCTCGATCAGCTTCTGTTTTTCCCTGGCCTCGATGCTCAGATTGCTCCCCAGAAAATCCGTCAGGATTGAGGGCTCGGTGATCTCCTCGACCGCCATTTTGGCTTCCTCCGGCACCTCGGGTCGCAAATTCATGAGACGTTGCGCGGATTCACGGAGATTGCGCAGCGACGCCTCCCAATGATCCCCATCCCCTGACATCTCCACGCTGTCCAGCACCTCCACTTCCGCCCTGACATAAGGCTCCAACTGCACCGCACGCCTCACCCGCATCCGGCTCTCTCCATGGACCAGAACCACCACCGCATCGTCACCCTGACGGATCATGCGGAGCACCTTGGCGATCACCCCAACCCCGTGAAGGCCCTCGATCCCGGGCTCATCCTGCGCCGGATCCTTCTGCAAGAGCAAAGCCAACGATTTGCTCCGGGGCAGGCTCTCTTCCAACAGCCGCAAGCTCGAGGCCCGCCCCACGTTGATGGGAACCACCGTTCCCGGAAAAACCACCGTGTTGCGCAAGGGGAGCACGGACAGGACCAACGCCTCGCCGGGCCCGGCCTCCGCCCCCACCTCCCCGGCTTCCGGCACTGCCAGATCTTCGCTCATGCGGCGACTCGTGGCAGGGTGATCCAGACCAACCCGTTCTCCTGAGCGGCCTCCGCGTCCTCGACCCGCACTTCAACCGGCAGGTTCAACACCCGCTCGAAGGCGCCATCCGTGATTTCCATCACCAAAAGCCGACCGCACGGAGGACGATCGCCCCCCCGCTCGGGAGCCTTTCTCTCCCCCCGGATGAGCAAACGCCGCGCTTCCACCTGAACTTCGATCTCTCCCTTGGGAACCCCGGCCAATTCCACGCACACCTCCAACCGATCCCCATACACATACACGTTCACCGCCGGATGCCACGCCACCGCCGGCATCCGTGGCGAAGCAAAATGCAGTTTCTGCAACTGATCTGCAATCGCGTTGGTCATCGATACGATCCTCGTGAGTCGGATCCGGCGTCCCATTCCTTCATCTTGCCTCCGGTCCGCCCCCGGATCAAGAAATTTGCCGGGGGCGCTCCGCGTACGGAGTTTCTCCAGTTCATCCGGGCAATCCGCACGATCCTTCCCTTGCGAATTGCAAGGCCTGGCCCCTCCCGGGAGGTCCCTTCCCATGGTTCCGCCACGGGGTCATCCCCCGTGCGCCCATCGCTGCCGTTCCTTCTGGCATAACCCCTGCTCTCTACAAACCGTCCACTCACGGCAAACCGCCGCGGCATCCTCTGGTCTCGGACCTTTCCACCCCCCTCGGGTCCGGGACACGGGTGCCGCGGCCCTGCCCCCACTTCAACGCATCCGGAGGAACTCTTCCACCATCGGTTCCGGCAACCGGATCATCCGCGCCCCGGCTTTCGGGTATCTCCGGGCCGCCCGCCCGGAAAACAAGTCGCGCAACCCGGCATCGGTCCGCCGCTGAAAAACATCCTCGAGCGCCGGGGGGAGGAAACTCTCCCGGTCCACCGCATCCGGACCGAGGGCTCCGAAGTAGGGCTCGCGGGCCGCCTCCGGCCCCCCTTTTCCTTGCCGGGCATGGCAAGCGTAACAGTCCATCCGGGTCATCCATTCGTCGATCCCGGCGGTCGTCTCCGTGGTCGCCAGGTTTTGCAGGGCCAGAGTCAGGGCGGAGCGTTGCAACGGACTCAGGTAGTAGTAGGGCACGGCTCCGGCCAGAGGCTCGTCCTGCAAACAACCATGTGGCTCCGGGCGCAGTTCCAGCAAGGGCTTGGCCCGGCGCCGCGGCATCGGACCGTCCCCGGTTTCGTGGCAATTCCCACAGCCCTTGGAGGCGAACCAAGCCCGGCCCCGCGCCGCCAAACCCGGGTCCGCCGTCTCCTGAAGCCGGGCGGGATCCGGCTCCTGACGCAACGGCGAGGCCTGAAGATACGCGGCCAGATCCGCGGCCTCGATTTCGGCCAACCCCTGTCCCGGCATCCGACCCGAGGGATGATATTCCAGCGGATCCAAAAGAAAACGGGTCAGGTGATCCGCCGTCCAGAACAGCGCAATCCGCACTGGTTGAGAGGGAATCGCCGGAGCTTCCGGGGTCGCCTCCGCGGGAAACCCGGGCGGGACATATTCGCCATCCGGCGCGTGACAGGCGATGCAGCCGGTTTCGTGGTAGAGCTTGCGCCCGCGCTCGACGTTGCCCAGCAGAAGCGGTTCGCCGGGCTTCTGGCGCAGGGAGACGAGATAGGCGTAAAGGGCGGCCAGTTCCTCCTCGTCACGATCCGGCCCGGCGAACAGGCTGGGCATGGGGGTGGATCGTTTCAGCATCCGCGGATTGCGCAACAGCAGTTGGACCACCGACTCATCGCCGAATCGCGAAGCCACCCCGGCGAGGTTCGGACCGGCGGCTCCCGGAAACCGGCGGCGCAGGGGCTCCGGAGGGGCATGGCAGGCGACGCAGTTCAGCTCGTTGAGGAGCAGTTCCCCGCCCTTGGCCAGATGCTCCGGAGAATCGTCCGCCGCGTGAAACCGCTGAAATCCCGTCACCAGCGGGTAATTGACCTCCTCCGCATGCGCGGGATGGGCCCGGAGGAGGGTGGGACGGAGGAGCCAAAGGCTCAGCAGAGCGAGCGCGAAGCGGGCCATCGACCTACCTTTCCGCCACCAGATTCCCGTTCTCCACCAGACTCTGGCGCCAAGCCATCCAAGCCCAGCTCGCCACCAAAAGCGCCATCACCAGGAGCGTCCAGAACGGCCAATTGAGGTCATGTTCACTGTGCCGGAGCATCACCCCGGCTGCCACTCCCGCGAGATCCTCCCGGCTGACCGCCTGGCGAAAGTCCCCCTCCCGGGCATCCGCAAAATAGGTGACGCCCTGGAGCAGCGGGGCCGACCCTTGGGCGATCGAGAGGAATCCCGCCTTCAACGGAGCCCTCAAGCTGGCGAGTTCGACGAGCGGCACCTCGCGCCGCCATTCCTCCGAGCCATCCCAAGCGGCAAACCGAAGCTCGACCGGAACCGCCGAAGGTTGGGTGTCGGCCGGCACCCGCAACGGTTGGCCGGTTTCAAGGATGCGACGCTCCAGAACCGGTTTGTCGAGCCGGATCGATTCCGCGAAACGATGGATCGCCAGCACAAAGCCGGGCAGTTGCTCCGCGTTGGAAGTGGCCACATCGAAGCCGAAGAGCAGTTGCCGCGCCCCCCCGGGAGTTTGGCGCAGCATGACCAAGGGCTTTTCCTCCCGCCAAACGAGTACGCGGTCGTTTTCCGTCCGGGGAATTCCGAAGGTTTGCAGATGGATCAACGGTTCCCAATTCAGATTGGCCACCAGCTCCTCATCCTCCACCAGAATCCGCCCCGCCACCGGCTTGGCCAACGACGGCACCCGGTCCAGAAAAACCACCGCGTTCCCCGGCGGAAAGGAGGGGTTCAGCGGATCGTAACCCGCGAAGAGAAGATCCGGCCCCGGCCCGCCCGGTTCCGCCGGATAGGCGCCCGCGATGGACGCAATCACCTTCTCCGTCAACGGGGCGAGACGGGCCGAACCCGCGCGCCCCACGAACAGGACCCGGGGTTCCGGGCGCAACAGCGGCAGGACATCGTCCACCGGAAAGCCGTCCGGCTCGAGTTGCAGCCGGAGCCTGTCCCCTCCCTCCGGAAAGCCGCCCTCGAGGACACGGATCTCCCCCGGCTCAAGCCGGATGGTCTGAGCCGGGGAACTTTGGCCACCCGCGGCCAACCTCCAGCTCCGCTCCACCACGTTCTCCCCAAAGTTCCGCAACAGGGCGCGCCACCGGGCTTTGCCACCTTCCTCGCGCACCTCGAGCCCCGTGAAACCCGCGTTCTCCAAGGGACGGCCCACCGCGAGGAGCCGCGCCTCAAACGGGAGATCCTTCACCTCGTGATCCGTCACCAGCAGCACCACGCCCAAAGGGCCCACCGCGCTTCGCGCCACCCGCAAAGCCGGAGTGAATTCGTGCTCCCCCGCCAACGGTTCCCACCCGGTCAACACCCCTTCGACCCCTTGCAACTTCGTCCCCCGGTAATAATTCCGCCCCGCCAGGGAACTTCCCACCACATAATACTCGGTCCGGCGCGCCGAGGAAGCCAGACCGCCCAAAACCCGGAGCAGCTCCCTGACCGCCTCCCCGCGAAACGCGGACATGGAGGCCGAATCATCCAGAACCACCGCCACCGGTTGCACCGATTCCGATCTGAGCCAACGCGGCTGGACCAGAAGCCAGGTCAACAAGAGCACCATGAACAACTGCAACCAGAGCGGCACCGAGGACCGGATCCGGTCCAGTTTGCCCCCCTCACTGCTTTCCCTCTGGATTTGTTGCAGCAGAAAGAGGGTGGAAATGGTCACCACCTGACTCCGCCGCTGCAGCAGGTGGATCAACAGGACGGCCGGAAGCCCTGTCAGGGCCCACAGACCGGCGGGATTGCCCAGAATCCATTCCATAACTCCATTCAGATCAAGTCAACTCCAGCGGATCAGCCCAATTCCACGCTTCCCGCCCCCACCGCCTCCAAGCGCAGGGCATGGGCAAAATCACTCTCCGCAGGCACCCGCACCACGGACACATCATAACGCCTGCCCTGCTGCTTCCATCCCTCGAAATGCCGTTGATAGGCGCTCCGGTAACGCTGCAGCAACTCCAAGCGCACCCGGCGCTCATGACGCGTCCCGTCCTCCGAATCCACGAACTCGTAATTTCCCGACCACGCCGGATCCGCTTCCTCCCGACCAAACGGCGCAAAAATCGTCCCGAACCCCCGCTGCCCGGCCAACTGACGCAACACCGGATCTCCATCCCCGTGAAACAGGAGGTCACTCAATAAAATCCGCATCGACCGCGCCCGGAACGGAATCGCCTCCAATCGCGGCGGGGCCGAAGCTGGTCCCGGTGGCAAAGCCGCGATCCGCTCCGGCCAAACATGCCCGGTCAAAACCTCACTCCGCAACGGCTCGCAGCCACCGGGAGTCGCCAGATAAAACCGGCCGCTGGCGCCGGACTTGAGCACGGCATGGACCAGAAAATAGAGCAGTTCCACCGTCCGCAACGCCTTGGCTTCCCCGAGAAACATCGACGGCGAGGCGTCGATCACCAGATCGACCATCGGCCGGACCTCCTCCCGGTAGAGCTTCATCGTGTAGTTCCCGCTCCGGGCATAGGCCTGCCAGTTGATGTGCCGGGGATCATCTCCGGGCAGATAGCTCCGGTGATCCTGGAAATCCAGCGATGAACCCGTCCCCGAACCCTGCTGATCCCCGCTGGCACCTTTCCAGACCCGTTTGCCGAAGGGGAGACGGAACACCTCGGCCCACCCCTGGCCCCGGGCTCCCACCGCCCGCAGATCCAAACTGTCGAGGGTCCCGGGATTCATAGGGTCGCTTCCTCACGTCTCGACGCGGCCATCGCCTCCCGCACCCGCATTTTCTTCCAAAACACCACCACCATCGACAGGATGATCATGACCGTCTGGAGGAAACGGATCCACGTCAAGGTATCCGACTCCAGGGACTGCGAGAGAATCGAAAAGACGGACAGCGGCGGAATCACCATGACCAGCATCATGAGCTCCGAAAGATCTCCCCGCTCGATGAGAGGCATCAGGGAAACCGCGATCGCCCCCAGAAAGATCGCCGTCAAACAGTAGGAGACGATCGGCTGGGGATGGGAGGGGCGCGAGAGCAGCATGACCGCCAGGGGCGTCAGCAGGCTCGCGGTGAAGGCGAGGACGAGCCCTTCCATCTCCCCGCCGGGCGAGATCCCCGAGTTCATCCAGACCGACGGAGCAAGCTCCGCCGCGATCCGCGTCAGGGCGGAAAGCAAGAGCACATAAAACGTCCCGCTCCACCATCCGGGGGCTAGAAAAATCCGCAGCACCGCCCCGAGCGGATGGCGCCGGAAAGGCTCATCCACCGAGGCCACCATCGGCGGATGCTCACTGAGCGCGTCCATCGCAAACAAGCCGAAGAAGAGAAACGGGATCCAGAGAGCCCCCGATACCGCCCACCCATGGGCCACCACCAGGGAGACCACGAAAACCGCCAGCCCGGAGATCCGGCGCCGGCTCGCGTAATTCACCGCCTCGGGCGCAATCCGGCTGGCGGCCATGTCGAGCAGGTAATAGCCCAGATAGATCGCCGCCGGAAGAATCCCGATCCAGGCCCAAAGCCCAAGGTTGAACGGAGCCAAACCATCTCCGCGGCTCACCCGGTAAACGGATTCACCTAGGAAACGGAACACGAGAACTACCGCCGGGACCGTGAAAAAGGAACGGATCAGGAAGTTCGACACCACGGACAGCCCCACCATCAGCGCCGTCACCACCCCTGAGAGACCGATGACGACGAAGAGCAGGATCAGCTCCGCCACCACGTTCATGCCGCCGAAAAAATAGCGGATGACGATGTAGGGCAACACCGCGACCGCCAGCAGCACGGACTGGCTCATCAGCGCCAGCCACTTACCCGAGACAATCCGCCAGGCGGACATCCGCGTCAGCGCAATCAGTTCCATCGTGTTGTTCCGGACTTCCGCGTTGAGGGCGTTGAGCCCGCGCAACGGCATCACCACCAGCAGCGTCACCTGCAACAAAAACCAGAACGAACCCGCGGTGTCCCGGCTGTCGCTGCTCTCGGTGAATCCTCCCGTCATGAAAATCAGCAGCAGAAGCTGAACGAAGAGGAAGGCCCACGTGAACGAGCGCGTGCGCAATCCCTGCCGCAACTCCTTGACCACCATCGGCCCGATCGAATCACTGAAATCCGCGAGGACCGGTCCAGGGGGGGGCGTCTCGTTCATCGGCCACCTCCTTCCCGATCCAGCTTGCCCACCATCTCGATGAAAGCGTCCTCCAGGTTCCGCTCCTCGCGCCGGAAGTCGACGACCTCGATCCCGTCCCCGATGAGGCGCCGCAGCAGGGCCGCCAACGCCTGCGGTGAACCATCCGCCACCTCAAGTTTCGCCCCGTCCTTGGTCGCCTGCAAATACTTGACTTGCGGAGACATCAGGGCCCACTGCTCCAGCCGGGCCGGATCCCCGAGGATCCCGACCTGCACCACCGCCGTCTCCAACCCGTGACGCTTCATGCTCTCCGCCGTGCCCTGGTGCACCACCTTGCCCGCGTTGATGAAGATCAGGGTGTCGCACATCTCCCCAAGCTCCGAAAGAATGTGCGAACTGATCAGGATGGTTTTCCCCTCCTGCGCCAGGATCCGGATCAAATGGCGCAACTCGACCCGCGCCTTCGGATCCAAACCGGCCGCCGGCTCGTCCAGAATCAAGACCTGAGGATCATGGATCAAGGCCCGGCCCAGACAAAGCCGCTGCCCCATCCCCTTGGAAAGTTTGTTGATCAGCCGGTCGTGCAGCTTGTTCAACTCGGTGAATTCCATCACCTCGTCCACCCGCTCCCGACGCTCTTTCCCCCGGTAACCCAGGGCCCGGGCGAAAAAATCGAGATACTCGATCACCGTCATGTTGTCGTAGGTCCCGAAATTGTCCGGCATCCAACCGAGCATTTCGCGCACCCGCGCCGGGTAATCCATCACGTTGGTCCCCATGATCTGGGCCACCCCGGAGGTCGGATACTCCAAGGTCGCCAGAATCCGCATGGTCGTGGTCTTGCCCGCCCCGTTGGCCCCGATGAATCCGGCCACCTCCCCTTGGGCAATCGAAAAACTCAAGCCGTCCACGGCCCGGATCTTGCCGAATTGGCGGCACAATCCCTCCACCCGGATCGCGGGAACCGGGGGCGGATCCAAGGGAGGCAGCGGCGGAGGATTCATGGAGCGGCGGCGGTTCGGTTCACAGGTTCACCGGACACCATCAACCGGTCCCTCTCCCAACGAATGGAGCGCAACGAGGGCAACAACTGCGCCCCCGGAACCTCAACCTCCGCCAAAAACTGATGGTTCACCATGACCAGCGTGGCGATCTTTTCCTCCCAGCCCGCACTGAACAGTGCCTGCGCACTCTTCCAGGCGGCCGCGTTTTCTTTGGAATCGACCGGTTTAAGCACAATCGGTTGCCCGCTGGCCACCGGCCCGGCGCTGCGCCAGCAGACCCCGGCCCGGTCCCGATAGTGGAAACTCACCAGTCCATAACCCAGGCTGTTGAAGAGACGCGGCGCCTGCCCATCCTTTCCGGGCTCGATCTCCTCAATCCGCGAGCGCGTCGGCAACGCGGCCCGGATCACTTGCAACTGCTCGCTCCGGCTGCGGAACCAATCGCCGCCCAATTGCCCGTCCATCTGTTGGAAATTCGCCTCGATCGCGTAGGGATCGTCAAAGTGGGTCCAGCGGGATTTCCCCATGATCACCGGCATGAACCACGCCTGCTCCGCCACCGCAAACCCACGGCCGAGCAACACCCCGGTTCTCGTGATCTGCTCCTGAACCAAGTGCGCGACACGTTCCTCGGGTTGGGAACGCAAGAGGATGAAGCCGACGCGCCGCCCGATCCCTCCAAAGCCATCGCCCAACAGGATGATGACCAGCAGGATCAGGCTGGCGGAGAGGGAAATCAACGGCGTGGTCACAAAGAGGAGATGTCTCCGGCCCGGCCCGGCCCAGACTTTCAGATTGACCGGCCCGACCACGATCACGAACGCGAGGAGGATCAGGAACACCACCCACGGGTTGAAGTCCTTCTCCCCGAAAACTTTTTGCAGCGGGTTCCCGAGATAACCTTCCCGAAGGTTCCGGATCAGGCTCGGCGCCGTTTCCAAGCTGGCGACCACCCGCTCCGGCGGAATTTTCAACCCGTCCCATGACCAATGATGGATCCGCCCCATCCCCGATTTCTCGAACGGGGTCTCCTCCGTTCCGAACAGATGGAGATGCCCGCCCAACCGCACCCAACCCGCGAAAGTCTCCCGGGCGGCCGGTTCCAGCGCCTCCCACTCTTTGCGGCTCAACAGGACCACGTCAAACCCGCTCAGCACCCGCCAATCCGCTGGCAACTCCCCGGGGTGGAAGACGGCCGCCATCGGCTGCCCTCCCGCCGGGAGCCATCCCCGGGACTCCACCACCTTGGTCAGTTGATCGAGATTGTTCAAACCCGTCAGACCCTTGCTGAACGCCACCGACTTCCAGTCCGTGTTCAGCATCCCGGGCAGATTCCCCTGCGCCGACAATCGCCCGCTCCGCACGCTGATCTGCAACTCGCTCTCCACGCTCCGGTCCAGCTTGGTCGCCAACGGCACCACGAAGGCATGCTCCGTGTCCGACAACGCAGGGGTCCGCACCCGGTGGGTGGAAAGAAAGCGGATGCCTCCATTCCCATATTGAGGCTGGGATCGGAACGTCACCGTCCACTCCAACGGGTTCGGATACCCGTTGTGGATCGAGATTTTCACCGGCAGGAACCCGCGCGAGGGCACCCGCTCGATGGCCGAGGTCGCGCGGACCACGGTGCTCGTGAGGACATCGACATCCCGCTTGAAAACCTCGAACTCGGCGTGCCCCACCCACGGGAGGAGCCAGGCCAGTGCGATCCACCAAACCTTCCTTCCCTCCGGCCTCACGCGCTCACGACGGGTTGGGATTCCTTGAGCGTTTTCGGGGTCGCCAGCGCCTGGACCGGGACTTCCGCCAACACTTCGTTCGCCACCCCGGCGTTGCTCTTCCCGTCGATCCGAGCGTTGTAGTCGAGAATGATCCGGTGCTGCAACACCGGCACCGCCACGGCCTGAACGTCCTCGAACGAGGCGTGCGCCCTGCCCGCCATCAACCCCCGCGCCTTGGCTGCGGAGGCCAGGCTCAAGGCCGCCCGCGGACTGGCTCCATATTTGATGGCCACCGCCGCCTTCGACTGGCCCGGATGCGTCGCGTTGACTAATCGCGCGATGTAGTTGGCCACCACTTCCGGAAGGTAAATGGTCCGGACCGCCTCCATGATCCCGGTCAGTTCCTCCCGGGTCATCACCGGCCGCAGCTCCGGTTCCACCCCCAATTCCCGATGCTCCACAATGCGCTGCAAAGTGGCGGCATCATTGCGGTGCACCTCCAGCTTGAAGAGGAATCGGTCCAACTGCGCTTCCGGAAGGGGATACGTCCCTTCCAACTCAATCGGGTTCTGGGTCGCCAGCACGAAGAACGGTTGCGGCAGCGGATGAGTCTCTCCCAACACCGTGACCCGACGCTCCTGCATCGCTTCCAACAGCGCGGATTGCGTCTTGGGCGACGCCCGGTTGATCTCGTCCGCCAAACAGAGATTGGTGAAGAGCGGGCCGGGCTGGAAGACGAATTCCCGCCTCCCGTTCGCCTCCTGGAGGACCGGGTTCCCGGTGATATCCCCGGGCAACAGATCGGGCGTGAACTGGATCCGCTTCGTGCCCAGTTCCAGAGCCTTGGCCAATCCTTTGACCAACTCGGTTTTGCCCAGCCCCGGCAATCCCTCCAACAGAATGTGGCCCCGGGCCAGAATCCCGGTGACCACCAGCTCCACCAGCTGTTCCTGCCCGAACAAAACACCGTTCAAGGCTTCCAAAAGGCGGCGCACCCCGGCGTTGTGGGTGGCGATTTCAGCTTCGGTCGGTTGCGGCATGGGTCGTTACTTGTAAAATCGGTTGAGCACGGCTTTCTCGTCCGGCAAAAGGTCGGCTTCCCAAACCCGGCCGCCGCCCTTGCCCGCGGAATCAATCGCCCCGCCCGGACGAACCGCGGTCGGCGTTTTGTCGATCTCATGCTCGGTTTGCGAGATCCCCACGACATCCCCGGGCGCGGCCCGCCTCAAGTCATCGTTCACCGTGCGCTCCAGGTTTTTCGTGCCCAAATTGCTTTCCTGATCCTCATGGAACATCGGCGCGTCGCCCCGGCCGCGGTTCACGCCCCCCGCCCCGGGCCCCTCGCCGGGCACTTCCCCCAGCATCCGCAGGATCTCTTTCTCACTCAAAACGCCTTCGCCCTCCCCCTCGCCACCTCCGGGCTTGTCACACTGCCCCAGCATCCGTTTCAAGGCTTCACGGTTCTCTCCCAGCTTCCGCGCCAATTCCCGCGCAGTCGCCGGATCCATCTTCTTCAATCCCTCCGGCCCCAACTTCCCCAAGGCCTCCAGCGTCTCCTTGTCCATCGGCAGCGTCCCCAACTCCAACCCTTGCAACGCTTCCGCGAATTCACCCGCAATCCGCTCCGCGCCTTCCGGACTCAATTCGTTGCCAAACCGCGCCATCGCCGACAACGCCGTGCCCGCTTCCGCCGTGTTCCGTTCCAACTCGGACAGCGACCGTTCCAAGGACTCGCGCAGGGAGTCGGTGGCCTCCAGATTGCTGTGACTGAACCACTGCTCCGGCGGATTCTCCCGCAACGCCTCGATCTGTTTGGCCAGTTCCTCCAACTTTTCCGGGTCCGCGATCTTCTCCTCCCGCAAATCCTCCAGCCACTTTTCCATCTCCTGCCACGCCATCGGCTCGTTCGGCCGCGCCACCACGCCTTCCACCGGCCGGATCGGAAGGAAAAACGGCAGCGCCACCAAGACCGCCGAAACCACCGGTGGCCCAATCAATCGCGGCCAGTTCCACACCCATCCATCTCCCCGGGTCGCTTCCTCCGGCACCGGCGGCCACTCCCCCAAACCCCGCGAGGCCGCTGTCAACGCGTTGTCCAACCGCATCCGCGCCTCCAAACGCACCATCGCCTGCTCCGAGGTCACAAACCGGCGCCGCGCCAGCCACCACGTCATCCCCATGACCAACGCCACCACCGCGCCGCAGGCGATCCCCGTCCAACGGATCACCGGCGGCGTCGCCTCGAACCATCCCGCCGAACGCACATACAGCACCGCGCAGGCCCCGGCTACGCCAAACAACAACGACACCGGAGCCAGCCACTCCAGCCACCATCCCAGGTTCACCCGGCGCCGGGTCCGCGCGATGAGGCGACTCCAGACGCGATGGCGGGGGGGCGGGGTTCGACTCATGACGCGCCGTATCCTAACGCCCATCGCCCCCGGACACAAGACGGACTTCTTTGGCTTCGCACATCTCCCGCCAACCAGGAAACCGCCACTCGTTGGGAAAGCCGCGGCACTGCTCCGGTTTGACCTCCTGGATCCGGCAATCCTTCCCCTCAAGAAACTCGCAGCTCCCGTCCTCCCGGGCCAGCAACGTCAACCCCCGCCGGTTGCGCCGCAACCCGGTGTGCCGGGCCACGAACTCGTAGGGGGAAATCCCGAGATGCCCCGCGATCCGCAGCGTATCCTCTTCCGTCAGCACCACTTCCCCCGGCCACCGGCAACAATTCGCGCAGCGCTGGCAAGCGTAATACACCCCGCTGGATTCCCCCGCATTCATCGCCCGCTCCATTCCCCGGGTAACGCCAAAAGCCGCTTCGCCTCCTCCAACAGGAAGGCGGTGTCCAGAAACGGCTTCCACCCGACATCGATCCACCGGATCCGGCCCGCGCCATCCACCAGCACCGTCCCGTGCAACGGATCCCCCTCGAAATCGTCATACGCCCGGAAGGCCCGGAAGACCTCCAACCCGGGGTCGCAAAGAATCTCCATCCCCGGCCCACCCGGGCCCGCGACAACTTCCCGCATCTTCGCGCCCCGCTCCGGCGGCTCAATGCCGATCACGTGTAGGCTGATCCCGGCCACCCCGAACCCCGCGGACGCTTTCGCAAAAGCCTGCATTTGCTCCACGCAGTGCTGGCAATCCGCCCCCAAAACCAACAGAAGCACCCGCGGCCGCCCCTTCAGATCCTTGCCCGATACCGTTGCGCCATCCAAGCCGGTCGCCCGCCACTCCGGCGCCGGCGGCGGCATCCACAGCTTTCCCCCTAACGTCTCCAGCTCAGGTCGCGGCCCCGCATCCACCCGCACCGGAGCCGCCGGGCGCCAGTCGCTTCCCGGAAAAATCTTTCGGTTCCACGCCTCCATCCGTCGCGTCACCGGCAACCCGGGATCCAACGCGAAGGCCGCCCCGCGCGCCTCCCGCAACGCTTCCGCCACCTCCGGCAGCCGGTCCCCGGCCAGCAGAATCTCCGTCTTCGCCGCCAAACCAACCAAGTCCCGCGGAAACTTCGGGATCAAGGCCACGGCTTTCGCCGGTTGCCCCAACCGCACCCAGCATCGCGCCCGGTCGACCGCCGGCATCTTGTCGCCCACTCCGTCCAACAACCCTCCCGCCGCCGCCGGATTCACCAAAACCGCTTCCAAAACCCGCAGCTCGGCGATCGCCGCATCGGCCGGCCCCGGCTTTTCCGCCTCCTTTTTCGCAGCAGCCGTCCCGGCTTTCTTGGTCTCCGCTTCCCGTCGGCGGATCTCCCGCTGCCGGATTTCCCCGAGGCTTCCGAGGGCTCCGGTGAGACGCGACGGTTCCCCTTGCGCAAACGCCGCCACCCCGAGGGCCCGCAAGCGCACCACTTCCGGCCCCGCGACCGGGCCTGGCCCGATCCAGATCGAATCCGCCGCCGCCGCGAGATCCTCCCAAAGCTCCCACTTTTCCAACGTCTCCAGCAGGCGGGTCCGACCGAAAACAGCGGACGAGCCCGATTTGTCCAGCGTGTTGAAATCGGGATGCCGCGGGATCGCGATCAGGTTGGCCGCCAAGGCCATCGCTTCCCGGGCGCGGCCCAGCTCGTTCCACGTCCGCACCAGCCATTCCTGATTGTGGGCGTAATTGTGGATCTGGTCCGGCAACAAATAGGTCTTGGCGAGGTGCGCATGATCCACCCGGGCGGAGGCTTCCTGCTGCCAGGCCGCATCATCGAAACGGCGCAGTTTGGCGTAGGTGTGTCCCGGCATATGCCAGAGATGGGCGATTCCCGGTGCCGTGGGTCCGCAAGCCGCCGCCGACTCCACCGCCCGGATCGGTTTGGCATCGTCCCATAGATGAATGCGGTAATGATGCGCCGGGTGATCCCGTCGCGCCGCGAACACCTGGTCCAACAAGGCGTCCACCGCCTGTCGGCTCGAAATCGGGGCCTCGGCTCGCACGTGCCAGATTTTCCACGCCAGAAAGGCTTTCGCCTCCACGTCCCCGGGATACTCCTGAACGATGTTCTCCAAATCACGGATCAGGTCGAGCGCACGGCTCTTTTTGTCGCGCGAGTCTTCCCGATGGAAATTCTCCCAGGCCGCAATCCAAAGCTTTTCCCTCGGTGAAACGCTGTCACGAAGCGCGACCGCCTTGGAGAGAAGACCCTTGGCCCGTTTCTCCTGGTTCACATTCGCCATTGCCATGCCCCAGAAAGCCATCGCGCAGGAGGGATCGAGAGAGGCCGCCTGCCGGAAAGACCGCTCCGCCTCGAAATACCAGAAACCGTGCAACTGAGCGACTCCCTGGTTGAAAAACGCCTGGGCCTCCGCCTTGACCGTGGTCACGGGAAAGTCGATCCGCCCCATCCCGGGGAGCAGGACCGCTGCCTGTCGCGGCCCCTCGTTGAACGCTTCCCCATGCACGGAATGCCCCGGCAAGGGTTCGGCCGCCGGCAAACAGACAGCCCAGAGAAAGGAAATCAGGAGAAGAGGACGCATCGTTTTTCGGGACTCATTCCCGTTGTTTGGAATCCATCCATATCGTTACTGGCCCGTCGTTGACCAGACTCACTTGCATGTCCGCGCCAAATTCTCCCCGCGCCACCGGACGGCCCAACTCCACGGACAGGGTTTCGAGAAAGAAACGATAGAGAGGTTCCGCGTGCTCCGGACGGGCCGCCTGCGCGAAACTCGGCCGGTTTCCCTTCCGCGTGCTGGCGTGCAGGGTGAACTGGCTTACCACCAGAATCGCCCCTCCCAGATCCGCGCAGGACAGGTTGAATTTGCCTTCGTCATCCGCAAAAATCCGCATCCGGACAATTTTTCCCGCCAACCAGACCGCGTCTTCCGCCGAGTCTTCCCCCTCGATCCCGAGCAACACCAACAATCCGGGCCCGATCTCGCCCCGGACTTCCCCGCCCACCCGCACGGAGGCTTCCCGGACGCGTTGCAACAAGACCCGCATCCTCCCCCCTCCCTCTTTCCGCCGCCGCTGTCAACTCCCCGCCCTCTCCCGAAATCTCCGGCCCCACCTTGTTTCCACCTTGGCAACCGCCGGGAATCCGGTAGTGTGTCCCAGTCCCGCCCGCGGGTTTTCCTTTGCATGGAAGATTGTCCGAAAAAGCGAGTCGCCAGGGCTCTCGTCGATTCCTATCACGAGGTCGGAGGGATCAACCGGATCGATTGCTCCAATCTCCCCTCCAAGCGCGCCGTCGCGGCCATGTGCGAGGACCTCCTCCGCCTCCTCTTCCCGGGGTTCCACGATGAGGAACCCATCGCCTCCGAAGAGATCGAGGCCCTCACCGAACGACGGATCTTCGAACTCGTGAACCGCCTCGTCCCCGAGGTCGCCAAAAGCCTCAGCTTCTCCGAACAACGCGGCGGCCGCCACCAGCAAACCGCGGAGGAACTGGTCTGCGACTTCCTGGCCAGCCTGCCCGAAATCCGGCGCCTCCTCAGCACCGATGTCGAGGCCGCCTACGAGGGCGATCCGGCCGCCACCAGCGTCGAGGTCATCATCGTTTCCTACCCGGCCATCGAGGCCATCGCCATCCAGCGCGCCGCCCATGTCCTCTTCGGCAAGGGCGTCCCCCTCATCCCCCGCATGATGACCGAATGGGCCCACGGCCGCACCGGGATCGACATCCACCCCGGGGCCAGGATCGGCTCTCACTTTTTCATCGATCACGGCACCGGCGTCGTCATCGGCGAGACCTGCCGCATCGGCAACTCCGTGAAACTCTACCACGGCGTCACCCTCGGCGCCCGCAGCTTCCCCAAGGACCCGGAAGGCCGGGTCCTCAAGGGCTCCAAACGGCATCCCGACGTCGAGGATCAGGTCACGATTTATCCCAACGCCACCATCCTCGGCGGCAAAACCGTCATCGGCATGGGCTCGACCATCGGCGCCAATGTCTTTCTCCGCGACAGCGTCCCCCCCGCCACCCTCGTGACCACCGAGGGGGCCTCCCAACGATTCCTCAACAAGGAAACCGGCGAGGAACTCGAAATCCACCCCCCGGAAGCCCTCCCTGCCATCATCCCGTGAGCCGAAACCTCCCCTTCTCCCGCCAACAACTCGAACTCTTTTCGCCCCCGCCGGAAACCGGCCTCCCCGGATCCGCCTCCGCGCCTCCCCTGCCCTCGGGAGACGATCCCGACCTGACCGACCTGAGCCGGAGCCTCGTCGCCTCCCTCGGCATCCCGGACCTCGCCAAACGCGTCCTCGTGCACTGGAACCCCCGGCTCCGCACCACCGCCGGTCGCGCCTACCGCACCCGGGCTCTCATCGAACTCAACCCCCAGCTCGTCCGCATTTCTCCGGAGGAGATCGACCGCACCCTGCGCCACGAACTGGCCCACCTCGTGGCCGCCCACCGCGCCGGACGCCGCAAAATTCCCGCCCACGGGCGCGACTGGCGCCACGCCTGCTCCGAACTCGGCATCCCCGGAGAATCCCGTTGCCACGACCTCCCCTTCAAACGCCGCCAGGTCCGCCGCAACTTCTCCTACGTCTGCCCCGCCTGCCATCACCGCCTTCTCCGCGTCCGTCGCCTCAAATCAGCCGCCGCCTGTTACCATTGCTGCCGCACCCACAACCACGGCCGCTTCGACCCCCGCTTCCAACTGGTCGAGGCCCGTCTCGATGCGTCCCCACCTCCGTGAATCCGGCAACCCGGGTTCAGAGCCGGTAGAAAACCCGCACCGCACCCGTCGCGAGCATCTCCCACCGCGGAGCAGATTCGTGAAGGATCCGTTAGAAAGCGGTATCAAGGAAGCGCGATATCAAGATCCTTGCAAATCTTCCTGGCGATCGTCTCTCTGAGCTCCCGATGGTCTCTCCCGTTGCTCATCCGAGGTCAATGGACGCCGTCGGCGCCCCCGACTCTTACCGAAAAACCAAAGACAACTCCCGGATAAAGGAACCGCTGGAACCTCATTCCGAATCAATCGGGATGCCCCCCATCACAAGACCTGCGCAAGCGTCATTCCCGGCCGTTGGTCCGGAGCTCTGCGAGCCGCGCCTCGATCTCGGGCGGGGTGGAATCGGGGAGAGCGCCTCCGAGGTGCTTTGCCAGAAACCTTTCGATTGCCCGGTAGACGGCCGGTTCGTTGGCGGGATCCGCAAACCCGTGGCCTTCGTTGAGGGCGACCAGATAGTCCACGGACAGGCCTTGGGAGCGGCAGGCTGCCACAAAGCGGTCGGACTGACCGATCCTCACGGTTTCGTCCCGCGCGCCATGATAGATCAGGATCGGCGCTTTGATCGAGGAAACGGCGTGGACCGGGGACTGCCAAACCAACCGGCGGACATCGTCCGGATCCCCGGGGTTGCCGATCTTCAGGTTCAAGTCCCCCTGAAACGGCTTCCACCGTTGGGGAATCTCCCTGACATAGGCCGGGAGATCCGACGGCCCGAATAGGCAGACCCCGGCGGCGTAGAGACCGGGGGTGAAGGCCAGTCCCGCCAAGGCCGCGAAGCCTCCGTAGGAACCGCCCAGAATGGCGATTCGCTTGGGATCCGCTATATTCTGGCGGATCAACCATTCCACACCGTCGGTGACGTCGTCCTGCATCACGCCGCGACCCCACCCGCGATAGCCGGCCGATTCGAACGCCTTGCCAAATCCGGACGAACCCCGGAAGTTCGGTTGGAAGACCGCATACCCCCGGCTGACCAGAAATTGGACCCTCGGGTCGTAGCCCCAGTAGGTCCGTTTGTTGGGACCGCCGTGCGGAAAAACCACCACCGGCAAGGCAGTGCGCACCGTTCCCGGCGGGACCGTCAAGTAACCTGAAATCCGGTGCCCGTCCCGGGCCGGATAGGAGACCGGTTCCATGCGCCCGAGCCATCCCGGTCCGATTGTCTGGTCATGCCAATCCAATCGCACGACCCGGTGCGCGTCCCCGTCATAATAGTATTCCGCTTCCGGCCCGGTATCCCGGGTCAAGGTGAGCAACCATCGTTTTCCATCGAGGCTCCCTTCCACCAACCGGATCTCGCCGGGAGGCAACAGTTCGCTCGCCCGCTTGAAAAGCGCCTCGGTTTCCGGACAGCTCCAGTGGTATTCGGATTGCCCCCGGAGATAGCATACTCCGAGCAGGCGGCGGCCATCGCGGGAGAAAAGCGCTTGGTGGAAATCGACTTCGCGCAACGGGTCTTCCGCCAAGGACGTCCGTTCGCCGGTCGCCAGATCGACGCTCTCCAACCGGGCGAATCCGGCGTCTTTTCCCGAGTTGGTCACGATGTAGGCGCAAGAGTCGTCCGCATGAATCCCCGCGAGATTCAAGGATTCGCCGGGGGCGCAGCGCAGCAACGGTTTCAGCTGGCCGGGATGGAAGGCGACGAGTTCCTTGCTCCCGTCCGGTTCCGGCCGGATGCCCACCAGAGTGTTGCCGCTCCGCGACACGTTCCAAAGGGAAACCCCGTCCACCTTCGCGTGCAGTGGTTCCCATCCGGCGGACGCGGACCCGACGCCGTGGAGGTCGACGAATCCCGGCCGATCCGGGGCCGGGACGCTGAGGACGATCCGGGTGGCCGAGGAATCGTTCCCGCGGATGGAACCGACCAGTTCCGCCTGCTTCCCGGGTTCCGCGAGGGTCCGGACGACGATCCCCTCCGCGCCGGGGGAGTCCGTCAGGTTCGCGCAAGCGATCCGCGTTCCACCGGAGGACGTGCGGGCCGCGAAGGCGAGACACCGTTCGTCCGCCCAGAAAAACGAAACGACCTGGGTGTCATCCCCGGAACTGATTTCCCGGGTGCTGCCCCGGAGATTCCCGGGACAGGCGACGCGGAGGGCGGTCCCCCGTTCGCTCGCCTGGAGAAACGCCACGAAGTCGCCGCGAGGAGAAAGACGAAAGACCTCCGCCGACCGGGGCGCGAAAAAAGCGGCCACGGGCGGCATCGGATCGCGGACGACTCCGTGGGTTGGCGACGGTGCGCCGGCTAGGACGGCACCGGCGCACACAAATGCGCAAATGACCCCCGTTTTGGTGGCCGTCATGCGGTCAGCCAGGGCAAGGGATCAATAATCGCTGTTAAATCCCGTCCCTTTGCAAGCAAAACAGGCTGTATTGCCATTGCCTCCACTGAAGCCCGTGCCGTTGCAGAAAGTACAACGGAGCCCGAGCGCCTGAACCGTAGCGACGGTTGCGAGTGACAGACCGACCAAAGCGATGATGATTTTATGTCTCATTGAGTGTTAGGATTGGGTTGTTTGCTGTCAGGGCGGAGAGGACCGAATCGTTCGGCCCCCACCTTCCCCTCTTCCCTGTTTCGGAGCCGGGACGAAAATCTTCCCCGGAATCGTTTTTTTTTTTGCGGCAGGTCCTGCCTCCCCGCTCCGGCCGGTTGTTGCAGCGGAAGGAAATCCGGTCCATCCGTGCCAAGGTGACGGGCCCCCGTTGCCCTCTCCAACCCCGATGCATCCTGACGAAACACTTGATGGTTACACCTTGCTCCGGCGCATCGGGGCCGGCGGCTACGGGGAGGTCTGGTTGTGCCGGTCCCGCGCCCTCGGCGACCTGAGGGCGTTCAAGTTCATCGCCTCGGCCAGCCAGGGTGCGCTGGACCGGGAATTCAAGGCCCTGACCAACTACCGGAACGCCGCGGCCAGGCTCCGCTCGCCCCACCTGATGCCCATCGAGCACGTCGGTCGCGCTCCGGAAGGACTCTTCTACGTGATGCCGCTGGCCGACGGAAATCTGGCGGATCCCCTCGATCCCGACTGGAGTCCATTGACCCTCGGGACCGTGATTGCCCGGAGAAAAGAGGCCCCGGCCTGGTTTTCCTGTGAGGAAATTTCGGGCTGGATGCGCCCGGTGCTGGAGGCCTTGCAAATCCTTTCGGACGCCGGATTCGCGCATCGGGATGTGAAGCCGGACAACATCTTGTTCTGTGGCGGCCGACCGATCCTGGGGGATATCAGTTTGCTCGACGAGGATCACGCCGATCTCACCCGTTGCGGAACGCCCGGCTACTCCGCCCCATCGTGGTATCAGGGCGGTCACCCGGATCTGTATGGAGCCGCCGCCACGCTCTACACCCTGCTGACCGGGAATCTTCCGGACCGGATGGGTCGGTCCGCCTTCAACGGTCCTCCCCAGGGAGACGGTTCCCTCACCGCGGAAGAGCGAATCCACCGCAAGCGCCTCCACGCGGTCGTCCGTCGCGCCACCCAGGAGCGGGTGTCGGAACGTTACCCCGATTTCCAGGCCATGGCCGCGGCGCTGGCCGGTGCACCAACCGCTCCTCCCTCGCGAACTCCGCCGGTGCGGGCGGGGATCGCGACCGTGGCGCTGCTGCTTGGAGCCGCGTCTTTCTTCTTCTTCCAACCGTTCCCCGGAGGATCCCGTCCGGAGCCGCCGGAAAACGTTCTTCCCTCCGCGGAGCGCATCCAGGCCGATTTGGGGAGGGGAGATTTCGCTTCGGCGTTGGCGGGCCTTGAGCTTCTTTTCAGCCGGGATCCCAAGGCCCAAGCCGACCCGGACTACTCGACGGCTCGCGCCATGGCCCTCCAGGGGCTCGGACGGACCTGGGAAGCGCGGGAAGAGTTGCGCCGGGAGATTCCGCGCTCGCCCGAAATCAGCGACGTCACCACCCGCCAGCACCTCTGGGAACAACTCGGGGATTTGAGCGGCGCCGAGACCGACCTCACCCGGATCCTGGAAACGTCCGGACCCGACGCGCTGCTCCTCTCCATGAGAGCCGGACTCCGGGCCCGGCAAGGGGACTTCAAAGGGGTTCACGCGGATTGGGAGGCCGCGAGGAAGATCCGTCCCGCCGATCCCGGGCACTTGCGGTCGGTCGACGCCCTCTGGTCGCCCATCAAGAAACTCCATCCCGCCTACATGGATTACCTCCGGTCCAAGGGAGAGGAACTGCCGCCCCTCCAATGGATCTGGAGCCTTGCGGACGAACCCTGGGTTTTCGACTCTTTTCTGGAGGAGCCGGCTTCCAGTCCCCGGTGGAATCCCGTGGCCGAATCCGGGTTTTTTGATCCGTTCGCGCAAGAGCCGGCCTTCAGTCCCCGGGATCAAGCCGCAAGAACCATCCTCTGCCATGATCTCGATCTGGCGTTCCGGACCGGGGACAACCGCAAGGCCCTGACTTTGCTCGACCGGATCCTTTATGCGAAGCCGGGGACGGGCAACGCGCCGGAGTTGTCGCTGCTCCGTGCCCTCCTGTTGCGGCGGTTGGACCGCGGGCCGGAGATGGAGGCGGAACTGGGCAGGCCCTGCCACCGGGAACTGGGCTGGGACCGGATCGACGCGAGGATCTATCTCTGGGATCAGTTGCAGCGTTGGGAGGACGCGGAGCATTTCCTGACAAGCATGCTGGAATATCCGCCGGATTCCGCGGAAGACCCCGACCTCCGGAAATTGAAACTCCTGAAGTATCGCGCCACCGTCCGCGCCCGGCTGGGCCAGTTCGACGCCGTCTCCGTAGACCGCAGTCTGGCGATGGAATCGTTCGGCCTCCAGGCGGAACGCCGTGCCGAGGTGGAGCAGATTTGGGATACCCTGGCCCAGGAGTTCCCCGCTTACGCCGAACATCTCCGCGCCTCGCCGGAGAAAAAATAATTCCGATTTTCCGGAAGATCCGGCGCGCCGCCGCGAAGAGGAGTGAAATGACCACACGCGTCGCTTTTGCTTGGATCCACTTTGCGTTCACCGGGCTGCTCGCCGGAACGGCCCTCCTCCTTCCGCCCTCCGCGGGGGCGCAGATCCGGACGGACCGGGGGGAGGAATACTACTTGATCCGCACGCTCGAGGGACTTTATGAGAAGCTGCCGATGCAGGCAACCGACCCTTCCGAATTCAAGGCGGCAGCGGCGGACCTGCGCAGTGAGGCCATTCGTTACAAGGTGCGCGCCGATGAAGCGCGGCTCCACGAAAGCATCGGGTTCGGTTTTGACGAGTTCATCGCCCAGCTCGATGCCGTCAGCGCATTCCTTTCCAAGGTCGAGGACATCCAGGCGAACGCAGCCGCACAGGTGCCGCTCCAGCAATTTGGTTCCGGATTCAAAGGAGGCATGGCGGCGGCGCAAACATCGGATTTCTCCACCATGGAAGGTGCCGTGGCTTCGATTTTGGTCGGTGGTCTGGTCTACGCCATGGATTCCTGGAGCCAGTCCAGCGCGTTGGAGGAGTCCGTGAAGAAAGAAGTGGAAGCCGAGGCCGGGCGGTTGCAGGACGCGCTGCTGCAAAGGCTCGAGAGATCACGTCAGAGGTTCCTCGATCTGGCCCGTGAAAAAGGCTGGCCGGAGCGGGAGATCGGCTGGGATTTGTCGATGCAGAGCGCCACCACCACGGTGCAGCTGATCCAGAAAGGCGATCTGAACGGCTTGATCTCTCTGGCGGCTGGAAAGCGGGCGGAGCGTCCCTTCGATCCACACATCGCACTAAGCCACAACCTGCTGATGGCGATCCGCAGCGAAGAGAGACCGTCCGATCTGGATCGGATTTGTGAGGATAGCCTCGAACTCAAGGCCTTGATTCCGGCGCATTCCGTCTATGATCACCACCGTTTGGGCGTCCTCTACCAGGCGGCCCTCCTCGCATCCGCCTCAAGGGGGGCGGAGCGTTTGGGCGGCGCTTCCCCCGGCAGTTCTTCCCGGAGCCGCCGTGCGGTGGAACTTTGGGAGGCGGCCCATGAGGCCCGCACGCCCGACACCGGGGACGAACTGGCCTTGTATCGGGCCTGTGCTTACGCCGGAGATGGGGATCCGGCGAGGGCGCGGACAGAATTGCGCGCTCTCCATGACCGGCTCAAAGACCAACCGGATTATCTCTATGCTTGTGCCTGTGTCACCTGCTTGGACGGCGACCGGGATCTGGCTTTGAAATTCCTTGAGAAGGCCATCAGGACGGACGGCGTCGATTTGAGCGACGTTCGCAAGGATCCGGACCTGCACGATCTCCGAACCTATCGGAAACAGGAATTTGTGGCGCTGACCACTCCGCAATGGGAATGGACCGCCACCAACAGTCTTCTCTGGGCGGATGTCTTTCTCACCAACAAATCCGCCTTCAGCCTGACCAATGTCCGGCTCACTTCCACCACGCCCGGTTGGGAGCCCGACCTGACGGTCGATATCCTGCGGCCGGGTGAGACCAAGAAGTGGGAGTGGAATGCCCAACCACCGGAGGGCCAACTCCGCGCGATGCGATTGACAAGCGATCAGAATCCTTGAATCATGGGCGGTTTGTCGACGCCGGGCGCATGAATCATGAATATCCCCGCACCCCGGTTTCGCTCCTGAGCTGTCTCCGGGAAGGGGTTTCCAGGCCGGAGTGGGAGCTTTCCTGGCAGCGCTTCCTCGAGCTTTACCGGCACCCTCTCTCCGCCTCGGCCCGGGGCTGTTACCGGCATCACACCGGGGGCGGCGAGGCCCCTGATGAATTCGTTGAAGACGTGGTCGCCATCGCCGTGGCCGATTTTTTCTCCAAAGGTCAACAACGCTACGACCCCGCAAAAGGCAGGCTGCGCACCTACCTCAGGGTCATGATCAATGCCCGCGTGGTGGACGCCCTGCGCAAGGAACGTCCGGCGGACCGCCGCCCCTTCCCGGACGCCGAACCTGCCGCACCTCCCGAAGAAAGGGAAGCGGAAAAGGAGGCGTTCCATCAGGCCTTGCTGGCTACCTTGCTCGAGGATCTGCGCGCTCAGATCCCCAGCGCTCAGTTCGAAATTTTCGAGCGTGTCAGGCTCAAACGCGAATCACCGCAAGAGGTGGCCGATGAACTGGGGGTGCGCCGCAATGTGATCGACAAGTCCATCCACAAAACCATGACCAAGCTTCGGGAACTTGCCCGCCGCGAGGAATACCGGGAGGAGTTTGATCCATGAAGGCCTTGGATTCCCTGTTCCAACCGGCGGAATCGCCCCTCACCGAAGAGCAGGAAGAGGCGCTCACCAACCTGCTCGCCTCCGCCTATGCCGGGGATGAGCAGGCCGGGACCGACCCCGCTTTGCAGCGCATCGCCGGCAAAGTGCAGGCCTACCTCCAGTCGCCACCTTCCTGAGATGGGATAAGCTTTGCGGGACCCGCGTAGCCGAAGGCACCCCGGCCACAAAAAGAACGTCCAACAACAAAGCGTGGTGGGAATGGGATAGTCATCCCGAAAATCCCTATCATCCCCGCTTTGAACATGCCCGGTGCCCCTCGCCTGAACGGCGTCCCTGCCGCCCTCATTTTTCCGCGGTCGGCTCCAACACCTTGGGGGAAAGCGCCGTCCCCGCTTTGGCGGAGGCTTATCTGGCCACCGAAAAAAGGCTACCCATGTGAAAACCGAGCGCGCCGGCGACCTGATCTGGGTGAGCGGGCAGTTGCCCGGCGGTGAAGCGGTTTACATTGAGATTCATGCAACAGACTCTGGCGATGGAATCGTTGCAAGAAGGCGCTGGTCCAGTTCATCTGCATCTCCACAATGAACTGCCGCCCCCGCCGGTCCTGGCAGAGCACGTCCACGATGGTGTTCTTGAAGAGCGGCAGGGACGGAACCTGCTCGCTCGGCAGGTAGTCGAGGGACTCGATCTGCTCGTCCTCGGTCGCGAACGGGAGCAACGCATTGAGGAAACTCCGCAGGATCCCCGGGTGCTCTCCGAAGATGCGCTTGAAGACCAGCTCGTTGCGAGGATCGAGCAACCGCTCCATGCCGCACCTTGCCACGTCCTCAAGAGTTCACAAGCCGAAGCGATCTCCGTGGCCGCCCACCCGTCCGATCCGCTGAGACTTTTACCTCCCCAAACACTCAGCGGGGCGGGCCAGCAAAAACCAGATAGAGGAACGCCACGAAGACCAACAGGCCGATCGCCACCGGGCGAGTCCAGCGCCAGGGCGTCAAATCGACTTCATGGCTGTCGCGCTGGACCCAGCCCTCCATCCCGTTTCCCCCCCGGCTCCGGAGATATTGGTAGAGCATCAGCAGAAGGAAAACGCCCCCGAGGAAGTGAAAGTTCGCCGCAGCCGACGCCGTCCACGAGGAAAACGGGGGCACGAAATACCCGATCAGAAGAATCGCGCAGCCCCCGACCAACGCATGGTTGGCCGCCGCAGCAGTCGCCCGCTTGAAAAGCAACCCGGCCAGCACCACGGAAAAAATCGGAATGAAATACAAACCGTTCATCTTCTGGAGATACCCGAAGATACTGGCCTGGCCCGCGAGGAAGGGAGCGGCGCACATCGAGAAAATGGCGATCACCGTTCCCACCAGTTTGCCGTTTTCGATCACCCGACGGTCGTCGGCCTGATCGTGCTTCATCCAGTGCTTGTAGACGCCGAGGGAGAAAAGGGTCGCGGTGGAATTCAGCACCGAGTTGAACGAACTCAAAATCGCCCCGGCCACCACCGCCGCGAAGAAACCGGTCAGCCAGTCCGGGAGGACATGACCCACGAGGATACCATAGGCCCGGTCCGGCTGGGTTACTTCGTCCGCGTAGAGATGCAACGCGACGATCCCCGGCAAAATCAGAATCAAGGGGGTGAGAACCTTGAACAAGGCCGCCAGCAAGACCCCGCGTTGTCCCTCGGCCAGATTCCGCGCCGCGAACGTCCGTTGGATGATCTGCTGATTTGTCGTCCAGTAAAACAAGTTCAGCAGCATGACCCCGCTGAACAACGTGTGCCATGGCACGGAGGACCGGTCTCCCCCGAGGGAAACGAATTTCTCCGGATGCGCCGCCTTCACCTCCGCCAGGCCGGCGAGCATGTTCCCATCCCCGGCCTTCCCCAGGGCGAGCACGGTGATGAGGATGCCACCCGTCAGCAGACCGAACCCGTTCAACGTATCCGAAACCGCAACCGCGCGCAGCCCACCGAAGATGGCGTAAATCGATCCGACGATCCCGATGAACCAGACCGAGGCCCAAAGCAACGCCGTGTCGTTGCGGATCCCGGTCATGGCTTCCAGATCGAGGATGTCCCTCATCCCGGTGGCCCCGGTGTAGAGAATCATCGGGAGCAGGATGACCGCGTAAGCCGCGATGAAAATCAGACTGGTCAGGGAGCGGGTGGTCCCGTTGAAGCGTTCCTCGAGGAACTCGGGGATCGTGGCAATCCCGCTCCGCAGATACTTGGGCAGGAAAAAAACGGCCATCACCACCAGCGAAGCCGCCGCCAAAACCTCCCACGCCATCACGAGAATGCCGTCCTGATAGGCCGCCCCGTTCAAACCCACCAACTGTTCGGTGGAAAGGTTGGTCAGGAGGAGGGAACCCGCGATATAGCCGCCAGTCAGCGTTCGGCCCGCCAGAAAGTAACCGGTGGAACTGGCGTCATCGTCCTTGCGCGTCAACCACCAGGTCAACACACCGACCAACGCGGTGAAAAAGAGAAAGGTCAGGATCGTCACGGCTCCGGCATGCTGCCCAAAGCAACCCCGCCTGCCTAGTCCTTTCTTCGCGATCCGGCAACAAAGAGTTGGTGCCGGGGTCCGGATGCGGTTGAATCCAGACGGCATGAAATCGACCCGGCTTTTCCAGATTGTCCTCGCCCTCGCCTCCCCGCTCCCGTCCCTTCCCGCCTCCGATTGGCCTTGGTGGCGCGGCCCGCAGCGCAACGGAATGATTTCCGCAACGCCCGACCAAGATCCTCCGGTAGACTTCGCGGACTCCCGTTCCGTCAAATGGACGGTGGATCTCCCCGGTCGCGCCCACGGGTCCGCCTGTGTCGCCGGCGACCGCGTCTTCCTGCCCTCGGCGGACGAGACCGCCAAGACCCAATCCATCCACGGGTTCGACCGGGCCACCGGACGTCTCCTCTGGACCACGGTGGTGCATCGGGACGGGATGAACCAAAAATCCAACCGCAAGGAGAGTTGGGCCTCGGCCACCCCGGCCTGCGACGGTGAAAGGGTTTACATGAGCTTCGTCCACGGGGATGCCGTGTTCACCACGGCCCTCGGCCTGGACGGAAAACAACTCTGGCAGACCCGCATCTCCGAATTTGTCATCCATCAGGGTTATGGGGCCTCCCCGGCCGTTTGGGAGGATCTGGTGATCGTCGCGGCCGACAGCAAAGGCCCCGCCGGAGGAGCGGTTTGCGGCTTGGACCGGAAGACCGGAGCCGTCGTCTGGAAAAAAGCGCGCGAGGCCAAACCGAACTACACCTCCCCCATCATTCTCGAGGCTGCAGGCCGCACCCAGCTGTTCCTCAGCGGGATCGACAAAGTGACCAGCCTCGATCCCCGGGACGGTCGGGTGCTCTGGGAAACGGCGGGCGCCACCACCGAGTGCGTCACCTCCACGGTCACTGACGGCAAGCGGATTTTCACCAGCGGGGGATACCCGAAAAACCACGTCGCCGCCATCCTCGCGGATGGTTCCGGAACGGTCGCGTGGGAAAGCAAGGAACGCGTTTACGTCCCCTCCATGCTGGTGCGGGAGGGACATCTCTTCGCCGTCCTGGACAGCGGGGTGGCAGCCTGTTGGGACGCGGCCACCGGGGCGGAAAAGTGGAAGGAACGTCTCGGCGGCACCTTCAGCGCCTCGCCTGTGATGGTGAACGACAGGGTCTATGCCGCCAACGAGTCCGGCGAAATTTTCGTCTTCCGGGTGGCTCCGGACCGGATGGAGCTGCTGGGGCGGCACAAGATCGCCGACGAAATTTTCGCGACGCCATCGATCGCGGACGGTCGGATCTATCTGCGCGTGGCGTTTCTCGAGGGCGAACGGCGCACCGAGAAGTTGCTTTGCCTCGGACGTTGAAAATTGCCGCTTGGCAGCCTCCGCTTCCTCGCCGAACGAACGTCCATGCCGGCGCCCGTTTCCCCACCCGCGGACCCTCCCGAACTCGCCCGCAAGCTGAACGGGTGGCAGGTTTTGCTTTACGGGCTCGGCTCGATGTTGGGCGCGGGAATCTACGGTTTGATCGGGCGGGCCGCCGAACAGTTGGGGAATGCGGTCTGGGCCGCGTTCCTCTTCGCCATGGTGGCGGCGCTCCTCACCGGACTGTCCTACGCCAGCGTGGGCAGCCGGTTTCCCAAGGCCGGCGGGGCGGCGTATGTCACCCACCGCGCTTTCGGCTGGCCCTTGCTGAGCTATGTCACGGGCCTTTCCATCACGATGAGTGGTCTCACCAGCATGGCCACGGGCTCCCAGTTGATCGCGGAAACCTTGGACAAGGCCCTGCCCGCTGACCTTCCCGTCAAGGCCTTGGCCATCGGACTCGTGGCCCTTATCGGCTGGCTCGTCTTCCTGGGCATCGAGGAAAGCATGAGAGTCAACATTTTCTGCACGTTCGTCGAGGCCGGGGGCCTGCTCTTCATCATCTTCGCCGGCCTGCGCTTCTGGGGCGGCGTCAACTACCTCGAAACGGCGCACGACACTCCCTCCGCCGGTCCCGGTTCCGGTCTCGGGATCAGTCTGATCTTACAGGGCGCCGTCCTCACCTTCTTCTCCTTCATCGGGTTCGAGGACATCCTCAACGTGAGCGAGGAAGTCAAGAACCCGCGCCGTGCCATCCCCTTCGGCTTGGTCGGAGCCATGCTGGTGGCCACCGCGATCTATCTGGCCGTGGCCATCACCGCCGTTTCCGTCGTTCCCTGGGCGGATCTGGCCGCCAGCAAAACCCCGCTCATGGACGTCGCGAAAAAGGCGGCCCCGTGGTTCAAGGACATCGATCGCGTCTATCTCGCGATCACCATTTTTGCGGTCGGAAACACCGCCCTGCTCAATTACATCATGGGCTCGCGCCTGCTCTACGGCATGAGCCGTCAATCCCTTCTTCCGGCTGTGATGGGCCGCATCCACCCACAACGCCGCACCCCTCACATCGCCATCCTCGTCCTCTGGGCCATCGTCAGCCTGCTCGTCCTCAGCGGCAGTGTGAAGCAATTGGCCGAAGCCACGGTGATGCTGCTTCTTACTGTATTCGCTATCGTCAACACCGCCCTCGTGATCCTCCAGCGCCGTCGGGACGAACCTCCCGGCAGCTTCGAAATCCCCACTGTCATCCCCGTCGCCGGAGCCGTCGTCTGTCTGCTGCTCCTCTTCTCACGCATCCAGGGTGGCTTTGCCTCGGAAAAACCGGAACTCCGTATCGCCCCGCTCATCGCCCTCGGAATCATCGGCGCCTCGGTCGCCCTCTTTTTCGCCACCCAGCGCGCCAAGACGTCGCCCCCAGGAAAAAACCCGTGACGCGGCTCAGGCGGACGGTGCCAGACCGGGAACCTGCCGGAGACGGAGCGTCACCTCCCCCGGCGCCGGCAACTCGCGCTCATCGATCCGGACAATCCCCTGCACGCCCCGCAGGCTGGAGGTGAGGAAAGCCTCCCGGCAAGTGGCCAAGTCAGCGGGCGGACCGCTCTCTTCCCTCACCTCGATTCCCCTCTCCCGACACCGCTCGAGGACCACTTCCCGCATCACCCCGGGAAGGCAACCGGAGGCCAGCGGCGGCGTGATCAAGCAGCCATCCCGGCGGACCAGAAACAGGTTGGAAGTCGCGCCCTCGCAAAGTTCGCCCCGCGTGTTCGCGAGGATGGCTTCGTCCGCCCCACGTTCTCGCGCCTCCCGCAAAGCCACGAGGTTCCCGGCGTAAGAAGTCGCCTTGATCCCGGCCAAAGCATCGCGCTCATTGCGGACGAAAGGGCTCGTCACCACCGCTGCCGTGGCCGGATACGGACTCAGGGCGGTGGCGGTCACCAGAACCGTCCCGGGAACGGCGGTGATGCGAAGCCGGGACAACCCCCGTTCCAAGCCGTTTTCCACCATGAGCCGGCGCAGAGCGGGCTCCAGCGTCCCGACATCAGGAACCGGTCCCACCCCCAACCGCGCCGCCCCCCCGGCCAACCGCCGGAGGTGCCGGTCCAGAAAGCAAGGCCTGCCGTCCCTCCCCAACAAGGTTTCGAAGACCCCCCAGCCGACCAGCCAACCCGGATTGTCCGCCTCCAAGACCGGATCAGCCGCGTCGCAAAGCCTGCCATTGATCCAGACGCGAAGAGACGGCCGGTCATCACCGGGAGTTGGAAGTTGCGGTTCGATGTCGGAGACTTCGCTCCGATCCGCGTTGTCTTCAACTGCGATGCACCCGGGGAACGAGTTCGTCGGATTCCAAGCTTGATGGCGGGGCGGGGCGGGATAGGCTTGGGAGTGCGGTCCGGACGGTGGATCGTCCTTTGGACCCTGGTCATGAGGTTGCCGTTCCCTTTGAAAGTGATTTTGGCGTTGTTCCTGATCTGGGGAGCCACGGGAGCCGTGGTTTGGTTGGCCGGACGGGGCCGGGTCACGCCGGAGTCGATCGCGGCTTATGTGGAAAGTCATCCATTGGACCCGGCGGCGGATGCGGCGGGAAGGGAGCAGGTGATCCGCCGCGTGGCGGACCAGATCAACCGGCTGGATGCGGAGCAACGGCAGACGGCGCGCAACCGCCGGGATGGTTCCGGGCAAGCGATGCGGAATTTCTTTGCCGGAATGCGCCCTGAAGAGCGGGCCCTCTTCGTGGAATTGACCATCGGGCCGACATTCAGCCACCTCATGGCCTCGTTCAACCAGATGAGCCGTGAGGAGCGGCGCGGGATTGCAAGCAACGCGATCGAGCGGTTGCGCAAAGAGGGCGCGGTGCCTCCCGAGGAGGCGAGGCTTTGGGAAGAGCAAGGCCCGGAAGTGCTGGAGAAAGTGGTGAGCCAGGGCCTGCGATCCTATTATCAGGAAGCGAGCGCGGACACGAAACTGGACTTCGCTCCGGTCTTGGAAGCGATGCAACGCGTGCTGCAATCTCCGCGCGGACAATGGAAACAAAAACCCGCCTACTGACCCGCCGGGCCCTGACGCTGGTGGAGTGCCTGCTCGCCCTGGGCCTTCTGGGGGTGCTGGCCGTAATTGGGTTTCCCGTTCTCACCCGGATGCGGGACCAGGCCCGGGCGGTGCAATGCTCGGCCCACCTGCGTGCGCTCGGCAACGCGCTCCAAATCTATCTGCAGGATCACCAGCAAACCATGCCCGTGATGGAAGCGGGACGGAGCGACCGGAACGAAGCACCGGCGGTCCTCGACACCGTGCTGGCGGACTATGTGGAGACACCGGTGGTCTTCCGGTGCCCGGCGGACGATTCCCTCCAGGCGAAGACCGGCACGAGTTATTTTTGGAATAGCACCCTGAACGGGCAACGCGCGAGCTCGCTCCGTTTTTTGCTGACGCGTGATCAGGGCCGGATCCCGGTGTTCTCCGACAAAGAGAACTTCCACCGGGGCGTGGGGGACGGGGTGAACGTGCTCTATGCGGACGGACACGTGGAAAAGGAAGTGCGCTTCACAGTGGGTCCATCGCGATGATCCGGTTTGAACAAGTCAGCAAGCGATTTCAGGGGGCGGCGGTCCCGGCCTTGCGCGAGGTCTCGTTCTCGGTGGAGGAGGGCGGGATTTTCGGGATGCTGGGCCACAACGGAGCCGGCAAAAGCACGGCGCTGGGCGTGTTGTTGGGGCTGGTTCATCCAGATCAGGGGGAAGCGTGGATCGGAGGAGTTTCAGTTCAACGGGCCCGGGAAGCGGCGTTGCGCGAGGTCGGCGCCATTTTTGAATCCCCGCGATTTTACGATTATCTGACGGGCTGGGAGAACCTGATGCTCTTGACAGCCTACTCCGGCTTCCGGGACGAGGCTCTGGCCCGTGAGACCGTGGCGTGGGCCGGGTTGGAAGGGGCGATCGACCGACGGGTCTCCGGCTACAGCCAGGGCATGCGGCAACGGCTCGCCTTTGCCCAGGCGCTCCTCCCGCGGCCCCGGGTGCTGTTGCTGGACGAACCCACGAACGGACTGGATCCGGACGGGATCATCGAGGTGCGGCACCGGATTGGCGATCTTCGGGACCGGTATGGCATGACGGTGATTCTCTGTTCCCACCTCCTCACGGAAGTGGAACGTGTTTGCGACCGAGTGCTGATTCTCCGGCAGGGGCGGAAGGTTTACGAGGGCCCTTGCCGCGGCGAGGAGGAAGGGCCCCGGATCCACCGGCTTGAATGCTCCCCGGAAGATTGGGAACGCGTCCGGGCTCTGCTTCCGGCCCTCGCGATCCCCATCGCCGGCCCTTGGCGGATCGCGATTCCGCCCGACCGGGACGCGGCGGAGATTCTCGCGATGCTGGTCGAAAGCGGCATCCGGGTGCGCCAGTTCCACCGGGAAAGCGGCACGCTGGAAAGCCTTTACGAGGAGGCGGGCCGATGAGGGGACCGCTGGGATTTTTCCGGATCACCGGGAGTGAATTGCGCCGGATGTTCGCCCGGCCGCGGACCTACCTCGGTTATGCAGCCTTCTTTCTGTTCAACGTGCTGTTTCTCCTCCTCATGAGCCGGCCCGGCCCGAGCCGGCTTTTCCGGCTTCCCTTGGAACGGGCCGGTTACCTCTTCGAGGACTACTTTTCCGCGTTGACCCTCGCCTACAGCATGGTCGCGCTCACCACGGTCTTCCTCGCCACCCTCTTTTTCCCGCTCGTCGCCGGGGACATCGTGGCCAAAGAAGTGGAGGATGGAAACCTGCGGCTCCTGTTGTCGCGCCCGGTCTCCCGGTTCCACCTCCTGCTGAGCAAGTTCATCGCCTGCCAACTCTACACGGTCACCCTGGTACTCTTCATCGGGCTGATCTCACTGGTGACCGGCGGGTTTCTGGCCAGATGGAACGGCGGTCTCTTCGCGTTCGCCCCGGAGCGCGGGTTGTTCGCGACGTTCCCCTTCGCCGCAGGCCTGGTCCGCTTCGCGCTGGCCCTCCTTTGCGTGGCAGCGAGCATGGGCACGGTCACCAGCGTGGCCTTCTTTTTCTCCTGCCAACGAATGAAGCCGGCGGCGGCCACGATTCTGACGGTCTGCCTTTTTTTCATCGACGCCATCTTCTCCCGCGTCCCCTACTTCGCGGAGTATGAGGATTGGTTTCTCACCTCCCGGATGGCGGCTTGGCTCGATGCCTTCCGGGAACGGGTGCCGGTCCATGAACTGCTGCAAAATTACGCGATCCTCGCCGGGATCTCCCTGACTTGTTTCGTCCTGGGATGGGCCGTGTTCGAGCGGCGGGATCTCAAGGCTTGAGCCGGGCACCGTTCCCGGGCGATTCCACGGGTTTGGTTTTCGGGAGGAAAATCTTGCGGTCGAGATTCCGGCCGAGATCGACCGGGGCCGGGATATCGGTCCCGGCGGCGGGGATTGAAAGACCGGCGGTCCAGAGCAAAGCGTTGAGCAGGAGGCGGCGCTGGGGTGCGACGCCCCAGCTCACGTGCAGATCGCAACCGGTGAACCCGGCACTGCGTCCACCGCCGGGCCGTTCATAAGCCCAGGCTACGGTTTCCTCACGACCGAGGTGCGCCTTGGCATGAGCGGTTTTGCGGCTCCCGTCCGGCATCCGGGCCGCCAGCAGCGGAGTGACGCCGCGTTCCGCGAAATGCAGGTTGTAAAGCCATCCGTCTTTTTTCAAGGCGAAAGGCTGCAGACCGCTGGTCACGGGATGCGCCGGTATGGAGGTGAATTCCACGTCCCAGTGCCCCCGGCAACCAATGTCCGGCTGGAAGACGGCTCCGAACCATTCCTTGAAAGAACCGGCGAGTTCCGCAGGACAATCAACCGCCTGATGAAGAACGATGAAACCCGTGCCGGCGTCCGCCAGGGCCTGCACTTTCGCCCGGCGCACCGGATCGAGAAAGGGCAACTTCGGGCCACCATCGAGGTAAAACAAAACCACCCGGGCCCCTTCGAGGACCGCCGGATTTTCCGGCCACCCGTCCGCCACCATCACCGGGGCCACACCCGGAATCGCCGCAAGCCATTCCCGGAGCAGGGCGCATCCCGCGAAATACTCGTGTTGCCCCGGCTTGTTGCTCGGGCTGCCGGCAAGAAGCACGATCTTGGCCAGCGAGGCGTCCCGCGGCAGCACCTCCAGCGGAACCTGACGCTGCTCCATGGTGATTTCCGCCCGCAGCGAAACGATGAGAAGGAGATTGAGGAAGGGGCCTTTCATGGGGAAAAGATCATCGGATGCCTCCAGACGGAAACGGTCCGCAGATTTGGATCCCACCATTGTTCACGAGACAAGCATCCGCATCAAGCCTGTTAGAAGCCGCCGCGAAGCCTAAGTTTAAAAAAGCATTAAATATTGTAATTTATTGTATTTATTGAATTGTGAAAAACCGTAATCTAAGTCTCGCCGCACTCTCGATGGTCGAGATCCTGATCACCGTGGCGGTCCTTGGGATCCTCATGGCTGGATCCATGAGCAAACTCGGCTTCGTGGATCGCGCCGCGAAGTTTCAGAAGCTGAATTCGGACACCCGCCACATCAATCAGGCTCTCCGCGTTTACACCGCCAGCGGAGGCTCCATCGGCTCCTTGACCGATCCGCAGCAAATCCTCGACAAACTGAAAACGACCCGGTCCGCGCAGAGCGACGCGCAGTATGCCGGCCTGGGGGGCTCCATGGTGGATCCCCGCCTCAAGGCCATCACCAAGTCCGCCGCCAACCCGGGCATCTGGAACAAGGTGGTCACTTGGGACGCGGTCCAGAAGCGCTTCGTCGTGGGCGAGGGGAACTCGGGCATCGTCGAATTCAGACTCGATGAGACCGCGGGCAAGGCGGCTTATCAGACCGAGGACCGGGCGCGGCCGCTCATTGCCTACAACACGGCCAACGGCTGGGTTTGGTCTTACGATCAGAGTGATCCCGCCCCGGTGCGGTTCGTCTCCTCCCAGGTGCAACTCTCCTCGGGGGCGGTCGGAACAAGCGTGGCCACGGTCCCGACGACTCTGCCGCCCTCGGACGGCTCCGGGGGCGCGGGCAGCAACGCGACTTCGCCGCCACCGGTCCTCTCCGACCTGTTGCCGCCGGTGTTATCCGTTCCCGGAGGCAGTTATCCACCGTCCCAGTTCAACCTGACGGTGGATCTCACGAACCCGAACCCGGGCCTCTCGAGCTGGATCCTGGTCTCGGTGAATTCAGCGCCCTTCGCCCAATATTCCGGCCCGCTGAGCGTGGCCTCGGGTTCGACGATCCAGGCCTACACCGCCGGGCAACCGAATCTTTGGAACTCAAGCCCGCAGGTTTCCGCCGGCTACACCGCAAGTGCTCCGACGCCGCTGACCGCTCCCCAGATTTCCCCGAGCTCGGCCCAATTTTCCTCCTCATCGTCGGGAGCGTTCAACCGGACCGCGTTGCCGGGTTATCAAAAGGAAACCGTGACGATCAACGTGAATTCGACCTCGACCAGTTACATCTACGCCCCGCAGGACAAGGTCATCCTCGGCTTCAGGATCGCCTCGGGGCACCCGGTCTCCAGTTTCAACACCATGATGCCGCTCACCTTGGCCCAATCCTTTTTCCCGCAGATGAGGCACGGGATGATTCTCAGAACGAAAACCGGCGTGGTGGCCACAGGCCTTCAGATGGAACTCGAATTCGCCTCCTTACCGACCGGCTACGCCGTGACCCAATCAACCCAGAAAAACTGGAACGGGGCCGGAGGTTACGGAAGCTGTTTCGCACCGGCCGGCCACACCGCCACCGGGGGTGGGTTCCAATTGCTCGACGCAGGCCGGTTCGCCTCCTTGTCGGCTTATGCCGCTCCGGGATCCTCCTGGCCCAACCGCACGTTTGGCCCCAACGAGGAAGGATGGATCGTGGCCGGGCCGAATGACGGCATCGGGGGTTCCGGCTTCATCTACGTGATCTCGTTCCCGCCCCCGGCGGCCGCCCCCAGTCCGGTGACGGTGTCCCTCACCCATGCCAACTCCCCGTCCGTCTCCCGGCTGGAATACCGGATCGGCACCGGCGGGACGTGGACCACCTACTCCGCCCCCTTCCAAGTCTCCTCCTCCGCCACCTCACCCTCCGTGACCGTGGAATCAAGGGTGGTCGCCACCTCGGTGGATTACTCGGACAGCCCCAACGCCTCGAGCACCGTCAGCGCCGCCTCGACCACCGTCAGCGCCACTCCCTGAGCCATTTAAAGATCCGGGGTTGCGTCCCTCACTTTTTCCTTGCGTGAAAGGCGGGACGGCAGAACGTCGCGTTGCGGTGCCCAGACTTCTCCCCATCTATATCCGCTGGCTCTGGAAGCCGGGTTTTCCCGAAACCGAGGACGAGCTCCGGCAGGTCTGGTTCATGAACCAAGGGCTGTCCCCTTCTTCGTTCGCCGACTACTGCCCGGAGCTGCTCAAGACGGCTGCGGACTTCAAGTATTTGAAGTGGCCCTACAAAGTGCGCCGGCACGTCAAGGGCAGGCATGTGGTGGACTTGGGCTGCGGCCGCGGTCTGCATGGCTTGGGTTACCTCTTGATGGGCGCGCGCAGTTACACCGGTCTGGACCCGATCGTGGATCTGGACCTGGACGCGTTCAAAGACACCAGGATCGCCCGCGTCAACAACATGAAGCCGATCGGTTGGACGCCGCGCAAGATTTCCGAGCGCGTCAAGCGCCTGAAATACCTCAAGGGCGAAATCGCCGAACTCCCGGAAACCGCGAAATGGGACGTCCTGGTGATGCATCAGGTGACCGAACACCTGATGGAAATCGAGGCGGTGTTCGAGCATTTCCCGAGAATCCTCAAGCCCGGCGGCAAACTCGTTTTCCGGCATCCGAACTATTACTCATGGGGCGGGCACCACATGCTCCCGAGATTTCTCCGGGACATTCGCCCGGAGGATCCGGAGCAACGGCGTTACATGGACTGGGCCCATCTCGTTTACGACCCGAACTGGCCCGACACCATCCTCAAGGAACAGAACCGGATCCGGCTGCACGAACTGAGGAAAGTAGTCGAGAAAGACTTTGTGATCGAGGAATGGAACCCGGCGGTTTCCTCGGAGGAAGAAGGCGGCGGGCGGCTGACCCCTGAAATTCTCGCCCGCCACCCCGAATTCACCCGGGAAGAGTTGTTGACCCAAAGCGTAATCGTCGTGGCCCGCCTGAAGGAAGCCGCTTCTCGCTAGTGGTCCGACCAGCCTAAATTGCCGGGTATAGGCGACGCAGCTTGATCCTGGCGTCAGCGGTGGTGAATAGCCACTTTACCGGCCGACGGGATTCGTTCCTCCTCTTCGAGTCGTCCTTGGCAAGTTTGCGGAAGTTCTCTACATCCGGGATGCGGCCTTTCAGGCTGGACCTGGATTAGCAAGATCTTCTCGGCTTCCGGAAACATATCATCGCAGAGAAAGCGAACTGCCTGAGTATAGTCGATCGCGTTGCGCGTGGCCCTTTCTGAGATGTATGTTTGCCTCCCACCCAATTTGGGCGCACAGATCATGAATCCGCTTGCGCTTCCTTCTCGGACATATTCGGCATCCTGGCGAAGGCGGGTCCCCTTCTGGTCATCGTCTTCACTTGGGCGTGCGGGAAGCGAAGCTCTCGACTCCGAAAGCAACTGTTTGCAGAACTCGTCCAAGCAAACCACAGGCCGCTTATCGTCCAGCGGCATGGCATAGACATCCAGCACATCCTCCAGGCAACCTACGAAGGCGGCGTCGTTCTCCGGCGGGAGGCACCAGCTCTCCTGTTGCCAGGGCTTGAGGTCGTTTTTTTCAGACGCAGACGGACCGATTCCTTGGAGATCGAACCAACCAGTTCAAGTTCCACGAGCCGGTCGGCAATCATCTACACCGTCCATTGCGGCCTGCCGTCCGGCGGAGTTTCACGCACCTTGCGTTCGAGGGCGCCGAAGGGACCGACTTCGCAAACCCGCTTCCGGAGCCGTTCCAAGGCAGTAACGGACAATCCACTTTGGTGCGACGCGTCGCGATCGGACAGTTTCGAGCCATCCTCACTGCTGTCCATCGCCAGGATCGCCTTGGCACGCTGGACTCGAAAGGCACTGGCATTGCGCTTCGATGCCACGGACTGCAGATGCTTCCTTTCCTCGGAGTCGAGTTTGATGCGA
>JAGWVU010000042.1 GCA_018970725.1 Verrucomicrobiota bacterium
TCACTGCTGTCCATCGCCAGGATCGCCTTGGCACGCTGGACTCGAAAGGCACTGGCATTGCGCTTCGATGCCACGGACTGCAGATGCTTCCTTTCCTCGGAGTCGAGTTTGATGTGATGCTTTTTGACAGGCATCACTTAAAAGAATCATAAAGTCAGGAAGTACAAGTGAAAAGTGGGGAAATTACCATCTCTTTAGCTTGGGTGGACCACTAGGTTAGGAGCACGGATAAAACGGATGGCACGGAGAGGAATCCAAAGAAGAGCATGTCTCTTCCCATCCGTGTCATCCCGCCCCTCCGTGTTTCATCCGTGCCCCCAAAAGCCCTCTTCCGCGTCATCCGCCGACGCGATCCTCCAGGCGGCGGTGAAAAGAACCGGAAGACGCCGTCTGTTTCGGCTGGGCGGACCACTAGGTTAGGAGCACGGATGAGTCACGGATAAAACGGATGGCACGGAGAGGGACCCGAAGGAGAGCATGTCTCTTCCCATCCGTGTCATCCCGCCCCTCCGTGTTACATCCGTGCCCCAAAAAGCCCTCTTCCACGTCATCCGCCTACGCGATCCTCCAGGGGACAAAGCAACCATCATCCCGCTTGACCGTTAGGTGATCAAAGCACCAATTCAGGCCCAAAGTGTCGGGACAGGATCAGCCCTGAGCGAAGCCACTAGGTTAGGGGCACGGATGAGTCACGGATAAAACGGATGGCACGGAGAGGAATCCGAAGGAGAGCATGTCTCTTCCCATCCGTGTCATCCCGCCCCTCCGTGTTTCATCCGTGCCCCAAAAAGCCCTCTTCCGCGTCATCCGCCGACGCGATCCTTCAGGCGGCGGTGAAAAAAACCGGAAGATGCCGTCTGTTTCGGCTGGGCGAAGCCACTAGCCCGCATTTCTCAAGCTCTCGCGGACGGCGGCCTCCAATGGCGCGGAGGCCATTCAGGCACCGCTCCCGGCTTTTTTGGCAACGTTCTCAAGGCGCTTGGCAAAGTCGGACGCCGTCATGCCGCCCACCTGCTGCCCGATACTCTTGCCGTCCTTGTCGAGAAACTCGATGTGGGGGATGCCGCTCACGCCGAACTTCTCGGCCAGCGCGGCGTTGGCGTCCTGATCGACGTCGAGGTAGACCCACTCGAAGCGGTCATGCCACGGTTTCACCTCGGCACTGGGATAGACATCCTTTTTCATGGCCTGACAGGGAGGACACCACGAGGCGGAGAAAACAACCACCATCGGTTTGCCCGAGGCCTTGGCCGCCTTGGAGGCAGCGTCGAAACTGGTGGAAAAATGCGGACTGCCGGAGGGAAAATCCGCACCGGAAGCAAGACAGGGCAACAACAGGCTGAGGGATGCCAAAACGGTTTTCATGAGATGGAGATTTATCCTCCGAGACGCGTTTTCCCAACCCTTTTTGCGAAATCCGGCGGAAAAACCGTTGCCCGGAGTCTTTTTGACGGTGCCTAGACAACGCCCGCCGATTTGCGCCCGATCCAGAAAGCGGTGAGCAAGGTGACGAGCAACAACATCCAGGCCCAGTGCGACCAGATCCGGAGCCGGTGCTCCACCGGGGGCGGTTCCGGCAGCGATTCAAGGGCGGCGATGACCTCGGTCAGCTTGGATGGTTCCATCATCTTCCCGCGCGTGATGCGGGCGATTTCATCGAGCACGGCGGGACGAGCCGGTTGACCGATTTTCTCCCGGACATCTCCATCCACCAGAAGCGTCGTTTCGAGCGTCTCCCCTTCATCGACGCAGGTGAGCCTGACCTTGTATTCTCCGGCTTCGGCGGCGGTGAACCCTCCGGAAAAGAGCCCCCAACTGTCTTCTCCGGCGGGCACGAGGCGCACGCGGTCGGTGGCTCCGGAGGGGGTCACGAACTCCACCTGCACGTTGGCTTCCTGCAAGGGTTCGCCCCCCGGGCTCATGACATTGGCGTTGAGGGACAGGGTATCCCCGGCCTTGGGACGATCCGGGGTGTAGAAGAGCCGCATCCGTTCTCCCTGGGCCATGTTGCGCTGGTAAGCCATCCAGCGGGCCACCTGCCCCCAAAACCGGTAATGGTATTTGTCCTCCACGCCCTTGCGCCAGCGCCAGGCGCCATCAGTGCCCATGAGCAGCACCTTGCCGGCCCCGTAAGTCTTCGTCACTATGAGCGGGACTCGCCCGAAATCCGTCTGATCCGAACCGTGCCGGGCGAGGATCTCCGTGCCCGCCTTGGCGCGGACAATGGGCGCATACCATTGAAAGCCAGGGAGGGAATCCCAGACCGAAAGATTGGCCTCGTCCGTGTCCTCCAAACGGGTCAGGAGGCTTCGCTGGCCCAGCTCCGTGAGCTGGATCCGCCCCGGCACCACAGAACCCCAGCCACGGGGCTGCGCCGGATCGAGCACGACGGGATAGAGTTCCTCCAAGGGGGTTTCCTTGAAGGTCTGTTGGTTCCCGCGCAAACCGGGCAGGAAAATCAGGCCGCTGGCCTGGTTGCGCACCAATTTGGCGATCCGCTCCGCCTCGGCCGGGGTGAGTTGGCCGTCGGTCACCCCGACGTCGCCGAGCAAAACGACATCGTAATCGACGAGATCCTCGTCCGGGGGAAAGACTTTCAGATAGCCCTTGCCTTCCCCCACCTTGCCGAGGGAGGGATGATAGAGCAGGCAGGAGACATCCACCCCGGGATCACGGTCCAGAGCGTTCCGGAGGTAGCGGTATTCCCAACGTGGATAGGACTCGATGACGAGGACCTTCAGCTCTTCGGGCCGGACCGCGAGCCTGGCCCCGCGGAAGTTGTTCTCAAGGACCGATTCCCCCTCGATCCCGTTGACCTCGAGACGCAGGCGATAATCCCCGGCTTTGTCGGGGCGGAAGGTCTGGCCGAGATCGACGCTGCCCATGGCAGGAATCACCACCGCCTCGGTCGCGACTTCGGTCTCATCCACCGTGAAGCGGACTTGCACGGTCTGATCCCGCGGCAAGGTGCTCCGGATCTCGTAGGGAAGGCGCACCGCCTTGCCCTGCACGGCGAACGCCGGAACGTCGAACCGGCTCACGATTAAGTCCGGAAGCGGCACCTCGCTGCCCACGGGCACGGTGAACACCGGGGTCTCGCGCAACCGGAGTTTGGTCGCGGCCCGGTCCGGAGAAACGCCGAGATTCCAATCGCCATCGCTCAACAAAACCACCGCGGCGGGAGCCACCGGACGTTCCCCGAGAGCGGCGAGGGCGGCATTCAGGTCCGTGCCATGGCCCGGGTCCCCGGTCTTGATGGAGAACGGCTGGAGGGAAACGCGATAACGACCTTCCAACTCCTTCCAGGATTCCGGCGCGATCCATGAGGCCACCGCCTCGCGCCGCGACTTGGCTGGGCCGGAAGATCCGGAGACGACGTCGCGGGTCTCCATGGACCCCGACCCATCCCAGAGGACGACCACTTCGGGCGTCACTTGGGGAGGAAAACGTTCCCGCCATTCGGGTTGGTTGAGCGTCACCGCCACAAGGAGGACGCAGAGGAAGCGGAGGGACTCGAGCAGGGCGATCGACCGCAGCCATCCGGAACGCCGCCACGCCCAGAACCCGAGCCCGGCGGCGGCCAGGACCATGGCACTTCCCAGGGTGACCATCCAGGGGTTGGTCACCATCACCAGGGAGCGCTGCACCATGCTTTCGTCCATCGGTTTGCCAAGGTCAGGCCGCGGATTCAAAACGTCGCTTGGCCGGGTCCGGCGCCGGCGGCAGACAGAGGATCGCCTCGGCCAGCAAGGCCAAGCCCATCAGAATCACGAGACTGCGCCAAATCTCATTGGCCAGCGCGCCTCCCTCTCCGGCGCGCCCTTCAATCACCCGGTAATCGAATCCCGCCAGCAGGGTGGCGAGTTCCGCGGAATCGAGCCGCTCCGGATCCCCTTCCCCGGCGGGCCGGTTGAGCGCGCGGAACCGTTCCCCGGACCGGTAAGCCCCGGCTTGCAAACCGCGCTCCGCACCAAGAGCCTCCCCGGCGCTCCCGAGCCTTTCCCAAGTGCCGTCCCCCAAGGCGTCCGGACCGGCTTCCCATTGTTGGGCCCGCGCCCCGGCGCTCACCCCTTTCGCTAGCGCCCGGTGCAACAGGACAAAGAAGGCGACGCCATCGGCGGCCAGGCTCGTCGCGCCCGGATCCGGCGAGAGACCGCAAAAGAGGGCCGATCCACGGGCCACGTCCCCGCGCATCACCAGCGCCGCGCCATCGGCACTGCGCGCCAGAATCAATCCATCCCCGGAGACGGCGCGAAACCGTTTCACCTTGAGTTCGCCCAACGGCAGGGCCTTGCCGTCCCCGGTGTTGGCGAGAATCTCGGCATCCGTCCGCCACCAGGCGACCTGTTGTTCCTCCCGGGCTGCGGTCTTCCAATCCTCCCAGCTGATCCCGAAGAGACGATTCGCATCCGGACCGTCCGGCGGGAAAAACAGCACGGTGCGCCCGGACTGGACGAATTGGTTGAGGTGCTTGGCCTCCAAACTGTCCGCGGCGGGAAGGGCCGCCTGCCAGACGACCAGCATGGCCGCATCCCAATCCACCTGCGCCACTTTGGACAATGCCACGAAATCGGATTCGTAGGCGGCACCCGGTTCCACCCTGGCCCGCAAAGCGGCGAGCAACGGGGCCGCGATCTTCTCGCTCTCCGCTACGACCACCGAGCGCCGCGCCGCCTCCGGCGCGAAGACGAAGAAAGCCCGGTCGTCCATCGCGTTCCGGTCCGACGGGAGTTCCACCATCCCCCAGCCTTCGGAACTCTCGCGCCCCACCGCGACCGATACCCCGCGAATTTTCTGCCGGTCTCCCTCCAACGGGATTTCACTCACGGTGCGGACTCCGTTGACCACCAGGCCGAACGGAAGGGTGGCGGGCCCCTGCCCCTGCCGGCGCACCTCCAAATCCAGCAACAACTCCGCCCCGGAATTTCCCGGCAACTCCCTGCGCCGCACCGCCTCCACTTGAACGCCCAAATTGTCCGGGCTCCCGTCCGGAAACGTGAGCAGGCGCCAGCGGAGATTCGGCAGCTCCCGCGCGGAGGCCCGGAGTGATTCCCAGGCACCGCTGTCCGGCTGCCAATCTCCCGTCCGCAAGTCCGAGCACAGCCAGATCTCCGCGTTGCCCAGCTTCTGGGCCACCGCATAATCCATCGCCGCCTGAAGCAGCCCGGGTATGTTGGCCCGCGTCGCCGTCGGCCCGGTTTGGGGCAGATTGGCCAGATCCGATGGCTGCTGGATCTCCACCGGTTGCAGCAACGCGCTGTCGATCAACACGATCCGCTCGGATCTCACCCCCTTTTCCAGCGCATCGGCCACGCGGCGCACCGCCGTCTCCCGCTTGCTCAAACCGCTGGCCACATCCGTCTCCTCCATGCTGGCGCTGCGGTCGAGCAGAATCAGGGTCGTGTCGGCCGCCCCACCCATCGCCAAACCGAGCCAGCCGCTCACCAGGGGTCGGCTCACCGCGAAGATCAAAAACAGCAGGGCCAGAACCCGCATCGCGAGAATCAGGATTTGCCGCAACTGATCAATCCCGTGGTTCATCCGTTTGGCGTCCATGAGAAACATCATGGCCGCCCATTTCACGGTGCGATGCCGTTGCTGGTGGATCAGGTGGATGATCACCGGCACCGCCGCCAGGGGCAAGGCGAGCAACATGCCAAGCTGCAGGAAATTCATCGTCGGGTCTTCAATCCTGTGTGCCGACCCAAGAGGAACCGGGCCAGCACCTCGTCGTATTTCTCCTCCACCACCACCTGATGATAGTCCACCGCCGCGTCCCGCACGATCACCGCCACTTCGTCCAGATAGCGGCGCATCGCGTCCCGGTAACGCCGCCCCGCCAGACTGGGGTCCACCACCAGCGCGGCGTTCCCTTCCAGATCGACGAAGCGGGTGGGACGATCGAAATCGAACTTGATCTCGCGCTCCTCCAGCAGATGGAACACGGCCACGTCATGCTTGCGGAAGCGCAGGTGCTGGAAGGCCTCGTTCAACGTTTCCGGTTCCACGAAGAGATCGGAGATGATCACCACCAAGGCCCGCGATTTGATCTTCTCCGCGGCCTCGTGCAACGCGGCCACCAACCCGGTGGTCCCGGACGCTTTCATCCCGGCCATCTCATCCAACACCACCTTGAGGTGCGCCCCGCCACGCTTTGGCGGAATCTCCTTCTGAAATCCTTCCGCCGCGCAGTAAAGCCCCACGGCATCCCCCTGCCGCGCCGCGAGAAAGGCCAGCGTCCCCGCCAAGCGCCGGGCATAGTCCAGCTTCACGATCGCCCCCGCCTGGTAATTCATCGAGCCACTGGTATCGACCACCAGGCAGAGCCGCAGATTGGTGTCCGCCTCGAACTCCTTGATGTAATAGCGGTCACTCCGGCCCCAGGCACGCCAATCCATCCGCCGCAGGTCGTCCCCGGGCACATATTTCCGGTATTGGGCGAACTCGAGGCTCGATCCCTTGACCGGACTGCGATGCCGGCCGGAAACGCTGCCGATCATTCCGCGCCGGGCATCCAACGGAATCGTGGAGAGACGCCCCAGGATCTCCGGATCGAGGAAGTCATGCGACGAGGATGGGGAGGGCTCGGCCATCGATCACTTCTCGCGGGCCATGTCCGCCACGAGGCGTTCCACCACCTTGCGGCTGTCGATCCCCTGGGATTCCGCGGCGAAGTTCGTGAGCACGCGATGCGCCAGAACCGGAAGCGCCACGGCCTCGACGTCCTCCTGCCGGACCTGATAGCTTCCCTGCAGAGCGGCCCGGGCCCGCGCCCCCAGAATCAACCCCTGCACCGCCCGGGGGCCCGCCCCCCACTGCACCAGAGGCTTCAACCAAGCCGGGGCCTGCGGCTCGGAAGGCCGCGTCCGCCGCACCAGATCGACCGCATACTCAAAGATGAAATCCGGAACCGGCACACGGCGCACCAGTTCCTGGATGGCCAGCACCTGCGCCCCGTGGATCACCGGCTGCAGGGGCGGCGGAGTCGCCCCCGTGGTGCTCCGGGCGATCTCGATCTCGTCCGCTCGCGTCGGATAATCCACCGTGATCATGAACATGAACCGGTCCAGCTGCGCTTCCGGGAGCGGATAGGTTCCCTCCTGCTCGATCGGGTTCTGGGTGGCCAGCACGAAATACGGCGGCTCCAACTCGTAGGTCCGGCCCGCCACCGTCACCCGGTGTTCCTGCATCGCCTCGAGCATGGCGGACTGGGTCTTCGACGGGGCCCGGTTGATTTCATCCGCCAGCACGATGTTCGCGAAGACGGGGCCGCGCACGAACTCGAATTCCCGCCGCCCGCCGCTTCCCTCCTGGAGGATGTCGGTTCCCGTGATATCCATTGGCATCAGGTCCGGGGTGAACTGGATCCGGCTGAAGCTCAACTCCATCGTCTCCGCGAGCCGTTTCACCAACAAGGTTTTGGCAAGCCCCGGAACCCCCAACAACAGGGCGTGCCCCCGTGCGAAGAGGCAGATGGCCAACTCTTCGATGACCCGGTCCTGACCGACGATGATCTTGCCGAGTTCCTTGCGCAGGATCGCGTAGGAATCCCGCAAACGGTCGATCGCCGCCACGTCATCATCTGCCAGCGATGGGGAACTTTCAGGAGTCAACGATTGGGTCATGAGATTCGGCAATGTCACACGGGATGGCGGGGGGGCGCAAGTGTTGGTTGCGACCGGGTTGACGGAGGCGGGTTCGCCCGATCACTTGACCACCTCGGGAAAGACCTCACCGAGAGGGTAAACCCAGGCCACGGGCCAGCCGCCGTAACGGATGGTGAAAACCGGTTCCCCCACCGGGCGTGGCTGGAGCAAGCGCACCGTCCGGTTGAGCAACACCCAATCCGAAGCCCTCCCTCCCTCCACCAGCCCCTCTTCGTTCAACTTGATCACCTGGCTCTCGATGTCCCCGAACCCGAGCAACCGGCCGTAGGCGAGGTGCAGTTTGGGCACCGTCACGCCCGACGCCCGGTGCTCCCGCATGAGGTGCGCCGCCAAAGCCACTTCCTCCCCCCAGCCGAGCCAGGGCGCCTTGGCATCGCCGAATTCCACTTCCTCGGTCACCGGGTAACGCATCACCGCCGGTCGGAAAGCCCCCGCGCAGGGCCAGTAACGCCCCAGGTCCAGCAGCGCCAGAAGCAGGCACCCCGACAGCAGCCCGTATTGCACCCGGGGCCGGAATGACTCGAGCCACCCGCTCCCCATCACCATCAAGCCCGTCACCAGGACCACGCCGCCGGGCGCCACGTAGCGGTGGCCCGGGGGATTCTTGGTGAGGACGAAGAAGAAGAGATAACCCAGCCCGCAAAGCAACAACCAGTTCGCCAGCCGCCGGTTCGGCCAGGAACCCCTCAAAAATGGCAGAATGACCAACCCCATCACCACCGAAGGCCACCATTCCACCAGTTGCCAGGCGCAGGTCATGAAGTAACTCACCGTGTGGATCAACGGATTGGTCGTCTCGAAATTGAAGCTCCACCCGTTCAATGGCGTGGTCGTGACAAGGCCCGGGGCCACGTTGTGCGGAGCCATCCAACGGGGTGAAACAAGGTGCGGTGCCAGCAACCCGAGCAGCAGGACCGCCACCAGTCCAATCCGCGGCAACCGCGTCAGCAGCATCTCCCCCGCCCCGGCCCGCGCCCAGGACTGCAACGCCGCCACCCACCGCCGCAACCGGGGCCAGCCCGGCATCGACAACAACGCCGCCAACACCCCCAAACTGAACAAAGCCTGCGCCCAGACCGGGCTCAACAGGGCCTTGATGAGCCCGAAATTCCGCAGCGGCATGGTCCAAACGAGCAACCCGCCAAAGCCGTCCGAAACCGCCTTGCCCCACTGACCACCGGGCGTCAGAACCCCGATCTCCAAAATGACCAGAATGACCGGCGCGACCAACCAGCAAAAAGCGAACGCATGGACCCGCGCCAGCTCCCGCCACCCGCCCTCCCGGGTGCACCAACCCAACGCCACCAACGCCACGATGAGAAACGGCAACGCCGTCACCTTCTCCGCAAAACCCAAGGCCGCCGCCAGAAACGCCCCCACCGCCCAAGCCCGGTCGCCGGTTTGGAAACTGCGCCAGCAGGCGATGACCGAGACCAACGAAAAGGCGTTGCTCAGGGCGTCGTAATTCAGGATCTTGTTGGCGAAGTAGACCGAAGGCGTCAGAAAACCGAGACAGGCGATCATTTGCATCACCCGGCGCCGGCGTTTCCGGTGCGGCAGCAGGCGGAAGGCGAACGCGAAAAGCCCCGCGCCGAGGCAGGCATGCGCAGCTTTCAGGAGCCGCAGGATCAGGTCGTCACTCCAGCCGGTCGCCCCCTGCAGGACCGCTCCGAGCGGTCGCAGGATGAGGTAACTGATCTTGAACCCGCCGAAGTTGACACTGGTCTCCGGATACCGCCCCAACAGATCAGCCCCGATCCCGCTCTCATCCACGGAGAGGAACTGCAAGGTCATCGCCTGCAGGGGAAGCATCGCCACCAACCCCAGAAAAAAAATCTCCGCGGTGGAACGGACGGAATCTCCGCGAGACCGCCAGACCAAGGTCCAAACCAGCGCCAGAGCGAGCCAGAGGAGCGGGTCGAACGTTCTCAGGAACCAGGGAAACATACGGAAATCGCTCAACTAATCTTATATTTCATAATTGTCAATAATATAAGAATTGAGCCAGCCGACCGCCCGGTCCCGTCAAAAGTCGAAGAGCGAGGGCTGCCGCGCGTGCCAGACCGGTGACGGAGCCCAATCGATCCGCGGCTCCGGCGGTGCCGCGTGGTCCCGGGGATCCAGCGGTTCGGGCGCGAGGAAGAGATCCTCTTCCACCAAATCGTCCCCGGGCCTGCGGACCGGATAGAACGGCAGCGGTTCCGCCTGACCGGCACATTCGACGAAGACATCCGGGCGACCTGCCTGACGCAAGGCCTCTTTCACGGCGCGGATCGCAATCCCGGGTTGGTTGCAATCCCGGCTCAAATGCCCGAGGACGACGCGATGGAGATTGTCCCGGGCAATGTCCACCACCAGAGAGGCGGCCTGCGCGTTGGACAGGTGCCCATGATCCCCGGAAATCCGTTGCTTGGTGGCCCAGGGGCGCTTGGTATCGTTCTGCAACAGCAGATCGTCATAATTCGCCTCCACGAACACGCTGTCGACCCCGTTGAGGTGATGCCTTACCAGATTGGTCGGCTTGCCGATGTCACTGACCAAACCAAACCGGGCCCCGTCCCGCCCCCGAAAGACAAAGCCGAGCGGTTCCACGGCATCGTGCGGGATGGAAAAGCTGCTCACCTCGATCCCGCCGATCTCGAAGCGATCCCCGTTTTCAAAGAGCTTCCAGTTCACCGAAGCACTGACCGATCCCGCGAGCACCGACTTGGTCCGGATCTCGCACCAGACCGGAATCGCACGCTTGCGCAGGAAAACATCCAGCCCGGCGGTGTGGTCCCCGTGTTCATGGGTGAGCACCACTCCGTCGAGCGACTCCGGATCCACCCCGCAACTTTCCAACCGGCGGACCAACTGCCGGGCACTGAGACCGGCGTCGACCAGCAACGTGGTGGATCCGCAACGAACAACGGCGCAGTTTCCGGCGCTGCCACTGGCAAGAATGCTGAATTCCATGGTGACTCAGGAACGGGAGCCCTGACCGCCCCCCCAATTTGGAAAGATGAACCTGAAACCATTCTTAAACAAACCCCATCAAGTGCAACCGCCTCGTGAAGAAATCGACCATTGCCGAAAAAACGGCGATTTTTTTCAGAGCAACCCCTCAATCGGATCAGATTTGACCAAAAAACAGCAAAGTTTGGATCGCAATTACAAAGAAAAGAGAAAACTTTGACCGAAATCCGCAATTTTCCGTTGCACAGGACTCCATTTGATCGTCTTTTTAGTCTCCTTCCTGCCATGTTTACACAAAACCAACCCATTGATGGGGCTCAAGCGCTCATCCACACCCTCGATCAGTTGGGGATCGAATACATCTTCGGCTATTCCGGCGGTGCCGCGCTGCCGATTTTCGATGCCTTGGAGACGGTGAAATCCAAGATGAAGTTCATCCTGGTCCGCCATGAACAGGGAGCCACCCACATGGCGGACGGGTATGCCCGGGCGACCGGGAAGCCGGCCGTGGTGCTGGTGACGAGCGGGCCCGGCGCCGGAAACACCCTGACCGGGATCATGACCGCGCAGATGGATTCCGTGCCGATGATCATCCTGACCGGACAACAGGTGACTTGGATGCTGGGCAAGGACGCTTTCCAGGAGGCCGACATCTTCGGCATCACGATGCCCGTGGTGAAACACAATTACCTGGTGCGCAACACGAACGATCTCCCTCGGATCGCTCGCGAAGCCTACCACATCGCCACCACGGGACGGCCGGGGCCGGTCCTCATCGATATCCCCAAGAACATCAGCCAAAGCGTGTTCACCGGCGATCTCGATGCCGAAATCGACCTCCCCGGTTACAGCATCGACGAAGACTTCGACATCGACGACGCCGAAGTGCGGGCTGCCGCCGCCCTGATCAACGCGGCCGAGCGCCCCGTGATTCTGGCGGGACACGGCGTGATGATCTCCCGGGCCGAGCCCGAACTCATGGAGATGGCGACCCGGCTCAATGCCCCGGTCACCTCCACCCTGCTCGGCAAGGGCGTTTTCCCCGAGACCCATGCGCTCTCGCTCGGGATGCTCGGGATGCACGGCACCGCTTACGCCAACAAGGCGATGGTGGAGTGCGACCTGATCCTCAACGTGGGCTCGCGGTTCGACGACCGGATCATCGGCAAAGCGGAACGCTTCGGGCGCAACGCCAGGATCGTGCACCTCGACATCGATGCCTCTGAGTTCAACAAGATGATCCAGGTGGACGCCAAGATCAAAGGGGACGCCAAAATGGCGATGCGGGCCTTGATCCCGCACCTCCGGCGGCTTCCGTCCGATGCCTGGCTGGATCATCTGGAGGGTTACAAGCGCAAGTTCCCCTTGAGCTACAAGAAGCAGGGTGGCCTGCGGATGCAGCAGGTGATCGATGAACTCTACGAGGTGACCGAAGGCAAGGCCATCGTCACCACGGACGTGGGTCAGCACCAGATGTGGGCCGCGCAGTTCTACAAGAACGACGAACCATGGAAGTGGATCAGTTCGGGCGGCGCCGGCACGATGGGCTTCGGCTTCCCGGCCGCGATCGGTGCCCAATGCGCCCACCCGGACGCGGTGGTGGTGGCCATCGTGGGCGACGGCGGTTACCAGATGACGATGTGTGAGCTGGCCACCGCGGTGATCAACAAGCTGCCGGTCATCATTCTGGTGCTGAACAATCACTACCTCGGCATGGTCCGCCAATGGCAGGAACTCTTCTTCGACAACCGCGAAAGCGGCGTGGACCTCATCGGAAATCCCGATTTCGCCAAAATCGCCGAAGCCTACGGCGCGCTCGGTCTCACCGTGAAACGCCCGGCCGACGTGCGCAAGGTCTTGGAACGCGCCTTGGAAAACCGCTCCGGGCCGACCGTGATCAATGCCGAATGCATCAAGACAGAAAACGTTTTCCCCATGATTCCGGCCGGGGCCGCCCTCGAGGACATGCTCACCGAAGCTCCCAAAGAGAAGATGGAAAAGCCTATCGGTTCCACGTGATCCTCCCGCTTCCACCCTCCGCAACCCGTATTCCCCAATTCCCTCATGCCTTCTTCCAACTCACGCGAGATCGTCACCACCGAGACGAAACTGCCGCCGCAGCCCGACATCATCGGCCTGCACACGCTCAGCGTTTACGTAAACAACCAGCCCGGCGTGCTCGCCCGGATCTCCCTGCTCTTCTCCCGGCGCGGCTACAACATCGATTCCCTTGTCGTCTCGCGCGGCCGGGACGAACGTTTCTCCCGGATGACCATCGGGGTCAGCGGTGATCCCAAGATTCTCGACCAAATCATCAAGCAGGTGAACAAACTGGTCGATGTCATCCATTGCTACGAACACACCGAGAGCGATTCCGTGGTCAAGGAAATGGTGCTCATCAAGCTCCTCACCGGGGCCGCGCGTCGCACCGAAGTCCTGCAAGTGATCGAACACTTCGGCGGCAAAACCGTGGACCTCACGGAATCCTCGATGATCGTGATGATCACGGGCGACACCGAAAAAGTCGATGCCTCGATCCGCCTGCTCGCCGCCTACGAAATCATCGAGACCGTGCGAACGGGCAAGGTGGTGATGGCTCGCGGGGAAGAAGCGACGTGATCGACGCTTCCCTCACGGGACGTTTTTGAGAATCTCGCGGAAAATGCGGCGGGCATAGCCTTCGTCCCCGGAGGCGCCCGCCTTGATGCGAACCTCCGTGATTCCTCCGGAAACGGGGATCAACCGGATGGCGACTCGGGTTCCGTAGGGATCAAAAGCGACCATCCGGGCTTTCACGGGATCGCTCACCTCGCGGACGGGAGCCAGTTGCAGGCGGACGCCCGCCTCGCGGACGGCATTGGCCGCCTCGTAAATGTCACCGTGGACGTTGGCGGCCAGTTCCCCGTTCTCAAAGGTGGTCCCTTCCAAAGCCGGAAAAACCGGCATGGTGGCGCAACCTGCGGAAAGAAGAAGCACGGCGGCCCCGGCAATAGATCGAATGGCGTTCATGGGTTGGATCCGGATCCGGCCACCTTCCCATCATTCCCTTTCCCGTCAATGAACCGGTTGCCCTTCCGGCAACATCTCGTAGGCGGTGACGATCAGGGTCCGGTTCTTCAGCTCGCCCTTGACCTTGAGTTTGGCGATTTTGCCTTCGGGCAGCACCTTGCTCATCAGGGACTCGGCAGCCCCCCGGAGGTCGAGGGCCAGTTTCTTGCCATCCGCCGTGGTCAGGACCACCCGGGGCCGACCGTCGATCACCCCGAGGCATTCGGCCTCCCCGGGAATCCACATTTCCTCGGCGGGAGAACGGGGAACCAAGGCGAGCAACGCGCAGCCCAGGACGAGAGGAAGAAGGGGAAACGATGATTTCATGGTGGCGTGGATTTCGACTGCTAGGGACGTTATCCCGGGACGAGTTATTCGCCAAGATCGCTGATGAAAGAAATCCCGCCCCGCCCGGTCAAAGGAGATGGCTCACGGCGCGCGCCACCAAGTCCCGACCGATCGCCAACGCGGCCGTCCCCCCCGCCTCCGGCACGAAACAGACGTGTTGCATGCGTCCCTGCCTCAAGATCCGCAAATCCTGCTCGAAGGTGCCGTCCGGTTTGAGGGCTCTCCCGAACAAGCCCGGGGGCGCGGGATCGAAGTGCCAAGCCTCCAGTTCCGGGAACAAGAGCCGGACCTCGTCCACCAAATTCCCGCCGCGACAGCGCCGCCAGCCTTCCCGGAGCACGGAGGGCCACCCGTCCCGCAGCATTGGCCCGAACCCGGGGAACCTCATTCCGGAAGCCAAATCCCTCCAGGCACGCAACCATCCGGCGCGGATTTCACGGGAAACCGCCGGGGTCACGGCGGCACCGCACTCCACCCGTCCATCCGTCGCTGGCACAAGGCGCACCGGGCCGAACAAGGCTCCGGGCCGGGGGACCCGGCAGATCACCCGGTTCACCCACCGACGCCCTTCGGCATCCAATTCTTGAAAAGAGGCCCTGAACGGCACCATCCACAGATCCGGGGCGGCCCCGGCCATCCGGGCCAATTCGTCCGCCTGCAAGCCCGCGCAGTTGAAGAGCACCTTGCCCGCGTAAGGTCCCCCGCTGCTCTCCACGATCACTTCCCCGGATCGCTCTGCGAGGGAGCGCACCTCGGTTTCCCCGAAAAACTCTCCGCCCAACCCGTGAATCCGTTGCGCCAAACGCGCGCAAACCGCCGCGTAATCGACAATCCCGGTCTCCGGCAGGAAAAGTCCCGAGGCCCCGGCCAGTTTGGGCATCTCCTCCCGCAGCCGCTCCGTGCCCCACCATTCCGACACCACTCCGGAGGCCCCGGCCCGGCGATGCCACTGCTGGAGCCATTCCTCCTCCTCCCCGCCGGCCACGATCAGACCGCCGCAACGCTCCCAGGGAATCCCCTCCTCCGAGCAGAACCGTTCCAGAGCCTGACGTCCCTCCCGGCCCAGGGCCGGATTGAGTTGGCCCGAACCATGCCCCCATTCCGCATGGATCAGCCCCGGCAACCGACCGCTCTGCGCCCGCGCGAGACGATCCTCCCGTTCCAAAACCGCCACTTTCAGATGCGGCAGCGTGCGCAAAAGCTGAAACGCCGCGGAAAGACCGATCAATCCTCCCCCGATCACCAAGGCGTCAAAACGTTTCACCTCCCCCACTTTCCTCCGGCCCCTCCCGTTTCGCCAGCTTTCAAGCTCGCAACCGCCTGTTTCCCGGCGTCCCTTAAAGGTCTCAGCCCGGCTCGCTCCGCCGCTTTTTCTCCTCGTGATACCGGCGCGTCGGCACCACCAACTGCTGGCCCACCTGCAGGACCAACGTCGGTTCCACCTCGTTGTAGCTCGCCAACTGGCCGGGCGTGGTGAAAAACTTGTCCGCCACCGAAACCCAGGTGTCCCCCTGCTCCACGGTGTAATAATGCCAGGTCTCCTCCTGCCCGGATCCAACCGCCCCGGTCTCCACTGGCACCGGTTCCTTTGCCGATGGCGTTGGCAACTGCTCCGGCCCGGCAGCTCCCGGGACCTTCACCGTTTGGCCGGTCCGGATCCGGTTGGCATCCCCGATCCCGTTGCGCCGCGCCAGTTCCCCGGCATTCGTTCGATGCAACCGCGCGATGGAAAAGAGCGTCTCTCCCTCCCGGACGACATGCCGCCCTGTCCAGCCGTCCTCCACCGCCTTGGTCTCCGTCTCCGGAGCCACAACCGGCTGTGGACGAGCCTGTTCGAGAACGGTCAGCCGGCGCTCCAACTCCGCGATTCGATCGAGCGCGGCTTGCAGCCCTTGACCGGCAGATTCCTCCTGCGCCCAAAGAACCGGAGCCCCCCCGAGAACCGCGGCAAAGATCATGGCATGGCAAAGGTTCATGGCACCAAACCATAAGCTACTCCTTATCTCCAATCAATAGAAGTTTATAAAACATGACTCCCGTTTTCTTGAGTTTCTGCGCCTTCGCGTCTCGACCGCCCATTGAAAACCCGGAAAGTTGCAAAAATTAAAGAGAATCTTCCCCGACATGATGGAGGTTTTCAGCGAGCCCTGCGCACTCCCGGTTGACCTCCCCCCCGATCCGGGCCACTACTCTGGCGGAGGGTATCGCGTCCCTCTCCCCTTTCCCCCTCGTCCCGATCCCATGCGCTTTCCTTTCTGGTTCCTCTTCCTCCTCGCCTTGGCAGATCTTCCGGCCCGGGCCGGTTACGTCCCCCGGGAAGGGGATATCCTCTTCCAAACGTCGCTTTCCTCGCAATCACTCGCCATCCAACTGGTCACCAAGAGCCCCTACACACATTGCGGCATCGTGCAAATCCACCAAGGCAGGCCGATGGTTCTCGAAGCCGTCGGCCCGGTCCGCCTTGAGCCGATGGAAGACTGGATCGCCCGCGGCAAAGGCGGTGCCTTCTGGGCCAAGCGTCTCGTCAAGGCCGACGCCTTGTTGACGCCCAAGGCCGTGGCCGCGCTGCGCACCATCGGCCGCCGCTACATGGGACGCCCATACGATCACCTCTTTGAATGGTCGGACGGTGAGATCTACTGTTCCGAGTTGGTCTGGAAGGTCTATCATCAGGCACTCGGCGTGGAACTGGGGGCGTTGCAACCCTTTTCCAGCTTGGATCTCAGTTCCCCCGAAGCGATGCGGATCGCCAAGCAACGGTGGGGCGGCAAACCACCCGCGAACCAGAAGTTGATCACGCCCGCAGCGATCGCCGCCAGCCCGCGCCTGACCCAGATCTTCAGTCGTTGACGGCGGCCCGGAGTTCCTCGATCCCCTGGCCCACATAATGGAAGGCCCGGAATCCGGTCTCCCTTCCCGCCTCAACGTTCTCCAAACGGTCGTCGATATACAGCGTTTCCTCCGGGAGAACACCAAATCGGTCGCGGGCGATCCCGAAAATCCTTGCTTCCGGCTTGGCGCACCGTTCCTCGTGACTGAAGACGCGGTCGTCAAAAAGTCCGAACACCGGGTAGCGCGCCAAAAAGTGTTCCACATGCCACGGGTTGGTGTTGGAGAGCAGGAAGATGCGGTGCCCATCCCGCTTCAGCCGGGTGGCGAACTCCATCATCGGCTCATTGGGCTCGAAGATTTCCTGCCACGCCGCCACAAAGTCGGCAAACCGTCCGCCATAACCGATCTCCCCGGCGGCCCGCCCGTAAAATTCCTCGACCGGAAGCCCCCGGGCCTCCAGTTCCCACATCGGGGACCGCAACCGTTCCAATACCTCCGGAGCCGGGACCTCACACTCCTCGGCAATCTTGCGGACAAAAATTTCAAAATCGAAAAACAACAGGACGTTGCCGATATCGAACACAACATCACGGGGATCGCTACGGTTCATGGTTGTCTGGGCTCGGTCGGGGCGACGGCTCGCATCTTGGACTGCAGCCAGCCGGGCAGCGCCTCCGCCCCGTAAACTTGTTCGGCCAGGCTTTCAAGCTGTTGCGACGCCTCTTCCCGCTTCCCCGCCTCGCGCAGCAGGTCCGCGATCACCAGCCGGGTGGTCGGCAAGATCGCCGCCTCGGGTTGGCGCCGCAATTCCTCCGCCAGCTCCAGCGCGGTGCCGCTCAGTTTGGCCACCATCGCCCGTTGCTCCAGAAGCATGGGGGCCGGAACCGGTCCGTCCCGGATCACCAGCTCCCCCGCGGCACCGGTGATCGGAACCGCATCGGGAAACCCGACTTCGTAGAACCCGGCCGATGGTTGACCTTGGAGCAACCACCACGCCTCCGCAACCGCCCCGGGCCCAAGGCTGGCGGGGAGGGAGCGCAGGACTTTCCAGGAAACTTCCGGCGCACCTTCTATCCCCGGAACCGCCCCGGCCGGAACCCGGACCCGGAAGCGGTAACGATTGCGGACCTCGACCTTCACCAATACAGGAACCCCTTGGGGCACTTCGCAGGCGGCCTGCTGATTCACCGTCCAAACCGCCTCCAGACGTCCCCGGACGGGATCGAAAGCCAAGCGATCACAACCCGTGCCTGCCATCGCCAGAACCAAGACCCCCCACCCTCCTGCAAACTGGAAACGCGGCATCTTCATGATTCAGGACCAAATTCAGCAAGCCCGAGGATCCTCGCCAAATCCCCGGCTAACGGAACCGGGTCCGCCTGGCCGTCGGTGAAAAGTCCCGGACAACCGGGCCGGGGACGAATCGCACGAAGCGCCTTCCGCTGCGCGGCCTCGTCTTCCAGACGCTGCAAGGCCGGTAGAAAATGCGCCCGCAAATCTTCCACCACCAACACCTCCTTCATCGCGGTCTCGCCAGGCCCGAGAAAAATCAGGTCGATGTCCCAAGGCGAAAACCGCCGCTGCAACGCGATCCGCTCCTCTTCACCCAGGCAATCGCCGGGATCGGTCAGAAAAACCTCCCGCCGCTCCGGGGAAAGTCTCCGGTGCCGCCCATCCACGATCAGCCCGCGCCACTCCTCGGCCCGGGACAACCCGTCGCCATCCGCATCCTCCGCCCCGCTTCCGAAACCCGGGGGCACTCCGTCGGGCCCGGCCCCGGTCGGAATCTTCAGGGCGGGCGCCGGCGCCGCGCCGTCACCGCTCCGGGCGGGCAACTCCTCCCAAATTCCCTCCACCTTGACCCGGACGACCAACTGACCGCCCGCCCCCCAATCGGCCACCGTCACCTGCACCGGGATCTCCTCCCGGACTTGATCCCGGCCGAGCCGGAGGTTCCCGGTTCCGTTCCGGTCCACCACAAACCCGGGATGATCGGCCGCCTCCAACGAAAGATCCGGACCGGAATCGATGGGCGATGTCGGCACGATCACTTCGGACCGGGTCCAAGACAGGGAAAAATCCTCCTCCCGGAAATCCACGGGGACCCGGCGCACTTTGTCCCGCCAACCGGGGGGACGGCTCAGGAGAACCGCCCCGCCATTGCCGGCCACCCCGGGATGCCGGGACACCCCCGCCAGACCGAGCTCGAGTTCCTCGACCAAACCGGGACGGGTCAGTCTGATGACGAAGGGCAGCTTGCCCCCCATCTCCGGCCATCGCCCGGTTTCCTTGGCCGCCGCAACGGGTCCGAACCAACCCACGTCCGGCGGTTGCCCGAGACTCAACTCCCAACGGATCTGCACCGCCATCTCGCCAAAACCGCCCGAGACCCCCGGCAACGCCTCGCTGACCGTCCGGGTCAAGACCTCGCCTCCCGCGATCAACCGGCTCGCGGACAGCGCCCGCGGAATCCGCAAATCCTCGTCCTCGAAAACGAATTCCGGTCCAGAGATCCGCCCGTGCCGCAGGGAACGCCCCTCCCTGCCGGAGCCGATCGCCAGAGAGTAACGCGGCTGGAGAACCGATTTTCCCGTCACCGGGGCCGACTCCACCCAACGCCCTTGCTGCAAGGTCCGCGCCGTGACCCGGTCCGTGCGGACTGATTCCCCGCTCCGGACCACGGACCATCCGGGAACCGGGGCCTTCCCTTTCTCCGGGGACAGGGCCATCACCTCCACCAACGGTTGGGGCCCGGGACCGATCCGGATGCGGAGCGGCGCGCCCCGGATCAGCTCCTCCCAATCCGGCCCGGCCGGAAGCTCGAGCCGCACTTCCATCCGTTCGTCAAAGCGTTCTTGCACCTCATGCCGGGAGAGCCAGGAGCCGGGAGCCTCGCCCTCCCCGTCCAAGGTGTGGACGCTCCGGTTTGATCCGGAGAAAACCGCGCGGAGTGCTTTGGGCAACAACTGCTTTTCCCCCGCCATCTCCACCGCCAGAAACTCCTCCGCCTCAAGCCGGAGCCGGGCCTCTCCGACCCGCAGCTCCACAAAAAAACGGGCCGGGACCGAAGAAACCCGGGGCGCGGCATCGACCGCCCACCCGGGGCAGACCGGGGCGAAAAGGCAGGCAACGAGAATCCGGACCGGAGCCAACAGGCGGACCGGAGGCTGGCATGGAGGATGCTTCCTCCTCTTCACAGAGTTCGCCCCAGCGGGTTCTGTCCGGCTGAATCCGTGTAAGGGCGGCATCGTCCAATCGACAACTCCATTCAGAGTGATACGCACCGTTCCAACCAGCTGCAAGCGCCGTCTTGAATCACGGGACTTCGAGTTCATCGCCCAAACCCTCTCCAACGGGGACCCGCAGGGAACCGAATGCCTCCTGCAACTCGCCGCGGATCCGGAGTCGCTCGACTCCCTGCTCCATCATCCCAAGCTCCTCCGAGCCATCATCGGTCTCGAGTCCCCCGTCAATATCACTCCCCAACTCTATTTCTACGTCCTCCTCCGTCACGTCCTCAAGGAGTCCGGCCTCAACCACGCCGGGCTCTGCGACTACGTCTCCGCCACCCTGGCTGATTTCGCTTCCGGCGAAGGTCCGCTCCGCCCGAAACGCGGCGAACCCCTCAGCGATGCCCCGTATCACATCGATTTCATCGAGGAACTCAACGTCGCCAGCACCTACGACAAATTCTATCTCCACGTCCGCTGCGGCAACCAGTTCATGGTCCTCACCGGTCTCTTCCCCCGCTTCCTTGAACACCGCGAGGAACGGCGCGGCGCCCCGGGCGTCCGCTATTACGAGGGCGTGGCCCGCGATTCCTTCCGCTCCGCCCGGAATCATCCACTGGCCAACGAGTTCGCCCTCGCGGAAGTCTACGACCTCCTCTGCACGGAGTTCACCCGCACCCGCATGGCGCTGAACCGGATGGCCCGGGAATTCCTCTGGCTCGGCGCCTGAAGCCACGCGCCCCACCCGTCCGCCGGGCCGAGGGAGATTTGATTTGATCTTACAGAAGATCAAATTATCCTAACAATCTCCCGAATGACCGTCGATCGCCCGCTCACCTCCACCGAAGCCAAGATCCGGCAAAGCATCGTCTCCGCCTTGGAGTCCGCGGCCCGCCCGCTCACCTTCCGCCAGTTGCGGACCGCCTACGACGGCCCGGAAGCTTCCGAGGAATTGCTCCGTTCACTCTTGAACCGTGCGGTCGTCGCCGGAGCGGTCTTTCCCTGTGGCGGAGACCGTTTCTGGCATCGGGACGAGAAGCAGCTTCACCTCAGGGCCGCCCTCGCCTTGATCCAGGAAAAGCCGCGGACCAAGAGCGAGTTGGTCCGGGCCCTCGGTGAGCTGGACACCGGTGCCACCGAAGTCTGGAGGGAACAGATCTTCGAGGAACTTCGGGAAAGTCCCGGAATCCACGTGCTGCCCGTGCTGGGCAACCAACGCTCCCACCGCCTCTCCTGCAAACCGCCCCGGCTGGAGGATTACATCGACCGCGCCCGGGCCGAATACAAAAAGGCCCGGACGGCCCTGACCGAGGCCGGTTATGCCGAGGCGGACATTCTCCGCGCCATCTGCGGGGTCCAGATCCAAAACCGGACCGACCCGCCCCCGGAGGCCCGCCGCCAGCTCCTGCCCGCGCGGGCCGACGACGACCTCGATTTCCAACGGGACGCCGCGGAGCTGCTTGTCTTCGCCTGGCAGGACAGCCCGTCCCCGGAGGCCCGCGCCATCCTCGAGGACACGCTCTTCAGTCTGGGGCTCGACCCCGTCGGCAAACCGGGGGAAGTCACGGGGTTCGATGGCCGGCTGCAACATTGCACGGGGCAGCTCGCCCCCACCCAACAAGTGCGCGTCACCCGGCAGGGCTGGCAGCTGCGCAACGCCCGGGGCCATCATCTGGTGGCCAAGGCGCGCGTCGAACCCGTTTCCTGACCCTGTCCCCTCATTCTTCTCATGAACTACCAGATCAGCATCGATTTCGGAAATTCATTCACCAAGGTCGGCATCCGCAATCAAGCCCCCCTGGACCCGGACGGCCGGGCCTGCTCGACGACCGGGTTGCTCCAGGATGAATGGCTCAAAATGGACGAACACAACTTCTGTATTCCCACCCTGGCCGCCCGCGGCCTTGAGATGGGCCGGGAAGTCTGGTGTTACGGAAACGACGTGGTGGCCCGCGCCTCCACGCTGGGCGATGTCCGGGTCTACCGGAACTGGAAACCGCTCTTCTTCGCCAACGGCGGCCCGGGCTCCACTGCGGACGGCACGCCGGTCCAACAGATCGGCCTCGGTTACTTCCAGTGGCTGCGGGACTTCGTCGATGGCTATTGCCGGGCCACCGGTCTCCCGGGCGTCACCACCATGCCGGTGCGGATCACCCTGCCCAGTTTCGGTGCCCAAAACGCCGCCGCCGCCGCCCTGGTGGATCTCTTGGCCCGGACCGGCTGGAGCCCGACCCGCGTCCGCCCCGCCGTCGCTGAACCGGTCGCCAATTCCATCGGGATCTTCTCCGAAGGCCGCAACGCCATCTGGACGCCCGATCCCGGCATCAGCGGCGGAGAGGCTTATCCCTTTTATCCTGAGATGTTCGGCGATTCCGAGTTCTTCGAGGCCACCCGACAGTACGCGCGATTCGCCGGCCAGTATGACATGGAGCGCACCCACTGGGTCTTTGTGGCTGATCTTGGCGGTTATACGACCGACTTCGCCATGCTCGGGTTCGACCTCGCCCGACCCGATCAAGCTTTCGAGGCCGCCGCCAGCAGCCGCCGGGGCTGCTACGCCCATTACTCGGAACCGATGGGGATCGCGGATCTCGACCGCAGGGTCCGCGCCGCTTTGCCGGAAGAACAGCAATCCGCTTTCGACGACATGGCGAACGCCAGTGATCCCAGGATCGAAAATTTTCACCGCCTCTTTTACGCCACCCTGCGCCCGTTCCGTTCCGGCGGGGTGCGCATCGCCGAGGGCGCGGAGATCGAATCGGTGAAGGCCGCGGTGGACGGCTTCGCGGAGGAGGTCGCCCTCAGCGCGGAACGCTTTTTGGACATGCATCAGTTCCAACGGGTGGATCAGCTGCTCGTGACCGGAGGCGGGTTCAACGTGCCGGCCGTGCGGGACGCCCTTGTGACCAAGTTGGACGGCTTTGAGTTGCAGCGGGTCTACCGGCCCGTCAGCCGTTTGGAGACCGGCCTGGACGGGCGTCATGCCAGTCTCAGCGCCACCTTGGTGCGCGGCGCTACCGCCCTCGGAGGCGCCAGCGTCTACTTCGAGGGGCTGAATTGAAGGGTTGCAAATCCCCCTCCGAACCCGCAACATTTCTCCAAATGGCAACCATCACCCCTGACGAGTTAGCGCAACACGCCCTCTGGCTCGATTCAAAAGGAACCCGCGGCAAACAGCTCGACAAGACCGGCAAGGACCTTTCCAATGCCACCCTCCCCGCCGCCCGCATGGACCGTGCCCTCTTCATCGGCACCAATTTCAGCGGGGCCGATCTCAGCCGCAGCTCCATGATGCAGGTGGACTGCAGCGGCGCCCGCTTCATCGGCACCAATTTCACCCGCGCGGATTTACGCGGCGCGGATCTCGGGGGCGTCAATCTCGACAAGGTCAACCTCACGGAATGCGATCTGACCGGGGCGGACCTTTCCGGGGCTACCCTCCGCGAGGCCGTCCTGTATCGGGCCAACTTCGAGAACGCCGATCTCGCCGCCGCCGACCTGACCGGCTCCACCCAGACCCATCTCTGCGTCACCGGCGCAAAACTCAACGACGTCAAGGGACTGGTGGTCCGGGACCAGCGTCCCTGACCTGCATTCCTCAATCTCCCGGGACTGCGGCGTTTCCACCGGCAATCAGGCCGCCTTTGAGGTGCCCAGCGTTTCCTGGATGCAGTGCCGGAGATCGTCGAGTGAGACCGGTTTGGTCATGAACTGATCCATCCCCGCCTTGCGGCACTCTTCACGCACCCCGGTGAGGGCATGGCCTGTCAGGGCCACAATCACCGGCTGCTTCGGCAGCAGGAAATTCCGCCGGATTTCCTTGCACGCGTCCAGCCCGCCCATCACCGGCATCTGGAGATCCATCAAGATCAGATCGAAACAGGCGCGCTGGTTGACCAGGTCGACGGCGTCCCGCCCGTTGTCGGCGATCTCCACCTCGTAACCGAGCTTTTGCAGCATCATGGAGACAATCCGCTGGTTCATCGCCTGATCCTCCACCAGCAACACTTTCCCGGGAAAACGTGCGGCGAAGGACTCCCCGTCATTAGGAGATCCCGAGCCGTTCCGGGCGGTGGTCAGGGCGGGGCGATGGCTCAGCGCGTCGGCGGAGCGGCGGATCAAATCCATTTCCTTGACCGGTTTGGTGACCCATTGCACCAAGTTGCCCTCCTCGCCCAGCCAGGGGAAGGTCTCGCCGAGACGACTCACCACAAGAAGGGGAAAGCGGGCCTCAAGCAGCTTCCGGAGGAAACCCTTCAGCTCTTCCTCGGGCGCCACATCGGCCTCGATGACCGCCAGTTCCGGTTCCAGCGCCGCCAGCCGATGCATCTCAGCCGCCCCCAGCCCGGAGACGCATTCCGCCTGGGCTCCCCACGTTTCCAACTGGCGTCGCATCAATTGCGCCAGCGAACCACGGGCGATCACCGCAACCCGGCGCTTTTTCATCTCCACCAGCAGGCGCTCCCGGTCCGGACTCGCGGAATACTTCGGCACCGTCCGGTAGGGGAACTCGAGATGAAAGACGGACCCGACGCCGAGCTGGCTGCGGACTCCAACCTCCCCGTTCATCAGCGTGCTCAGCTTGCGGCAGATCGCCAGCCCCAGCCCGGATCCCCCATACTTCCGCGTGGTGGTGAAGTCCGCTTGCTGGAAAGCTTCGAAAATGGTCTCCAACTTGTCTTCGGCGATCCCGATCCCGGTGTCCCGCACTTCGATGCGCAGACACTGGGGCAAGTTGCCCGCCCTGGGGATGACGTCGGCCCGGAGTTCGATCTCCCCGTCCGTGGTGAACTTCGCGGCGTTCCCCACCAGACTGACCAGAATCTGCTTCAACCGCTCCCGATCAACGTAAATCTGGAACGGCACCCTCGGGTCCACATCCAGCAGCAAGTCGAGATTCTTCTCCGCCATGGTGGGCGCGAACATCTCGCCGATTTCATCAAACAGCTTCCGCACCTCGGCCGGCGTTTCGTCCAAGACCATCTTCGCGGTCTCCAACTTCGAGTAGTCCAGCACGTCGTTGATAATATGGAGCAGCGACTGCCCGCTGGCGCGGATGATCTTCAACATGTCTCTCTGCTGCGGGGCCAGCGGGGTCTCCACCATCAGGCTCGTAGTCCCGATGATCCCGTTCATCGGCGTCCGGATCTCGTGACTCATGTTCGCCAGGAAATCGGACTTCGCCACCATGGCCGACTCGGCCTCCTTCTTGGCCGCCATGAGATCCCGCATCGCCTCGTTGTCCCGCGCCCGCCCGTGTTCCAGGTATTGGGCCAACAGGTTGAATCCCATCTGAGCCTGCCCGATCTCGTCTTTCCGGTTCACCCGGATGCGATATTCGTAGCGCCCTTGCGCCACCTCATCGATCCCGGCTACCAGGGACCGGATGTCCCCGACCACGCTCCGCAGGATGAGCCACCCGGCCGGAATCGCCAACCCGAGGGAGACCAGCAATGCCAGCCCCACACAGAGCAGAAACCACAGCCAGTTCATCGGTGGCGGCGCGAAATCATCGCGCAACATCACCACCCCGCCCACCCGGCACTCCCCGTCACTCCCGGGCACAAGGGAATAGATCGGGGACCCCACGGTGATCCGCCGGATCCGCGTCTCCACCTGCCTTCCGCCCGGTTTTGATGCCACGCTCCGGACCATCTTGCGGACGTTCACCGAAGTCCCGCCCTCCTTGGCCGTCCGCAGTACCGCCCCGCCCTCAAGGTCAACCGCCATCTCCACCTTGTCCGGTGCGTTGGCCACCATCATCCTCCATCCGCCCCCCTCCGGGCTCCGGGCGAAGACCACGTATTCACGCTCGCCCGGACCAAGCGATTTCAGGATGTTCTCCAACGCCTCCTTCTCTTCCAAATCAGCCCCGCGCAGGGCTTGGCTCATCCGGAAGGCAAGTTCGGTGAGCATCCGCTCCTGAGCCGTTTCCTCGTCCCGCCGCTCAAGAAAATGCAGCGCCACGGCCATGATACAGCCGGAGACAAGAACCATCAGGCAGGTGAAGGTCAACTGCCGGAAGGAGATGGAAGTGAATGGACTCATTCGCCGCGAAGCGGCAGAGTTCCACATTTTTCGTAATATTCAAAACATATTTACTTCCCGGAGCTTTTTCGCGTCGGGGAAGCTACACGAGCAAGGCCGGAGGCGCCGCCTCCAAGCGCCCGCGAATCCAGCCCGGCACTTGGATCGACTCCATGCGCGCTTCCGCCTCCAGAAACCGGACGCAGACGACGCTGAAACGGCCGGTGGCCGCCAACCGGCGCTGTGTCTCCGGCTCTTTCCAGAACCGGAACACGTAACGGATCGATTTGTTGCGAACCTCCTCCACCAACACCTCGATCTCGACTTCCTCCTCGAACTCCAGGGGCAGCCGGAAATCAGCTTCCGCATGGACCCGCGGCCAACCGATCCGCGGTTCCCCCGGGCCGGGCCGGAAGTCATGGACTGAAAATCCGAGGCTGCGGTAGAAGGCATGCTCCGCTTCCTCCATCATCCGGAAGTAGTTCGCAAAGTGAACGATCCCCGCCATATCGGTCTCGGCGAATTCAATGCGGCGTCGATAGAGAAATCGGTGGGCGGGAACGGCGACGGAATCCATGGGGTGGACTGAACCACGAAACCATCCGTCCGGAAAGCCTTGGCGCAGGGTTTCGCTGGAAATCGGAGGCGGGAAGGAGAAGATTGGCGGCGGTCATGATGCTTCCCTTTTGGCAAACCTACCAAATTGCCCCCGGGCAGACCCGGCATTGGCAGATCGGTCCCCTTGACCTCTGGGTGCGGCACCTTCCGGGCGAGTGGCAGATCATCCACGAGAGCGCCCTCGATGACCGCCACGATACCCGCTGGACCTTGGCGGCCGAGTCCGCCTGGCCCTCGGACAAAGTGGTAAATCGATTTTCCGTGGATACCCTCCACGCGGATGACCGGATCACCTTGAGCCCCGAACTGCCGGACCGCCCGATCGTTTCCAAACCCACTTCCCGCATCGAAATCCCCGCGGGCACCCATGCCCGATTCTACTGCGGCATTCCCCTCAACGTGCGGCTCAAGATCGGCCCGCCCGAATCCCCGCTGGACCTCACCAGTGTTCCCACCCGCTCCCTCTCCCGCACCTGGTTCGGCACCCCCCAGCAAGGAGAACCCTGTTACGCCACCCTCACCCGGGCCGTCCGCACCCAGGAAGAGCTGCAACCCTACCTCTTCCGCGTGATTTGCCCCGTGAAAATCCGGAATCGCTCCAACGCCGTGCTCCCGTTCGAACGCATCTGCCTCAGGGTCCAACATCTCGGCATCTACCAGGGGAAAACCTATCTCTGGACCAACACCTCATCCGTCGTCAAATCCACCTCCCAACCGCTCAGCCAGGTCACCTTCAGCAAGGGAGCCCCCGGTGAGGAACGGGACGCCGTCCTCATCACCCCGCCCCGTGAACGCGCCTCCGGCGGAAACCTCCTGCTGCGCACCTTCGGAAATTTGCGCCATCTCGCGGACCTCCGCTGAAGCACTCCCCGCCATGCCCGACTCCTTGTCCATCGCGCTGCCAGGGCCGCTCGCCGCCCTCCAGCCTTATGCCACTCCGATCGCCCGCAGCCTCGTCATCCTGGCCCTCGGCTTTTTCCTCGCCCTGATCCTGAGCCAGCTGATCATCCGCCCCCTCAGCGCCCGGCTCTCCGCCCAATCCCGGCTCATCATCCGCAAGGCCGTCAACTACTCCCTCTCCCTCGTGGTCATCGTCATGATCCTCAAGGAGTTCGGTTTCCAGTTGACCACATTGCTCGGCGCCGCCGGCATCGCGGGCATCGCCATCGGCTTCGCCGCCCAGACCAGCCTCTCCAACATCATCAGCGGAGTCTTCCTCCTCTTCGAAAAACCGTTCGAGGTCGGCGATGTCATCAAACTCGGCGAACACACCGGCTTCGTCGAGTCCATCGACCTCCTCTCCCTCACCCTCCGCACCTTCGACAACACCTCCGTCCGCATCCCGAACGAGACCTTGGTCAAGGGCATGCTCATCAACGTCACCCGCCACCCCATCCGCCGTTACGATATCCAGATTGGGATCTCCTATGACCAGGAGATCGATACCGTCATGCAAGTGCTCCGCGAGGTGGCGGATGAAAACCCCCATGTGCTCGTGGAACCGGAACCCCTCGTGGCGTTGACCGGGTTCGGGGAATCGCAGCTCAGCTTCTTGCTCGGGGTCTGGCACGAAAAGGACGATTTCATCGAAATGCGCAATTCCATCCTCCGGGATCTCAAGACGCGTTTCGACCGGGACGGAATCGAGATCGCCTACCCTCACCGGGTCATCATCAATCGCCCGGAAAATGGTCCCGGCGTCAGGGCGGCGGAGGCAGGGCCCCCAACTGCACCAGAGCATTGAGGGTGAATTGCACCGCGATCGCCGTCACGATCAACCCCATCAACCGCGTCAGCACCCGCATCACGATCGGTCCCAGCCAGACCGCTCCGCGCGACGCCAGACGCAAGGTCAGATAGGAGACGGCGCACACCGCCGCGATGCTGAGATAGAGCAATACCCAACTCACCGGACCACTGGCCTGGTTGACCAGGATCAGGGTGTTCGACAGGGCTCCCGGCCCCGCCAGCATCGGCACTGCCAAGGGCGTCACCGCCACATCATCCTTGGCCGAACCGGCCCGGGCGTCTTCCGCCGTGCCGTGCACCGGAGAATGCTTCGCCTGCAACATGTCCAAGCCGATCCGCAACAGCAGGATGCTGCCCGCGATCTGGAAAGCCGGCAGGGTCAGGCCAAGCAACTTGAAAATCCACAGGCCGGTGGCGGCAAACCCCATCAGGATTACCGCGGCCACCAGACAGGCGATCCGCGCCATCCGCTCCCGCACCGCCGGCGTGTCCTGCGGCGTGATCGCGAGAAACCAAGGCACCAACCCAATCGGATCCACAATCGCCAGCAGCGAGCTGAAGGCGAGCAGCGCGTAGGCCCACGGATCCATGGGCGCTCCCATGTCAGGGTTTGGCGTTGGTTATCTTGGCGAGATAGGTCAGCGGATCCTTGCGGAAATCCCCCTCACACCCGCTGCAACAGAACTTGACCGTTTTGCCCTCGTAGACAATCGCGGCCGGCTCTCCCATGCTGCCCAACGGTTCTCCGCTGACCACGCAGACTTTGAGGGGATACCCGTCGCCCAGGGGATACCCGTCCCCTTTCGATGCCTGTTTTTCCTCGCATCCCGCCAGAAAGAGCCCGCAAAGCCCCCACATGCCGAGCTGCACCCCCGCCCAGAATCCGGTCCTCATCCCTCCATTGAAATCCCGTTCCGCCCGCGAATCAAGCCTTTGTCGCGCCTTCCCCTCCCCGACCCACATAGATCGCGGAAATGCCGCCGCTCAACGGCCGCCATTCCGTCTCCGCGAACCCATTCGCCTGCAACAGATCCTGCATCGCCCCGCCGGATGGAAACCGCTCGATCGAGTCCCCCAGATATTCGTAAGCCGCCCGGTTTCCTGTCATCGCGCCCGCCACTACCGGCAACACCCGGTGCAGATACCAGCGGTAGGGCTCCCGCATCCAACCCGCCGGCAAGGAGAAATCCAGGATGATCAAAACGCCCCGGGGACGCAGCACACGCCGCATCTCACCTACCGCCCCGGCCCAGGAGGACATGTTGCGCAACCCGTAAGCCACCGTCACCACATCAAAACTTCCGTCCGCGAACGGCAGATCCAGCGCGTCCGCCTCCAACGTCTTGCGCACCCCGCTCCGGCGCGCCACTTCGAGCATCCCGGGACAAAAATCACTGGCCGTGACCTCGGCCCCGGGGCAGCGGCGCTGCAATTCCAACGAAAGATCCCCCGTCCCCGCCGCGACGTCGAGGATCTCGCGCGGTTGCTCCGCGGCCACCATGGCGGCGACCCGGCGACGCCAAAGCACATCGATGCCCAGGCTCAGGATGTGATTGGTCAGGGAATAACGCGCCGCGATCGAAGAGAAGGCGGCCTTGACGAAAACCGGGTCTTGGTCTTGAGACACTCCCACATTGGTATTTACGCCCGGAGCGCTCCCGGGGACGGCGGGCGAAGCGGAGAATTTCCACGGATTCGCGCGAGCCGCAAGCGCACGCCGAAAAACCGGGCTGAATTCGTAACTCCCTCAAAAAGAGGGAATGCTCTCGAGAGGATTCGAACCTCCACGGGTCTCCCCACTAGATCCTGAATCTAGCGCGTCTACCGATTCCGCCACGAGAGCTTTGCGCTTGAGCCGGGAGAAGAAGGTAGAACGGTTCGTGCGGTCCTCAACCGAAAAAATGCCCGCGCCGCAAATCAATCAGGGTTTGAGGAGCTCACCCAGCTTGCGGATCTCGTTCAAGGGATTGTGTTCGGGAAGGGGATTAGTGATCAGCGGCTGGTAGAGCGGCTTGACCCGGTAAACCATAAACGGAGCCATCGCTTCATCCTGCCCGTCGCTGAACCAGGAACAGCGGTTCAGCTGGCTGCAGTAAAAATAGAGCCGGCCATCGCCCCCGAAGGTCAACCCATCCGGCCAGGCCATCTTTGGATCGGACACATAGGAAATCAGGCGCCGGTCCTTCGGGACGATGATCCGGATCCCGTTGGTCGTCAGATCCCCGACATAGATGTTGTCCTTGGAATCGATCGCGATCGAATCACAGATCGGTTTGTCAGAATACTCCTCGACCGCCGCCGCCAGAGCATCCGCCGCCAGACCGGGATCGTTGAGGGCGGAGATGGGGATCCGGTAGAGCTTCCGTCCCTTGAGCGGACCATAATACAGATACTTCGCCTTGCGATCCAGCGCGATGGGGTTGACCCCGGCCAGGGGCTCCGCCCGGGATCCATCCTGACACTGCGCGTGCACCTTGCGCCCGCCCACGAGGAGCGGGATGTCCTGCGGCACGACGCTGCGATGCCCTTGCAACACGCGGCGGGACACCCCGGTCCGGAGATCGAGCACGATCAGGGCCGCATCCGCCCCGGAGGCTGGATCCGCGATGTAGGCGTGTGTTTCCCCGGGATTGATCGCAAAATCCGCCACGAAGGAGGTCGCGATGACGGAAGGCTCCGGAAGATGGAAGACACGGTGCAACTTGCGATCCTGAAAGTGCCAGCCCACCAACTTCGGCATCTGCTCCGCGCGGCGTCCGTTGTCGAGCATCCAGATGATCCCGCGCTCCCCGCCGTGCACGCCCATCACCGCGTCCAGAACCTCCGCGCCTTCAGCCGACTCCCGTGCGGCCAGTTCCGGAGAGGGAAAAGCCAGGGATTCCCCCTGACGGTCCACCCGGACGACCCGTTCCCGCGTCTTGAAATACTGGTGCAGACCGACGATCAAAGAGTTGTCCGGAGCCACCGCCAAGCCGCTCGGTCCGTGCCGCAACTCCGCGGCCACATCAAGCCCTACCTCCCCGGCCCACAACGATCCCGCCGACCACACCGCCCCCGACGCGAACCAGGCAACCAAGACGGGCGCAAGGCTCCGACGCCATGTGCCACCCGGGGAGGCGGTCGACTGAGTGATGCGGACCAACGCGGTTTCCATTCGTACTCGATACGGGAAGCGCCACCTTCCCCAATGTTCATTAGATGCGAAAGATCGCACGCAGTCAAAAATTTCCTGCCGTTTCGCTCCGGGTTTTTCGCAATCCGGACAAGCGGAGAAAAATGCTTGGCCACCCGCGGTTTTGGGGCTATCGTCCCACTCGTCCGCGGGATCACCGTCCCGCCTTTCGGGGCATTAGCTCAGTCGGTAGAGCGTCTCGTTCGCAATGAGAAGGTCAGCGGTTCGAACCCGCTATGCTCCAGAATCTCAATCAGGAAGTCACGACGATTCAGGGGTGAGGTCGTCATTCACTGCGAAGGCAGCGAGGTGGGAGCAACCATCCGGGCTTCAGCAGGCGTCGTCCTCGTTCAGAATCTCAAGGAACTGCGTGTAGGCATAGGTGCGGTTGTATTTGGCGCCGGTGATTTCGTGAAGCATCCCGCGTCGCTCCAGCGTTTGCAGGGCTTTGATCGCGGTGGGGGCCGAGACGTTGATGGCCTTGCAGGCGCTTGGAGACGACGAGATGGGGACGCGCTGAAGATGTTCGTGGAGACGCAGAACGGAAGCGGCCTCTCCCTGGATGAGGCGGCGATCCTCCTCGAAGAGTTTCAAGAGGCGGGTCGCAGCCGAAGTGGCCTGCCTCGATGCCTCGACAACGCCGGTCAGAAAGAAATCGAGCCAGGCCTCCCAGTCGCCGTTGACGTGGACCTCCTGAAGAAGCCGGTAATACTCCTCGCGATGGCGCTTGAAATAGAGGGACGGGTCCGGACCGGATCGTCGTGCATGAACTTCTCAAGGGCGCCCAAGCAGCCCAACACCTCGTCGGCCGGGGGCGGGATGAACCGGGCATTGCCAGGTCGGGAACCGCCGATCCAATTTTGGCTGCGCCTGAATCCGCCGGGTTGCTGGAGGCTTCCTCGCCCATGAGTCAGGAGTTTGGCATGGATGTCCCGGATGAGCCGATCCAAACCGTGTTGCATGGCGGAAACGTAGCAGGACACCTCGGTGACATCATCAACCGGGACAGAAGGAGCCCCGTCGATCTCGTGCCGAAGGAGGTCCGATAGGGAGGACTGGGTGCCTTCGATTTGGGAGGAGAGGACGGCTTCCTTGCGGATGTAGGTGTAGAGGAAGAGACGGGGATCCGGCAGCACCAGCGAGAGACCATCGAGCCGCCCGAGCGCGGTGGACGCGGCATCCAGCAGGGTCCCGAGATCACCGTCAAGATCTAACGCCGGAACGGGCGGCAAGGGATGCGGCACGAACGCCCGGACCTTCTCGCCCACGGACGAAATTGGAACATGGTGGCCTGTGAGACCTCACTTCATCGAATTAAAGAAAATCGACGAAATCGTTCATTTGGCGAATGGAAATGAAAGCCCGCTTAAATTTGCCTAGGGCAAAATAAAGCTTTCACCGGATTCCTTTCAATCGGGGGGCCGAAATCTCCGGAACGCCGCTGCAGGCTTCTGCCGTCCATGCCACTGCGGTTCACCGGCGGAAAGGATCAGCGCAAACATCCTCCTGATGCTCAGCCCACAGTCTTCAGGGCACCGAGCGCAGCCTCCATTTCGAGGCATACAGGTCGCTCGTCGATCCCCCTTCCACCTCGCGAGTCCCGAACTTCGCCGGCGCACCAAACGCTCCCGCCATCACCAACTCGTCCGGAGCCCGGAAGATGAGCGGATAGGCGCTGTCGTTCAACTTGCCTCCGGCCTGCTCCACCCAGAGCAGATCTCCGGTCGCCCCAAAGGCCGCGAGAAAGATGTCCCCACTCCCACGGGTCGCCAGCCGGTGCCCGGCCAATTCGGTGTCCTGATTGAAATCACCGCAAACATAGGCCGTGCCGGCCCCATCGGTCGCCACGCCAAGGCAGTAATCGGTGCCCGGTCCGCGCATCGTTTTCGCCCATTGCACCCGCCCCCCGGCATCGAGATGGACGATCAATCCATCGTTGTCCTTCTCTCCGCCGCTCGCGAAGGTTCGCCCGGCCACTTGCACGGTCCCCTTGAACATCCCGACCCCCCAGACCCGCCCGAGGGCATCACAGGTGATCTCATGGTAAAGCGCGTTCGGCGTGCCCGGAATCACGCTCGCCCAGACACCTTCCCCCTCTTCCGTCAATTTCAGGACCAGCGCGGCGGTCGTCTTGGAATCGATCCCAACCTGGCCGAATGCCCCGGTCCCGGACGAGTTTCCCCCGAGGTAAATCTGATCCCTCGCATCGACCGCCACGCCGTGCACGCTCCCGGAAACCGCTCCGGAAGAGGTGCGATGCCAAATCTCGCGCCCGTCGGCGTCATACTGGGTGCAAAACAATTGCCGCCCGATGGCTCCGGCGACGACGATCCGGCCCTTGGAATCGACGGCAATGCCATGGCCATAATCATACCCCTCACCGCCCTTGACGCGGGCCCAGAGCAGCTTGCCGTCGGGGGAAAACTTGGCGGTGAAGGCGTCGTAGCTTCCGGCATTGGGCAGCGTTTCCCCATTCACGACCACGTCCGTGCTCTCGAAATGTCCGGTCACATAAGCGTTTCCCGCCGCATCCGCGACCACGCCGTAAGCCCGGTCCGTCTTGCTCCCGGCGAAAGTTCCCACCCAGAGCACGCGGCCCGCGCCGTCGAGTTTGGCGAGGCACATATCCATTCCCCCGGCAGAGCGATGCGGCTTGTCACCAAACACCGCATCCCCGACCGACTCGGAAGCCACAAACACATTCCCGGACCGGTCCGTCGCCACCGCCCGTGTCTTGTCATGGGCGGCGCCGCCTCCCGCGAAGACCCACTCACAGACCGGCGGCCCCGCCGGAAGAGGCGGGATGAACGTGAGGAACATGGGAAAGAAACAGAGCCGGGTCCAGGTCAGGGTTTTCATCGGTCTTCAGTCTAGCGGATAAACGGGTCGTCTGATGCGTCGGTAAGGAAATGTCCGCAAATTGCTCCCACAGGGGCCGGGGGTGTCGACCCACCACATGCGCCCGGCAATCGGATCGTAGGCACGGCGGTGGGCCACGGCGGCCTTCACCACAACGACCGAAAGCTCCCCCGGCTCGATCCCCTGGCTGCGCCATTGGCCGAGATCAAAGGGCGGTGTCTTGATGCTGGTGAGGAGAATCGTGAGCCCTGCCCATCGCACCACCGCGCAGAGCCCCATGTCAAACCAATCCCCGCACATGCTCGCCAGGTGGCTCTGTTTGTCCTCCAGCTCAAACCGGCCGTCGTTCACCGTCAGGATTTCCACCTCGAGCTCCACCGGCCCGGCGTCGAACCGGCTTCCTTTCCCCCCGAGACTCAACCTGACCCGCGCTCCAGGCCCGGCCTGCGCGGCGGCGCGAACCGCGGCCGGATCCGCCAGGCAGATGGCGGCGTTCCCGATCCGATGCTCGATCAGGGCGCGCAAAAGCCCGGTTCCATCTCCCGGCGCTCCTCCGCCGATGTTGTCCGAGGGTTCCACCAACACGGTCAACCCGCCGCCGGCTTCCCCGAGGTCGCGCATGACTTGGGCGAGGGGCGGATCGACCACGTTTCCGATCTCCCGCAGTTCCCACGCGAGGTCCGCAAGCTGACGCAAACAGGAGTTCAGGTTGGTCTCATCCTGACCGCTGGCCACAAAACTCACTCCGGTCCATTCCGCGTCCGCAAAGGCGAACCCGGCCACCACATTCACGGCCCACACACCCGGCAGTGCTTCAAATTCCCGCGCCCGGCGTTCCAACGTCCGCATCGGATCACCCGCCGTGGCGGTGCCGGTCGGCGGCCAAACGATCGGCGTTGGCAGAAAACACTGCACGGGAACTTCCCCGCCGGCGAGACTCCGCTCCAGCAGATCCGCAGCCAGGCAGGCCGCCTCGCGGGCATCGGTGTGCGGATTTTCCCGATACCCCACCAGGCACTGGGACAGGGCGGCCATGCGCGGCGTGAAGTTGGCGTGGAGATCAAATACCCCGAAGACCGGCACCCCGGCCAGTCCGGGCATGCCTCGCAAGCGCTCCAGCACCTCACCCTCCACATCCTCGAGGGCGCGCGCGGTCATCGCGCCGTGCAACACCAGATACACGGCATCCACTCCCCGCTCCAGATGAGGCCCGGCCTCGCGGGCGAGCTCGGCGAAAAATGCGGTGACCACCTCATCCTCAACGATCGCGCCGGGCTGGGCCCGGTAGTCAACCGTCGGCAATACTTCCCATCCATGGCGCTCCGCCCGGGCCAGAACCCCGCCCAACGGGGAACTGTCTCCCGCACAGCGCAGCAGTTCCGCCCCCCGCAGGATCTGGAAGTCGGCAAGGCCGGTGCTCCCCTCGAGGAAGGTATGGGTCTCGTGAAACAGACCCGCGATGAGGACCCGCTTGTTCATCGGCGATCAGACGGATTTCCATTCGGCGGCGTGCCTCGCCAAAGCCGCCTCGGCCCGGACCAGCGCCTCGTCGATATCCCGGGGCTCGTGCGCCAGGCTGACAAACCACAGCCCCCGCTCGATGGCGCGGACCCCGTTCTCGAGCAGGCAGACCCGGAGATGCGCCCAACGCGGGGCATCATGACGCCGCACGTAATCGCGGTAATCCCGGACCTGTCCCCCGGCGTCCCCCGGCTTGGTCATGACGCAATGGAAAGCGGGACCGGGTCCTTGCGGATGAAGGGGAATGCCGAATCGTCCGGCCAGCTCCCGCAAACCCGTCATCAACCGGCGGCCGAGATCCGACACCACCCGCGGATGGCTTTCGCCCAGAGACAGAAGGTGATCCAGACACCACTTGGAGGCCGCGAGACAGAGCGGATTGCCGTTGAGTGTTCCCGCGTGGACGACCCCGCCCTCGATGATCTTCCGCATCGCCTCCCTCTTGCCGGTCAGGGCCGCGAAGGGAACGCCTCCGCCGATGGCCTTGCCAAGGATGGTCAGATCCGGGCTAAACCCAAGCGCTTGTTGGGCCCCGCCCGGCGCAAAGCGAAACCCGGTGATGGTCTCGTCGGCGATCATGAGCATCCCCTCGCGGTCGCAAAGCTCGCGGATCGTGTCCATCAGGCCGGGGACCGGTTCCATGCAGCAGGTGTTGCACATGATCGGCTCAAAAAGGATTGCGGCGATCTGGCCGCGATGCCGCTCCACGACCCGCCGGAGGTGGTCGGGGTCGTTCCAACGGGCGACCACGAACGTCTCGAGCACGCCCGGGATCACCCCTTGGCTGGGATGCAACCGGGTCGGATGCTCCTCATCGCCCCACTGGTCCGCCGGGGGGCAGAAGCCGACGAGCCCTTCATCCGCCCAGCCGTGATACGCTCCCTCGAACTTGAGGATCAACGGCCGCCCGGTGTGGGCCCTCGCCAACCGCAGGGCGGAGAGCACCACCTCCGTGGCGCTGTTGTTGAACCGGACCAATTCCGCCGCGGGCATGAGCGCCTGCAACCGCTCCGCCACCTCGATCTCCAACTCGCACTGCGCCGCCCAGTGGGTGCCCAATTTGGCCTGCTCTCCGATGGCCCCGGCCATCCCGGCCGGCGCGTGACCGAACAACAGGGCTCCCTGACCGATCTGGAAATCGATGAATTCGTTGCCGTCCACATCCCAAAGCCGCGGACCCGACCCGTGGGAAAAATAGAGCGGCACGGGTTGCTCCATCTTCCGGATGCCGCTGTTCACGCCGGCGGCAATCGAGTGTTGGGCTCGGGTGAACAGAGCTCGGGATCGGGCGTAGCGGTCGGTCATGGGGACGGTATCGTGGGCTTTCGGCCGCGGCTTGGCAAGGGCGCGGACGGAACTTGAGAAACGGTGGAACCGCCCTTAGACTTTCACCACTTTTCGCGATGCCCGACCGCAAGGACGTTTACTATTGGAAATGTGACCGGTCAGCCGCCTTTCACGGCACTTCGGACCGGCGCGAACTCCCCCCGTCCATCGAGGCCGGGTTGCGCCGGGTGCTCGGGGAACGGTTCCCCGGTCAACGCCTCACCCTGAGCCCGGGGGGCGGTCAAGGCAATCACCTGACCTGGAACCTCGATATCGATGACCAACCCCTCTTCGTCCGGGTGGAACATGGTCCCGAGCAGGATTCCCAACTCGCGATCGAGTCCGCCATCCTCGAACAGGTGGCGCAAACCGGGGTCCCGGTCCCCAAAGTCGCCGCCGTCGATGTCTCCCGCCGCGAGGTCCCGTTCGCCTGGCAGGTTCTCACCAGAATCCCGTTTCCCGACCTCAACCATTGGTTCAAGGAGGGGACCCTCGACGAACCCGTCATCGCGGAAGCCGTCGGCAGGGCGGTGGCCACCTGGCAGGAAATCCGGCCCTCCGGTTTCGGCCCTCACGAAACACCCCTCGCCTGCTTCCACGCCCGGTATGAGTCTTACTTCAGGCTGCGGCTCCCGGAGCATCTGGCGTTTCTGCAAGACCACGGCTTCCTCGCCCCGGATCGTCACCGGGACATCGCCCAAGCCGTCGCGGCCCATCGTGATCTCCTGCAACTGGAATCCGCCTGCCTCGTCCACAAGGATCTCGCGCTTTGGAATGTGTTGGGCAGCCCCAACCACATCGCCGCGTTCATCGACTTCGATGACGCCATCGGCGGAGATCCCATGGACGATCTTTCCCTCCTCGCCTGTTTCCACGATCCCCCCTTTCTCGCACACGCTTTCCGCGGTTATGCCAGCGTCCGTCCCCTGCCCCCGGAATACCGCAGCCGTTTCTGGCTCCACCTCCTCCGCAACATGCTGGTCAAGGCCGTGATCCGCGTCGGAGCCGGCTACTTCGAGCGCACCGACCGCTTCTTTCTCATCCCTTCCGGCGGCACCGGTGACGATCTCCGCCGCCTCACCCATGAACGCCTCCAACTGGCGCTCGACGGCTTGTCCGGCCACGCGGACCCGACCCTCCCATGAACCCGCATCCCCTTCCCTCCCTCGGCACTTGGCTCTCCATCGGCTCCCCCGCCATCGCGGAATTGGCCGCCCTCTCCGGATTCCACTGGTTGCTCCTCGACCTCGAACACGGTTGCGCCTCCGAGAGCGCCATCCCGGACCAGCTGCGCGCCCTCCGCGGCACGCCCGCCCAAGGCATCGTCAGGGTCGGCGCCCCCCATCCGGATCTCGTGGCCCGCCTCCTCGATTGGGGTGCCCACGGCCTCATGTTCCCCCACGTGGAAGACCCGGACCAAGCCCGGCAAATCGTGGCCACCACCCGACACACCCCACGCGGACATCGCGGCGTCTCCCGCACCGTCCGCGCCTCCGAATACGGCCTGAAAAACCTCGCGGCGGAATCCGGGGACCCCATCGTCATGGCCCAGATCGAAACCGCCCGCGGCGTCCGCCACGCCCCGGAAATCGCCCGCGTCGATGGAATCGATGTCCTCTTCGTCGGTCCCGCCGATCTCCAGTTCGACCTCGCCAACGGCCTTTCACGGGACAATCCTCCCGGGGACTTCGCCCACTGCCTCTCCAGCGTCGTGCAAGCGGCCACCATGGCCGGGAAAGAAGCGGGGATCCTCCTCCGTGATCCAGCTGACCTTTCCTTTCACCTCGATCTCGGCTTCACCCGCATCGCGCTGGATTCCGATTTGGCAATCCTCCGCAAGGCCTACCTGCAATCCCTCGCCCGAATTCCCTCCTGATCCGGCCATGAAATGCCTCATTCCGCTCCTGCTCGTTGCCGCCTGCAGCGCCGCCGCGGCCCTCGAACCCGCCCAACTCGATCTCTCACTCGAGCCGCCCGCCATCAACACCCGTCCCGGACCAGAATATGACGACGCCGTGCGCCCGGGGAACATGATCATCGGGATCGACCGCACCCCCAAAGGACGCCTCTGGGCCGCCTGGGTGGGGAACGGGGACAGCCCGAACGGTTTTTTCATGCTCGCCAGCAGCGATGACCATGGCAAGACTTGGTCGAAGCCCCGCGTCGTCATTGACCCCACCGATCCCCCGGGCCTGCCGCAACGCCGTGCCTTGGTCGGCAATTTGTGGACTGATCCACTCGGCCGACTCTGGCTGTTTTTCGACCAAAGCCTTGGTTACTTCGACGGCCGCGCCGGAAATTGGACGATCCGCTGCGACAACCCGGACGCTGCCGAACCGGCTTGGACGGCCCCGGCCCGGATCACGGACGGTTGCACCCTGAACAAACCCACGGTTCTGGCCAACGGAGACTGGTTGCTCCCGGTCGCCCTCTGGACCCGGGACCGGATCGGGCCCGCCGTTTTGCAGGAAGCCCACCATGACCTCGATCCCATCCGCATGGCCAATGTCTTCGCCTCCAAGGACCAGGGAAAAACCTGGAAACGCAGGGGCGGCGCAGCCTTCCCGGAGACGGATTTCGATGAACACATGATCGTCGAACGACGGGATCACAGCCTCTGGATGCTGGCCCGGACCAAGCGGGGCATCAGCGAGAGTGTCTCTTATGATCAAGGAGCCACCTGGACGATTCCCCAACCGGCCAAAATCGCCAACGTGAGCGCCCGTTTCTTCATCCGGAGGCTCGCGTCCGGCCAGCTGCTGTTGGTCAAGAACGGCCCGATCGACCTTCGTCTCCCCCGCCGCTCCAGCCTCACCGCATTCCTTTCCGCGGACGATGGTTATACCTGGAGCCCGGGTCTGCTTCTCGATGACCGCGCGGAGGTTTCCTACCCTGACGGATTCCAAGCGCCTGACGGCACCATCCATCTCCTCTATGATTGGAACCGGCACACGGACGGGGAGATCCTCCTGACAAAGTTCACCGAGGCGGACATCAACGCCGGCCAACGCCCTGCCCGAACCCTCGTGAACAAGGCCGCCGCTCCCAAACTCCCGGCCGCCATCCGACCCGATCCCAAGTGGAGCGCCCAGGCCGCCCTCGACGCCCGTCAGGATACCCACAGCATCCCCTACGACGGCGTCTCACCGAACAAAATGGTGTGCGACACCACGCTCCGCGAACTCCCGGACGGCTCATGGATTCTCTTCATGCTCGCGGGGGGCGATACCGAACCCTCACCACTCAACTTCATCGGGGTGACCCGAAGCCCTGACAAGGGCAAAACCTGGACGCCCCTGCAACCGTTCGACTGCGGCTTTCCGCGCGAGTTCAAAACCAAGGGTCAAGGCCCCACGGAACTCATGATTCTCGGAAATCGCCCGGTGCTTTTCTTCTCCACGCACTCCCGCCATTGGTCCGACGACTGGCGTTCATGGTTCCTCACCGGCGACAGCTCCGGCAAAACCTGGGGCCGCCCCGAGGAAGTCCCGGGACGCCTGCGTTACCGCACCTTCATCCGGAATCACATCCGGACCCGGGACGGCCGCATCCTGCTGCCCTTCCAACACTATGTCGGACCCGAGGCAGAAAAGGATCTCGCCCCCCTGCAACGAGCCTTCACCAACCCCCGCAACGGCGTGCTCATGAGTGCCGATGACGGCAGGACATGGTCCGAATTCGGCAACATCCGCCTGACCACGGATGACCAATACTTCGGCTGGGCGGAAAACAGTCTGGTCGAACTCGCCGACGGGCGGATCGTCATGATCATCCGGGCGGATCGTCTCGGTGGGATGCTGTTTCGGGCGGAATCAAAGGATGGCGGCCGGACCTGGCCGGAGATTGCCAGCATCACTCCCATCCCCAACCCCGGCAGCAAGGCCACCCTCCACGGGTTGGGCGGGGATCGGGTGGCCCTGCTCCACAATCCCAACTCCAGGCACCGCTCCCCCATGGCCCTTTGGATCAGCTTCGACGGCATGAAGACCTGGCCTTACCAACGCGTCTTGCAGGCGGAGAGTTGCGATGGTCCGGGCGGTCGCATGAACTATCCGGACGGCTTCGTCAGCGCGGACCGCCAATGGCTGCATTTCGCCTTCGACGACAATCGGCACCGCGCCGTCCATTACAGCGCCAAGTTGCCCCCGGAATCCCTGCCCTAAGAATCCGTCGCCCCCCGGGGTGGCGCTGAGGACTCAACCAAGCCCCGAAGGAATCAGCCCGCTTGACCGTCCGTCTCCATCCCTAGCATCCGCCGGGCCTCAGCTTCTGCGATGCCGCTGGCCACCAACCGGCAGACCGCGGAAGCGTCGCGCCGGTTTTCTGGATGAAATAACTTACCCACGCGCCGAACTTCACGCACGCGAGCAACAACAGGCCGTGCGTCAACAAGGGGGGGCCAAAGCCCGAAAGCGCACCCAGGTCGGTGAGGATTCCAGAATCACCTGAGCTCCCCGCTTCGAGATGGGTGTCCCGGGCGGCGGAGGTTTTCAAATTAAAGCGCCGCATGAGCCGCCCGCCGATCGGCCCGCCCAGCAATCCGCCCATCACGAGCCCGAAGGTCGCCGCCGCCACTCCCAGGACTTTCGCGTTGGCAAGACCCGCTTTTTCCAGCACGTCAGCGAAACCAATGGCCGCGCCGTGCCCGCCGGTCTTCGTCACGCTGCCGCACACGACGCCGAGCACCGGGGAGACGCCCAACAGTTTTGTGAGTCCAATGCCGATGAGATTCTGGAACACCGCGAGCGCCGTGGCCAGCAGCAGAAAGACCAGCACCTGCACGCTGCCGCGCTTGACGAGCGACCAGCTGGCATTCAGCCAGATGCACGTAAAGAACGCCATGAGGAACGGGCGGTTCACATCCACGAGTTTGGTTTGGTCGAGCAAGGTTTCCGGCGTGACGAGCCATACCCAGAAGCGCGCCCCGACCTGCGTGGCGAATTTCGCTTCAAGCCAACCGGCGGCGCTGAACGCGAGGATCAACAGCGACAGGAGCAATCCGCCCACCACGGGCGCGGGAATGTTGAATCGTGCGAGCACCCGGACGCGTCGCACCAGCCACTCACGCGTCAGCAGCACGGGCACGGCCAGCAGCAGGGTGACCTAGGCGTTGACCATGGTAGGATTCAAGCGGGTTTGGGCGGCAACGAAGGTGATCCAATGCTGCGACCGCGCTCAAGCGGTGACCAGCGACTCCGGCGCTCCGGGCAGCACCCGAAGCCGACGGTGCTGCGCGACAACTGAAAGGGTTTTCCTTTTCGAGCCCGCCCGCCCACGAGTCACCGGTCGGCGTGGGATGGTGGGGGTTCAGTC
>JAGWVU010000043.1 GCA_018970725.1 Verrucomicrobiota bacterium
AATAGAATTTCTGAAACTAAACGAGAACTACTTGCACGTAACGCACTACATAGTCTTTTCTTCTCCCGTTCTGACCGGACGATTCCTCGTCTTGATCAGAACCAACTTCTCAAAGATCTGCTGGCCCCGCTTCCACCACCCGAATCAACCGACACTCTCGCGTCTTTCATCCGACTGGCTTCTGCTTGCCGTCCCCACGTTTCCGGTGAGGGCGTGAAACCTAGTCCAAGTCCCGGCGCTCGCAAATGCTTTTTGCTGTTTTGAGATTTTTTCTTCCGCCACCGGGCGTTGTCCGGAACGAATAAAGGGCGGGGAATCCCCGCCCTCCCGGACGGCCCTCTGGTGGCGTGTCCGACTCCCGGCGCGCGCAAACGGCCGGAGGATCTCCCGGAACTCTTCAGCCGATGACTTCGGGCCACTCGGTGTGGAAGAACTGTCCGGCGGGTCGGTCGATCCGTTCATAGGTGTGGGCCCCGAAGAAGTCGCGTTGCGCCTGCAACAAATTGGCGGGCAGGCGGGCGCTGCGGTAGCTGTCGAAATAGGCGAGAGAGGCGGAGAACGCCGGGACGGGGATCCCGTTGACGACCCCGAGTGCGACGACTTCCCGCCAAGCGGTCTGGCTGCGGTGGAGGATGTCCTGGAAGAACGGATCGAGCATGAGGTTGGTGAGGCCCGGGTTGCGCTCGTAAGCTTCGGTGATGCGGTTGAGGAAGCGCGCCCTGATGATGCAACCGCCCCGCCAGATTTTGGCAATGGCCCCGAGGTTAAGTCCCCAGTCATGGGCGGCGCCGACCTTGCGGATCAGGGCCAGGCCTTGGGCGTAGGAGACAATTTTGGAAGCATACAAGGCGTCGTGGACCTTGCCGATCAATTGCTCGCGGTCGATGGAGATGGACGGGGTGGGTCCATGGAGTGCGGCGGAGGCGGTGACGCGCTCGGCTTTCATGGAGGAGAGGACGCGGGCCTCCACGGCGGCGTTGATGGTGGAAATGACCACGGAATGTTCGGCGGCGTTGAGCACGGTCCATTGACCGGTGCCTTTCTGCCCGGCCTTGTCCTGAATGAGTTCGATCACGGCCTGGCCCGTTTCGGGATCGATCTGCTCGAAGATCTTGCCGGTGATTTGAATCAGGTAGCTTTCGAGTTCCCCGGCGTTCCATCCGTTGAAGACCCGGGCGATTTCAGCGGAGGAGAAGCCCGCGGCCTTGAAGATCTGGTAGGCCTCGCAAATGAGCTGCATGTCCCCGTATTCGATCCCGTTATGCACCATTTTCACGTAGTGCCCGGCCCCGCCTTTGCCGATGTGGGTCACACAGGGTTCTCCGTTGACCTTGGCGGCGATCGCTTCAAAGATCGGTTTGACCAGTTCCCAGCTCTCGACGGGGCCTCCCGGCATGATCGCGGGCCCTTTCCGCGCCCCTTCCTCCCCTCCGGAAACGCCGGTGCCGATGTAGAGCAACCCTTTCTCGCCCAGCGCCTTGGAACGGCGTTCGGTGTGAATGAAGAAGGTGTTTCCCCCGTCGATGATGAGGTCCCCCGGCTCGAGCAGAGGCACGAGGGAATCGATGATCGCGTCCACGGCGTCGCGGTCCGCCTCATTGAGAGCCGCCGTCGATTTGACCAGAAGCATGATCTTGCGCGGCCTTTCCAGCGAAGCGACGAAGGATTCCAAGGACTCGCAGCCGACGAGGCGTTTGCCGGGATGCGCGGCCACGAATTCGCCGGTCACGGAGGCCGTGCGGTTGTAAACGGAGACCGTGTAGCCCCGGCTTTCCACGTTGAGGACGAGGTTCTGTCCCATGACGGCCAGCCCGATTAATCCGAAGTCGCTCTTGCTCATGAATGGTATGCTCTGAAAGGTGTGATGGTGTAGGTGGTGATGCGGGAAAGCCGCCGCCAACAGTAGTCCTTCTTTTCCGATGGCAACCGAAGAATTCAGCGTCTCGATCTCCGAGGCTCCCGTGGAGGAAGCGGAAGCCGGGTGGAAGTTGCACCCGGCCAACGGGGCCGACCTCCGTTTTCTCGGCGTGGTCCGGGAGACGGAGAACGGCCGGCGGATTGCCGGGATCGATTACTCCAGCTACGGGCCGATGGCGGAAAGGGAGTTGACGGCGATCTGCCGCGCGTTGAGGGAGGAACGGCCTGCCCACCGGGTGCTGATTCATCATCGGACCGGCTTCGTGCCGGTCGGGGTGGCGTCCCTGCTGATCCGCGTCGGGACGCCGCACAGTGCGGAAGCTTTCGACTTGGCACGGGAATACCTCAAGCGAATCAAAGCCACGGTGCCGGTCTGGAAAACGATACGATACGAAATCCCTTGAACCTTCCGAATCAACTTACGGTGGCCCGCCTCGGTCTCACGGGCCTGTTCGTGTTCCTGCTCTCGGAGGAGCGGATTCCCCATGGAAAAACCCTCGCCTTGCTGACGTTCGGGATCGCGGCGTTCACGGATTTCCTCGATGGTTATCTTGCCCGCAAACACTCGCTGATCACGAACTTCGGGAAGCTGATGGACCCGTTGGCCGACAAAATCCTGATGGCCTCGGGGTTCGTCATGCTGGTGGGCCTGGGCCTGATCGAAGCCTGGATGGTGGTCGCGATCCTGAGCCGCGAATTCCTCGTCACCGGGCTCCGGCTTCTGGCCACCGCGCAGGGCAAGGTGCTGGCGGCGGAGAATCTTGGAAAACACAAGACCGCCTGGCAAATCATCACGTTGCTTTACTTTTTGGCTTATCTGGCTTCGGCGGAGCCGCTGTTGTCGCCCGTGGCCGGAGTTTTGCATTGGCCGCCTGCCTCTCCGGCCGTGGCGGGCCGGCTCCTGCTTCTGGTTTCCCTGGTGCTGACCGTGTGGTCCGGCCTGAGTTTCGCTTGGAAGAGCCGTCGAATTCTCGGCGAAGGGTGAACCCCCGTTTTCCCCGATGCGAGAACCCGCCCCCGTCTATCTGCAACGTTTCGCCCGGTTCGCGGACTTGCAGGGATTCACCCGGGAAACCGCCCTTCCCGCCGAAGCGGGGATTGAGCTCTGGACGCGCCCGCCGGCGGAAGAGGATGCACCGGTCATCTTTCTCTCGGGCGGGATCCACGGCGACGAGCCTTGCGGGCCGGAGGCGCTGCTGCGCTTCGTGGCGGAGTGGAAATTTTCCGGGGCGGCGGAATGGATCCTCGCCCCGCTTTTGAATCCGACCGGCTTCGAACCGGGGACGCGCGGCAACGACGCCGGAATCGATCTCAACCGTGATTTCCTGCGCCGGGCATGCGGGGAGACGAAGGCTTTGGTGGATTGGTGGCAAAGGCGCCCCCGGCCCTGCCATCTCCATTTCTCCCTCCACGAGGACTGGGAAGCCGATGGGTTTTATCTTTATGAAATTGATACCAGCGGGCGCGGCGAGACCCTCTCCCCCCTCATTCTGGACAGCGTGTCGGCCGTGGCGCCCCTGCAACGGAACGGCCCGGTGGATGGCCATGCCCTGGCCGCGCCGGGAATGATTGTCCACGATGCCGTGGCCGACGAACCGGAGGGGTGGCCGGAGGCGATCTGGCTGGCGCGGACCTGGCCCCTGCAGTCCTACACATTCGAAGCCCCTGGCCAATTGCCGGAAGAGACGCGGGTGGAGAGTTTGCTCGCGGCCCTGCGCGGGGCGTTGGGCGGCCTCCGCTGAAAAAACGATCCCGTGGCGAGGGCGGTCACGACCTTCGCTTGCGCACGCCGCCGGGGACCGGCACGGCATCGATGAGCCGCCGGGTGTATTCCTCCCGCGGCTGGGCAATCAGGGCATCGACCGGGCCTTGTTCGACGATCCTGCCGCCCTTCATGACCGCGACCCGGTCTGAAATCTTTTTCACGACCGCCAGATCGTGGGAGATGAAGAGGTAGGAAAGACCGTGACGCTTCCGCAAATCGATCAAGAGATCGATGACTTTGGCCTGGATCGTGACATCCAAGGCGCTCACGGCCTCGTCACAAACGATGAACCGGGGGCGCACGGCGATGGCCCGGGCGATGCAGATCCGCTGACGTTGGCCCCCTGAAAACTCGTGAGGATACCGATCCACGTAATCAGCCTGGAGACCGACCTCTTCCAGCCAACGAACGGCGGCGTCGCGCGTGGATTCGCCATCCAGCAGACCGTGCTCCACGAGACCTTCGGTGACGATTTCCTCGACCGTGAACCGTGGATTCAGGGAGGAAAACGGATCTTGGAACACCATCTGGAGGTGACGGCGCCTCGGACGCAGCTCCCGGTTGGTCATCTTGAGCAAATCCTCTCCATCGAACAGAACGGCCCCCTCGCGAGCCGCATCGAGCCGCAGGATGCTGCGCCCGAGCGTGGTTTTGCCACTGCCGGATTCTCCGACGATTCCCAGGGTTTCACCGGGATAAATCTCCAGACTGACCTCATCCACCGCTTTCACGTGGCCCACGACTCGCGCGAAGACCCCGCGACGGACGGGGAACCATGTCCGCAAATTCCTGACCTGAATCAACGGTTCCTGGGCCGGGAGTTCCTCGCGCCTTGGAGGAGGCGGGGCGTCGAGCCGAGGAACGGCCCGAAGCAGCGCCTGGGTGTAGGGCTGTGATGGCGCGTGAAAAATCGTATCGACCGGACCACGCTCCACCACCTGACCGTCCTTCATGACCATCACGCGGTCGCTCAACTCCCAGATCACCCCCATGTCATGGGTGATAAAGAGGATGGAAGTGTTCTCCCGCTTCATCGCCAGGATCAGATCGAAAATCTGCGCCTGCAAGGTGACATCGAGCGCGGTGGTCGGTTCATCGGCGATGATCAGCCTGGGCTCCAGCATCAGGGCCATGGCGATCATAACCCGCTGGCGCATCCCCCCGGAAAACTGGTAGGGAAAGGCGTGGGCCCGGTTGGAGGCGTCCGGGATCCCGACCTTTTCCAGCCAATCCACTCCGATTTTCCAAGCCTCCTCAAACCTGACACCGGGTTGGTGGAGCCGCACGGTTTCCGCCAGCTGCCACCCCACCGGAGCGAGCGGGGACAGCGCGGTCATCGGCTCTTGAAAGATCACTCCGATCTCCGAACCGCGAATCTTGCGGAGTTCCTCGATGGGCAGGCGCAGGAGATCCCGACCGTCGAACAGGGCCCGCCCGCCAAGGATCTGTCCCGGCGGCATGGGAATGAGGCGCAAGCAGGACAGCGCCGCGACCGACTTTCCACTGCCGGACTCGCCGACGAGACCGACCACCTCGCCCGGCCGGATGTCGAAGGAAACATCGCGCACGGCATCGACGCGGCCCTCGTCCGTTTGGAAGGAGACAGAAAGGTTCTCGACCTGGAGAAGCGGGGCGTCCATGGGATTACTGCAGCTTGCTGTGGCTCCGGGGATCGAAAGCGTTGCGGACGCCCTCACCGACGAACACGCCGAGGAGCCCGATGAGGAACAAGGCCAGCGCGGGGTAAAGAATCAGCCACCAGGCCCAGGGGAATTCCTGTCCCTGGGCGAGCAAAGCGCCCCAGCTCGGGGTCCCGGGGGGAAGGCCGAAGCCGAGGAAATCGAGGGCGGCGAGCGAGGAAATGGCCCCGACGAGGGAAAAGGGAAAGAACGTGATCAGCGGTACCAGCGCATTGGGCATGACATGCCGGAAAATGATCTGCCAACGACCGATCCCCATGACCCGCGCGGACTCCACGAACGGAAGTTTGCGGAGTTTGAGGAATTCACCGCGGATGTAATACGAGGTGCCGACCCAATTGAAAACGCCGTAACCGATCAGCAGCACGAGAAACCCGCGGCCGAACACGGAACCGAGGAGCATCATGACGTAGAGGAACGGGAGGGACTCCCAAATCTCGATGAAGCGCTGCCCGAACATGTCCACCCGGCCGCCGAAATAGCCTTGCACCGCACCGACGACTACGCCGAAAATCTCGGTGAACACGACGAGGAAGATGCCAAAGAGAAGGGAGACGCGGGTGGCGTGGAGGACTTGCACGAGGACATCCCGACCGCTGCTATCGATCCCCAAGGGATGATTTCTCACCGGGTGGAACGGGAAAAAGACCGTCTCGTGTTCAAAGGCGGCCTGATAATTGCCATCCTCGAGGGAAAACGAGAGCGGCTCGACAGGGGTGTCGAGGCTCACCGCGAAGCGCTTCCGCACGCTTTCCGTGACGCGGGCGCGGTCCGCCTCCGGAATGGACATCCAGAAATCCGGCGCCCCTTCCGGACCGCCCGTGGCGCGGAAGAAAATTTTGCGGGTATCCGCCACGCCCCCGGACGCCGCATCCCGCAAACTGAGCCGCACGGAAACGGGCGGCCGACTGCGTGGCCGGTATGCGCTGAACACGATTTCCACTCCGGCGGTCCCGGAAGGGAAGGCGGCTTCCGGGGCCTCCCGGTTGCTCATGCGGATCTCGATGGCCTCCCGCACTTCATCGCCATAAGGAAATGCCTCCCGCAAATCCTTGCCCGTCAGGGAGCCATCGGACACCCCTCCGAAAAAGACGCCACCGCCGAGACTCTGGACGATCTTTCCCTGACCATCGAGGTTGAGGCTGGCGACGCGTGGCCGCTTGCTGATCCGGACCAGGACGCGATCCGGCGCCTCCACCGCCTCGGGCGGAATTTTCTCGGAGGGGCCGAAGCGGATCGGCGGGAAAATCATCCAGTTGCGCCAGGACCCGGCGAAGGCTTGGGACGCGGCGATTTTTTTGTAGTCGGGCCGCGTCATCCGGCCGTTTCCGGTGAAGGTGTCCTCCGGAAAATAGTGGAAGACCGGCAGGTAGAACTTGCCGTCATAAGAAACGAGCAAGGGCTTGTCGTTGGCGATGAAATCGACGCCCAGGCTGAGAACGAAAATCACCGTCAGGATCCAGAAAGACCACCAGGCGCGGCGGGTCTTCCGGAACCGGTGGAGGCGCTTTCGCGTGGTGGGATTGAGACGCGGGCGGAACATGGTCAGGCTTCCCCGGCGAAGTTGATGCGGGGATCGATCAACACATAACAGAAGTCCGAGAGAATCCGCCCGGCCAGATAGACGAGCGACTGCAACGCGATGACCCCCATGAAGACGGTGTAATCCCGGGTGATGATGGCATCGAGACTGAGCATCCCGATGCCGGGGATGGCGAAGACGCGCTCGATGAGCACGGAACCGGCGAACATGATGCTGAGGATGCCGCCGATGCCGGTGGCAATCGGGATGAGGGCGTTGCGGAGTGCGTGGAGCCAGACGGCGCGCTGCATGGTGCCGCCCTTGGCGAGCACGGTGCGGACGTAGTCCTGACCGATCTGCTCGAGCAGTGAATTCTTCATGAGCAGGGTGAGGATGGCGAAATTCCCGATCACATAACACAGGACGGGGAGGAACATGTGCAGTGCCTGATCCTTGACGCGATCGAGGAAACCGAGTTGCTCCCAGTTTTCCGAGCGGAAACCTCCGATGGGAAACAAGGTCCAGAACCCATCGACCGTGCCAGCGAAAAAGATCTTCAGGAGCATGCCGAAGGCGAAGGCGGGAATGGCGTAGAGGACGAAGACAACCACGCTGGTGGACACATCGAAGGCGGCTCCGTTGCGCAGGGCTTTGGCAATCCCCAGCGGCACGCAGATCAGATAGGTCAGCACAAAACCGCTGATGCCGAAGGTCAGGGAAATGGGGAAGCGTTCCGCGATGAGTTGCCAGACGGTCTTGTGGGTATAACGAAAGGAATCAAGCGCCAAACCCATGCGCCCGGGCCCGAGCCATCGCCAATACCGCACCGGGATCGGCTGATCGAACCCGTAATGCTTCTTGATGGCCTCGATCTGGCTTGCAGACATCGTGGCACTGGCCATGCCGCCCCGTCCCCCGGCCCCGCGCATCTGGGCGATCGCCTGCTCGACCGGTCCGCCGGGCACGAACTGACAAACCGTGAAGCAAAGCACCGTGATCCCGAGAAAGGTGGGGATCACGAGGAGGATACGGCGGACAAAATAATTGAAGCGCTCCATCGTCGCACGCTCCGGGTTATTTCACGGCGGGCACCTGCCCGGGCTGGGACTTGAAAACTTCATCGAACGTCACGGTGGCGGGACGTGGCGGCAGCGGCAGCTTGGCTTCCATGGCCGCCTGCAAGTCTGCTTCCTGATCCGGGTCCAGCCAGAAAAAGCGCTTGGCCGCCGCCTCGTCGTCGATCGCGCCGAGCACATGTTCCGGCATCCCGAACTTGTTCCAATAAAGCAAGCGGTGGTGGCTGCGGTTCCAGAGCAGCACGTAGGGGATTTCGGCGGCCAGAATCCGGTCGATCTTGCGGATCGTCTCATTCCGTTTCTCGGCGTCGAATTCCTCGCGCATCCCGTCGATCAAGGCATCGACCTCCGGGTTGGCGAACCCGGTGATGTTGTTGCCGGACGGCTCCTTGACCCACTTGGAATGCCAGGACCCCTCGGGATCGTTAAAAATGCTGGCGCCCCAGGCGGCCCAGGTCATGTCGAAGTTGTATTCGTTCATCTCCCGGGTCCACCCGGCCCAGTCGGTCTGGTTGATGGACAACTCGATCCCGACATTCTTGAGGACCTCACGGAACGGCAGCACGAACTTGCTGGAAGAGGCGTCCCGTTCCAGGAAGGTGATCTTGAGAGCGACCCCCTCTTTCTCCCGGATCCCGGTGGCGGGATTGGGAACCCAGCCGGCCTCGTCGAGAAGTTTGCGGGCTTGGTCGGGGTCAAAGGGGATGAGGGGATTGGGACAGGGCTTGGCGGCGCTCCAAAGATCCTCCCAATACGACCGATGGAGGAAATATTGGTTGAACATCAGGGTCCGGTTGAATTCCTCGCGGTTGAGACACAGGGCGATGGCCTGGCGCACCCTGACATCTTTGAACTTGTCCCGGCGAAGGTTGAAGGCGAATCCTTGGAAGCCCAGCGGATTGTGATTGGCCACCCGTTGTTTCACGATCCAGTTCTTCTCCACTTGTTCGATCTTGGTGCCCTCGACCCAGCGATGGGAGATATAGACCGAAATGAAATCATAAGCCCCCGTCTTGAAGGCATCATAGGCCATGTCGTCATCCGGATAGAAGCGGAACTCGATCTCATCGAAATTGAGCATGCCTTGGTTCTGGGGCCAGTCCGCGGCCCAGTAATCCTGACGTTTCCGCATCCGCAGATAGTTCGGCTCCTTGAGTTCCCCCATCTCATAGGGACCGGACACCACGGGGAAGCCGAAGTTCACCTTGTTGAAATCCTGCTGCTCCCACCAATGTTTCGGAAGGACCTGGAATGTGCCGACACTCACCAGGTTCCTCCAATGCACTTCCTTGGCGGTGAAGACGACGGTGTGCTCTCCTTCCGCCCTGACCGAGGCAAATTTGTCGAGGCCGACCTTGTGTGAGCCGGTGAGGTTCTCCGGCTTCATGATGGCGTCGAAGGTCCAGACCACATCCGCCGCGGTGATGGGCCGGCCGTCGCTCCACTTCGCCCGTTCGTCGAGTTGGACGGTGATGGTGAGCTTGTCGTCACTGACGCGCCATTGTTTGGCGAGCGCGGGTTCGAAATCCCGGGTCAACTCGTTGATCGACATCAGGTTCTCGAACATGAGCCCGAAGATCTGGCTGGAGCCGACATTGTTGTCGAGGTAGTAATTGAAGCTCTTGGGAAACTGGCTGAGCCACTGGGAGAATTTGCCTCCGGGCTCGGCCTGGGGTGAGGCGAGGGGGGAGGAAGAGGGTTGCCAGGTCGCGGGCGGAAAGGTTTGATCCCCCCGGGAGGCAGGGACGATTCCGAGAACCACGAGGCAGAGGGCGGCGGAGCGGGGAAAGGAAAGAGACGGCATGTGTAGGGTGTTTGATCGGCGGAATCGGCCCGCTGTTCAATGGAAAACATCCATTCGATGCACGATCCCCGCCCATGGTCACGGAGGAATCGGTCCTCGACTTTCCGCCGCGGCTGGGTTTTGGTGGGAAACCGATGAGCGAACTGTTGCCCCTCCCCTACCGCAAACTGCGCCAGCGCGGCGATGAAGCGTATCTGCTGGCCACCGCCTGCGGGCTGCTTGAATGGGATCAGGAGACCGGCATGCCCGGGGGCGCGGTCGAGTTCCGCTCGGCCCAGATCGCCCATCTCGAGGGCAAGGTCCACGCGCTGATGACCGGCCGGGCGGTGGACGAATGGATTGCCGGGAGCGAATCCCATCCGTTTCCTCCGGACAGTCCCGAGGCGATCAACGTGCGGGAGTGGCGCCACGAATACAACCGCGCGGCCAGGCTCCCCCGCCGGCTGGTGGAGGAATTCGCCCGCGCCCGTTCCCTGGCGCATGCCGCCTGGCAGGACGCCCGCGCGAAGGCGGAGTTCCCCCTCTTCCAGCCGCATCTGGAAACCATCCTCCGCCTGAAGTTGGAGATGGCGAAGTGCTGGGGCTATCGCCAGCATCCCTACGACGCGTTGCTCGAAGGTTACGAACGGGGCGCGACCGTGGCGCAGCTGGACGCTCTCTTCGACCGGCTGCAACCGGAGCTGGTGGATCTGGTGGGAGCAGCCACCGGCCGCGAGGGAAAGGACGCCCGCTGTTTGCTGGGGACCGCGCCGGTCGCCGCGCAACAAGCTTTCAACCGCGAGGTCGCAGCCGGGATCGGGTTCGATTTCGAGGCCGGACGGATCGACACCGCGGTGCATCCCTTCTGCACCACCCTGGGTCCCCGGGACATCCGCCTCACGACCCGATATGCGGAAAACGATTTCACCTCCTCGCTCTTCGGCGTGCTGCACGAAGCGGGGCACGGGATGTATGAACAGGGATTGCCCTTTGATCCGACCCACCCCGCCCTGCCCCGTGCCCGGGCGGTTTCCCTGGGAATCCACGAGTCCCAATCCCGGCTTTGGGAGAACCACGTGGGCCGGAGCAAGACGTTCTGGAAACGTTGGTTACCCGGGGCACGGCGTCACTTCCCCCATCTGGAAGGCGTCAAACCAAAGCAGGCGACGCATGCCGTGAACACGGCCCGGCGCTCTTTCATCCGGGTCGAGGCCGACGAGGTGACCTACGATTTGCACATCCTTCTGCGCTACCGCTTGGAAAAAGCGCTGGTCTCCGGGGAGCTTGCGGTGTCCGACGTTCCCGGGGCCTGGAATGAAATGTTCCGGCAACTCTTCGGCCTGAACGTGAAAAGCGACCGGGACGGTTGCCTCCAGGACGTGCACTGGAGTTTCGGCCTGATCGGCTATTTCCCCACCTACAGCCTGGGGAACATCAACGCGGCGCAACTCTTCCAAGCCGCCATGAGGGATTCCACGGTGGCCACCGATCTGGAGGAAGGTCGTTACGAGAGCCTCCTGGCCTGGCTCCGGGAGCACATCCACCGCCACGGCACGCATCACCTTCCGGCGGACCTGATCCGGCGCGCCACCGGAGAACGGCCCCGGCCAGAGTATCTGCTCAATCACTTGCGGGACCGCTACCTATGAGCCCCGAAACGGTCCGGGCCGCGCTGGACGCCAAGACCAAACCCCCCGGGTCGCTCGGACGGCTCGAAGAACTTGCCGTGCGGATCGCGGTTCTTCAAGAAACCCTCCGGCCCCGCCTCGACCGGCCGCACCTCATTACCTTCGCCGCCAATCACGGGGTGGTTGAGGAAGGCGTCAGCGCCTACCCGCGTGCCGTGACCGCCCAAATGGTGGCCAACTTCCGCGCCGGTGGGGCGGCCATCAGCGTCCTGGCCCGCGAGGCGGGGATCTCCCACGAGGTGATCGACGCCGGGGTGGAACCGGGCACCCGGAATTTCACCCGGGAATCGGCCATGACCGGAGCGGAATGCGCCGCGGCGATGGGTTTGGGCCGGGATGCGGTGGGGCGCGCGATCGGCGCCGGGGCGGACGCCATCGGCATCGGGGAGATGGGCATTGGCAACACGACCGCGGCGGCCGCCTTGTTCGCCGGTTGGCTGGATTTGGATCCCGCCCTGGTCACCGGGGCCGGGACGGGTGTGGCGGGGAGCGCTTTGGCCCGGAAACGCGAGGTGGTGCGGGCGGGCGTGCGGCGGCATGCGGAATGCCGCGTCGATCCCGGGCGATGGCTGGCAGCCGTGGGAGGTCTGGAGATCGCGGCCATGTCGGGAGCCATCCTCGAAGCCCACCGAAGGCGCACGATTCTGGTGGTGGATGGCTACATCGCCACCGCGGCTGCGATGATGGCCTTCGCGATGCAACCGGAGAGCCGCGAGGTTTGCTTTTTTGCGCACCAATCCGCGGAACTGGGCCATCCGCTGATCCTGGAGCGCCTTGGAGCGCGCCCCCTGCTCAGCCTCGGGCTCCGCCTCGGTGAAGGCACCGGGGCGGTTCTGGCGATGCCGCTCCTGCGGTCGGCCGCCGCGATTTTGCGGGAGATGGCGACGTTCGCCTCCGCCGGAGTCTCCCCGGGTGAGGCCTGAAGGGGGCTCTCAACGAGCTTTGACCCGCCATTCCTCGTCGAAGAATCCGGCGGCGGCCACCCGGCCCGGTTGTTTGTCATCCGGCGGCACGGTGACATCGATGAAGGCCCAGTCGGGCAACTTCGGATTCTGCTGGGAATTGTTGCGGTCATCGTTCTCCCGGAAGGTGGGCCCGCTGTTGAGAACGAGATACCGGGAAGGCTGGAGCGGGTTCGGGTAGATCAAGACAGGGACATGAGTGGCCGCGGGCACGGAGACCGAGCCGATCACGGCCCGTTCGGCGTCCCAACCCAAGGGGAGTTTGGGCAGGACCTTGCGGATGATGGCGTTGGAACCGGCGTCGCCCCAGCAGACCAGATGGTAGCGGGCGGCGTCCTCCGGAGTCACCTCGGAAGCCTGCTTGACCCGCGCCTCACCGCGGAAAACCTCGCGCCAGCGGCGCAGGAAATGGGCGAGTTCAAATTGCACCCATTGCTCGACCCGGGGATTCTTCGAGGAGCCGTCCGGAAGAACCACGAGGAATGGATCCATGAAGGCGTCGTCCACCGGCCCCTGCAAGCCCGGGACCTTCCGCAAGCCGACGGGCGCCTGATCCGGCGGCACCGCTTTCCAAGCTCCGCCGGACTTGACGATCCGGAAATCGCCCCGGGGCTGCGGGTTGACGAACGCGGAGCCATCGACGGTCAGCCGCGCCCCGACCTCGGTGAGGGTGAGATCACGGACATTCCGGGTCTCCACCCGCCCCCCCCCGGGACCCTCCAAACGAATATCGACCCGGGAATCGAGCCAATGTTCCTCCAAACCGTTGAGCCGGAGATGCGGCGCCCGGTGATAGCGCAGGGTGCGGGTCTGGAACGAGATCTGGCCCGGCGGATTGGAGGCGGTCTCCTCCCCGCGGAGCGCCCGTTGCACGAAATCCGTCACGATTTGGATCGACGCCGGATCATACTTGTGGGGCATGCCCGCGCCGATCACATGACGCAGCTGCCGCCCCTCCGCCTGGAAGGCCTCGCTCATGTATTCGGCGGCATCGCGCTGTTTGTCGACCTCCCCGCTGTAGGCGATCACCGGCAGGTTGAACAAATTGCGGACATAGAGCGGGACGTTGTAGACGCCCCAGAGCGTCTGGACGAACCCGGCGGGATATTGATCCTTGGGCAGGGAAGTGAAACGCGCCACATCGACAAACCCGGCCCCGGCGTGGACCACGGACCATTTCCAGGGGTGGTGCGCGCCAAGCTGCCACGAACCGGCGCCGCCCATCGAAAAGCCCATCATGACGAACTTCGGTCTCGCTTCCGGCCCGTAAAGCGCCAGGGCGGCGGCATCGCAACATTCCAGGGCGTCTGTCTCCCCGGGCCCCTTCCACCCGATGCATTGACGGCCCAAGGGATGCACCATGATGGCGTCGGCGGGCTGGAACTGCCCCTTGCGGCTCATCCGGCCCGCGATGAAGTGCAGGTCGGTCTCCTTGTCCCCCCGGCCGTGCAGCCAGATCCAGAGAGGGGGAACGGGATCACCGGTCCGGACTTTCGCGGGATCGGGCAGTTCCATGCCCTCCGGAATTTCCAAACCGTAAGGCTGGGCGGAGCCGTCGATGGCCGAGTAGAATCCGCGGACGACCGGCCCCTTCTGCTTGGTCCAATACGCGTTGCCGGCCCCTTTCTCGAGCGCTTCGAGCCGCTTGCGGCCCTCGTCGAGCAAGACGCGCACCTTGTCGATGTCCTTAGGATTCCAGAATTCACCGATCTCCAGGGCGAAACGGCTCGCTTTGAAAAAAACTTCCACATCTGCGGCCAGACCGGGTTCACGGCGTCGCAAGGTGGCGAGCCGCTCCGCCACGGCTCTGGCTTCTTCGAGCAGGGGACCGGTCACCGAGGCCTCCGGGAGCGCCGTGGCCGGAGCCGGCAGCACCCGCGCAATGACGGGACCTTCCGCGGCGCGGCCCGGGCAGATGGAAAACGCCGAAAGCAAAAGAACGAGCCACCCGGCCGGGCGCCCGCGAAACGTGGGGTTCATGCCTGCACCCAACACTCCACCCGTCGCGGTGTCAACGTGCTTGCCGAACCCGCGGGTCCGGATAATCTGGTCGACCGCTCGCAATGAACCGACTCCCTGCCAATGACTTCGAAGCCGCGCTGGCCCAACACCGGGCCGGGGACTGGACCGGCGCGGAAACGGTCTACCGCCGGTTGTTGTTGGAGGAACCGGACCGGGTTGAAGTAAGGCACTCGCTCGGTTTGCTGCATTTCCAACGGGGAGAATACGCCCGGGCGGAAACGGAACTCTCCGGCGCCCTGACCCTGGCACCGGAAAATGCGGCGCTCCACAATCATCTCGGCGCCACCCTGGTGCAGATGCATCAGTTGGACCGGGCTCTGACCATCCTGACCCGGGCGACCGAACTGGACCCCGCCTCAGGGGAGATCTGGTTCAATCTGGGATGCGCCCTGCGCTCGGCGGAGCAATCGGAACCGGCTCGCGAGGCCTTCGAACGGGCGGTGGAGTTGTCGCCCGGTTTTGTCGCCGCCTGGTACAACCTCGCCAACGAACTCCGGGAACAACAACGTCTGGACGAAGCCATCGCCGCCTTCCGGCACGCCTTGCAGCTCCAACCGGACCATGCCAAGTCGTCCCGCAACCTCGCCATCACCCTGGCGCGTCTTGCCGAAACGCGTCGCGAGGCCGGCCTCCTCTCGGCCGCCTTGGACGCCTTGGAAGAAGCGGTGCGGCTCGATCCCGGAAGCCCCGAAATGCGGGTACGCCTCGGGCTTGCCCTGCAGGCACTGGAACGGCATGCCGAGGCGGAAACACGCTATCTGGAGGCCCTCGACCTGCGGCCAGACTACCCGGAAGCCCTCGGCAATCTGGCCGGGGCGCTCTCCGCCCGCAACCTCCACGAAGAGGCTCTGCAGGCTTGCGACGCCGCGCTCGCCGCGAGGCCGGATTTTCCCGAGGTCCTCGTCAATCGCGGCAACGCCCTCTGGTCGACCGGTCACCGGGAGGAAGCGCTGCAGGACTACGAACGGGCCATCGCCCTGGCGCCCGGTTACGCCGAGGGCCATTACAATCTGGGCAAGGCGCTCTCCGAACTCCGCCGGGTGCCGGAGGCGGAACGGCATTTTGAAGAAGTCCTGCGGAGGGAACCGGACCATGCGGGGGCCCATTTCGCCTTGGGACTGGATGCGTTGCGCGCGGGCGATTTCGAGCGTGGATGGGAGGGATACGAGTGGCGTTGGCAGCTGAAAACGTTCGGGCATCTCAGTCCCCGCGGGCTTTGGGACGGAAGCGATCCCGCCGGAAAAACCATCCTGATGCGCTGTGAACAGGGCCTCGGCGACTTCATCCACTTCGTCCGTTACGCGGCGGACTTGCGTCGTCTCGGGGCGGCGGTGATCGTGGAATGCCCGCGTCCGTTGCTGCCCCTGATGCAGGGTTACCGGGGAATCGACCGGCTCGTCCCCCGTGGCGAAGCCCCCGGATCGTTCGACGCCTACGCGCCGATGGCTTCGCTGCCGCGTCTCCTCGGGACCCGGCTGGAGACGATCCCGGCGGAGATCCCCTATCTGGAGCCCGCGGCCGAACTGTTGGACCGATGGAAGCAGCGACTCGGCGACCGCTCCAAGTTCCGCATCGGAGTGGCTTGGGAAGGCAATCCGGACTACCTCAAAAACCGGGAACGGAGCTTTCCCCTGTCAGCCTTGGCCGGGATCGCCGGCCTTCCGGGCGTGGAATTGGTCAGTCTGCTTCCTGGCAAAGGGCAAGGAGAAGTCACGGTGTTGGGTGAGGACTTCGACACGGAGTCCGGCCCTTTCATGGACACGGCGGCAGTGATGCGTTGTCTGGATCTGGTGATCGCCTGTGACAGCGCGCTGGCGCATCTCGCCGGAGCGCTCGGGGTGCCCACCTGGCTGGCTTTGGATACCGCGCCCGACTGGCGCTGGATGGAAGAGCGTGAGGACAGCCCTTGGTATCCCCACCACCGGATTTTCCGCCAGACCCATCCCGGAGACTGGACCGACGTCTTCGAACACATGCGGCACCGGCTCGAGAGGGAACTGCCATCCCGCCCCCCTGCCAAGAGTCCCACCCTGACCGTGGAAATCTCCCCGGGAGAGCTTTTCGACAAAATCACCATCCTCGAATTGAAGAACGAGCGGATCACCGAGCCTGCCAAACTGGCGAATGTCCGGCTCGCCCTCGATGAACTGACCGCGACGCGGGACGAAAAAATTCCCGCACCGGAAAAACTGGATGCTTTGGTATCGGAACTGCGTCACGTGAACGGGGTGATTTGGGATGTCGAGGATGAATTGAGAGAGTGTGAGCGCCGGGGCGATTTCGGCGGACGTTTCGTGGAGCTGGCCCGCAGTGTCTACCAGAACAACGACCGCCGGGCCGCCCTGAAACGGGAGATCGACGAGTCGCTCGGCTCGCGTCTGCTCGAGGAAAAGAGCTACACCGCCTACCAAAACGCCACCGGTTCATGACGGAACTCGACGTGGTGCGCCTCGCTTTCCGGGAAAAACGGTATGCCGATGCCGGCCGGCTGGCTCGCGACTGGCTGCAAAGCCATCCCGGAGATGCCGAGGGCTGGCGTCTCCTTGGTCTGACCTTGGCGGCCGCGGGAGAACTTGCCCCGGCCCTCCAAAGCTACGGCAAGGCCCTCAACCTCCGGCCCGATTTCTTTGAAGCCCGCTTCAACCGCGCCAATGCGTTGCGCTCCGCGAACCGTCTGGATGCGGCCCTGACAGATTACGACGCCGCCCTGACCCTGCGCCCGGAACACCCGGCCACTTGGAACAACCGGGGCATCGTCCTTCTGGAAACCGGCCGCCATGAGGAGGCACTGCAAAGTTTCGACCGCGCCCTCGCCTTGCAACCGGATCATCTCGGTGCCTTGAACAACCGCGGGAACACCCTCCAGCAACTGGGCCGCTATCTCGAAGCCGCGACTTCCTACGACCAGGCCCTGGCCTTGCAACCGGATCACCCGGACTGCGCCGCGCACCGCGCCTTCCTGGAACTGCTGGCCGGAGATCTACCCCGAGGTTGGGAACGCTTCGAGGCACGCCGCCTCCGCGAATCCTGGAAGACCACCGCCCCCCGCTTTCCCGGTGAGGAACTCTCTTCCCTTGAGGACGCCGCGGAAAAGACGATTCTGGTCTATGGCGAGCAGGGGATGGGCGACACCCTCCAATTCTGTCGCTATGCCAGCTTGCTCGCCGCTCGCTCCAAGGGTGTCATTTTCCTGCCACAACCCAAAATGGGCGGGATCTTGCGCGGCCTCGAAGGCGTCCGCATCCTGGGCAACGACAACCTCCTCTCGGCCACCTGCGACTCCCACATCCCGCTTCTCTCCCTGCCACGGCTCTTCCGGACGGATCTCGATTCCATCCCTGCGCAAGTCCCCTACCTGAGCGCCGAACCGGAACGCATCCAGCGCTTCAAGGAACGCATCGGCACCGCCGGATTCCGCATCGGCGTGGCTTGGCAGGGCAATCCCGCCTACCCGCTGGACCGCCATCGCTCTTTCCCTCTCGAGGCCTTGGCCCCGCTCGCCAGCCTCCCCGGTCTCCGGATCATCAGCCTCCAGAAACACGACGGGACCCGACAACTCGAAAGCCTCCCCGCCGGACTCCAGGTGGAAACCCTCGGCGCGGATTTCGACAGCGGGCCGCACGCCTTCCTCGACACCGCGGCCGCCATGCATTGCTGTGATGTGGTGTTGAGTTGTGACACGTCCATCGCCCATCTCGCCGGGGCCCTCGCCCGCCCCGTCTGGATCGCCTTGGCCTCCGTGCCGGACTGGCGCTGGCGACTCGAAAGCGACCGCACCGCGTGGTATCCCACCGCCCGCCTCTTCCGCCAAAACCGGGCTGGCGACTGGGCCGGAGTCTTTGAACGCATCACCACGGAACTCTCTTCCCGATGAAAGCGGTCACCATCCACACCGACGGCTCGGCCTTGGGAAACCCAGGCCCGGGCGGCTATGGCGTGCTCCTCGAATTCCGCGGCCATGTCCGGGAACTGAGCCAGGGGTTCGTGCGGACCACCAACAACCGGATGGAGCTGCTGGCCGCCATCGTGGCCTTGGAAACCTTGCGGGAACCTTGCGCCGTCAAGCTTCACTCGGACTCCCAATACCTCATCAACGCGATGACGCGGGGATGGTTGAAATCCTGGAAACGCAACGGCTGGACCCGGGGACCCAAGAAAGAAACGCTCGTCAATGCGGACCTCTGGCAACGTCTTGATGAGGCGGCGGCCCGGCACCGGATCGACTGGCAGTGGATTCGCGGGCACAATGGTCATGATGGAAATGAACGCTGTGACCAGCTCGCCCGGGAGGCGGCCTCCGGAACCGCCCTGAAGCCTGACGAAGGCTATGGGAACCCCACCCCGCCGCAAACCTCTTGACCACAAAATTCCAAACCCGCGAGCCCGCACTTGCCCACCCACAAAAATCAGGCTAATTGCTCGACACCATGAAACGCCACGTTTTGTTCTGGACCGGTTGCTGGCTTTGCGCCTGGGCCGGTCCGGTCGCCTCCGCCGGGGAGCTGCGCATCCCTTTCGCCGGCTTCGAGCCCGGAGTCGAACGCCTCGAATTCTGGAAGCCCTACCGGTTCGGCCAGGGCAGCTCTTTTGAACGCATCAGCACCACCAAAAACGCCCGGAGCGGTCTTCAGGCCCTCGCGATTTCCGTCGCCTCGGGTGGCGGCGGCCAGGGCGTCCTCGTCGATCTCCCGCTGGAGGGCGTGGTCGCCGGCAGCGAAATCGCCTTCGGCGCCCAAGTCCGGCTCCAGGAGCCAGGCCAACTCGCCGCCGGATCGGTCAACCTCCACGTCGAACTTCTCGCCGGTGACAAGCCCATCCTGCGCACCGACCGGGTCGGCTCCACCCTCCCGGTGAACGCGGGCAACGCCACGACCGACTTCAAGGACATTGTTTTTCGTTATCGCGTCGACCCGGCCCATCTCTTCAGCGGGCGCCGCCTGACCGAAGTGACCGCCCTCAGGCTGATCATCGTGGCCCTGCAACCCTTTCTTCCCGGTCCCCAGAAACTTCTCGGAACCCTCTTCATCGACGACGTCACCGCCTCGGTCACCGGCCCCTGAGGTGTGACCGGTGAATTGGCTGATGAAGCCACGCCTGGCTCCGCTTCACCAGCCACCTCACCGTGTTTAGGCTGAATCACCGGATCAACAATTGTTTTTCCTCGGCGGTCAGGAAGTTGGAAGCCTGCTGGCGCGCGGCGGTGGCGGCTTGGGTATCGCCCAGGGTATCGAGCACCGTGGCGTAATTGAGCCAGATCATGCCTTCCCGGGGAAAGCGGACGGACGACTGGGCGAGGAGGTCGCGCGCCTCCGCATCGCGACCGCTCTGGTGGAGGAAAAAACCGAAATTCGCGGGTCCCTTGGGGTCCTGGGGTGCGAGACGCAGCCATTCCCGGTAGGCGGTCTCGGCGGCGGGCCGGTCCCCCAGAATCGATTTGGCGACGGCGAGGACCTGCCAGGCGCGGACATCCGTGGGGAAATCCCGGGTCAAGCGGGACGCCACGTCCGCGGCTTCCTGGGCGCGCCCCATCCGGAGGTGACCGGAGGCCAACGCGAAATCCCGGGTCCGGTCCTCCGGATCCAGGGTGGCCGCCTTTTCGAGACGCTGCAAGGCTTCCGCACGGCGGCCGGTCAAGGTGTAATAATCCCCGGCAGCGGCCTCCAGATTCGCATTCGGAGTGGTCTGCCCCTCGAGCGCCTGGCGGATGATCGCATCCGCCTTGGCTTGTTCCCCGTTCTGCCAGAGCAGGACGGCGTATTGGCGCAAGGCATCGGCATCCCCGGGCACGATTTCGAGGACCTTGGCCCACGCATTCATCGCCCCCTGACGATCCCCTTGTTTGGCCAAGGTCAGGGCCAGTTCCCGCATCGGGCGAGGATCGTTCGGATTGCGCTCGATGGTCTCGGTGAGGATTTCCCTGGCGCTGGAGTCGTTCCCCTCGGCGCGGTGCAAGGCGGCGGTGAGGACTTCCCCGTTGACGTTCTCCGGATCGAGGGCCTTGGCCCGTTCCAGAGCTTGGCGGGCGCGATCGAGCTGCCCCATGCGCAAGGCGACCTCGGCCCGGATGAACTGGAAAGCCGGGTTTTCTTGAAATTGCTCCTGCTGTTTTTCGAGCAGGGGTTCCGCCGAGGTCAGGTCCCCTTGGGTCGCCGCGTCCAAGGCTTGTTGCATCTCCGCCTGACCTTTGGACCTGGCCACTTTGGCGAAAGTCCAGACCCCCGCCCCCACGCAGACCATGACCGCGGCCCACAGGGCGACCGCCCGGACCGGCACCGCCAAAGCGCGCCCCGGGCGGAGCGCGACCACGGTCTCCAGTCCCGCGAAAACAGCGTTGACCTTGGCGACGTATTCCGGCCAGCGCGAGGGCTCCACCTCGGCGGCGGTGGTCTGCCAGCGGTGGACGATCGTCGCCACCCCCGTTTCCCGGGTTAGTTCGAAGCTGTAATGGAACGCCGGATCGGTTTCCTCACGCTTTTCCGGCGCGGCCGCGCGGATCCCGGGATGCTCCACCCGCACCTCATGCCGGACGTCCATGGGATGCCGGAGCGCCCGGGCCACGGTCCGCGGGTCTTCGGGCCCGACCCATTCGACCGCAAGGAGCAACCCGTTGGCCCGGTAACGAAATCCGCCGGGCGATCCCCCTTCCGGAAGCCGGTGGCGCCCCTGCATTTCGAGGGTGTCGGCCTCCGGATTCCCGGACAGGGTCACGTTGCCCGGGTTTGCCGTCAGGGCGGGAAATTGCTCCCGCAAAACGCCGAGGTGCGCCTGAATGAACGCCTCCTGCCCGTCCCGCTCCAGGACCTCCCGCATTTCATCCGCCAATTCACGGGTAGCCCGGAGATGTTGTTCGACCCAACCCGACTCCCCGTCCCGGGCCAAATGAAAGGTCTCCTTCAGGGTCAGCTCCGAGGTCCCGGGAGGTGGCAACGCGGCCAACCCGCCGGCCCGGGGAACCACCGGCAGTCCAAACCCGTGGGAAGGTTGCGCCCAGGAGGACATCGGTCCCGGGCGGCTCCGCTCCGATGGATCCACGAAGCATTCGCGACCCTCGATGACGAGCCGGACGACGACATGGTTGAAGGCGCCCGGGGTGGGCAGCAGCGAGCCGAGTTTTCCCTGCCAGTCCGGGTTCACCAGCAGGGGAACGGCATCAACGCCCCTCCCGCGCAGCAGGACGGTGAGCAGGGCCGCCTTGTCCGGCGGCGTGCCTTCCCCCCGCCGCAGCACCGTGTCCGGAAGGGCAGGACTTTGCATCTCCAGCACCGCGGTCCCGGCTTCCAAGTTCCCGATCTTCTCCTGCACGAACCGGACCAGGTCCGGCACGGACTCGGGAAACCCAGGGGCGCCCGGCGGGAGCGAGCCCTCCAGCGCCGGTTTCCAAACCCGGTGCACCCACGCGGCCACCTCATCCCACCCGTGCCAGGCGGAAGCCTCCAGCATGGGAAAATTCCAGACGCCGGGAGGCGCGTTCGGCTCCAAGCGGGCGACCGGCGGACGGACCTGCGTCCAGCGGGATCGTCCGGCCACGGAATCCGTCCGGGGAGGCTCGACGCCTTCGGGGACGTTCATGCGGAACCGGACCGGCACGGCCGGGTCATCGTGGATCGTGAATCTGGTGACTCCGCAAGGGACGCTCCAGACGAAGGCGTGGAAACAACCGAAAGGCCGTTCCCCGGCGGAACCGGTCGGCTTGAGCGACCAGGTGAGGTCGAGGGCGTCGCCCACCCCGAGCCCTTCCACCGTGGCCACCATGGTGACACGGCCGGAAACGGACCGGGACGGGCGGGATTGGAAACGAATTGAACCGGTCAAGCGGCGCGGCTCCCAAAGCGCTCCGCCTTCCTGACGCCAGACCGTGACATCGTGGAGGGAGAACCGGCGGGTGGTCGCGTCAAACTCGATCTCCAACTCGCGGAATCTGGCCACGGCTTCCGGGGTCAAGAGCTTCCGGACGATCCGGTTGGTGACGGTGCGGGAAGGGACGTGCTGCTGTTCATCGACCAGCAAAAGCGCGATGGAACCCTGACCGGGCGCGTCAAACTCCCAGTCCGGCTCCGAGGGCTCCCACCAAGGGGGCGGGTCTTCGACTCGGCAATCCTGACCGGGGATGGGGAGATCCTCTCGGATTGTCATATGCTAGCAATGAGAAGAAAGGGCGCAAAAGTCAAGGGAAGCCACCCGCCCGGGTGTGAATGGGATGGAGGGTCGTCCAGAACGGAATCGGTGGGCGATTTTGCTACGGGAAGACAGGCTTTGTGGCGGGATTCCCCGGAATTCCGTCCCACGTCGATCACAATTTCACCTTTGACGACAAGGAGTCTTGCAACCCATCGCGGAAACGTCTAGAAGCGGATCCTTCGTCTCGCGATTCTCCCTCCCCAGTCAGCGAAATGTCCCCTGTAGAGCCTCCCGATTCCGTATTAAAGCCGTCCGGCGTGCGCAAGCTGCGACGGGTTGACGCGTTGGAAGCGCAATCGCAAATCCCCGAAAACCACCATGGCGGTGACGTTTTCGAGCGGCCGACTTACCTTCATCGGGTCGAACAAGCCGCGAAACCCAGCCCGCCGGCTCCGGTTTCCTCCCGGTCCGTGGCGCCACCAATCGTCCCCGAGCCCCTCCCCTTCCCGGTCGCGAAGGCGCCGGAAAATCCGCCCGCCCCTCCCATCGACGTGGTCGCGGCTCCGGTGGTGTCGGAGTTTGTGGCCCCGATCCCCGAGCCCGCATTGCCGGAGACCCATTGGGAGAAGGACGAGGAGGAACCGCTGGCCTCCGACCTTCGCGCCAATGAGTGGAGCAGGGCGGCGGAGGCCGAACTGGCGGCGCTTCAGGCGGAGCGGGAGCGCGAGGCACGGGAGGCACAGCTGGAGCGGGAACAGCAGCAGCGGGAAGCGATCCGCCGCGAACAAGAGGCGGCCCGCCTTCAGCGCGAAAAAGAGGAGCGGCTGGCGCGGGAGAAAGCGGAGGAGGAACGGAGACACCGGGAAGCGGAGGCATTGTTGCGGGAACAGCAGCAGGCCCAAGAGCTTGCGCAGAAGCAGGCCGAAGCCGCGGAAGCCCGGCGCCGGGAACTGCTGGCAGCCTACCAGCAAGTGGAGGAACCCGAAGCGGACGTTCACGAGGTCTTCGGCAAGGCCGGGGAACTCTTCGTCAAGGCCGCGAACCAGTATCAGGAACGGAAGTCCCTTGGCCACAACTTCGATTCACCTCCTCTCAGCTTCGACCTTCCCGAACCAGAGCCTGCATCGTTAATCTCAAACCTTCCGCCCCACCAACCCGAACCGGAACCTCCGAGCACCGCTCCGCTGGATCCACCTCGTTTTGGGACCACGCCAATCGAGGAAGAATCGATCCAGGACGAAATCGCCCCTCCCCCGGATGAGCTCGCGCCGGGAATGGTATTCAACCGGATCGTCCCGCCCCCTGCGCGTGACCTGTCGCCCAGGCCGGTTCCGACCGGGGCCCCACCAATCTTCACCCCGGGACCGCCCATTGAGGAACCCGCCGCCCCGACACTCAGGGTGGTGACCCGCCCCGTGGTCTCCGAACCCGCGAAGCTTGTCGAGCCGACGGTCATCCCCCGGCCCTCGCTCCCGCCGGTGGATCCCGAGAAGATTCTCGACGCAGCCTACTTCGAGAATCAGAAAGCGATTCGGACGAGGATGATTAAAGTCCTCGAGGAAGAAAAAAAACTGCGCAAGGAGCAGATCGCTCTACAACGGGAAGATCAAAAGCTGAAGCGGGAAGAGCTGAAGCTCATCAAAAAACAGCAGCGCTTGCGGGATGAGGAACTCAGGGCCAGCCGCAAGGAAGAATTCAATCTTGGCGCGTGGTTGGCCGGCGCGGGAATGGCGGATCTCCGGGATTGCTCGCCTTCGGAGCGTGCGAAGGTCTGCGCCACCGGTTACACCGTCCTCGTGCCGACCATTTTCTCCCTGCTCTCGGCTTCCTACGCCACCTCCACCCTGACGACCAATCCTTACGTCATCGGTTTGGTGGCGGTCGCCTGGGCCGTGATCATCCTCCTGGTGGACCGGGCCATCATCGCGACCTACTCGCCGAACATGAGTTTTCTCGGCAAGGCGGGCACCATCGTGATCCGCTTCGTGGTCGCCGCCTTGATGGGGATCACCGTCTCCCACCCGCTGACGCTCCTGATTTTCAAGGACACGATCAACGCCCGGATCGAAGAGGAGCGAACCGTCGAAATCGCCACGAAACGGGAGCAGTTCGCCACGGGCAAAAAGTCGGTGGAGCAAAAGCTGGCCGCCGCTCAAACGGAGCTGCAAAAGCAGCAGAAACTTTTTCAGGATTCCCTCGATGCCAAGGTGGAGCCCACGGTCGCGGTGGCGGATGTGGTGGCCGCGGCGGGAAGTTTGACCGACGCGGAACAGAGCTTGTTGAACCAGCGGATCGAAACCGCGGCCAAACCGTTCCAAGCGGAGTTGGATGACCTTCAGGCCCGCGTCAAGGCTGGCGAAGCCCGGAGGGACGTGCTGCAGAAAGAGACCGCGGAGTGGCGCGCTCAATACGAGGCGGAGCTGGGAGGCACGCGAAGCGGTCGTTCCGGACCTGGCCCGCGTTCCGAAGCCATCGCGAAGATGGAACTCAAGCCGCGCCAGGATGAGCTGGCCACGCTGCAAGTGGATCTGACGGCTTCAAGAGCGCGGCTTGGCGAGTTGCGGAAATCGATCAGCGAATCCTCGGAGCGCTTGCGCAAACAGATGGAGGACGTGGCCCGCACCCGGGCGGAGAAAGCGAAGGCGGAGAACGATCGCCTCGCCGCCATGCAGAACGAGATCAAGGAGAAAAAACTCACTGTCATGCTCTCCGAGGGCGATGGCATCCGGAAAGGAATCCAGAGGGCGATCGATTCCGCGCAAGCCGAAACCGAACGGATCCAACGCGAACTCGACGACCTGACCACCCAGGAGTTGAAGGTGATGAACGACCTGCGCACCAACCCGCGCCGGGACATGCTTTCCCAATCCATGGCCCTGCACCACCTGTTCGAACATCCCGAACTCGGCGGGGAAGTGGCTTGGATCGCTTACGTCGTGCTCGCGGCCCTGTTCCTCGCGATCGACACCATGCCGATCCTCGTGAAGTTCACCGCCAAGAAGGGCGAGTACGACCAACGGCGGGAGTTGGCCTACAACATGGCGGACATCCCGGCGGAACTGAGGAAACCGGATGCCCGGGGGGCCGAGGACCTGCGGCGCAGGGCTTTGGACTTGAGCCTGCAGGAACAACGGGTCCGGGTCCAAGCCCTGCACAAACAAGCCTTGGAGAACGAGGGGAAAGCCTTGGAGGAGCAAGCCAAGGTGCACCAGAAAGAACAGGCGGCCATTCTCGCCCGGGCGGAGCGGGACGCGGCTTTGAAACTGAAGAATCTCGAACTCGAGGAGAAGGAACGGGCCCGGGAGCAGAAGGTGGCGGACGAGAAACGCAAGTTGGCTCAGGCCGAGCGGCAGGCCAAGCTGGAGCAGCTCGAGCTGGCCGTGAAGGAAGCCGAGGCCAACGAGGCGCTCGCCAAGGCCCATCTCAGTGAGTTGAACCTCAAAGTGGTCAAGAACGATCCTCAGGGCCTCCTCAAGCACCAACTCCACAAGGAGCAGGTGAAGCGCGGAGAGGAACGTTTCGCCCAGCGCCAAGCGGGAGACGAGCCCAAGACCGATCCGGCCGAAGACCTACCCGGAGAGCCCCAGCCGTCGGCGGACTCGGCCGGGGCTCCCGGGGCGTGAGGGGAGCCCTCAGGAGACAATCGCAGTGGCCACCGTGCCGCTGACATCCGTGAGCCGGAAATCACGCCCGGCGTAGCGGAACGTCAGTTTCTCGTGATCGAGCCCGAGGAGATGCAGGATCGTGGCATGCCAGTCATGGGTATGCATCCGGTCCTCCACCGCCTCATAACCGTGATCATCGGTGGCGCCGTGGGAGAAGCCCCCCTTGACTCCGCCCCCGGCCATCCAGGTGGTGTATCCTTTGTTGTTGTGATCCCGCCCGTTGCCCTGGCTGTGCGGGGTGCGTCCGAACTCTCCCGCCCAGATCACCAGCGTGTCCTGGAGAAGACCGCGCTCTTGCAAATCCGTCAGCAACCCGGCGATCGGTTGATCGATCTCCCGGCACCGGGCCGGCAAATCCTCGTCGATGTTGCGGTGATGATCCCAGTTCCCATGGGTCAGTTCGACGAACCGGACCCCGGACTCGACGAGCCGGCGGGCCACCAGACACTGGCGTCCGAACGATCCGGTCTCGTTTCCCTCCACACCGTAAAGCGCCCGCGTTGCGGCGGACTCGGTGGAAATGTCCATCACCTGGGGCAGCTTGTCCTGCATCCGGAAAGCCAGTTCAAACGATTCGATGACGCCCTCCACCTCCGGGTGATGGACATCCCGTTGCAGTTTGTCCCGGTTGAGGGATTGAACAAGGTCGAGCTGGATCCGCTGCAAGTCCCGGTCGAGACGCGGGTTTTCGATGTTGGGAATCTTCGGTGCGTTGTCCTCCCGGGCCATCCGGCGGAAACGGTTGTCCCCTCCAATCCGGGTGGCCTGATACATGGCGGGCAGGAAGGCGCTGCCAAAATTCTGGGCGGCTCCCGTGGGCGCATTGAGCGCGACGAATCCGGGAAGATCCGCGTTTTCCGTTCCCAGACCGTAAAGGGTCCAGGCACCGAGCGAGGGCCTGACGAATTGGGAGTTCCCGGTATGCATCGCCACCTGGGCCTGCGGATGATTCGGGAAATCCGTGTGCATCCCCCGCAGCAGGCAGAGATGGTCCGCCTGGCCGGCCAGCCGGGGGAACAACTCGGAAATCCACAGCCCGCTCCGGCCGTGCGCGGCGAACTTCCATGGTGAGCCCATCAGCTTCCCTCCCCCATACTTGCCGGCCTTGCCGTCGTCGGCGGAGAGTTTCGGCTTGTGATCAAAGGTGTCGACATGGGAGGGCGCGCCCTGCATCGACAAAAAAATCACCCGTTTGGCCCGGGCGGGCAGCGGAGGGGTCTTGGGGGCAAGCGGGTTGCCCTCGGCCAGGGCGCGTTCGTGGGCGAGGGCGGCGAAGGCCAAATACCCAAAACCACTGGACAACCCCTTGAGGGCAAGGCGGCGGGAGGTGAAATCGGCTCGATTCATGGCAGGATCGGGGTTCAGTTCAAAAAACGGAATTCCGCGGAGGCGAACAGGCCTTGGCAAAAGGTCGTGAAAGCGAGGGCCCGGGCTTTTTCCAAGTCCATCGTCCGGCTCGCCCCGGCGATGAATTGTTGGAAGAAGGTTTGGCAGCTGGCGATCTCCTGTTCCGTCGGAGGGCGGCCATAACAGATCAGGAACGCGCGGTGGAAACGCTCCCGCACCGATCCCGCTTCCCGGCCGAGACGACCGGCCATCTCCTCCGCCTGCCGCACCACGAAGGGGTTGTTCATGAGATAGAGCGATTGGCCGGGCACGTTGGTCGACTCCCGCACGCCACTCACCATATTGGGGTCGGCGGCGTCGAACAGGGCCATCCCTTCCGGCAACTGATCCCGGATCACCGGCAGATAGACCGACCGATGCGGATCCGGTTGGTTCACGATGTCCGGGTTGAAGCGCAACTGCAGCGCGGAATCCCCCATCACCGCGACGAGGGAACCGACGCGCCGCTCCGGATTCAGGCCGCCGCCGGCCACCAACATGGCGTCGCGCACCGCCTCGGCATCCAAGCGCCGGGGCGTGGCCCGCCAAAGATAGGTGTTCTCCGGGTCCACGGTGTGGTTCGACGAGTCGAAGGTGCTGGCGAGGCGGTAGGTCCGGCTCAGGACCATCTCGCGGATCATGGCCTTCACGGACCACCCGTTTTCCACGAACCGGAGCGCCAGATGGTCGAGCAATCCGGGGTGGGAGGGCCGCTGGCCGGTGTTCCCGAAATTATCCGGGGAGGTGACGATCCCCTTTCCGAAGAGCCCCTGCCAAATCCGGTTCACCATGACGCGGGCGGTCAACGGATTGTCCGCGGAAGCCATCCAACGGGCCAGTTGGAGGCGTCCGCTGGTTCCTCCGGGGACGGCGGGGGCGGAGGCTTGAATGACCCGGGGAACCCCGCGCGGAACCTGCTGCGCCGGCTTCTCCAGATCCCCGCGGATCAAAACCACGGTGTCCGCGGGCACCGCCCGGTCCTGGACCCCCATCGCGAAGCTCTTGGTCCGGCCCTGTTCGTCGATCCCATTGAGCATGGTCCCGATGGAATCGATCTGGCCCCGGAGCCGGATCAAGTTCACCAGGTTGTTCATTTCTTTCCCGCCGTTCAGCCGTTGCCTGACCTCCGCCGAGCGCGCCTCCGCGATCTCTTTTTCCGAGGAAGCGAGGCGTTCCTTGAGCCCGGCGATCTCCCTTGGCGAATAGGTCTTGATGGGCTCCGCGTCCGGAATCGGCAGCAGCAGGGCCTCGGTCGGCCGCCGGTTCCCGAGGCTCGGCAAGGTTCCGTAAAAGGTCTCCGTGCTCAGGAAAATGCCCGCCAGCGCATAGTAATCGGTGGTGGGAATCGGGTCGGTCTTGTGGTCGTGACACCGGGCGCAAGCCACCGTCAAACCTTGAAAGGCCTGGAAGGTGGCGTCGATCTGCTCATCCGCCACATCCAGATGGAATTGGCGGGTGTTTGGCTCGTTCAACCCCTTGGTGCCCACCGCCAGAAAGCCGGTGGCGATCAGGTTCTCCTGAAACTCCGCATCCGTCCGGGCAGGCAACAGATCTCCGGCGATCTGCTCGAGGAGGAACCGGTCGAACGGCTTGTCCTCGTTGAAGGAATCGATCACATAGTCGCGGTAGCGCCAGGCATGATTGAAGGGAACGTTCACCTCCTTGCCGCTCGAGTCCGCGTAACGGGCCACGTCAAGCCAATGCCGTCCCCACCGCTCGCCGAAATGCCGGCTGGCGAGAAGGGCATCCGCCTTCTCCGCCAACGCCCGTTCCGGGTCGCCCTTCCAGGCGAGCACGAACGCCTCCACTTCCTCCGGGCCGGGTGGGAGGCCGATCAAGTCGAAATGGAGCCGCCGGACCAAGGCCGCCGGATCCGCATCCCCCACCGGGTGCAAGCCCTTCGCCCCCAACCCGGCCAGCACGAAGCGGTCGATGTCGGTCCGCGCCCACGAGGCCTCGCCCGCCCCGGGAACGGCGCTGGCGACCGGTGGCTGGAAGGACCAGAAGCGGCGCCCGGCCTCGAGATCGATCCCGCTCTTGACCGTGACCGCCTCCCGCACCCGCGGATCCGGTGCGCCCATGGCGATCCACGCGCGGAAATCCTCGATCACCGCTTGGGGCATCTTGACTTTCGGGGGCATCCGGGTGTCCGGCTCCGCCCAGCCGATGGCCTCATACAGGAGGCTCGCCTCCGGATCGCCGGGCACGAGGACCGGACCGGAATCCCCGCCCGCAAGCAACCCCTCCCGGGAGTCGAGCACCAGACCGCCCCGGATCTTTCCGGAGGTTGCATGGCACTCGAAACAGTATTTGTCCAAGGCGGGCCGGATCTTCGACTCGAAGAACGCGGCGGCCCCGGATGTGGGCGCAGGCGCGGCCGCGGCGGAGAGGCCGGAAGTCAGCGCGAGGGCGGGGACGATGGCGGCGAAAACCAGTTTCATGGCGGTCAACGGGTGGAGACGGATCCGGACGAGGCCGGTTACCACATCCCCTGAAAAAAACCGCGCCCCGCCGTCACGGGAAAGCTCAAAGTTTTCTTTCAGAAATCCGGCCACCGTGATACAAAGCGACATTGACATCCGATTGCGGCACGGGTTAGCGTCCGCATCCCGCAGGTCCGAACCCCGGCGGGAACGGTTCCCTCCGGGCCCAGTCACGAATCCAGTTTCCCCCCACACACTTTGTATTCCAACGAGGCATTCATCGTCGATCTGTTGCAGGAAAACGGCATCTTGAGCGGCGCGACCATCTCCGCGGCGAGCCAACACCGCCGGAACAACGAGTCCACGCTCGAGACGTTGCTCCGCATCGGTCAGGTCCAGGAGATGGACATCACCAACACGCTGGCCGTCGCCAGCAACATGGACGCGGTCGATCTCAATCAGTATCCGATCGATCCCGCCGTCGTGAAGGCCGTCAGCCCATCGGTCTGTGTCCGCTACACCATGTTGCCCATCTCGTTCGATGGCCATCAATTGCGCGTCGCGGTGTCGGACCCGATGAACATGGAGACCTTGGACAGTCTCCAGCACGTGCTTCCCTACCCGGCGGAGTTCGTGTGCGCGCCCCCCGCCCAAATCCGCAAATGCATCGCGGATCTTTTCGCCGGCCAACTCAGTCCGGAAGACGCCGCCCGGATCGGCGGTACGGCCGTGACCACCAAGGGCTCCGACGAGGCCAAAGGCGGTGGCAACGAGGAATCCGCGATGGTCAATCTGGTCAACCAGATCCTCAGCGACGCCTTCCAAGCCCGGGCCAGCGATATCCACATCGAGCCCTTGGAGAAAGAGGTCCGGCTACGCTACCGCATCGACGGAGCCCTCCACCACATCGCCAGCCACCCGCGCAAATTGCTTGCGTCGATCGTCAGCCGGATCAAGATCATGACGGGCAGCATGTCGATCGCCGAGAAACGGATCCCGCAGGACGGCCGGATCCAGGCGAAGATCGGCAAGAAGGAACTCGACCTCCGGGTCAGCACCGTGCCGACCTCCCACGGGGAATCGATCGTCATGCGGATTCTGGACAAGAGTTCCCTGGTGCTCGGCCTGCCGCAACTTGGGTTCATGGCGGACGACAACGAAACCTTCAGCCGCCACCTCCGGCTGCCGGACGGCATCGTACTCGTCACCGGCCCGACGGGTTCCGGCAAGACGACGACACTTTACGCCTGCCTCAACGAGATCAACAAGCCGGACAAGAAGATCATCACGGTGGAGGATCCGGTCGAATACCAGCTCAGCGGGATCAACCAGGTCGGGGTGAAAGCGGACATCGGGATGACCTTCCACTCCGCCCTCCGCGCCATCCTCCGTCAGGCGCCCAACATCATCATGATCGGGGAGATCCGGGATCTGGAGACCGCCACCATCGCAATCAACGCTTCCCTGACCGGGCACCTTGTGTTCTCCACCCTCCACACCAACGACGCTCCCAGCGCCGTGGCCCGTCTCGAGGACATGGGCGTCAAGCGCTTCCTCATTTCCTCCGCGGTCCGCGCCATCATGGCGCAACGCCTTGTCCGCGGCCTTTGCAAGGAATGCAAGCGCCCGGGCGAGCTCTCCGACCTCGAGATCCGGCGCCTCGGTCTCGACGCCGGCCAGTTGCAGACCGCCAATGTCATGGTCCCCCACGGCTGCCGGGAATGCCGCAACACCGGCTTCCGCGGCCGGATCGGGCTGTTCGAAATCTTCAACATCGATGATGAAGTCGCCCGGCTCATCAATGCCGACCTGACCACCCCCCAACTCCGCAAACGGGCCCGCGAACTCGGGATGCGCACCCTCCGTGAGGACGGAATCCGCAAGGTCCTCGCCGGAATCACCTCCGGCTCCGAGGTGATCCGCGTCACCATGCAGGACAACAACTGATCTTCATCCCCCGCGCCCCCCCTTGATGAACGCCGACACCATCATCGACCTTCTCGTCAACCGCGAACTGCTCTCTCCGGATCAGGGCCAGTATTTCCTCGAGGAATCCCGCCAGAACGGCACCAGCATCGTCGATACCCTCGAGAGCCATCAACTGATCACCCGGGACGGTCTCTACAACCTCATCGCCGACGACATCGGCGGGGTTTACTACGACCTCTCCGGGTTCGAGCCCTCCCCGCAGATCCTCGCCACCCTCCCCGCCGGAACCGCCCGCCTGCACCAGGCCCTGCCCATCCAATTCGACGAAACCTCGCTCTACATCGCGCTGGTCGACCCCCTGGATCCGAACACGGTGGAGGATCTCCGGTTCGCCTTGAATCAGGAAATCCGGATCGTCGTGGCCGACCCCGCGCGCATCCTGGAACTCATTAACAAAAGTTACGCTGAAAAAGCCCCGGACGACTTCTCCGACGTGATGTCGGAACTCAGCGGCCTGACCGGCTCGACCGACGACGCCGAAGCGGAGGCGAACTCCGCCCCGATCATCCGCTACGTCGACCTCGTCCTCTTCCAAGCCATCAAGGAACGCGCCTCGGACATCCACTTCGAGCCGTTCGAGGACGACTTCAAGATCCGCTACCGCGTGGACGGTGCCCTCTACGAGATGGCCCCACCGCCGCAACACCTGCAGCTCTCCATCACCTCCCGCATCAAGGTGATGTCCAACCTCAACATCGCCGAGCGCCGCCTGCCGCAGGACGGACGCATCATGAAAACGATCGGCGGCCAGGCCGTCGACATGCGGGTCTCCACCCTGCCCACCCAGTTCGGCGAGTCGGTGGTGCTGCGGGTTCTGGACCGGAGTTCGGTCAACCTGGACCTCAACAACCTCAATCTGCCTCCCTACATCGCGGAATACATCGAGGAAACCATCATCAAACCCAACGGGATCTTCGTCTGCACCGGCCCCACCGGCGCCGGCAAGACCACCACGCTCTACGCCTGCCTCCGGAAGATCAACACCATCGACACTAAGATCCTCACCGCCGAGGACCCGGTGGAATACGATATCGACGGCATCATCCAGGTCCCGGTGAACGAGGCGATCGGCCTCAATTTCGGCCGGGTCCTCCGCGCCTTCCTCCGGCAGGACCCCGACCGGATCTTGGTCGGGGAGATGCGGGACCTGGAGACCGCGCAAATCGCCATCCAGGCCTCCCTCACCGGGCACCTTGTCTTCTCCACCCTGCACACCAACGACGCCCCGGGAGCCGTGACGCGTCTGGTGGACATGGGTTGCGAGCCCTTCCTCGTGGCCGCCACGATGCAGGGCGTGCTGGCCCAACGGTTGCTGCGCACCATCTGCCCCAACTGCAAGGTCCCCTACCCGCCCAACGATACCATCCTCTCCAAGTTGAAGCTGACCCGCAACGACGTCGGCGCCCAGAAATTCTACACCGGCGCCGGCTGTCCCACCTGCAACAACACCGGCTACAAAGGCCGTCAGGGGCTCTTCGAGCTGCTCGACATGAACGACACTCTTCGTGATCTCGTCACCCAACGCGTCGGCACCGTCGTCCTCAAACAGAAGGCCATCGAAATGGGGATGAAGACCCTCCGCGAAGACGGCTTGCGCTGCATTTTCGAGGGGATCACCACCATCGAAGAAGTCTTGAAATACACCTGATCCCGTTCTTCTCCGTCCCACCCGTCCTCCGACTCTCTTTCCATCATGCCCAATTTCGAGTATATCGCCCTCGACTCCCGTGGTCAGGAAACCACCGGAACCCTCAGCGCCCCCAACGAGGCGGAAGCCTATCAAATGCTGCGCCGCGAAGGGCTCTACCCCACCAAGGTCGGGGAGGCCGGCAAGGGCGGGGTCGGTGCCACGGCCAAGCGCAAGGCCACCAAGGCGGCCAAGGGCGGCGGAAAGAAAAAGGGCGGCAAACCCGCCAAGGTGACCGGCAAGGTCGCGCCGAAAATCCTCATGCTCTTCACCCGGCAGCTCGCCACCTTGGTCGATGCCGGGTTACCCCTTCTCAAGGGCCTCTCCGTCCTCGGGGAACAGGAGAGGAACAAGATCATGAACAGCGCCATCCACACGATGGCGGACAGTGTCCAAACCGGGAGCACTTTCTCCGAGAGCTTGGGGCAACACCCGAAAATCTTCAACAAGCTCTACGTCAACATGGTCAAGGCCGGGGAACTCGGCGGCGTCCTTGAAGTCGTCCTCAACCGTCTCGCGGAATACCAGGAAAAGGCCCAGAAACTCAAGAACAAGGTCGTCGCCGCCATGGTCTACCCGATCATCGTCATGGTGATCGCCGTCGCCATCCTCATCTTCCTCCTCGCGTTCATCGTCCCCCAGTTCCAGAAGATCTTCGACGAAATGTTGCGCGGCAAGCCATTGCCCGCCATCACCCAGTTCGTCATCAATGCGAGTGACTTCGTCGGAAACAAATTCCCCTTCCTCATCATCGGCTTCGGCGTCCTCTTCGCCACTTGGAAGCTCGTCCAAATGACCCCGGGCGGCCGGCGCTGGATCGACAGCGTGGCCCTCAAAATGCCGATCGTCGGCGGCGTCCAGCAAAAGACATCCATCGCCCGCTTCTCCCGCACCCTCGGCACCCTCGTCAGCAGCGGCGTGCCCATCCTCCAGGCGCTCAACATCACCCGGGATACCGCCGGAAACATCGTCGTGGCCGAGGCCATCGACAAAGTCCACGAGGCGGTCCGGGAAGGGGAAACCATCGTCACCCCGCTCGAAGCCAGCAAGATCTTCCCGCCCATGGTGATCAGCATGGTCCAGGTCGGTGAGGAAACCGGCCAGTTGCCCGACATGTTGATGAAGATCGCGGATGTTTACGACGACGAGGTCGATACCGCCGTCGCCGGGCTCACCGCCATGCTCGAACCCATCATGATTGTCGGCCTGGCGCTCATCGTCGGCACCATCGTGCTCGCTCTTTTCCTTCCGCTCGTCAGCATCATCACGGCCATGAACGAAGGTCTCAACTGATCTTTCCCCCCCATCATCCCATGCATCTTCCCTCTTCCTCGAAACGCCGCCCCGCGCCCCGCGGGTGGACCATGATCGAACTCCTCTTCGTCATGTCCATCATGATCGGTCTGGCTGCCATCATGGCCGCCTCCATCGGTCCCGTCCAAGCCAACATGTCCCGGCAGCGCACCCGCGGCCTCATGAAAATGCTGGGCACCGGCCTCCAGCAGTTCCACGCGGAGTATGGTTCCTATCCGAAGTGCGACGACCTCAACCAAGGCGCCAACATCCTCTACCGGACTCTCTTCGGGGATTACAACGAGGACGGCAAACCGGACTGGAGCGCCACCGGCGGGAAGGACGACTCGGTGAAAACCTTCGTCGGAGACCTCAACCCCGGCGTGGTCGATCCCATCACAGGCTCAACCCAAAACGCCTTTGTCCGGATGGTGCAGAGCCGGTATGTCCTCGTGGATTCGTGGGGCACCCAGCTTTACTACGTGTCCGGGACCAAGGCGAAGCACAACGCCACCTACGATCTCTGGAGCCTCGGGAGCGACCCGGACCCGTCCGACGCCAACGATTCCATGTGGATCAAGAACTGGTGAAACGGGCGGGAACGCTCGCCCGCACCAATTTCAAAGCACAAAAAAACCGGAGGGCTGGGGCCGTCCGGTTTTTTGTCTTGTGAAGAATCGGAACCACACGCTCAGAAGCTCTGGCGGCGCACGTAATTCGCGGAGGTGAAGCCGGCGGAAACGGGATACTCGGTGTAGCCGTGCACGGAATCAAAGGTATCGGACGCGTAGGGAGCCCGGTAGCTTTCCTTATACATTGGGGTGCGGAAGTTGACCAGCTCGTAAAGACCGTATCCGATCCGCGACCCGGCGCGATCGAGGCCATTGACGATCCCATGGGACCAGGCGGCCACATTGCCTTCCTCATCCAACGTCCGTTGGAAGGTGGCGGTCACCTCCAAGGGGCCGTAGAAAATGTTCGCCAGCGCCCGGCTCAATTTGCGGGCCGGCGTGTATTTGTTTCCGGGGGGAGATTGGATGTCAGCCACGGCCATCGTTCCGAGACCGGCCGCCAGCAGCACCGCAAGAACCTTCTTCATGCGGGAAGCCTAAGACAATCCGGAGACGATTGGCAACCTTTTATCCAAAAATTGCTTGGTCTTCGTTCGATACCGCCTAGGCTTGTGATTCGCATGGACGAGGAGCTCGCAAGGCTGTTGGAATCAGCCAAAATTGACCGGGAAACGGCCACCAGAATCGACCGTTTGCCCCCCGGGGCATTTTGCATCCACAAAAGTTGGGGGGTGGGCAAGGTGGAGTCCTGGGACCTCCTCGGTGACCGCATGGTGATTCACTTCGAGGGCAAGCCCGGGCACTCCATGAAATTGCAGTTCGCCGGCACCGCCCTCGCCCCGCTCCCGCCCGATCACATCCTCGCCCTCCGCTTCGAAGACCGCGCCTCACTGAGTCGCATGGCGGAAAAAGATCCGGTCGAACTTGTGCGGCTCGTCCTCGCCAGCCACCAGAACGAAATGTCGCTCGACAAATTCGATGAAGTGGTCAAGGGCACCATCGTTCCCGAGGGACGCTACAAGTCCTGGTGGGATGGCGCCAAGAAGCAACTCCGCGGGGACCGCCGCTTCGTGATCCCCTCCAAACGCAACCAGCCGATGCAGCTGCGGCGGGACGACCAATGCCCCGCCGAGGACATGGTCCGCGAGGTGCTCCAAAGCCCGGATCTCCGGACCAAGGCCAAAGCGGTGGAAGCCATCCTCCGCAACGCCGATGCCTTCGAATCCCCCGCGACCCAGTTGCAGCCGGTCGTCGATGACCTCAGCGAGTCGGCCCAGAAAGGAGCCAAGCTCCTCCTCTCCCAAGCCATCGAACTGCTCCTCGCCCGCGCCGATCTCCTCCAGCGCTTCCCCGAACTCACCTTGACTCCGGGGCACTCCCAGTTGGCCGATCTTTTGCGCATGGAACGCGAGGCGCTCGGGGAAACCCTCCGCAGCCTCGGAGTCTCCCGCCAACGCCAGGCGCTCGAGGCTTTCCCCCATGCCTTCGGTGAGACCTGGACCGCCGTCGTCTTCGGCATGCTCAACACCGCCGGCATTCGCGGCGTCGGTGAACTCGCCAAATTCGTCGTCGACCAAGGTCGCGGCACCGAACTCGATGACTTCCTCCGGGCCGGTCTTCAGCAGCGGGCCCACACGTCCGATCTCATCGCCTGGATCTGCAAAGAACGCAAGGGACGCGCCGCCAACGTGGTCGATCTGGAATTGGCCGCCGTCATCATGAACAGCTTGGAGCGCGATCACTTCGGCGACGAAACCCGGCGCACCAATCGTTTGGCGGAAACTCTCCAGGAAGATCCCGAACTCATCCCCGACCTCATCGAAAACGCGGACATCAACATGGTCCGCGGCTTCGCCCGGCGCCTCATGATGAGCCCCGCGTTCGACCAGCTCAGCGTCAAATCCCTCCTCGCCCGGATCGTCAAACGCCACCCGCAGATCCAGGACCTCATCACCGGCAACCAGGCCGACGAGCAGGAGCAAACCATCATCGTTTCCTGGGAGAGTCTCGAGTCCAAACAAAAGGAACTCGAAACCCTCGTCAACGTCCTCCAACCCAAGAACCGGGAGGAAATCAAAATCGCCCGCGAATACGGCGACCTCCGGGAGAACTTCGAATACAAGGCGGCCAAACAACAGGAAGCCGTTCTCCGGCGCCAGCGCGAGGAAATGGAACGCGATCTCCATCGCGCCCGGGGAAGCGACTTCTCCTCCCCGGATGTTTCCAAATGTTCCATCGGAACTTACGTCGATATCGAGGACGCCGCCGGTCACAAGGAAACCTTCTGCATCCTCGGCGCCTGGGACAGCGATCCGCTGAAGAGCATCATCGCCTACACCACCGGAGCCGGGCAGGCCCTGATCGGAAAAGCCGTCGGTGAAAGCGCGGACCTCCCCACCGAAAACGCGGACGAGACCCGGCGGGTCACCATCAAGGGCATCCGTCCCTACCGCACCTCGGAAAAGGGCTGAGGCTGAAGCCCCCGCCCCTCACCGCCCGGTGATCCGGAGGCCCCGGATCCACGTCTCATCGCCGTGCTCCGTCAGCATGATCTTTCCGTTCCCGGGCGCGAATCCCGGCTTGTTCTTGAATTTGCTCCGGGCGATGAGCTCCGCCCATTCCGGAGAGCGCGTGTCCACTGACACCGCCAGTTTCCCGTTCAACCAATGCTCGATCCTGCCGTCCTGCACGATCACCTTGCTCTGATTCCACTCTCCCGCCGGTTTGTAAGCCTTCCCCGGATCCGGCTCCTTGATGTCGTAGACCGCCGCGGTGGTATGGGAGCCGCCTCTCAGTCCGTCGGCATGGGCCCGGTCGTCGATCATTTGGTATTCGATCCCGAGCCACTCCTTGCCCGCCACCTTGGTCACCCAATACTTGATCCCGTTGTTCCCCCCCGTGGAGATCTTCCATTCCCACTCCAACACGAAGTTCCCGTAGCCGGCCTTGGAAATCAGGCTGCCCGGCCCCTTGCCCGTGAGGTGAATCGTCCCGTCCGAAAGTTCGCTCCATCCGGCCGGAGGCGGCCCCTCATTGCCCGCACTGATGAAATCCGCCAGGGTCAACCGAACCGGTTCCGCAGCCGTCAGGCCGCCAACCGTCGCCAGAAAAAGAATGCAAGCTCGCATGGATGGAGTGTGGTTCCCATATCAAACCCATTTCATCCCGGGAAGCAAGCGGCGACCCTTTCCTTTCCCTTTGCGTTCGCTCCTCCCTGACCGAAATTCCCCGTCTCATGCCAGAAACACCCGCCGTCCCCACCCTCGAACCCCGGGATTTCATCCGCGAGATCGTCCTCGAGGATCTGAAGTCGGGCAAACACGACCACGTCGTCACCCGCTTCCCGCCCGAACCCAACGGTTACTTGCACATCGGCCATGCCAAGGCCTTCTGCCTGGATTTCGGTCTCGCCCTCGAAGTGCCGGGCAGCCGTTGCCATCTGCGCATGGACGACACCAACCCGGTCAAGGAGGACGTCGAATACGTGGAGTCGATCCAGGAAGATGTCCGCTGGATGGGGTTCGACTGGGGCCAGCACTTTTATTACGCCTCCGATTATTACGAGCAACTCCACGGCCATGCGGTGGAACTCATCGAGAAGGGCCTGGCTTATGTCGATGAACTCACGGCCGACCAGATGCGCGAATTCCGCGGCACCCTGACCGAACCCGGCAAGGAAAGCCCCTTCCGCAACCGCACCGTCGCGGAAAACCTCGACCTTTTCGCCAAAATGCGCGCCGGAGCCTTTGAAGAGGGAGCGGCCGTGCTCCGGGCCAAGATCGACATGGCCCATCCCAACGTGATCATGCGGGACCCGACGCTCTACCGCGTCCTCAAGACGCACCACCATCGCACCGGCGATGCCTGGTGCATCTACCCGATGTACGACTTCGCCCACCCTCTCTCGGATGCCATCGAGGGGATCACGCACTCGCTCTGCTCCCTCGAATTCGAGAACCATCGTCCGCTTTACGACTGGTTTGTCAGTCACTGTTCCGTCCCGGCCAGACCGCGCCAGATCGAGTTCGCCCGCCTCAACCTCACCTACACCGTGATGAGCAAGCGCAAACTCCAGCAACTCGTCGCGGAAAAGCTCGTCGACGGCTGGGATGATCCCCGCATGCCCACCCTGTCCGGTCTCCGCCGCCGCGGTTATACGCCGGCCGCCATCCGGAAATTCATCGAGACCATCGGACTGACCAAGTTCAACAGCCTCACCGATGTCGCCCTCCTCGAACATGCCATCCGCAACGACCTCAATGCCAGCGCGCCACGCGTCATGGCCGTGCTCGATCCCATCCGGGTCGTGATCACTTCCTATCCGCAGGACCAAACCGAGGAGATGGAAGCCCTCATCAACCCGGAAGATCCCTCCCTCGGCTCCCGCATCGTCCCCTTCTCCAGGGAACTCTACATCGAGCGGGATGACTTCATGGAAAACGCCCCGAAAAACTACTTCCGCCTCACCGTCGGTCAGGAAGTCAGGCTGCGCTATGGCTATTGGATCAAATGCGAGGAAGTCGTCAAGGACGCCGGCGGAAACATCGTCGAACTCCGTTGCTCCCACGACCCCGCCACCCGCGGCGGCGAAAATCCCCCGGACGGGCGCAAGGTCAAGGGAACCATCCACTGGGTCTCCGCCGCCCATGCCCTCCCCGCCGAGGTCCGCCTCTATGACCGCCTCTTCACCGTGGAACAAGTCGGCGATGACTTCACCTCACTGCTCAACCCGGATTCCTTGAAGGTCATCCCCAACGCCATGCTCGAGCCCGGCCTCGCCCGGGCTCAACCGGGCGACAGGGTGCAATTCGAGCGGATCGGCTACTTTTGCGTCGATCCCAAGCTCAGCAAACCGGGCCACCCGGTCTTCAACCGCACCGTGGCCCTCAAGGATACTTGGGCGAAAGTCAAGGCCTGAGCCGGGCCCCACTTGACGCGTTCCCTCCCTCAAGGTTAGCGCTGATCTCCATCCTCCGGAAACGGCCGTGGACATCACCAATCTATCCTCCGAGCCCATCGGCACGCTTTACTCCTGGAACCCTCACGGACTGGACGCGGAGCACATCGTCTTCCTGCCGGTTGCATGCCCCGGCAAGTCCCCCCTCCCCACTGGCACCGCGGTTCTGACACGCCAACCGGACTGGCGGCGTTTCGCGGTTTCCGATTGTGGTTGTGGCAGGCGGCTGTTGCGCTCCACCGTGCCAACGGCCGACCTCGATCTCGCTCGTTGGGACCAACTCGCCAACCGACTGCGGGCCAACAAAGGACGTCCGGGGGATCTCGGCGGCGGGAATCATTTTCTCGATGCCTTGGTTCCCTACGACGACGGCCCCTTGCATTTTCTCATCGATACCGGCTCCCGCAGCGAGTCCGGTCATGTCGACGCGTTCATCGACCACCCGCCAGGTTTGACCGCGAGTTTGAGCGTGTGGTCCAGTGGGCGGCCGGGAACCGGGCCACGATCCACGAGGAGATTGCCCACGTTTTTGGCCAGACGGAACTGGTGCTTGACCTCCCCACAACACGTATGAGCCGTTTCCGGATGGCGGGGTGATCATTCGCAAAGGTTCGGTCCATCTTCAACCCGGTGAACTGTCCGTCATTCCCTCACACCTCTCTGGAGATGTCGTCACTGTCCGGGCCACGCCGGAAGTGGAGGGCATTTTGTGTTCGATGAGTCACGGCACGAAAGATGTCCCGCAGTGATTGCAAACCCCTCGCGGATGCCTTCGATTTCACCGCGCTCCGCAAATCCGTGTTGCTCCCCTCGGGAGTCCAGGACGCATCCCTCAAGACAGAAGGCCCCTACGCCTACCGCGACCTCGATGAATGCCTCGAACTCATCGAAGGTTACGTCGAGGAAGTCGCACGTTTTGGAGTGGTCGCAAGGCGGGTGAGGGGCACGGATGAAACGGATTCGCACGGAGATGGAGATCGGGTTCGCCGTGGACGGTCCTGCGTGTTTCGGTCCGCAGGTTGGACATTCTTGCCCGACCGTTTCCATGATCTGTAGTCAGGCAGGAATGCCTAACCTACAATCACATAGTGAAGCGGGATGATCGTAGCTCCCTTCACGCTCGGCTCGGGACACAGCCGTCCCGGCTGTGAAGTATTGCGGGCGTCCCGCCGGCAACACCATCCTCATCCCGCTTCACTGCGTGTCGGCAGGTAGGTTGGACATTCTTGCCCGACCGTGTGAATCCGAATGATTCGGGCGGACAAAATGTCCACCCTACGGGTTTACTTGAGTCAACAGTTGGCAGTGGACAGTCGTCAGCAAGGGAAGCCGCTTTGGCGGGCACCAATCCGCTCGCTACGGGTTTCACGGAAGCGTCCCAGACACCGTCAAAATCCTTGGATGGATGGTGAGGACTCCGCGCTCGCGGAGTCCTCAAGAAGGGTTTCCCTTCAATCCATACGAAATGACAGCCGAAGAACGCATTCCAGAGGCGTTGGCGCAAGCCAACGATGAGCAAGCGACCTCGATTTTCCACGATTCCCTGCGAAGGGTGGTCCGGATCGGCCTCATAAACACCATGGCCGCCGAGGTCGAGATGCTTTGCGGGCCGAAGGTTCGGCCTGACGAGGCGGGAGGATTCCGCCGGGCGGGCAGCGAGCCGGGGCGGGTTTTCGTCAACGGCCGCAAAGAGAGGGTGACCCGGCCCCGGGTGCGCACGGACGCGGTGCAACAGGAATGCCTGGTGCATGCGCAACCGGTCACGCTGGCGAAGTTGCCTCGAAAAGCGAGGGAGGAGACCGTGCGGCTGTTCCGCCGCCTCTTCGTTGCCCAAGGCGCGGCGGCCGGAGAGGAAGCCTTCGCGGAGATCGTCCAGCACGTCGCCCGGCACAACGAAGAAGCGGCGGCGTGCCTGCGGGAGCGCGGGAAAGGGCTGCTG
>JAGWVU010000044.1 GCA_018970725.1 Verrucomicrobiota bacterium
GGAAATGGATGGAAATGGATGGAAATGGATGGAAATGGATGGAAATGGATGGAAATGGATGGAAATGGATGGAAATGGATGGAAATGGATGGAAATGGATGGAAATGGATGGAACATCCTCCCATGCGCCTGCCGCTCCCTCCCGTCCTTCAACCCACCAACGAGATGTTGCAGCTCATCGCCGGCGTGGATGAGTTCAAAGGGGAATGGCGCGCCATGGTTTCCCTTGGTCCCGAAAAGCTCGAATCGCTCCGCCGGATCGCCACCATCGAAAGCGTCGGTTCCTCAACCCGGATCGAAGGGGCGCGGCTCAGCGACGAGGAGGTTGAGGGGCTGCTGGGCCATCTCCAGGCCGAGTCCTTCCGGTCCCGCGATGAGCAGGAGGTTGCTGGTTACGCTCACGTGATGAACACCGTCCAAGCCGTTTATCAGGATCTGCCGATCACCGGGGGAATCCTGCGGCAGTTGCATCGAGACCTGCTTTCCTTCTGCGTGAAGGACGAGTGGCATCGCGGAAGCTGGAAAACCCAGCCCAACCATGTCGCCGCCTTCGATGCGGCCGGTGCGCAGGTCGGGATTGTGTTCGAGACGGCGTCGCCCTTCGATACACCCGGGCTCATGGAGCGGTTGTTGGCGTGGCAGGCGCGGGAAGAAGGCGAGGCCAGCCTTCACCCGTTGCTGAGAATCGCGATCTTTCAGGTCGTGTTCCTCGCCATTCACCCGTTTCAAGACGGCAACGGGCGGCTCTCGCGAGTGCTGACCAACCTGCAACTGCTCCGCGCCGGCTACGCCCATGCCGCGTTCAGTTCCTTGGAGAGCGTGGTCGAGCACCACAAGGAGGCCTACTCTCTGGGCCTGCGGCGCACCCAAACCACCTTCAGGAGCGATGAACCGGATTGGGGGCCGTGGCTGCTCTTCTTCCTGCGGGCCATGAGAACGCAAATCGAGAGGCTCCGCCAGCGCTTGACGGAAATGCCGGAATCCCGGGTGGTCGTCCCGATACCTCTGACCGTGGACCTCTCTCCGCTGGCTGGCAGGCTGCTCGCGCTTCTTGAGCAACAGGGCGCGCTCTCCGTCGCCGGGGCGGTCGCGGTTTTCGGGACCAGCCGGAACACGCTCAAGGGCAAGTTCACCGAATTGGTCGAGGGTGGCTTCGCGGAACTCCACGGGAAGGGGCGGGGGGCCCACTATCGCCCGTCAAGGAGAGAAAAGAGGCTCAAGCGGACGAGTTTGAGGGCAGGTTCAGGGTGAGGACCGTTCCCCGTTCCGGGGCGCAGGCCCGGATTTCCAGTCCGGCCTCGTTTTCGATGCGGACGAGGAGGTGAACGGATTCCGGGAGTCAAATCAGGCCAACGGCCTGGGAGATCGGTTCGCTCAGGGGAAAGCGGGATTGGGTTTGCGCCGGTTCGCGGACGGAATCGAGCATTTCGGCGATGATGTGGTCCGTGCTGGCGATGGCCCGGTTGCTCTCCGCCAGGGCTTCGCGCCCGTTCAGGTCATCGCAGGGGAAACAGTGCTCTAAGAAATACGTGATGTGGCGAATCACCGCGAGCGGGGTGCGCATCTCATGAGCCACGCTTCCGGCCAATTGTCCCAAGGTGGCCAGGCGTTCCTGTTTGATGGGGGGCGGCTTGAGCCTTAGGCAATTCCTCGAGCGCCGTCCCCGCCCAGTCGAATCCCGCGATCAAAGCGTCCATGTCCGGACCCCCTCCGGTCGATTCTTCGCCCCCGGGCAAGAACTTCTCCGGGAATGACGTCAGGCCGGGCGCGGTTTGACAGGCCCGCAACCGATGCCAACGTGAGGCGGACTTCCCGCGTGAATCAACCGCCCGCCACCTGCGATCCCGGGTTCCCGGACGCCATCGGCCTCACCATCTGGTCGTTCCGCGTCCGTTGGTGGCAACGGCGTTCTGCTCCGGAGGCTGGTTTCCCCCCCTGGAACAGCCCGCTCGATGTGGTGGACCATTGCGCGGAGCTTGGCTGCCCCTCCTTGCAGACCGGCGTGGATGGCTGGGACATGTCCCTCGCCAGAGCGGTGCGCCAGCGGTGCGAACGGCTCGGCATCGCGTTGGAGGGGCAAATCGAACTTCCCGGTGATCTGGAGCGTTTCGAGCGCGACCTGATGGCCGGCAAAGAGGCCGGGGCCACCATTTTCCGGTGTTACTGCCTGCTCCAGCGGCGCTATGAACATTTCAGTTCGCGGGCCGGGTGGGAACGGTGGCGGGAGGAGAGCCTCGCCACTTTGCGTGAAGTGGAACCGATTCTGGCCAAGCACCGGGTCCGGCTCGCGGTGGAGAACCACAAGGATTGGACGGCCGCGGAACAGGCCGAAGTCTTCCGCCACCTGGCGAGCGAATGGATGGGTGTCTGCCTGGATTTCGGCAACAGTCTCGCCCTGCTCGAAGAGCCGGTCGAAGTCGCGCGGACATTGTCGCCCTGGATCCTGACGACGCACATCAAGGACATGGGGCTGGGCGCGATGCCCTCGGGCTTTCTTCTTAGCGAGGTTCCCCTCGGGCAGGGCATCCTCGATCTGGCCGAAATGTTCCGTATCTGTCAGGAGGCCAATCCCCGCGTCCGCTTTCTCCTTGAGATGATCACCCGTGATCCGTTGCCCGTCCCCTGCTTTTCGGAGGCCTACGGGGCCACCTTCGCTCCGGACCACCGGGATGCCCGCGGGCACCGCCCCGGCGAATGGATCGCCCGCAGTCAAGCGCGCGGGATGGAGTTACCGTGTGAAAGCCCGCTCGACGATGCGGCGGCCTTGGCACTTGAAGAACGGCTCGTAGCGGAGAGCTTGTCCTACCTGAACCCGGAAAAAACCAAGAACAAGAAACCCTGACACCAAGCACATGAACAACAGATTCGATCTCACGAACAAAGTCGCGCTCGTCACCGGAGGCAGCAAAGGGCTGGGCTTGGCCATGGCCCGGGGATTTGCGGAGCACGGCGCGCACGTCATGATCTGCAGCCGGCACGAGGAGGAACTCCAAAGCGCCGCCGCCCGGATCCGCGAGGGGCTCGATGTCAGGGTCGACTACCTGCCCGTGGACATGACCGACCGTGAGGCTGTCAGGAATTTGGCCGAAGTGACTTTGGCGCGATTCGGCAAGGTGGATATCCTGGTGAACAACGCGGGGAGCAACACGCCCCAGCCGATCGACAAAATCCAGGACGAGGACTGGGACCGGATTCTTGAGCTGAACCTGAGCAGCATCATGGTCCTGACACGCGCCTTGGTGCCACAGATGAAGGCGCGCCGCTGGGGGCGCATCATCCACATCTCTTCCGTGCTCGGGCTCGGCTCCAAAGAGGGCCGCAACGCTTACTCCGCCACCAAGGCCGCGGTGATTGGTTTGGCCAAAGCCAGTGCCCTGGACCTTGGTCAGGACGGCATCACCGTGAATTGCATCGCGCCCGGGCCTTTCCTGACGGATCTCCCGATGAGCCTTCTCGACGAGGCCGGAAAACAATCGTTCGCCAGTCGCACCGCCCTCGGTCGCTGGGGACAACCCGGGGAAATCGCCGGTCCTGCCATCCTTCTCGCCAGCGAGGCCGGCAGTTACATCACTGGGGAAGTGTTGTTGGTGGACGGCGGAGCCTTTGCCAGGGCGCTTTGAAACAGGGCAGGGGACGGTGGCCCCGGGGCTCCAAAAGGAAAATCATTGCATCTTTGTCCAATCGGAAGTTGAGAAACGACACCGGTTGCACCACGTTTCCCAGCATGGGATCTGGTGACGATCCATCGGTCCGAAGGCCCAGGCGAAGTGCCTGCGCGGACCAGTCACTGGCCGCCGAACTGGAACGGGTCAGCCGGATGACCGTGGAAGAACGGATCAAGGCGGCGTTGTCCATGGGAGATCGGTTGGCCTGGTTGAATCCGGCCCCGGCTCCGCAACCGGAAGACGCGACCGGAGGATGAGCGCCCCGGAATCAACCCTCCGCGCCGCGGAGCAGGTAGCGCGGCTTCTGAAGGAACGCGGCTTGTTCTGTGTGGTCATCGGGGCGGTGGCGATGGCGGCCCATCATTACGTCCGACACACCGAGGATATCGATCTGGGGACCATCGCGGATTCGGAAACGCTCCGATCGGTTGGGGGCGCTCTGCGAGCGGCGGGCTACGAGGTTGAATTTCGTGAACCTGATGCCCAAGACCCTTGGGGTGGTGTTTTGGACGTTTCAGGCCCTTTCGGACTTGTCCAAGTGATTAGTTTCGCGGATCGATTTCCGGCAGTGATCCGGGACGCGTCGCGCGAGTCCGTGCTCCTGGCCGTCCCGCCGGTCATCATGGCGTGCAATCTCCACAGGGTGCGCAACTGGAAGCCCGTGTCGGCCGAGGTTCTCTCGACCCGCCTCTTCGAGCGGCGCGGCCTAGGCTCGCGGGCCCGGGCAGGTCGCGGAAAACCTTGAATCGGTTTGGCAGTCCGGTCTGCGTTCCCTTTCTCCTTGGAAAATCATGAACCCAGAAAGAACCCTGACCATCGAGTCCGGTGGCAAAAAAATCCTCGTGCACGGGCTGGCGCTTGTTCTGGTCGGGCTCGTCTTCGGTTTTGCCCTGCCCCTTGCGCCGTATCCACGGCTTGCGCTTGGGGCGCACATTCAGTTTGTCACCAACGGCCTGTTGTTTGTCCTGCTCGCACTGGTCGTGCTCAAGCTGCCCTGTTGTGCCGACCTGAAAGCCGTCCGGGTCCTGGTGATATCGGCCTGGCTGACTTGGTTGATGGCCTTATCCGAAGCGGCCAACGCATGGTGGGGCGCGAACCAAATGTTACCGATCGTCGCAAAACAAGCGGGCGCGACCGGCGCCGCGGCATGGCAGGAGCTGGTGGTGAAACTCTGTCACCTTCCCGCGGCGGTGGGCCTGATTCTCTCCGTGACCTTGCTTATCATTGGCGTGGTGAGACACCGCGCTTCAGCGGACGGGAAATCCGCGCCTTGAACCGGGCACAAGTTGGAAACCACGATTGTCCCGCACCTTCAGAGCGGATGCAAAATGTAACGTCCCCCCAGGCCTGCGGTCGCCTTCGGCCTCCCTTCGACCTGGGTCATCTTAGCCCGGTCCTTCGGGCCTCCAAGGCAAGCAAAACTTGTGGGTAAAGCTAGGCGAGGAGAGCGGCACGCAGTGAAGCGGGATGAGGATCGTTTTGCCGGCGGGACGCCTGCAACACTTCACAGCCGGGACGGCTGTGTTCCGACCCGAGCGTGAAGGGAGCCACCATCATCCCGCTTTTCTGTGCGCTGGTCGTTTAGGCATTCCTGCCTGACCACAGATCATGGAGGGTGGCGGACAGGAATGTGAGACCGGCCGAAGGTCATGGTCCGGGAGTTTCCGATCTCCCGGGAGGCGAGCCACGTGAGACGGCCCCAGGGTTGATCGAGCAAGGTGCCTTCGGCGAGGGAAATGACCTTCATGGTCAGGCCGCCAGCATTTCCCGCAATTTCCGCGCATCCCTCTGGATGGCTTCGAGGTGCTTCCGCGTCCGCGCCGGTCCCGGGGGTTCGTCCGGGAGATACTCGACGTGGAGGGAGAGGGGGAGGCGGGGGGACAAGCGGGCCACCATGGGGAAGAATTTCGGGTCCACGCCACCCTCGCCGAGCGGCATGCCTTGTTTGGTCCGGCCGTTCACGAGGTAATCCTTGACGTAAATGATGCCGAGGTTGGGGCGGACGAGTTCGAAGTCGATTTCCCAGCTCGAGGCGCCTTCGACGGTGGCGTGACCGATGTCGAAAGCGAGGGCCATCGCGGCGGGATCGAAACCACGGATCAGGTCGTGCATATCCCAAACCGGGGCCCCCACATAGTCGCGGCCCGCGTGATTCTGATAGACGCCCTGGATGCCGAGTTCCTTGTTGAGGGCGGCCAGATCGGTGAGGCGGGGACGGATCTCGTCGAGTTGTTTGCGGATCGGTTTTCCCAGATCGTATTTGTAATAGGCGAGCCGGTATCGGGGGATCCCGAGACCCGCGGCGGTGCGGAGGATGGCCTCGGTGCGTTGTTCCCCGGAGACTTGGTTGATTCCCGAGGTCATCACTTCCAAGGTGAGATGGCGCGCTTTCAGGGCGTCGACCATCTTCGGCAACTCGTCCTCGACCCGCCCGGGTTCGATGTGTCCCTTGGGACGGACCGCGACCTCGATCCCGTCGAGACCGATGGAGGCGATCGCCTCGGCGAGTGCTTCACAGGACAGATCCTGGAAGGACTTGGTGAAGGTCACGATCCGGAACTTCTCCTCTGCCGCCAAGGCGGACCCCGTCCCCAGCGCGGCCAGGGGCAGGGCCTGCAAAAACTCCCTTCGGCTTCTCATCTCCGTCAGATTTCCGATGACCGCGAACTTCAATACTCCCTGTCGATCTTCACGCCGGGTTCCGGGATGGGATAGCTCCCGTCCTCGAACGGCATGACCGGGGAATCGGAGTCGGGGGTCAATTGATCCACCAGCGGGGCGAACTCATGCGCGCAGTTCAGCATGGCATCGTAGCTGATCACCTGGCCGGTATGGGCGGACATCCGGCCCATCGCGGTAACGAGACTGGCTTTCACCCCGCGCTCCACTTCGTTGTAGGTTTCGTCGCGCTGGATGGCGGTGATGAGATCCTGCCACTCGAGGTCGTAAGGGCTCGGTTCCCGCGGGGTCTGGGGGTAAGCCCAAACCGTGTCCGGGTGCGGCGGAGCGGGCGGAGGAGGTTCCTCACCGGGGCGGGCCCTGCGCTCGACCACCTGATGAATGATCTGCCCCTTGTAAATCCGGGCGCGGGAGGGAGCGTGCCCTTTTTCAGAAACCACGGCGCAACCCTTGGTGCCGTGGATGTAACTGTTGAACTGCTGCTCGCAACCGGTCATGTTGCGCCCGTCGAGGAAAAGTTTGGTACCGTCCTTGAACGTGTATTCCACGGCGTAGCTGTCGAAATTCTGGTCGATGTTGTCGCCCCGGTAATGACGGCCGCCGATGGCCCGTGCCTCCACCGGCCAATCGTTCTTCATCCAGCAGCACTCGTCGATGTTGTGGATGTTGAAGTCGCTGAACGCGCCGCCGCTGAGCCAGAGGAAGCTGTGGAAGCGCTTGATCTGGTACATCAAGTGGTTCAGGGGGCCGGGATTGCGCAGGGAGAAACAGCTGCCGATGGGGCCTTGCATCCGGTAGGCGCGCATCATGGTGATCTCGCCGATCGCCCCGTCCTGGATGCGTTTGAAGAGTTCGCCCCGGGCCACGCAGTGCCGGATCATGAGGCCCACTCCGACCTTGAGGTTCTTCTTTTTGGCCTCCTCGTTCAGGGCCAGCATGCGGCGGGCGCTCGGGCCATCCGCGATCACCGGTTTCTCCATGAAGACGTTGACGCCTTTTTCGATCGCGTAGGCAAAGTGAACCCAACGGAAGGCACAAGGCGTCGTCAGGATCACCACGTCACCCGGGCGGAGGGTATCGATGGCCTTGCGATAGCCGTCGAAGCCGATGAATTTGCGGTCGTCCACGGTGATCTTGCCGGCCAGTTCCTCACGCTCGGCGAGGGCGGTGTATTTGGAATCGAGGTTCTCCGTGAACACATCCGCCATGGCGTGCAGTTTCACCGGGCCTTGTTCGGTGGAGGTGGCCAGGGCATTGAGGACCGCCCCGGCCCCGCGTCCGCCACAGCCCACCAAGGCGAGCCGGATGGTGGGGTCGTCGTTGGCGGCATGGACATGAGGCAGGGTGACCCCGGCGAGAGCCGAGCCCGCACCGAGGCGGACGCCCGTTTTCAAGAGTTCTCGGCGGGTGGAGGGTTGCGGAAGGGATTGATCTTGCATGAAGGGGGCGGAAATCCGGTTTTGGGGTGGCAGAAGGAGGACTGGTTCAAAGTGATTGCCGCCATCCCGATGGACTTGGACGGGAGAGTTGCAAAGAATCCGCCCGGTGCCAGCGCCGCCGGGGCCGCCCGCGGAGGGAGAAAATCATTGACGCTTCCGTCTTGATTGATCGCGGCAAAGAGGAGATCATCCCGCCCGAACCTTCCGTGACCCCCGGGGAGCGGCAAATTCATTTGCACCCTGCCCCGGCCTCACGTTTTGATGCAAGGAATCATGAAGGTGACCCGGTGACCCAGAAAACGACTAACGTGAAAAACAAGATGGAATTGTGGCTGATTTTCTCCCTTCTGACCGTGCTCTGTTGGGGCACCTACGGCATCGCCTTGCACGGAGGGGCCGTCGGCATGCAGGACCCGGCCAATGGTCGTTACAAGGCGTTCCTCATCGTCGGGCTGATGTATTTCCTCGTCGCGGTGCTGGCTCCGGCGGCGGTGCTTCTGGCAAACGGCCAGTCCCTCAATGTTTTTTCCTATCCCAAGGGCGCCTTGGCGTGGGCGTCGGTGGCCGGCATTCTCGGTGCCATCGGGGCGTTCGGCGTTCTTCTGGCTTTCGGGGCTAAGGGGAACCCCGCCGTGGTCATGTCGATCGTCTTTGCCGGGGCACCGGTCATCAACGCGATCGTCTCGCTCCTCATGCACCCGCCCAAAACGCCGATCCATCCGATGTTCTTCGTCGGGATTCTCTGCGCGGCTGTGGGAGGATGCCTCGTCACCTTCTTCAAGCCGGGGGCTCCACCCGCCAAAAAAGGGGGTTCACCAGCTGCGGTGGAGCAGAAAGCCCATTAAGAGCCTGTTGGCATCCTCCCGCCCCGCCCTGGCGCGGGCCAGGGATTTTGACGGTTCCCGCCTTGGGTGGACCGCTACAAATTGCGGCGTTGATTCAACTTGTGAGCCGGAGTGCCGGGGACTAGCCTTGTCCCCATGCAAACCCTGCTTGCTGAGATCAACATGAACGAAATCCTCTCCATCGCCGTGATCGGCGTGGTGGCTGGCGCTCTGGCCCGGTTTTTGATGCCCGGGAAACAGAGCATGGGCCTCATCCTGACGATGATTCTCGGGATTGCCGGTGCCTATGTGGGCAGCTATATCAAGGACGCCACCGGATTTGGTGGAGACGGTTTGGGCTGGACGATCGGTTTGGCCACCGCCGGATCCTTCGCGGTGCTCGCCATCGTCACCCTCATCCAAAAGATCAGCGCGAAGTAAGCGGCGGTTGCCCTTGAACCGCCTCGCCGTTTTCCTCACCCTCCCGGTTCTCTGCCTGACTTCCGCGCTGGCGGGGCAGGAGCCGGGAGCGGTATTTGTTGCCGTCTGCGCCAAGTGTCATGGTGAACGGGCCGAGGGCAATCCGCAAATCATGGCCCCATCGCTTGCCGGTCTGCCCGGCTGGTATGGCGGGCTCCAGTTGGAAAAATTCCGCCGCGGCGTGCGGGGCAAACATCATGCGGACCTTCCGGGGGCGCAGATGCAGGCCATCGCCTCCAGTCTGACCCCGGAGCTTGTCCCCGCGTTGGCGGCGTATCTGGCCGATCTAAAACCGGTGCCTCCGTCCGCGCCTTCCGGGGCGGATCCGGTGCGGGGCGCCGGGCTTTACACCGAAATTTGCGCCCGATGCCACCGCTTCAACGGGCAGGGGGAACGCGCTTTCCACAGTGCCCCCCTGACCGTACTTTCCGGCTGGTATCTCGCCGGATCCCTCCGAAAGTTTCGCGAAGGGGTGCGGGGTTATCACGATGGCGATCCGGAAGGACCGAAAATGCGGGAGATCGCCAACCGGCTCGGGGACCGGGAGATCGATGATCTGGTCGGCTACATCGCCGCTCTGGCGGAGCGTTATCCCCCGGGTGAAGCGGGGCGGCGCCGGGCTCCTCAGTAATCCCGCTCCAGCAGGTAATTGCCCAAGGCCCGCAAGGCGCTCCCTGCGTCGCCAAAAATGGCGAGAGCCTCGAGGGCCTCGCGGGTGAGCCGGTGGGCTTCTTCCCGGGAGGCTTCGAGCCCCAGGAGGGCAGGATAGGTCGACTTCGAGGAATCGAGATCTTTTCCGGCGCTCTTCCCGAGTTTCTCGGTGGTTTGGGTCACGTCCAGAATGTCGTCGATGACTTGAAAGGCGAGACCGGATGCCTGGCCGAAGCGGGTCAGCGCCTCCAGCTGGGCCTCGCTGGCTCCGGCAGCCCTTCCCCCGAACCGGACGCTGGTGGTGAGGAGGGCGGCCGTTTTGCTGAGGTGCACGAACCGCAATTCCTCCAGGGAGAGCTGCTTGGATTCACCCTCCAGATCCAGGACCTGACCTCCGACCAAATGCCGGGATCCGGAGGTGACCGCCAATTCCCTGGCATACACGCCACCATCCTCCCGTTCCCCGCAGATCTCGAAGGCCAGGGCCTGCAGGGCGTCACCGGCCAACACCGCGATCCCGTCCCCGAAGACTTTGTGGCAGGTGGGATGCCCGCGGCGAAAATCGTCGTCATCCATGCACGGCAAATCGTCGTGGATCAGGGTGTAAGTGTGCAGGCATTCCAAAGCCACGGCGAGATCGAGGGCGATTCCCGGGTCGGCACCGCAAGCTTCCGCCGCCGCCAGACAGAGGATCGGGCGCAAACGTTTCCCTCCGGCGAAGATGGAATGCCGCATGGCCCGGTGCAAGGTGCCGGGCCGCTCCCCGGGGCCGGGCAGGCGGGCTTCAAGCGCTGCATCGATCCACCCGCGCCGCTCCTTGAGGTAAAGTTCCAGATCCATCGCGCCCCCTTTCCGCCTCGCTTCAAAGCAATTCCGCGATCTGCACGGCATTCAGCGCCGCGCCCTTGCGCACCTGATCGCCCACCACCCAGAGGCTCAAGCCTTGGGGAAAGACCAGATCCTCCCGGATCCGGCCCACCAGGCAGTCGTCTTTTCCCGTGCAATCCAACGGGGTCGGGAAGCGGTTCGCCTCGCGTTCGTCCATCACCTGGACCCCGGCCGCGGCCCCGATCAAGCGGCGCGCCTCTTCCACGGAGGGCTTGCGCTCGAAGTCGGCGGTCACCGAGACCGAGTGGGAACGGAAAACCGGGACACGGACACAGGTCACGGAGGCCTTGAGATCGGGCTGATGGAGAATCTTGCGTCCCTCGTTCTGCATCTTCATCTCCTCGCTGGTGTAACCGTTGGCCACCACCCCGCCGATCTCCGGAAGGCAGTTCGAGGCGATTTGGCGGGAATACACCTTGGCTACGATGGGCTCCCCCGCCACCAAGGCCCGGTTCTGGGCCGCCAGTTCTTCAATCCCGGCTTGCCCCGTGCCCGAGACCGCCTGGTAACTGGAAGCCACGATGGAACGGACCGTCCAGGCGCGATGCAGGGAGTAAAGCGCCATCAGTGCGACGATGGTCGTGCAATTCGGGTTGGCGATGATCCCTTGGTGGCCGGGGGCATCCTCCGGGTTGATTTCGGGCACCACCAGCGGCACGCCCGCCTCCATCCGGAAGGCGGACGAATTGTCCACCACCACCGCTCCCGCTCTGACCGCGTGAGGACCGAACTCCCTGGAGATGCCGCTGCCGGCGCTGAAGAGGGCGATGTCCACGCCCTTGAACGAGTCCGGCGTCAATTCCTCCACGGTCAGTTCCTCTCCCCGGAAGGTCATTTTTTTGCCCTTGGAGCGCGCCGAGGCCAAAAGTTTCAGGCTGGCCAGGGGGAAATTCCGTTCCTCCAGACACTGCAGCATTTCCACACCGACGGCTCCCGTGGCCCCGGCGATAGCGACATGTTTTCCCGCGCTCATGATGTTCTCGATTTGAAAGGGGCGTCATCCTAGCCACCTTGATCCCTGATGCAACCGCCCCCTCGGAAAATCCAAGTGTCGATCGCGCGCCAGGAGTTGCAACTCACGGAGGGCGATCGGGTGATCGCCGTGTGGCCGGTTTCCACTTCAAAGTTCGGTCCCGGCACGGAACCGGGCAGCCACCGAACGCCGACGGGCCGTTTCCGGGTCGTGGAACGGCACGGGGATGGCGCACCGCCCGGCACGATCTTCAAGTCCCGCCAACCGGTGGGGCTCTGGAATCCGGGGGAGGCGACCGATGAGGATTTCGTCCTTACGCGCATCCTCTGGCTGGAAGGGCTCGAGGCGCACAATGCCAACACCAAGGACCGCTACATCTATATCCACGGAACGAACCAGGAGGACCTCATCGGTCAACCGGCCAGCATCGGTTGCGTCCGGATGCGCAACGCGGACGTCGCGGCCCTTTACGATCTGGTGCCGCAAGGCGTGGAAGTGGAAATATTCGTGTAGTCCGGCTGAGAATTAAGGGTAAATATGAATCACCGATTTGATCTCCTCCGGGAGATTGGTGTGCGGAGCGTTTGAAAGCATTCTCTCATCAAAAAAGTAAAACGGCTGATTCCGATGGGAAAGTCTTGACTGGCGTCGAGAAAAACAATTGGATACGGTCGTTTCATCGCGTTCACCATTCCCATTGTCTTCCCTTCCTCACCATGAAACTTCGAAACCTGTTTCGCAAACCACAGGCGCCGGCGGTCTCAGATTCCTCCTATCTTCCTTCCATTCCCATTCCGGATGCCTGCGTCTTTGGTAACGAACCGAATTTGTCGGATGCTGAGATTGCATGTTTCAAAACTCATGGCATCCTCGTGAAGACTGACATCCTTTCCGAGGATGACTGCAGGCGCGCGGTGGATCGCTGTTGGGAGCTTCTCCCGCCCCACTTCAACCGGGATGAACCCGATACTTGGCAAGGCATGGTCAAGGATTGCTGCGTTACGAAATCCCTGCATTCACGCAACGGGCGCGTCAAATTCCGGGAATGCCTCCGGTCCGAGTCCTGGGTCTATGACATCGTGGCACAGAATCCGTTGATCGGAAAAACCGTTGCCGTCCTGCTTGGCACGGTCGCGCCGCCAAATCATATCCGGGGCCTTTATCCCGTGTTTCCCGTCGGGATCCCATCCGAGCGACCGCCTGGGCCCCATACCGACATGCAGATTTTCCAAGTCGGCACCGTCGGCTATCTGGAGGAGGTTGCTCCCCACGGCGGAGGGTTCACGGTTTGGCCGGGTAGTCACCTCCGATTGCATGAGCAATTCGCGTTCAACGGGTGCACCCACCCGCCCGTCCCGGAGTTGATGGCAGAAGTCGAACGTCTCCGCTCCGAAATCCAGCCTTGGGAAATTCCCGGCAGAAGGGGAACGGTGATCTTCTGGCACCATCGGCTGATGCACACTTACGGGTTCAACCGGACGAAACGGGTTCGACAAGCCATCCTCGGCGATTTCGCCCAGACCACTCCATGGGCGCCTCCCGACTTCAGTCCATCGAGCGATCCATGGGACGGTTGGAGCGAGAGAATTCGCAGCTCCTGATCATCGGTTGCCGCCGGATGAGCGGCGCGGAAGCGAAGTCCGGCCGGAAAGAGATTCAGGCGATGGTGCGGATCTGCAGCACGTCGATGATCCGGCCGGAGGCGACGGTATTGGTGACCACGGCGAGGCGGTCCCCCGGGATTTGCCAGTTCCCGCGGATCAGGCAATGGAAGGCCCGGGCCATGGTTTCCTCAAAATCCAGTCCGTTGAACTCGATCAGGAAGGGCTCGATGCCCCAGAGAATCAGCATCTGGCGGAAGGTGGAGAGCCGGTCGGTGAAGGCGTAGACCGGAATGCCGGAGGGACGGAGCGCGGCGGCGACTGCGGCGGTATGTCCGCTGCGGGTGAAGAGGACGATGGCGGCGTCGCCCATTTCCTGGGCCAGCACGATCGATGACCGCACCAGTTTGCCCTTGGGCGAGACCAGTGGCATCGTCAAGTTCATCTCCCGTCCGTTGAGCGGTTCCGTGGCCTCGATGATCCGCTTCATCACATCGACGCATTCCAACGGGTATTTCCCGGTGGTCGTCTCCCCCGAAAGCATGATGGCATCCGCTTTCTCCCGCACGGCGTTGGCGATGTCGGTGATCTCCGCCCGGGTGGGGAAGGGATTTTCCACCATCGACTCGAGCAGGTGGGTGGCGATGATGACCGGTTTGCCGTGGGCGAGGCAGGCCTTGACGACCTTGTTCTGAACGGCCGGGAGTTGTTCGAAAGGAATCTCGATCCCGAGATCTCCCCGCGCCACCATGAGGCAGTCGGTGGCTTTGACGATTTCGTCAAGGTTGCGCAGACCGGCCTGATCTTCCAACTTGGCCACGATCCAGGCCGGGGATCCGGCCTGTTTCAGGAGGGCCCGCAGTTCTTCGATCGCCGCGGCGTCGCGCACGAAGGAAAGGGCGAAAAGATCAACGCCCTCCTCGATCCCGACCCGGATATCGTCGAGGTCCTTTTCCGTGAGGGAAGGGAGGCGGACATGGACTCCCGGCAGGTTGATGTGGCGGCGGGAACCGAGTTCCCCGCCAATCAGAACCTTGGTGGTGACGCTGAGGGCGGAGGTGGCGGTGACTTCGAGACGGATCAAACCGCTGTCGACCAAGACCGTGTCCCCCGTTTTCAGGTCTTCGGGAAGCCCGCGGTAGTTGACGGTGACCCGTTGGATTCCGGGCGGCATGCCCTCCGGGATCGGGCTCGACCAGAGTTCCAAGCTGTCACCGGGGGCGAGAAGCAGCGGCGTGCCGAGCGCACCGGTGCGGATCTCCGGTCCCTTGACATCCATCATGATGGCGATCTGGCGGTTTTCCTCGAGACAGATCTGGCGAACCATGCGGATTGCATCCCGCGTCCATTCGTGGGATCCGTGGGCCATGTTGAGACGGCAAACGTCTGTTCCCGCGGCCACCAGTTTCTTCAGCAAGTCCGGTTTGGCAGTGGCCGGCCCCAGGGTGAACACGATTTTAGTGTGGTGATAGGCTCGCCGGATCACGAAGAACCTCTGACACAGGGGGCGGGGGGGAACAAATCGGATTTTCCTAAGCTTTTCTCCGGATGGCGGTCCGGCTCCCGACGTTTCAGTTTGCAGAGGGACCGTGGAAGTGTTTGGTGTGGATCCCCATCATGACCCCCGACCTGCTCGAAGCCCAGTTGACGGCGTTCCGCTCGAAGTTCGCGCGGCTCAAGGAGGAATTGCAAAAGGCCATCGTCGGCTACGACGACCTCTTGACGGACACATTGACCGCCATCTTTTGTCAGGGACATGTCCTGCTGGAGGGCGTTCCGGGCCTGGGCAAGACCCATTTGGTCAAGATGCTTTCGCACGTCCTCGGACTGTCCGCGGGGCGGGTCCAGTGCACCCCGGATCTCATGCCCGCCGATATCCTCGGCACCCAGATCGTCAACGAGAACGAGGCCGGTCGGCGCGCCCTCATCTTCGAGAAAGGGCCGGTCTTTGCCAACGTCGTTCTGGTCGATGAAATCAACCGGGCCACGCCGAAAACCCAAGCCGCCCTGTTGGAGGTGATGCAGGAGCATGCCGTCACTTCCGGGGGGGATCGTCACCTGCTGCCGGAACCGTTCTTCGTCATGGCCACCCAGAATCCGATGGAGATGGAGGGGACCTATCCTCTGCCGGAGGCGCAATTGGATCGTTTCCTCCTCAAGCTCCGCGTGCCCTTTCCCGGTCAGCGGGATCTCGTCGAGATTTCCCGGCGCACCACCGGGGCCGGGGCCCCCGTGATTGAACCGGTCATGAGCGGCGCGGAACTGATCGGGTTCCAGAAAGCCCTGTCCCACGTTGCCGTGGCCGATCCCGTGCTCCATTACGCCGCGGCTCTCGTTCTTGCCTCCCACCCCGATCAATCCGCCGTGGAACGGGTCCGCCGCTACGTGGCCTACGGTTCCAGCCCGCGCGGCATGCAGGCGCTCGTCCGCACCGCCCGCGTCCGGACGGTCCTCGATGGCCGGACCGCCGTGGTGGAGAACGACTTGCGACAGGTGGCCAAGGGATGTTTGCGGCATCGCATGATCCTCAATTTCGAGGGCGAGGCGGAGTCGGTTGACGTAGACCGCCTGATCGACGAATTGATCGAGGTCGTGCCGGTCCCGGGAAGCGCCCGCAACGCCGCTTGAGGGGCGCGATGATGAAAAGGCGTCCCGCAACGCGCTTCCCGGCCCTGGCGCTCTGTTGGCTGGTGGCAGGTTCCCTGGCCGCGTTGGATTTCGACGCCCGTTCCCTCGCCTTGCGGACCGCGTTGCACCAGGATGCCGCCCTCGAGGCTCCGTTCGACGAACTCCGTGCGCTTTACCGGGAGGCGGGACGTGAGGCGGAACTGGTGGAGCTTTACCGGACCCATCTGGCGCAGTATCCGGGGGATCAGGGCGCCCGGGCCGTGCATCTCCGGCTCCTGCTGGCCCTCGATGCCCCCGAAGCGGTCCCGGAAGCGGCGTTGGCCCTGAAGCGGCACCCGGAGAATGCCTACGTCCATTACCTCGCCTTCCGGGCCACCGGGAACCTCGAGCCGCTGTCCCGGGGCATTGCCTTGGAGGCGCGGGAGGATCGGAGGGGACCTTGGTTGCGCGAGTTGCTCGAATGCGCGACCGGCGCCGGGGAGCGTGGGTTGGCGACCACGCGGCTCGTGGCGGAGCGGGACCGGCGTTTGGCGGACGGGGGACGCGGCCTGCCGGAATTGCTTGGGTGGATGAGCGACTTCGCCTATGCGGAGGTCGCCAGGGAAACCTTGGTCCTGGCCGGAAAGGGGGGCCTCGACCCCGAAACCGAATTGGAACTGGCTTTCCGGGCGGTGCGGGTGGAACCACAGGAGGCGGCTTTGGCGCGGGTCGAGGGCTTGCTGAGCCGTTTGGCTGCCGATCATCCGAGGCGGGCGGACTTGGTCCGGGCGCGCCGTTCCCTGGGCGATCCCGCCAAACTGGTGGCCGGGGCGCGCGAGTCGGTGCGGGCGGATCCGGTTTCGGCGGCGGCCGCGGTGGATCTGGCCACTCTGTTGGAGGCGGAGGGCGCCACGAACGGGGCGGGGGAGGTGCTGGCGGAGGCGGCCTTACGGCTTCCTCATCTGGCTTGGCTGGAGGAACGGGCCCGGACCCTGCTGGCGGCGGCACCGGCGAAGTGGCGGGAGTATGTGCGCCGGAGGGCGTCGCTTGACCCCGGGCGTTCCGATCTGGCCCGGGAACTGATCCTCCTCACCTTTGCGCTCGACGGGACCGAGGCGGGCCGGAAGGCGGTCGAGGCCGGGATCGCACCGGGAGACAGCGACTCCTTCACGGCGCTCGGCACGGCCTTGGCGGCCCGCGGTTTTGCGGAGGGGGCGGTCCTGGCATTCCGGGAGGCGCTGCGGCTCGCACCGAAAAGTTTTGCTCCGGCTGAGGGATTGATCCGGGCGTTGGCGGCCCGGGGCGATGAGGGAGGGGTGGCTGGGGTCATCGGTGGCTTGTCGTTCGAGGGCATCCCGGCGGAGTCGTGGACGCGCTTGGCCTCCTTTCTGGAGGCGGAAGGCTTTGCTTCCGCCGCCCGTGAGCTTCTGGAGCGCGGACTGGCCGCCCGGCCCGGCGCCTTCGAGGCGACCCTGGCCTTGGCCAAGGTGTCGCCTCCCGCGCGGGGCGAGGAATTGCTCGATCAGAGCCGGGCCCTGGCCTCAGACGGGGAGGCCTACCGGGATTGGCTGATCGCGGCGGTGGAGTTTGCCGCCGGTCAAGGCAGGGCGGAATCGGTCTGGGGCCGCGAGGAGGCGAGACTTTCTTCGGGCGGCGCTGGCCTTGGAGAAGCGGCCGTGCAGCGAGTGTCCGCCTTTGTCTCGGTGGCGCTGGAGCGGAGTCAGGAAAACCGGGCGCGGCGGGTCACGGGCCGGTTGCTGGAGGAGGCGGGGACGGGGGTCGAAAAGCGGCCCGACTTGCAACGACTGGCGGTCACGGTGTTCACGGGGGATCGCTCCAAGGCACCGGAGACGGAGCGGTATCTCCTCTCTCTTTTGGAAGGGAAGGACGGGCCGGAAGACGACCTCCGCTTGCGGCTCGCCCTGCTCTATGGGTCGGTCGGTCGACCGGACTTCGCGGAACCGCAACTGGAACGCATCGATTGGGCCGCGGTGGAATCCATCCCCCTGCTCGATGCAGCGGTCGCGGCCTTTCCCGGCCGGCGGATGCGGCTGTGGCCGCGGCTGGTTGCCCTGAGACCTGCGGACAAGGCAGCTTGGCAGGGATGGCTCAACGGTTTGTGGAAGGAGGGGCGGGACGCGGAGTTTCGCGCCGCGGCGGGGAAACTGATCGCGGAGAACGCGCCTTTCGAGCTTTCCGAAGCGGTGCGGGCTGGGCTCGGGGAGCGGATCGATGCGTCCTGGCAACGGGAAGTGGAATTGGACCTGCGCCGGGGTGAGGCGGAGGCGGCCTTGCGCAAGCTGCGGTTGTTGGCCCGGGGAACGCCGCCGGATTGGGTGGGTTGGACAGGGGCCCGGCTGCTGGAAGAGGCGGGGCGGAAAGAGGAGGCGGAAACCTGGTGGGCCCGGATCGGCGGGCCGCAGGCTTCGGCTCTCCGCGCCTTGGGGGCGGATCCGTGGCCTTCCGTTGCTCCCGCGCCCCAAGCTCCTGCCCCTCTGGCGCGTGTCGCCTGGCGCTTTCAACCTCTGCCCGGTGCCCGGGTGTCGGGCGTGGCCGCCGTTGGAGCCACGGTGGCGGTGCTCGATGATCGTCACCGGTTGGTTGGATTGCAGTCCGGGACCGGCAAACTGTTGTGGGAAACCGGGTTGCAGGCGGAAGTCCCCCCCGGGCGGACCGGTGCCGCGCCGCGCACCGGTCTCATCGTGGCACCCGATCTGGTGGCTGATGCGGGCAAACTCTTTGTTCCGGCCGGAGACAGGGTTCTGGCTCTGGACGCATCGTCCGGACGGACGTTGTGGGAATCGCGCCTGGGTCCCGTGAGCCGGCTAGCGCTGGCCGGTCCGGATCTTCTCATGGTCCTGAATCCCTCGGAAGCGACCTTGGCTGCTTTGGACCGCGCCCAAGGAAAGCTGAGGTGGATCCGGAAGGTCGATCAGTCGATCACCCGTCTTCCCGCCGAGTCCGTTGGTTTTGCCGCCTCCGGACCGGTGGTGGCGTTGTGGCTGGACCGGCTCACCCTGTTTCGTGCCGCGACCGGGGATCCGCTTTGGAGCCGCCGGCCGGGAGATCTTGGTCCGCTGGACCTGGAGGGCCGGGGCCCGGTGACCGTGGGTTCCGGGAGGCGGCATGTGGCGTTTCACGGGGATCGGGTCGTGGCCATGGGCGACGGGCTGGTCTTCAGCCTCGGGGTGGCCTTTCCGGGGGGAGGGGAGACGGAGATCGAGGGAATCCACCTGGGAGGGGATGGGGCGCGCGTCTGTTTCCAAACCACGCGGGGCGTGGAATTTTGGGAGCCGGCCACCGGTCGCCGGGGGCTCCTCGACGGGTCGGGCGAGGCGATCCTGATCTCCGGGGACCGGCTCTTGCGGGGCGGGCCCGGTCGGTTGGCGGCTTGGGATTTCCGCACTGGTCGGAAACTTTGGGAAACCGCGCTGGCCAGTGGACCGGCGGGCCCGGCGGTGGGATCCGGGAGCCATTTTGGATGGTGGCGGGGCCCGATCTCGGAGGAACGTTGGCAGGGATTTGTCATCCACCGGTCGGCAACCCAACGGGCCGTGGGGATTCCCGGCGGGGTGGCGGTGGCCGGGGAAAAAAGCGTGGAAGGATGGATGCCATGAGCGGGGACGACCTTTTCGACGCCGGATTTCTCGACCGGCTCCGGGCCATGTTTCTGAAGTTGCGGAAGCGCAAAAAGTTGCGGCGCAAAGGAATCCAACGCAGTCCATCCGCAGGGCTGACCCGGGAGTTCAAGGACTACCGCCAGTATGTGCGTCAGGATGATTACCGGAGCATCGACTGGCGGTTGTATGCCCGGTTGGAACGGATGTTCGTCCGCCTTTATGAGGAGGTGCAGGAATTCCACGTCCACGTCATCGTGGACGCCAGCGCCTCGATGGCCCGTCCGTTCGGGGAGAAACGACGGAACGCGCTGCAGTTGGCCGTGGCCCTTTCCTACCTCGGTTTGGTTAGCGGGCACCGGGTTTCCCTGTATGCGATGCGGGACCGGATCACCGGCCTGCTGCCCGCGCAAAAGGGGCAGGGGAACATCCAGCGCATCGTTGAGACGCTCCGCGGCCTTGAATTCGATGGGGCCACCCGTTTGCGGCAGAGCCTCGCCGGGTTCCGGCCGGGGCGCGAGCGGTACGGGGTGATCTTCGTTCTCTCGGATCTGATCGGGCAGAACCCGGATTTGGTGGACGATGCGCTGCGTCACCTGGGAGGGTGGCCCGGGGAAAGCCATCTCATCCAAATCTTCCATCCCTGGGAACAAGCCCCGGAGTTGGACGGAGAAGTGGAACTGGTCGACGTCGAAACCGGGGAAGGCCGCAAGATCTGGCTGACTCGTCAGGACCTGCAGCGTTACACGGAGTCCTTCAATGCGTATCTCCGGGTCGCGGAACGGGCCTGCCTCAGCCGTCAGGTGGATTATCTGGCCTGGCGGACGGACGGGCCGTTCGACGAATTCTTTTTGGAACTGCTGAGCCGCGGGTCGGTGCTCGCGGGCAAGGCCTGACGCGTTGTTCCCCATGCAGTTCCTCTTTCCCCAAGCCTGGTGGTTGACGCTCCTCGGAATCCTTCCGGTCGCGCTCTATTTTTTCAAGCGCCGCTCCCGCTCCGTCCCGGTGAGCACGATGGTCTTCTTCCGTTGGCTGGCCGAGCAACATCAGGACAGCGCTTGGCTCCGGCGCCTCAAGCGTTGGATCTCCTTCATCCTCACCATGATCCTCTTTCTGGGGCCCGTCTTCCTCCTGGCCCGCCTCTCCCGGACCCCGTTCTCCGGCGGGGTGCGCAACGTGGTTATCCTCCTCGACCGCTCCGCTTCCATGGGCGCTGTCGATGCCGCCGGCGTCACCCGGTTTGAAGCCGCGCGGCAGTTGATCCGGTCCCGGATCCAGGCCCTGCCGGAGCAAGTCGGCGTCGCCCTTGTGGTCTACGATTCCCGGCCTCAGGTCATCGAGGCCCGGGGAACGCAACGACGCGCCTTTCTGGCTGCGCTGGATGCCCTGCAGGCCGACCCGGTGGCCGGTGATGCCGCCGCGGCCCTCGAAACGGCGCGGACCCTGGCCCGGCTCGAAACTCCGGCCGAGATCTGGCAGGTGAGCGATCACCCCGCGCCCTCCGGATCCGTCGGCCCGGACAAGGAAGTGCGCTTCGTGCCTCTGTCCGTTGCGTTGCCGGTCGCGACGAACGTGGGGTTCACCGCTTTCCAGGTCCGCAAGGAACCTTTGCAGGCGGGTCGTTACACCGCCTTTGTCCAGATCTCCGCCAACCGGGCCGCGCCGCGTGCGGTCGAGGGCCGGATCACGGGGCGGATTGGTGAGGCTCCGCTGGCTCCGCGCGGGTTCCGGTTGGAACCGGGTGAGGTGCGGGGCTTGGAGCTGCCGTTGAGCGGGGTCAAGGGGCAACTCCTCAGACTTGTTCTCGAGGTGCCCGGAGACGCCCTCGAAGTGGACAACACCCTGCTCGCGCCGCTACCCGAGAGCCGTCCCGTCGTGGCAGTGCGGGTCGGCCGCAAGGAGCAGGTCGATCCGTATGCCCACCTCGCCCTGCAATCCTTGGTGGAGGAAGGGGAACTCAAGATCTGGTCCGTCCAACCGGAGAACTGGCCGGTGCGGGACGTGGATGTCGCCATCTTCGACAACTGGCTCCCGGAGGCGTGGCCGACCGATCTCCCCGCGGTGGTGCTCAACCCGCCGGGGAGTGCCGGGCCGGTCCGCGCCCGGAGTTTGGGTACGGCCGGATTGCCGCACCGGGAAATCCAGGAAGTCGTCCCCGGTCACCCGGTTCTCTTCCGGGTCAGTGGTTCACGAGTGGCCCTTACCCAATCCTGCGTGGTGGAACCGGTCGGCTCCCTTCAACCCTTGTGGAGTGCCGGGGGCGAACCGATCCTGCTGGCCGGAACGGTCAAGGGCCAGCGGCTCGTGGTGATGGCGTTCTCCCCCCGGCAATCCGAGCGCTTGCCGATGACCGCTTCCTTCCCGTTGTTGATGGGAAATTCCATCTACTGGTGCGCCGAGGGCCGGCGTCAGGAGGAGCTGATGGGGTCGGGGAACGGCCGGACCGGAAAACTGGTCGAGGTTTCCGGGGGCGAACTCCGTTGGACCGGGTTGCGTGCCGGGGAATTGACCCGGCAGGTGGAGCGATTGCCCGCAGGCGTAGCTGAGTTGCGTCGGTCCGGCGTTTGGGAGGATGGCTCCGGCCGGCGTGGGGCCGCCCATTTGTTGTCCCGTGAGGAAAGCGATTTGACGGCCGCCCGGACCGGCGCGGAGGCCGGATCACCGCCTCCGGGAAGTGGCTTGGTTTCCGGAGGGATGGTCTGCTCCCTCATCGGGTTTCTGCTTGTGTTGCTCCTGCTCGAGAATGTTTTGTTTCACCGTTGGGCCTTGCATTGAACCCCCGGACCCAAGATGAATTCCCTGTCAAACCACCCCCTGATCTTCCGGATACCCCCGGCGCAGCGCCTGCCGTTGGCCGCCCTTCTCGCCCTGTTACCCGGGTTTTTCCTTCCTCTCTCCTCCGTGGGCGCGGAGGAAACGTTGCCGCCCCTGAATCGATTTCCCCGGATGATGCAGGAGTGGCTGGTGGTCCAGGTCCGCGCCGCCGAACAAAAGGCCAACGAGCGGCGGGCCGCCCTGCGCACCCCGTCCGACGCCGAGGCCTATGTCAGGTCGGTGCAAGAACGGATCCGGGAATGTTTTGGGCCTTTTCCCCCGAAAACCCCGCTCAATGCCAAGGTCACCACGACGGTGGAACGCGATCTCTACCGGATCGAGAACCTGATTTTCGAGAGCCGTCCCGGCTTTCCGGTCACCGCCAATCTTTACGTCCCCAAGGGCCGGGAGTTCCCCCTGCCCGGGGTGGTTGGAGTCTGTGGTCACTCGCTGAACGGCAAAGCCGCCGAAGCCTACCAAGGGTTCGCCCAAGGCCTTGCCCGCCAGGGTTACGTCGTTCTCATCTACGACCCGATCGGTCAGGGCGAGCGGTTCCAATATCTCGGGGCCGACCTCAAATCCCGTTTCGGTGGGAGCGTGAGTGAACACATTCAGGCCGGAAACCAACTCCTTCTCACCGGGGAATTCATCGGCTCCTGGTTCACCTGGGACGGGATCCGCGCCCTTGACTATCTCCTCACCCGTCCCGAAGTCGATCCCCGGCGGATCGGTCTCACCGGAAATTCCGGCGGAGGCACCCAGACCACCTGGCTTTGCGGGAACGACTCCCGTTGGACCATGGCCGCCCCGGCCTGTTTCATCACCACCTTCCGGCGCAATGCGGAAAACGAACTGCCCGCCGATACCGAGCAGTGCCCGCCGAACGCCATCGCCCTCGGGCTCGATCACTCGGACTTTCTCGCCGCCATGGCCCCGAAACCGGTGACCATCCTCGCTCAGGAGCGGGATTACTTCGATGCCCGCGGGGCCGAGGAATCCCTCTCCCGCCTCCGGCACCTTTACGGTTTGCTCGGGGCCGGAGACCGCGTGCAACTCCACATCGGGGCGGACTACCATGGATATACCCGGGGAAACCGGGAGGCCATGTATCGGTTCTTCAACGGCGTTGCCAACATCCCCGGCACCGGGCAGGAACCGGAACTCACCATCGAGCCGGACCAGACCTTGTGGGCCACCGCTTCCGGGCAGATCGGCAGGAATTTCCCCAAAGCGCGCACCCTTTTTTCCCATTCGCTTGAAATCAGTCGTTCCCTCTCCCGTTCCCGGAAACCGCTGGATCCTCCCTCCCTCGCCAACACCGCCCGTGAACTCTTGAAGGTTCCTTCCCCCGGCGCCGCAATCCCCGAGTATCGGATCCTCCGCTCTGCCGGGCAGAGAAACTATCCCGCCAAGGGCTATTGCACTTACGCGGTCGAGACCGAGCCCGGCATCCAAGCTCTCGTGACCCGTCTTCACGATGACCAACTCGTCTCCCGACCGCCCCGTGGGGCCAAACGGGCGGTGCTGTATGTGTCCCACCGCTCCGCGGATCAGGATCTGCGGGGTGAACCCCTTGTCCGGGAACTGCTCCAGGCCGAACCGGAAGCCGCGTTTTACGCCATGGATGTGCGGGGCATCGGCGATTCCCAACCGGATCTCTGCGGTCCCGGACAGTTTCTTCGTCCCTATGGCAGCGACTACTTTTTGACCGCGCAATCCGGGATGCTCGGTCGCCCCTATCTCGGACAAAAAGTTCACGATGTCCTCGAGGTGGTCCGCTGGGTCAAGGCGCAGGGCCATCAGGAGATTCACCTCGCCGGAAGGGGATGGGGAGCCTTGGCCGCCGCTTTTGCCGCCCTTTTGGGGGATGAGGTCCAGTCCGTCACCCTGAGGAACGCCCTCGCCTCCTACGGATCCGTCGCTGAAACCGAGGACTACCGCTGGCCTTACGCCCAATTGCCGCCCGGCGTGCTCAAGTGGTTCGATCTTCCCGAAGTCTACGCCGCGCTGCAAACCAAGCAGCTCCGGATGATCGAGCCCTGGGGTCCCATGGATGGGATGAACGATTGACCGCTTCCTCTCCCGGCAAGCGCGGTCCCCGGGCCCGGTCAGAAACGCTGTGGCCGAACCTGGGTTACCCGGGGCGCCGGGGTGGGACAGACTCCGCAGCCCGTTCCGCAGGAGCCCCGGGTGGGACGCAGCCGTTTCCAAGCGTGCCGGACCAGCGAAAGCGCGGCGATCGCGGTGATCGTCAGGGCGGCCCAGGTTTGCCAATCGCCGTTCATGCCGGTGGGTTCAGCTGAATCCGAGGAGCCGGCCTCCCTGGAAAACGAGGAACGAGGCGACCCAAGCCGTTGCCGTCATGTAGCCGAATTGGAACAACGCCCATTTCCATGAGTTGGTTTCCCGTCGGACCACGGCGGTGGTGCTGGCGCATTGCATGGCGAACACGTAGAATACCATCAGGCTCACATAGGTCAGCGTGGTGAAGGCGGGGGAACCGTCGTCGCGCCGGGCGTCGCGGAAGCGTTGCCGGAGCGCCATCCGCTGGCCTTCCTCGTCCTCGATTTCGCCCGCTTGATAGGTGATGGCCATGGCGCTGACGAAAACCTCGCGGGCGGCGAAAGAGGCGATGACCCCGATCCCGATCTTCCAATCGAACCCGAGCGGGGCGAGGACCGGTTCAATGGCCTTGCCGAGCCTTCCCGCGATGCTCTGTTCCGCCTGTTTGGCGGGATCTTCGTGCTTCGGGTAGCTGTTCGCCGCCCAGAGCACGATGGTGACGGCGAGGATGATGGTGCCGGCGCGTTTCACGAAGAGCCAGCCGCGCTGCGCCATCTGGAAGGCCACGGAGGCCAGGGCGGGGAGCTTGTAGGTGGGCAATTCCATGATCGAGGGCCCGGTTTCCGCCCGCTTGAGGAAACGGTTGAAGAGCCAGGCGAAAAAGAAAATCCCCCCGATGCCACCGGTATAGAGGCCCATGAGAATCAGTGCCCGGGAGAGCGGTGCTACTGTTTCCGTGGGCATCATGGCCGCAATCAGAAGGAGGTAGACCGGAAGCCGGGCCGAGCAACTGGCAAGCGGGGCGACGAGGATGGTGATGAGCCGGTCCTTCTCGTGTTCGATGGTTCTCGCCCCCATGATGGCCGGCACGGCGCAAGCGTGGGAACTGAGAAGCGGGACGAAGGATTTCCCGCTTAGCCCGACCCGCGACATGATCCGATCCATCATGAAGGCAATCCTCGGGAGGTAACCGGTGTCCTCCATCAGGCCGATGAAAAAGAAAAGAATGAGGATCTGCGGCAGGAAGACCACGACTCCGCTGACGCCCGCGAGAATCCCCTCGCACACCAGCGAACGGAGGTCGCCCTCCGGCAGCCAGCGGCCCACGAGGGTGGCGGCGGAGCCGAAAAGACCCTCGATCCAGCCCATCGGGATTTCCGCGAAACTGAAGATCAGGTAAAACATCAGGGTCAGAACCAGCAACGCGATGACCGGCCCGAGCACCGGATGGAGGGCGATCTGGTCGATCCTTTCCGTCGGATGCACCCGGGTCGGATCGATGATTTGCACCGCGCGGGAGCAGACCTCGCGGATCGCACCGTAGCGGTTCGCGGTCAGTTTGGCCCGCCACTCCGAATCGGCATGAGCCGAGTTCCCGGAGTCGCCAAGGTAGAGGTGACGGCGGTCGATCGTTCCATCCGCGAGAACGGGGAGATGGCGTAAACTTTCGGGCGGGAGCGGCGCGGAGTGGGTGCTGGGCCGGAGATGGGGGGAAGAGAGGGCGATGCGGAGTTCGGCCAATCCCTTGCGGGCGGTGGCCTCCATGGTGACGACCGGAACCCCGAGGATTTCTCCGAGACGCGCGGCATCGGGCCGGATGCCGCGGGCCTCGGCGATGTCCATCATGTTGAGCACGATAATGGCCGGGATGCCGAGTTCGAGGATTTGGCTGGCGAGGAAGAGGTGCCGTTCCGCGTTGGAGGCATCCACGACGCAGATCACGAGATCCGGCCGCGGAACATCGGGCATGCGGCCGAGGAGGACATCGCGCAGGATGGCTTCATCGGGCGACTGGTGATGGAGGCTGTAGGCTCCCGGGAGGTCGATGAGCCGGAGGGCTTTGCCGTGTTGGTCGTAGGCCAGGCCCTCCCTGCGTTCGACCGTGACGCCGGGGTAGTTGGCGACTTTCTGCCGCAGACCGGTGAGGGCGTTGAAGAGGGTGGACTTGCCGCAGTTGGGGTTGCCGGCCAGGGCGACCACCCGGGGACCGGATGACGGGGAGGCCGGATTCATGGGTTGGACTCGCCTGAAGCCACCGGTTCCACTTGAACGGAGCGGGCCTCGCGGAGGCGGAGGGCGAGCAGGGAATGCCCGACTTGAATTTGCAGGGGATCGCGCAAGGGGGCGCGCCGGAGAAGGCGGATGTGGGTGCCCGGGAGAAGACCGAGTTCCTGAAGACGGAAAGAGGCGGGACCGGAGCAGGAGACGACGACCGCATCCGCGCGGGGGGGAAGCCGATCGATGGTGGTGAAGCGGGCTGGGTTCATGGGCGTCGGGGGGAACGGTGCAATTGAGACTCAGTATCAGGCTTTGCCGTTCAATACGTGCGGGTGCGCGACCCCGCAACAACAAAACAAGCCGCCCGGCCTGCTTTGCGAGCGGGGGATGACAGAACGGGAATCGGGCGTAGAATGGGGCCATGACCGGGTCTGGATGGATATGGCTGGCTTTGTCCACGGCGTGCTTCCTGGGGGGGTTCGCGCAGTCGGTGCTGGCGTTGCGGCGCGGGCTCTATCAGCCGCCGATGAGCAAACTTCTGGCGATGGCGGCCGGTTTCACCGGGCAATGTGTCTTTCTGGCGGTGCGGGGCGGGGCGGCGGGGCGATGCCCCATCACCAGTCCCCAGGAGATCCTCGTCTTTGTGAGTTGGAGCGCGGTGCTCCTCTATTTCGTGCTCGGGCGGGCTTTCCGCCTTTCGCTTCTGGGCCTGTTCATCGCTCCGATGGTGAGCCTTTTCCAGTTGTTGGCCTTACCTTTTCTCAGACAACCCGCTGAGCATCGCCCTGCCGGTGATTACTGGTTGGAAATGCATGCGTCGGTCTCGCTGCTGGCTTACGGCGCGTTCGCACTGGCCTGCATCGCCGGGGTGATGTTTCTCGTGCAGGACCATTTCCTGCGCCGCGGGGAGTTGCAGGCGCTGACCTACGAGTTGCCCCCGGTCACCAATCTGGCCACGGCCATCGTGCGGTTGATGTCGATCGGGCTGGTGCTCCTCAGTATCGGGATCGCCAGTGGATTCGGCACCGTCCGTCCGCCGAGCGGCCTGCACCTGCTGCTTTCGGTGGGCGTCTGGCTCGCCTATGCCGTGCTTTTGGCCGTAAAATGGTGGAAGGGATTGCCGTCCTTGGAAACGGCCCGCGCCGCCGTGATCGTCTTCGGGTTGCCCGTGATCACGCTGCTCATGCTGGAACACTGAAGCCGAAGTTGAACCCATCGCCCGCTCCTTGGTCGAAGCCTCCCCGCGAATGAATCTGATTTGCCTTGGCATCAGTCACCAGACCGCCCCCGTCGAGATCCGGGAGCGGATGGCGTTCGCCGAAAAGGAACTGCCCGATGCCCTCCGCGAACTGGTGGGGCCCGTGGGGTTGCGCGAAGCGGTGGTGCTCAACACCTGCAACCGCGTCGAGGTCTACGCCGTGGCCGACCACGCGGGAAACGGGTTCGCCGGGATGGAGGACTATTTCCGGCGCCGCTTTGATCTGGCGGATGGCGATGACCTTCCGTTCTACCGGAAGTCAGATCGGGAGGGGGCCATCCACCTTTTCCGGGTCGCCAGCGGCTTGGAGTCGATGGTCCTCGGGGAAACGGAAATTTTCGGCCAGGTGAAGAAGGCCTACGCCACGGCCCAGAGCGCGGGCACCACGTCCCGCGTCCTCAACAAGCTGTTCCAGCAATCGTTCCAGGTGGGCAAGCACCTGCGCAACAGCACCCAGATCCAGAGGGGATCGACCTCGGTCGGTTCTGTGGCGGTGGACTTGGCGGAAAAGGTTTTCGGGGACCTGAAGAGTTGCCACGTCATGCTGATCGGAGCGGGGGACATGAGCCGGGTGGTGGCCCAAAGTTTGCTCTCCCGCGGGGCCTGCAGCGTCATCGTCTCCAACCGCTCCCATGACCGGGCGGTCGAACTCGCTGCGGCGATCGGAGGCGAGGCAATCCGCTTTGACGATTGGGAAAGCAGGGTGCCGGGCACGGATATCATCATCAGCTCCACCTCGGCCCCCCACATCGTGATCCATGCCGCGTCCATCGCCGCGGCCATGAAGTCCCGCCGGGGCAGGCCCTTGATTGTGATCGACATCGCCGTGCCCCGGGACGTGGATCCGAAGGTGGCGCGAATTCCGGATGTCTATCTCTATCCCATCGACGCTCTCGCCCAGATCGCGGATGCGGCGCGGCAGAAGCGGGAGGCCCAGATCCGCCAGTGTGACCAAGTCTTGGGCAAATACCTCGAGGAAAAGGGGATCGCCGCGCTGGACCCGATGCCCCCGGGGATTTCCCCGGTCAGGGCGGAGCCCGGCGGGGCGGCCGGTTGAGCGTCTGCTTGTCAGGGGAACAATCGCATCCATAGTGAGGGGTGATCGAGCATTCGGTGTTGGGGCGTCCGGGCGGAGATAACGCCCTCTGGGTCAGGGTGAACACCGGCCAAAAAATCCACCGGCTTCTCTTCGATTGCGGCAGCGGCTGCGTCGGGCCGCTCGGGTCCGCCGAACTCCAGGAGGTCGATCACCTCTTCTTCTCCCACTTCCACATGGATCATGTGGCCGGGTTCGATGGCTTTTTCCGGGTCAACTTCAACCGGGAGGGCAAACCGGTGCATGTCTGGGGACCGGCGGGGACGATCGATCTCATGCACCACCGCTTCCGGGGTTTCTGGTGGAATTTGCACGAGGAACAGACCGGAAGCTGGGTGGTTCACGAGATTCAGGAGGACCGGGTCCTCGCGGCCCGGATGGAGGTGTCCGAGGCATTCGCGGTGCGGCACCCCGCGGAGGATGGGGAGATCGAGCCGATTCTCTCCCTTCCCGATTACCGGGTCTCGGCCCGGCTTCTGGACCACCGCGGTCCCTCGGTGGCCTACCGGGTCGATGAAGAACCCCGCCTCAACGTGCATCCGGAACGCCTCGCGGCCTCGGGTCTGCGGCCCGGTCCTTGGATCCAGAAACTGAAGGAACTTGGGGTGACCGGTCCGGTGGAGGTCCACGGCCAGTCTCTCGACCTGGCGCTTCTCCGGGCCGATCTCTTGGAACGTTCCCCGGGGAACTCCATCGCCTACCTCACTGATTTCCGCTTGGACGAGGACTGGATGGAACGGCTGACCCCCTGGCTCACGGGGTGTGAGGTGGTCATTTGCGAGGCGCAATACGCCAGGAGCGATGCCCCTCTGGCGGTCCAACACCACCACTCCACCACCGCCGAAGTGGCGGAACTGGCCAGACGTGCCGGAGTCGGACGCCTCGAGTTGTTTCATCTCTCCCGGCGCTACCCGGAATTCATCTGGAAGGACATGCTCCGGGAAGCACGCGCGATTTTCCCCCGGACCGCCTTTCCTCCGGCTTGGAATCTCTGATCGGTCGGTCACGGAGGCGCTCGCGGGCGCTGCAGGGAGCCCCGGGGGGATCCTCAACGGACGACTGGGGGAACGTCGTCCTCCCCAAGCTCAATCCCGAGAAAGGCCGCCAAATCACCAAAAGGGACGTTGATCGTGATGTCAGACAACGCTTTCAGCCTCCGCGAGATACTGCGCAGCGGATCCCCGTTGCGGAACTCGAACTCCATGAGGGCGATTTTTTTCCCGGCGGCCTGGGCGATCTTGATGGCGGGAACATAGTCTCCGTCCCCTGAAAAGAGAATGGCAAGATCATAGTCCGGAAGATGATGGATCAGATCGACCGCCAAGCCAATGTCCACCCCCTTTTCACGCCCCAGCTTTCGTTCCGGATCCAGCAGAAAGCAGGGCTGCCATCCGGGTCGGTGAAAACGCACGAACGGATGTTCTTCGGAGATCTTGTCCTGCATCGCGTGCCACTCGGCGAGTCGGCGCTGCATCAATTCCCGGTTCTCGCGGCAAACCTTGCGATACCATTCAATCGTCCTCTGTTTTCCCTTCGCGGTCGTCTTGCGTTTGAGTTCCTCCTGAATCGCCTCATCGCGGATTTTTTCCATCAAGGTTTCCCAAGAGTCATGGACCCAGTCCGCGTGAGGATGGTAGTCCAATTCGTTGATGACATACCAACGCACGGAGAATTCGCGCGCGTTGAGTTCTTGGGCGATTTTGCTGAAAAACCAACCCCACGAGGCATTGCGGGGAAGGTAGTCGCCCCGGTGAAACTCCGCGCGATACAACCAGCGGATGGAGGAAAGAAAGTTTTCGCCATCAATGAACACCATGACCCTGGGGCCATTGGGACGACTCTCTGCGCCGTGGAGTTCGGTCAGGGAGGGTTGTGCTTGGGAGGAACATCCGGTCCAATTTGGTTCTGGATTCATCTTTGTTTTTGGGTTGCCTCTTCGGCCGGAGGTTCTCAGGGGGGGGCGGAGAAATTTTGGGTGAAAATCCGAAATTCTCGCTTCACCGCTGGCTCCGTTCGGGCCAGCCACCTCACCTTACCTTGACTGCGCCCAGCGCTGCCATCGGCGCGGCTTGCGAGATTTACGTTGGAGTTACAACTCTCCGGCTTGGTCTTCACACCATCTTTACATGGCTTCGGAAAAATGGGCTCATGAATTCCACCTACCTCGCTCAGACCCTCGGACTGGCTTCCGCTGCCATCCTCGCCACCACGGGCCCAGCCTCGGCGCAGCAAGCTCCTCCTCCGCCCAGGCCGTCTCAGGCCTCACGGCAAGCGCCGGCCCAGCGGCCCACCATGATGCCGCGCATCCCCTCCCTCCCGGTTGGTGCTTCCCAGCCCGGCGGTCCATTGCCAGGGCTTACCCAAACCGAGCTGGCCAATTTCGGCGCCGGCCTCGATGAATTCGAAAACGCCGAAACGCCCGCCGGCGGTCTCGGGCCCATCTTCAATGACGTCTCTTGCGTCTCTTGCCATAACGCCGGCGGCACCGGCGGTGGCAGTACCGTCAACGTGACCCGCTTCGGGCTGCGCGATGCCAACGGATTCGATCCCCTCGAGGACTTGGGCGGCTCCCTCCTGCAGCGCCAGGCCATTGCTCCCGGCGCTCGTGAAATTGTCCCCGGTCAGGCCAACGTCATCGCCATGCGCCAATCCACCCCGTTGTTCGGTCTCGGCTTGATCGAAGCCATTCCGGATGCCGCGATCCTTGAGAACGCCAAACGTCCGCCGGTGAACGGGATCCGCGGCCGGGCCAACCAAATCACCGATGTCGTCAGCGGCCAAGTCCGGACCGGACGGTTCGGGTGGAAAGCGCAGCAGGCCACCATTCTGGCCTTTTCCGCGGACGCCTATGTCAATGAGATGGGCGTCACCAACCGCTTTTTCTCCAAGGAGAATGCGCCCAATGGAGATCCCGATCTCCTCGCCAAATTCGATGCCGTGGCCGATCCGGAAGACACCGTCGATCCTGCCACGGGCAAAGCGGACATTGATGCCTCCGCGGACTTCATGCGCTTTCTGGCGCCGCCCCAACCGTTGCCGCTCTCTCCCTCCGCCATCGCCGGACGCGGTCTGTTCACCAGTGCCTTGACCGATTGCGCCGTTTGTCACAAGCCCTCCATGACCACGGGTCCCAGCCCGGTCGCCGCGTTATCCAAAAAGCCGGTCAATCTGTATTCGGATCTCCTCGTCCATGACATGGGAAGCCTTGGCGACGGGATCACGCAAGGCAATGTCAGGGGAAATGAGATGCGCACCGCTCCTCTGTGGGGCCTGCGCCTCAGCGCGCCCTATCTTCACGACGGCCGCGCCCCCGGCATCGATGCCGCGATTCGCGCTCACGACGGCGAAGCCGCCGTTTCCCGGGAAAAATACCTCCGCCTTTCCCCGGTCCAACGCCAGCAGATGATCGATTTTCTGCGGTCGCTTTAAGCATCGGGCGCTGCTCTCTGCAAAACTTCGAACCGCCGCGGAGTGCCGCCTCCCGGCGGTTGCTTCTTGCAAGGGGCCAAAGCGATTCTGCACCGCCATCAACCCAGGGTTTCCTCTGTCTCGATCCCGGAAGCTGGAATGGATATCGATACAGATGCAGACGCGGCCTCGTTGAGAGGGCTTCAAAAGGCCACAATGGAAAACCCAAACGGTCAAGCGGGATGACCATGGTTCCGGGCTGGTCGGTCACGATCTGGGGCCTTTTCGGGCGCACCGGGCTCTCCGTCTGACTCAGACTGGGGATCGATGGGGATGGTGGGGCGAGCCGCGGCGGAACTGTGTCTTGACAGGAGCGGTCACCTTCCTAGGATTGTCGGCAACCATGTCCGGATCGCGCCGCCTCCTGCTTTTGCTTTCTGTCGTCCTCGCAAGTCATCTCACCGCCGGTGAACCTCGCCTCGTCGATGCGATGAACGTCATCGTCGAGCCTTCGTCGAAGAAAAGCCTGTTGACCTTCGGGGTGGGGCATTTGCAGGCGAGCGCCAATGAGGTCGTCTACGGTGGCCCGGGGCCGGGGGATGGAAAGCTGAGCGAACTGAACTGGAAGACCCAGCATGCCGTCACGTTGCAGATTGGGGTGACCCGGAATCTTCTTCCAAGGATCGACCTCTTCGCCAACGGCACCTATGGCTACGAAGCCAACAGCGAAATGGTGGACACGGATTGGCTCGGGTTCGATGCGAACTGGACGGATCGTTCGCGGCACCCGGACACGAGCTTGGAGCACTATGTCCAAGGCGACGTCGGCCTCTCCTGGCTCGCCTTGGATCGCGGGTCGTGGCAACTTTTTCTGCGCGGCGGATTCCGTTACACCGATATCGCTTGGGCGGCGCACGGTGGGAGCTATGTGTATTCCACGTTTCCCCCGTTTACCTTTCGCGATCAGCAGGGAAATTTCCCTAACGGTGCACTCGGGATTGCCTACCGCCAAAAGATTCCGGGTGTCTTTCTTGGCCCACAGTTTTCCTGCGCTCTGGGGCGCCTGACGCTGCGCGGCGGCGGATTGGCGGGGATGTCGATCAGCCCGAGCGACCGCGACCGGCATTGGGCAGCCGGTTCGATCTTTGTCGAAGAATTCGATCAGCAGGTGTTCTTCGGCGGCAACGTCGGCTTGGATTACACTCTGGAGAACGCCCTCACGCTTTTCTTCGAAGGCGTCTACGACAAGTTTCCGCTGATGAAGGGGAGTTCACAATTCACCGATCTCGCCACCGGGGAAACTCAACTGGAAGGCGGCGCCGCGGCCGGGGCCTCTTTGGAGACCTGGCAGATTCGCGGCGGAGTGAAGCTGCCGTTTTGACGCTTCACCACCAGCTCGCTTTTCTCAAGGATCGCGTCGCGAGGCGCCACCAAGTGGCATTCCCTGCAAGGCGCGCGAAGGATTTCAGGGTGAGCGGTATGCCGACATACCGTGAATCCTGGAATTCGAGTGGAACGCAGCAGGAATGCCATGGGGCAAGCCGCAGCAGCGAGAGCTTGAGAAATGCGGGCCAGACCCAGCCCCGGAGCCTCGGCACCATCAGTCCGGAGCGCCGTTCGCGATCGCTTGCTACCCGGTCTGGTTGCCGGGCAGAAGCGAACGGTCAAGCGGGATGATGGTGGTGTTCTCAGCGCTCTTGTGGCGGGGGGGGAGGAAAACCGGGACGCCCTTTGCCGCGCGGAGGGCGTCCGCCCGGGCCACCGGGACCTCCCGGAGGCCTGCCTCCCGGGCCACCGGGGGGGGCTTGTTTTTCAAAGCTCTTGTCCGGCGTGCCCCGCCACCGCCGCGGAATAAACGGGAACTCGTCGGTCAGGTGATAGACATAGGTGCCTTCGGGAAACTCCGGAGTCACTTCGAACCGCCCGTTGCATTCATCGAGATCTCCGGAACCTCGGACATACTCGAAATCCGCGGTGAACGTGCCATCCGGCTTACCGCCCGGACCACCGGCGCGCGGCTTCTTCTTCAACGCATAACTGGAACGAAGTTTCTTGAGCGGGCTCTTCGGGTCTTTGGGGTCGCTCGAGCCGTAAGCGGTGTAAATCGGGAACCCGTCCGCCGCCCAGCCAATCTGGACCGGTTTCCGGTCATCTCCGCTCAGTTTGGCGATGTGGCCCGTGGGCATGGCGTGGTAATGGTAGGTGCCATCCGGTTGCACATGGGCGTTGTTGTCGTCGAGCCCGAGATCCATGAACCCTGTCCCGGCTTCGTAGTTCCACTCGCGGTCGCCATGCCAAAACTCCGCGGTGCCGGGATCATAGGGGACACCGTTGAGGGCGACTCCGAAGCTTGCGTGGCGGCCGGTTGTGGTCTCTTCCGCGGGAAAAGGGTGAGCTGGCATCCGGTATTCGCGTTGTTGCGGTTCGATCGAGTTCGGATTGTGGGCGTTGGGGAATCGACCGGGGCGGTGATCCGGCAGGCCGTTGGTCCGGACGATCCTCGTGTCACCCTCCACGGTGATCGAGACCTTACTTTCTTCCGCCGCGGCCCATGCGTTCAGGGCCAGCGCTAGGACGGAGGTGATCGGGTGCTTTGTGATCTCTTGCATTCTCATCCGCGAAGAAACGGACCCAGCACGGCAAAGTTGCCGTTTTTTACCTTTCCCTTACAATATCGCCGCCTCGTCGTGCCCCCAGAACCGTTTCAAACTTCCCGGCCCCGGCTTTTGCTCGTCGATGACGATCAGGAATACGCGGCGTTGCTGCGCGATTACCTGTCCCCCATGGGCTATGAAGTGGAGGCGGCGCACGATGGACCGGAAGGGATGGCGCGAGCGACGGGCGAAGCTTGGCAAGCCGTGATCCTGGACGTGATGTTACCCGGCCTGGACGGCTTCGAGGTGCTGAAAGGGATCCGGCGGTCGAGCGAGGTGCCCGTCCTGATGCTGACCTCCCGAGGCGATGAGATGGACCGGATCGTGGGGCTTGAAGTCGGTGCGGACGATTATGTGCCCAAGACCTTTTCCATGCGGGAGCTTCTGGCGCGACTGCGGGCGGTGACCCGGAGAACGATTCCCCGGGCGGCGGGAATCGTGGAGGAGGTCCGTTCGGCGGAGATCGTGGTGGGTCCGTTGCGCATCGATCCCGATACCCGGTTGGCGTTGCTGGAGCAGCAGCCGTTGGCCTTGACGCCGGTGGAGTTTGCCTTTCTCCTCACCCTGGCCAAAGCCAAGGGGCGGGTCAAAAGCCGGGAGCAACTGCTCGACGAAATTCGCGACCGCGAATGGGAAGTTTTCGACCGGAGCGTGGACGTGCATATCGCGGCTTTGCGCAAGAAGCTGGGGGATGACGCCAAGGACCCGAAGTTTATCCGCACGTTGCGGAGCGTGGGTTACATGTTGATTGATCCAAACCGGCCGGTTTGAGCGGCGCGGGGCCGGGTTTTACATTTGCTTAACAAAAAGGTGGAGAGGCGGTGACGCGGTGAATGCGTGAATGGGCATCGAAGCCTTGCCACTTCTCAACTTTGATCTCACCCATGATCCGCTTTCGCTTCCCCATCCCCGCCAAGTTGCTGGCCGGTCTCCTCGGGAACCTGGCTCTGCTCGGGATTGGATTTCTGGCGGTGTTCCGGGCGCAGTTTGGCAGCGGGAGCAACGAGCTGTTCACCGCGATCGCAGGTCCCCGGGTCCAGGCCGCGGCCCAGCGGATCGGGGAAGAATTGCGCAGCCGGAAACCGGCGCAGTGGGACGAGGTTTTGGCCTCGGCATCCCGGGCGGACGGCATCGAGTATTCCTTGTTCGACGGGGCGATGTTGCCCGTGGCCGGACCTTTGAAGACGTTGCCCGGGGAGTTGCAGGCCGGGATCCGGCGGGCGTTTCTCCGGGGGCGCCGTCCGCCCCGGCCATTTGAGGAGGAGGCGCCGCCCGGGGAAGCTGATTTCGAAATCGACCGGCCGCCGCCTCGCTTCAGGGAATTCGATGGGCCTCCGGGAGGCGCGGGAAGGCAGGCATTTCCGCCTCCTCCTCCGCCACCCCATCGACCGGATCCGGAACCCGCTCCGATCGATACGGAAGCGGGGAGTTATCCCAAAATGACGGCGCGGACGAGTTCGCCCTCTGCCTACTGGGTGCTGTCCATGGTGCCGGTCGTGGCCATGGATCGGGGCGGCTATCTCCCGCTGGTCCTGGTCATGCGGTCGGATTCGTTGACCGGGCATGGCGTCTTCTTTGATCCCAAGCCGTGGGTGTTGGCCGGGCTCGGCGTCCTCTTGGTCTCGGCGTTGATCTGGGTGCCCCTGGCGGCCGGCTTGACCAGCAGTTTGTGGCGGATCGGAAAAGCGACCAGCCGGATCGCGGAGGGAGATTTTGCGGTCAGCCTGCCCGATGCTTCCCGGGGCGATGAGTTGGGCGACCTGGGGCGATCCGTTCAGGCCATGGCCCAACGCTTGGAATCCCATGTCAGCGGTCAGAAACGATTCCTGGGGGACATTGCGCATGAGCTCTGTTCTCCGATTTCCCGGTTACAAGCCGCGGTCGGGATTCTCGAAGACGGTGGCGGTTCCGAGGAAACCCGGGAGCGCTACCTCCGGAAAATCGGCGCCGAAGTCCGGCAGATGAGCGCGCTGGTCAATGAATTGCTCAGCTTTTCCAAAGCCGGTCTGCACCGGAAGGTGAACTTGATCCCCCTCGGGGTTCTTGATCTGGTCCGGGAAGTCATGGATCGCGAGGAACTTTCCCCCGAAGACGCGCGGATCGATATCCCGGCCTCGCTTGAGGTGATGGCGGACCCGGAAATGCTCGCCCGTGCCTTGGGCAACCTGATTCGCAATGCACGCCGGTATGCCGGAGCGTCCGGTGCGATCGAGATTCATGGGGCGCGAAACCGGGAGGAAGTGATCTTGCGGATCGGAGATCACGGGCCGGGAGTGGCGGCCGAAGCCTTGCCAAAACTGTTTGATCCCTTTTTCCGGCCCGATGCATCCCGCTCCCGGGAAAGCGGGGGCACAGGCTTGGGCTTGGCAATCGTGAAGACCTGCGTGGAGGGCTGCGGCGGAACGGTCACGGCAAGCCTCCGGGTGCCGTCCGGATTGGAGATGACGATCCGCTTCCCCGACGGCGGAAAGACGGTGGGCTTGGCAGGAAGGAAAACACCGTAATTTGGACCTGTGGTCCAAGGGGTCAAAAAAGCTCCCCCAACAAGCCGAAGAGGCTCAACTCGCTGGAAATCAGCTACTTACGCCGCCGTATGCCCCCTGCTTTGACACGGGGCCCTGCGGCATGGATGACAAAAAGATAACAGATCCGGTCCCGCTGCGGCGGGGCCGAGGCAAGCCGGCAGCAGTGGTGAAGCAGGGATCGGCGGCCGTGCCGATCTACCGGCAAGAGTGCCGGGGAAGGGTGCGGTTCACTGTGGCGTTCTACCGTAACAAACGACGGCACCGGCTCACGTTTGGGAGTCTGGATGCCGCAAAGGATGAGGCCCGGCGGATTGCCCTCAACATCCAGCGCGGTATGAGCAGCGACAACGATTTGCGGCCGCAGGACCGCGAGAACTTCCGCGCAGCCATGAACATCCTTGCTCCTCTCGGGCTGCCGCTGCTTGGTGTCTTGGAGGAATACGTGGACTGCCGGCGCAAGCTGGGGGCAATCCCGCTGGTGGTGGCTGTGGACTCGTTCAAGTCGCGGATGGATGGCTTTGATGCGGCGGTCTCCGTGGAGCGCGTTGTGGGAGAGATCCTGGTGGCCAAGAAGCAGGATCGAATCAGTGCCGCCCACATGAGGGATCTGAGGGCGTTGTATCGTCGTTTCGCGAATGACTTCCCAGGCACCATTAGCGAGATCACCTCGCAGCAGCTTGACGCTTGGATCAGACATGGCGAGTCCTCGATCACCACGCGAATCAACCGGCTCAAGCGAATCAAGATTCTGTTCAAGTTCGCCAAGGAGCGGGGCTATCTGCCGAAGAACGAACCCACCGCTGCCGACACGTTGAAGCGAGGCAAGGCACCGGAATCGGAGGTGGGAGTTTTCACAGCTGCCGAGATGGAGCGGTTGATGCACGCCGCTTCCCCGGAGATGATCCCGTTCCTGGCCATCGGGGGCTTTTCCGGGCTGCGTGTGGCGGAAATCTGCCGACTGGATTGGAGCGCGGTGAGTTTGGATCGTCGCATCATCGAATTGCGGGCTGGCCAAGCCAAGACCGCTTCCCGGCGCATTATCCCGATCAGCGACAACTTGGCCGCGTGGCTCACAAAGCTCGAACGGAGGGGGCCGGTGATCCCGAATCCGCTTTTCTTGGAAAAAGTGAGGAAGTTCGCCCACGAGATCGGGGTGGGTTGGCCACGGAACGCGCTGCGCCACTCCTACATTAGCTACCGCGTGGCCGAGATTCAGAACGTGGCGCAGGTGGCGTTGGAGGCGGGCAACTCACCAGCGATCATCTTTAGGCATTACCGGGAGTTGGTGACTCGGGAAGATGCCCAGAAGTGGTTCAATATCCTCCCTGCCAATGCGTCCGCATCGTCCTGCATTGACACCGCAAACGCTGCATGACGACTGAAGCTATTGAACCTCTTTTCGTGAGGAAGGCTGAACTTGCACGGTTGCTGGGCGTGAGCCTGCGCACCGTGGACAATTGGCTGGCGCGGCGTTTGATCCCCTATGTGGCGGTGAGTTCGCGCCTCCACCTCTTCAATGTGCAGGAGGTGGAAGAGGCGCTCCGCAAGCAGTTCGGCGTGGAAGCAGCCGGGCGATGACTGGTGCTGGGGGCCGGTAGTTTGTTGCGCCACAAGGCACAGACTACTGGACCAATTTCGGGAACCGGCCCCACGCCATCGCACCCTCGGACACCCTCCTTTCACCGCGACTCCCGCGGCCGCCTGCCGGAAAATGGTGACCCTCACGGATGGAACCACGCGCCCACGGTGACGAGGCTCTTTCCATGCAACAGCCCCCTCACTTGATCCCCACAGACCCGATGCAACTCCGCACCAAGCGCGGCTACCAGTTCAGCGAAGTTTCTTCCGCTATGCAGAAAGCGATCCGGCGGGGCGATGCGAAGCTGGCTGGATATTGGGCCTTGGAACTCTGGGAGAGCGGCTTCGGCAAGTATTGCTGGAAGCGCCTCCTCACCATCAGCGCGGAAGACTGCTGGGGCATCCTCACCTTGGAAGTGAAAGCCTTGCACGACGGATACCAGGCCGTGAACGAGGGCCTGCCAGCCCGCCAGCACCGGGGCCGCATCTTCATCTCCAAATCGGTGATTCTGCTCTGCCTGGCCAAGAAGAGCCGGGACGCCGATCACCTCCAGAACTTCGTCTACGACCAGACCGCCGGGCTCGATCCTGACACGCTGGCCGAGGAGCTTCGCGAGAGCGGCGAATACGTGCCGATCCCTGACTATGCCTTCGATTGCCACACGCGCGAAGGCCGTCGCCGGGGCAAGACAAAGAAGGACTTCTTCAAGGCCGAGCAAGCCGCGTTGCAGCCGTTCCAGCCGGGGCTGTTCGACGATCTGGTGTGAGCTTTTGGGCTTTGAAGGATAACGCAAAATGGTGATCTAAACGGCGCGACAATTTGCACCGCGGAGAAGAGGCTCATGGGTAACCCGACCTCAATCTGTCCATGCAAGTTCGCAAGAGCCAAGATCATCTAGCCAGCCAGATCCAATGGGGCATCGAGCTGGAAACCTCCATCCCAGCGGCCTCCGGCGTGATCGTCGGGGCCTATCACAATGGCAGCGCCGTGCAATGCGGCGTGGATCCTGACACCGCCATGCCTCTGGCTGCCCCGGCCTTCGCGGGGCAGCGCTGGAGAGCCGAGCGTGACGGCTCCATCCGCCCGGAGCCGGGCCATGTGGCCTGCGAGTTTGTGTCGCCCATCCTCCACGGGGAAGCGGGCGTGCAGCATCTGCTCTCCTTTGTGAACTGGGCCAACGCGATCGGCGGCCAAGTGAATGATTCCTGTGGCTGCCACATCACCGTGGGCATCGAGTCAGTGATCGGCACGGACGATCCCAAAGCCGTGAGCGAGTTCATCCGCAAGCTCGCCCACATCAGCCGGTGGCACGCCCGCAGTCTCTACGGCCAAACCGGCACGGGCCGCCACCTCAATCACTACAGCCACCCGCTCTTTGAGGACACCGGTTCCAAGATGCGCAAGCTGGTCACCTCTGAGGAGGAACGCATCAAAGCCGAGTGCGCCAC
>JAGWVU010000086.1 GCA_018970725.1 Verrucomicrobiota bacterium
CGCAGCTTGCCGTTCGCGGTATCGTAGACCTTCACCACCTTGCCGGAACCGCCGAGGGCCACGCTTTTCTGGTCCGCGCTGAGGTCCGCGGCGAGCACGGCGTCCACTTCATCGCCAAGGGTCGCGAGCCGCTTGCCGCTTTTCACGTCGAAGAGCACCACCTTGCCCAATTCCACCGGCCTGCCGCCCGCGGCCATGAGGACCGCGCCATCGCGGCTGAAGCGCAGCAGATGCGGCTCCCCCTCGGGAAAAGATAGAAGGCCGGCGTCCTGCCGAGTTTCCAAATTCATCAGCCGCACGTGATCCTGGCCCGCCACCGCCACCAGCGGTGCCCATGGGCTGGCATCGAGCGTCAGCACCGGCAACGGGCGCTTCAGCGGCGGCAGTTTGACCGGCGGCAGCGGCCCCGGCATGGCCGGTTCCGCCGGCTTCGAGCCCGCCGTCGAGACCGGCTTGAAACTGATGTCCCGCGCCGCCACCATCGAGGCGCTGGCCGAGGTTTCGCGCAGGCCGGAATCGATCCATTTCTGGATCAGCGAGATCTGCGCCTGCGGGATCATCGGCTTGTTCGGCGGCATGCGGTTGTCGTCGTCCGGATCGGTGATGACCTTGAAGATCAGGCTCTGGCCGGAGCGTCCCGCGACCACGCCAGGACCACCACCGCCGCCTTTCAGCGTGCTGGCGTGGGTCTGCAAACTGAGGTCCGCCTTCTGCTCGTCCTCGCCGTGACATTTGAGGCAGTGTTCGCGGAAGATGGGCTTGATGTGCTCCTCGAAATTCACCGCCGCGGGTTCGGCGGCAACGAGGGAGACCGGGAAAAGGGCGAGGAAAAGTCGGCTCATGGGCAGGGCGGATTCCGTTCGAAACAATCAGGGTTCATTGAACCTTCCAGGAATGAAGCCGCCCTGCGGAATCGCCCGCAAGCAAGCTGGTGCCGTCAAAAGAAAGCGTCACACGCGTGGGGAAAACACGGGCGGGAGACTCTTCCGAGAGGGAAAAGGTCTTTTTCTCAGCGCCGCGGGCGTCCCACAGCTTCACGGTGCGGTCGCGGCCGCAGGTGACGAGCTCGCCCTTCGGTCCGAAGGCGCAGTCGAGCACGCCGTTGGCCAGCTTGCCGGTGACGCCGGGGGGACGCTGGGGCGGATGCGCATTGGGCTTGGTGGCCACCGGGAAGCCATCACTCACGTCCCACCAGACGACGAGTCCGTCCTCGCCGCAGGAGGCGACCACGCCGCTGTCGCTGCGCCAGGCCACGGCCCGGATGGCCGCCTTGTGCTCGGCGAGAGGCAGGATCACGCCGCCGCTTTTGGCATCCCAGAGGTGCAGGTTGCCTCCGCGGTCGCCGGTGACGAGGAATTTGCCATCCGGTGAAAATGCAACGGCGGTGACCCAGTCGGTGTGCTTGTCGAGGGAATAGAGGAGCTTGCCGTTTTCGGTGGAGTAAACCTTGACGAGCCGGGAGGTGCACCCGAGGGCGACGAGCCGCTCATCCGGCGAAAGATCGGCGGCTTGGACGGCATCCGGTTCCCGGCCCACCGCGGCGAGGCGTTTTCCGGTGACCACATCGTAGACGGCGGCGAGTCCGGTCTCGACCGGGCTGCCTCCGGCGGCGAGCAACCGTTTGCCGGACCGGCTGAAACGGAGCACCTGGGGCTCGCCCTCCGCGAACGGCAAGTCGCCGAGGCTGGCGCGCGAGTCCGGTTGCAGCAACTCGATGAACCCGTAACCGCTCGCCGCGGCGAGGGCTGCCCGTGGGCTGGAGGCCAGCGAGAGCACAGGGAGAGGTCGCAGGGTGGTGGGCCGCTTCACGGCGGGAAGTTTCTCCGGCAGGGGCGGCGGACCATCGGCAACGGCCGCGGTGGCGTCGGCGGGCGTGAACCCGAGCGTGCGCATGGCCGCCGCGCTGCTGCCGGCGTTTTCACGGAGACCGGTGTCGATCCACTTGCGGATCATGGCGATGGCCTCGGCGGGGAGCGGATCGGCATCGGGCGGCATCCGCTCCGCGGGATCCTCCCGGATCAGGACCTGGACGAGAGGACTGGCGCTGGAACGGCCGGCCACCACCGCCGGCCCGCCGCTGCCGCCCTTGATGAGCGAGCTGTAAGAAGAGAAATCGAGGCCCGCCTTCTGCTTGCCGTCGCCGTGGCACTGGGCGCAGTTCTTGTTCAGGATCGTGGCGACGTGATCCTCAAAATTCACGGGCGCGGTGGATTCCTCCGCCCCGGCCGGGAGAAGGCCCCAGATTGAGACGAGGGCAAGGGTTGCCATGGTGAGATGGTTCTGCATCCGGTGCGGGGATCAATGGTTGAAAACAAACTCGGTTGAGTTCAGGAGGCTCCAGAAGATGTCTTCGTAGAGCGCGGGATCTTTCGCGCCGGGCCCGGCGAGAGCCAGAAGCTCCTGCAGTTCCCCGGGTTCCGGCCGCCGGGTCAAGGTCAGGATGAAGAGTTCCTCGATGATTGCCTCCGGGGTGGCTTTCTCGGCCACGAGACGCTTGACGACCCCGCCGGAGGACAGGCGGGTGCGGAGCGTGTCCCCCACAATGAGATGCAGCGCCTGCGCGAGAGTGGGTTCCTTCTTCGTTTCGGAAGCCGCCACGGCGTTGCGCGGCGAGAGTCCGAAGTTGTGGAAGAACTGCTTGCTCGATTCACCACGGCCGTCGCCGCCGGCATTGCGCGGGTGGAAGGCCACGGCGCGGGTGCCGGTGGGAAAGTTCGGGAACTCGCCCGGGACGCCCGTGACATCGGTGAGCGCGTCGAGCAGCACATCGGCGCGGAGCCGGCGCATTTTCGCGTGGGAGAACTGGCGGGTATCCAGCCGGTTGGTCTCGTTTGGGGTGACGCTGAGCTGGTAGGTGCGGGAGTTGCAGATGTCCCGCACGAGGCCGCGGAGATCGAATTTCAGCTCCGCGAGCCGCGAGCCGAGCGCCTCGAGCAGGGCGGGATTGGTCGGCGGATTGCTCACCCGGACGTCGTCCACCGGTTCGATGACCCCGCGCCCCATGAGCTGGGCCCAGATCCGGTTGGCGAGGTTCTCGCGGAACAGTTTGTTGTCCGGCGCGGTGAGCCACGTGGCGAGCGCCTTGCGCGGATCACTGCCGGCCGGCACCGGCTCGATCCCACCGAGCACGCGGGCAGGCATGGGCCGCTCGTCCACGAGGTGCTTGGCCGGCTCGGTCGTGGTGTCGAAATAGATCCGCCGTTCCCGGGGTTCGATCCCGCTGATGCGCTTGATGCCGGTGAAGAAGCTGACGAAAGAGTAATAATCATCCATCGTCCAGCGGTCGAAGGGATGGTTGTGGCACTCGGCGCACTGGATCTGCACGCCGAGCAGCAGTTGGGAGACATCGGCGGCGAGCGGTTTGGGATCCACGTTCCATTTGTTCACCATCATGGTGTAAAAATTGGGCGGACCGGCGGAGATGTTGCTCCCGGAAGCGGCCACCATCTCGGCCACGAACTCATTCAGCGGCCGGCCCGACCGCATCTGGGAACGGATCCAACCTTGAAACGCGTCCGACGCCTTGGGCAGCGTCGCGTTCGGGGCGAAGGTGCTGCCCTTGTTGCGCAGGTGCTCGCTCCAGATGGTCGTCCACTGCTCCACGAAGCCGTCGCTCTGCAGCAGCTCGTCGATCTTGCGGTGCCGCTTGTCCGTGGCGGCATCGGCCATGAACGAGCGGTATTCTTCCACCGTGGGAAGGCGGGCGGCCAAATCGATCGTGACGCGCCGCAGGAAGGTCTCGTCATCGCACAAGCCGGATGGAAGGATGCGCAGCTTTTGCAAGCGGTCGAAGACGATGCGGTCGATGAAATTCACGGCGGGCGGATTCGTCCAGGCAAAGCCCTCCGCCCGGGGAAGCACGATCACCTCCGCGCCCACCGTGAAGCGCCCGAAACGGGCGAAGACATTGGTGTCGCCGGGACCAGTCGCCTTGAACCGTCCGTTTTCATCGATCGCCACCACGCTGGGGTTGTTGGAAAAAAACCGGGCGAGGCCGGTGACATCGCGCTTGGATCCGTCGCTGGCATGGGCGGTGACGGTGAGCGCATCCCCGGCGCCCGCCTTGTCGAAGACAAAAGCCTTCCGCGAGAGGACCACGTCCACGGTTTCCGGCACAGAGGCATCGTCGTCCGGTGCTCCGGCGGCGATCCAATCGCGCAGAGTCTTGTAAAACGGGCTCGCGGGGGTGAAGACCTTGCCGCCGGTGTGGGGCACGGCGGCCACTGCCTTGAGCAGGAGCAGGCTTTTTTCCGGCACGGCGGTGTTCACACGCCGACCGGGCATCTGCTCGACGATCCGCGAGTAGTCGCCCTTGGGATCATAGCCGAAGAGCGAGAGCATAAAGCCGTCCTTGCCGCGGGCGGAACCGTGGCAGGTGCCCGCATTGCAACCGGCACGGAAAAAGACGGGCATGACATCGCGCCGGAAGCCCGGTGGCTCCGCCGGTTCCGATGCCGCGACAAGGCCGGGTCCAACCAAGGCGGCGGCCAGGGCAAGGCCCCGGAGACTGGAAAGGGTCGATGGGTGAGGCATGATCGGAAGGGAGGCTCTGGTTCAGGGGCGCGGGTCGGTGCGCAGGATGCCCCGGCCGCTGCGCTGGCGGATGACTTGCCCGGCCTGGCTGACGGCAAGTTCACAGGTGAGGCCGTTGGAGGTGCCGATGAGGGCATCGTCGGTGGCCTCGATATCGAAGGCGATCTCCTTGGTCCCCGAGGTGATCAGGGGGAGAGGCTCGTGCAGTTCGACCCCTTTCGGCAGCCCCACGAGCCGCACCGGCGCCGCTCCGGAGAAGGGCGTCTTGTGCTTCACCGTCCACGTCATTTTCTTCCGTTCGCCGCGCCGGACGCTGTCCGGCTGGGAGGCCAGCTCCACGAACGGCTCGGCCACGACCAGCTTCAGGATGCGGGAGGACACCCGGATCTGCCCGTCCCCGTGCCAACCCTGATCACCCCTCTCCTTGGTGTTGGCGGTGACGACCAGCGGCACGGGCCCCAAAGGAGCCGAGAGATCAGCGGATAACGAGAGCACCGACTCCGTTTGCCCCGGCTCAAAGACCAACTGGGGCGGCCCGCCGATCCCGGCCGGTTTCCAGTCGCACTGGAAGCCCACTTGCTCGTTGAAGCCATCCCGCCGGATCAGCCGGACCGGAATCGCCAGCTCCCCGCCTCGGACGATGGCCGCGGCCGGTTCGGCCACTTCGAGCGAGAAGGGCGATTTTTCCAGCACCGCGAGCATGAACCGGTCAAGCCGCACGGTTTTCCACGCATCGCCGCCCGGCTTGTTGAGGAAGGGCAGGTTTTGCTGCGAGCCGCTCTCCAACTGGACGGCTGGGTCGAGCGGACGCACCTTCAGCGCGATGACCGCCGAGGCCAGCGTGGCATCGGCATCCGCCTCGAACTGGATCGGCCATTTTCCCGCCCCGGCCGGAACGCGGTTGGGCAGCAGGCGCACGCCCTTCGGAAGGCCCTCGGCCACGATCTCGGTCTCGCCCTTGAAGGTGTTGCCCTGACAGGGCATCAGATTGAGGTTCACCGTCCAGCGATCGCCGCGGGGAATGCCGAGGCTGGCCCACTTGGGCGCTTCCCACCAGTAGAGCGTGTTGGGCAGCACGGTGAAGATCGCGTCCCGGGTTGGCTCGACCTCGATCCGATAGACCGAGAGCGGCGAGCCGCCCCCTCCGAGATCGGCCATCGAAATCAGATGCTCGCCGTCCGTCTTGGCTTCCCAAATCACCGAGGGATCGATCGCCTCCGGCAGCACGCCGCCGCCGTAGGCCGATATCCCGAAGACATCGCGCTCGTCCTTCTCCGCGGTGAACTTGACCAGCGCGGGATCCGCCGGTTTGCCATCGGCCGCGGGCGCCTGGATTTGCAACTTGGGCTGCAGCGGGGATCCCAAGGCGGCGGCAAAGACCCTCACCCGGTAGCGTGCGCCTTTTTTCATGAGGACGCGGAAGCGATCCACCTCATCGGCTTTGCCAATGATCCCGTTCAGCGCCGCGGGCAGCGAATCGACCCGGGTTCCGCCTTCTCCCGCGGCTTCGAGGACATTCGGCATCGCGCTGGAGCGCAGGAGCATCGTGGTGGGACTTTGGCCGGCATGACGGAAGGTCCCGGTTTCCCTGGGCATGGCGACCGGGCTGGTGAACCCGCCGAGCGGATCTCCGAGCCAGCGGACCGGGACCGTCTCACCAGCCGGGCCGCCCGGAGGGAAAGCCGCCAGCGGACGCGGAAAATCACCCAAATGCAACGCGTAGGGCGCTTGGTAACTGGTGAAGGTGGAGCGCTGCACCTCGACGAACACGAACGAACCCGGCGTGCCATCCGCCGGCGAAGGCAGCGTTTCCGGCACTCGGAAGGATACGAGCGGGTCCTGCACGTGCAGCGCGTTGTCATCATTGGCGGCCAGTTCCTTGCCCGCGGCATCGAGAACCCGCATCTTCAGGTCGAAACCCGAGTCCTCCCCATGCCCGTGGGTGAAATCGCTGATCCTCACGCAATCCACCTCCGCGGTGAAACGGCCGCCGGGCTTCACCGGCACCCGGAAGACATCGCGATCCCCCGAGGCGCGGCCGTCCATGAGCCCGTAAACCGAAACGCCGGACTCCACCGGCATGGCGGAGGCAACCGAGTCGTTGTCCTTCGTGCCGCGCTCCTTCGCACCCTCCACCTCGTCCACCACCGGCAAGGGCGTGACGTTGAAGGTGGCGGCCATCGAGAGGGTCCACGGCGTGCGCACGCGAAAGACGTGCTCGCCCACCGGACAGTCCGGCGCGATCTCGAATTTGCATTTCAAGGCCGGCCTCCACTTCAGCGGATTCTCCGGCGGCTTGCCCTGGGGCTCGATCGACAGCACGCGGATGCCGGGACGGTAAAAGGCGATCTCCTCCGCGCCGCGCAGGTAATCGCCGCTGATCGTGACCTCGACCGTCGTGCCCCGCTGGCCGATGCGCGGCCGCACCTGGTCGATGGTGTTGAAATTGCCCGCCATGACCGGCAAGGCGGCCAGCAGGCACAGGGAAAGGGAGATGCGAAGAGATTTCATGACAGCGCGTCCTTTCCTCAAGCCAGAATGCCCTTCACGAGTTCGCCGTCCTTGATGATCTCGATGGGCCGGGTGCCGAAGGCGAGCAGCTCCTTGTTCGCGTCGATCCCGAGCAGGTGATACACGGTGAACTGGAGGTGCTCGAGCGGCACGGCATCACGCGCCGGCTCGCCGCCCAAGGGGTCGCTGGCGCCGTAAACGAGGCCGCGGGCGATGCCTCCGCCCGCCATCAGCATGGAGTAGCAGCGCGCCCAATGATCCCGGCCGCTGGCAGCATTGACCTTGGGGGTGCGCCCGAACTCACTCGTCACCCAGACCAGCGTGGTGTCGAGCAGCCCGCGCCGTTTCAGATCCGTGATGAGTCCGGCGATGGCGTGGTCGAGGGGCGCCATCTGATCATCGCAGCTCCGCTTCACATCGACGTGGGAATCCCAGCCGCCGTAGTTCACCGTCACGAACCGGGTCCCGGCCTCCACCAGCCGCCGGGCGATGATGAGGCGCTCGGCGAGGCCCTTCGGGTGGAATTTGCCGTCCGGCCCTTTCACCGTGCCGGTAACCTTGCTGCCGTAGAGGTCGAAGACCTCCTCCGGCTCGCCCTCGAAGCCGAAGGCGTGCTGCGCCTCCGTCGAGGTGAGCAGGCCGTAGGCATTCTTGTAAAAGCCATCCATGGTGTCCAAGGTCGAGCTATCAGCCTCGAGGCGGCGGATGCGGCGTTGAATCACCTCGCGCGCGGTCTGGCGGCGTTGAAAGCGGTTCATCGGCAGCCCCTCGGGCAGGGTCAGATCCCGCACCTTGTAGGAGGACTGCCCGGGGTCGGAATTCAGCTCAAACGGCCCGTAGGCGCTGCTGAGGAAGCCGGTCGTGGCCGCGTAGGCATCCTGGTTCGGGATGGCGATGTAGGGTGGCAGCACCCCGCGCCCGCCGAGTTCGTGGGAGACGATCGAACCCATCGCCGGATAATCGATCACCGCCGTCGGGGTGTAGCCCTTGAACAAATGATAGGTGGCGAGACCGTGGTCCGGAATCTTGCCGACGACGCTGCGGAGGATCGTCACCTCGT
>JAGWVU010000009.1 GCA_018970725.1 Verrucomicrobiota bacterium
TTTTGGCCCCTGCGCCGGTCACGATCAGGTCCGGATTGACAGTGATGGCGTTGGCGGGGGTGGCATTGGAGTTGTCGATCACGCCGCCGCCAGTTGTTCCGGCCAGCACGATGGAGCGGTTGTTCAGGGTGAGCGGGCCGGTGGCTCCAGTGCCCCAGGTGAAGGTGGTGGTGCTCGTCGTGCTACCGAGTGAAATGTTCCCGGTTCCCGGAGTGACTCCGGAGTCGTTGAGGCTGCTGAATACCGCCGTCAGGGTCTGGGCGCTCGTCCCGATGGTGAGCGGTCCGGTGAAGTCATTGCTGGTGCTCGAGAAGGTCGCGGTCTGGGTGCCGCCCGCGGTGATGCTCAAGCCGCCCGTTCCGGTGATCCGGCCGGCGATGGTGGGCCCAGCGATGTTCCCGAAGTTGATGTTGGCGATGGCGCCGTTGTTCAGCGCGATAATCCGGTTCGCACTCAACGAGGTCGATGCGGTGACAAACGTGAGCGTGCCCGAGCCGTTGAAGGTCACGTTGGTGGTCGCCGAACTCGGAGCCGTCCCGAGACTGGTATCACCCGCGATGCTGAGCGTGCCGCCGTTGATCACGGTTCCGCCGGTGTAGGTATTGGTGGTCGGCGTAATCGTCAGGGTCGAAGCGGCGGCCCCCGCGGACAAGACGAGAGTGACCGGGTTGGCGCCGTTGTCGGTAATGTTGCCGCTGGTGATGGTGATGCCTTGGGCGGCCCCCAGCGTGACGTAGAGGTTGTTGTCGGGATTGCCACCGGCGGTGATGGTGCCACCGGTGCTCGTGATGGTGAGCAAGCCGGAGCCACCCTGGAGGATCCCCTGGGTGGTGAGGTTGTTCCCCGCCAGGGCAAGGGTGGCAGCGCCACCGGAATAACGCAGGGTGTTGAGCACGCGGGCGGCGCTGAGCGTGGTCGTCGTCGTGCCGCTGCCGAAGTTGATGTTCCCGGTCGCGTTGTTCGAGTAGCTCGTATTCCAAGTGGTGTCACTGGTGCCGGTGGTGGTGGCGTTCAGCGGGGTGACCCCGAAGGTGGTGCCGTAGGCCGCGTAATCAACGGCGGTGGTGCCGACGCCAGCGGTGGCCCAGGCACCGATCGGAACGCCTGCGGCGCTGGCTGCCTGGCCAGTGATGAAGATCTGATTCTGCGCCGTGGTACCCAGCGCGGTGCCGCCGATGAAGGCGACCGTGGATGTGTTGGATGCCGTGCGGGAGGCGAGACCGGTGACGTTGTTGAAGGTGAGCGCCTGGGTCGCGGGCGAGGTGTTGGCGTTGGTGTTGGTCACGGTCAGGCGGCCGCTGCTTAAAGTCAGCGCACCGAGGGTCTCCGCGTAGCTGTTGCCGGCACCCGCGGTGTTGGTGAAGGTGATCCCCCCCCCGTTGGAGGTGATCGGGGCCGAGTCGTTGACCCGGTTGATGCCCCCCTCGACGACGTTGACATTCGTCATCGTGAGCGTGCCGCCGCTCAGCGTGATGCCGCTGGTGCCGGTGAGCTGGCCGGTGGTGCTCAGGGTGAGGCCGCCTCCGGCGACCCCGCCGGGACCGCCGAGCACGGTGGGTCCGGTGTAGGTGTTCACCCCGCTGAGGGTAAGGATGCCCACCGCCGCGGTGGGAACGACGGTGAGCCCGAGGGTCGAGGTCGAGCCATTCTGGAGGACGCCGGCGAAGGCGTTCGCGGCCCCGATCCGCGCGGTGAGGACGGCGTTGCTGGAGCTGCCACCATTCTGGACGACCGCGCCGGCCACGGGCGCGGAGAGACCGCTGACGGTGACGCTGTTGTTGTTCAGGCTCAGGTTGCCCGATGCGCCGACGGTGACGGCATTGGGACGGAGCGCGTTCAAGGCCCCGCTGGCACCGATCTGCAGCGTGCCAGCGCCGACGTTGACGCCGCCGGTGAAGGTGTTCGAGCCGCCCAGGACGAGCGTGCCGCTGCCGAACTTGTTCAAGGTCGTCGCCGGAGCCTGCCCCGCGTTGACCGCCCGGTTGTCGGCGATCACCGCGTTGAGGGTCGCCGCCGTGCCGCTGTGCTGGAAGACGTTCAATTCCCGCACGTTGGCCCCTACTGCCCCGGTGCCAGCCAAGGTTCCGGTGCCACCGATCGTCACCGCCCCGGCGCCGCTGCCGATGAGGATGCCGCCCGCGTTGAGCAGGTTCGTGCCGGTGAGGGTGAGGGTCGGCGCCCCGGTGTTGAAACGCAGGGTGTTGGTCGTGAAGGCGGACGGGCTCGCGCCGACGGTGACGTCCGTGTTCGTCCCGGCGGAGAAGGTGTCGGTGCCGTAAGTAGCCGCGACCGGGTTCGAGCCGGAGAGGTTCGCCCAGTCGGTGCCGTTCAAGGTCAGGAAGGCCGCATTCGTCGTGCCGGAGGCGATGACGTTGTTCGTGGCGGTGAGACCCGAGAGCACCACGGTCGGCGAGCCGGAGACGAGATTGATGTTGAGGCCGGCGTTGGCGGCGCGCGTGACGTTGCCGGTCGTGACGGTGAGGCCGCCGGCTCCGGCGGTGGCGGAAAGCACGCTGGAGGTGTTGGCGGTGAGGGCGGTGCTGGCGAAGGTTTGGCTGGTGGCCGCGGCATTGCCGAGAATGTCCACGGTGCCGCCGCCGAGAGTCAAGGCGCTGCCCGAGGCGACGACGCCGGAGGCCGGGGTGGCGACGCCGGTGGCATCGAGACGGAGAATACCCGCGTTGACCGTGGTGGCCCCAGTGTAGGTGTTGTTGTTGGTCAGCACCCAGGTGCCCGCGCCGGTCTTGGTGAGGGCGGTGGTGTTTGTGCCGGAGTTGTTCTGCACAAGGCCGGCAAGGGTGTTGTTGCCGGTGTTGGAACCGGTCAAGGTCAGGGTCTTGGCTCCCGCACCCACGGCGATGGCCGCGTTGCTGGAGAGATTCCACGCCCCGGTGCCCGAGGAGTCGAGGACCGAGCCGCCCGTCGTCACCGCGCTGAGAGAGACGGCACCGGACATGGTTTGACCCGAGCCGATGTAGCGCAGGGTGCCGGAGCCCGTGGTGCCGCTGAACGTGATCCCGGCGGTTGTGCCCGCGGACGCGAACGACAAGGTGCCGGAACCGGTCGTCCCGGCGGCCAGCGTGATCGGACCCGAGAAGGTGTTGGCCGCGCTGCTCAAGGTCCAGTTGCCGGTGCCGCCCTTGGTCACGGCAATATTTTGCCCGGAAACATCATTGGAAATCCGGCCCGCGAAAACCCCGCTGTTGGCCCCCTGAAGGGTCAGGGTCTTGGCGCCGGTGCCTCCGCTGGCGATCAAGTCCGTGTTGATGGTGACGAGGCTCGCGCCGCTGGTGTTCGAGTTGTCGATCGTGCCGCCGCCGGTGGTGCCGAGCAGGGCGATCTGGCGGTTGTTGAGGGTGAGGCCGGTGGTGGACGTGGGTCCCCATGTCAGGGTCCCGGTTCCCGTGGTGTTGCCTAAAACGATCGATCCATTTGCCGAGGCGGAATCCGCCAAACTGCCAAGGGTGACGTTATTGCTGCGGGTCGCGGAGCCGCTGACCACCAGCGTTCCTTGGAACGTGTTCCCCGTGCTCGTGAGACTGAGCGGCTGATTGCCGCCCGAAAGCAAAACTATGCCTCCGCTCCCGGTTACGGGTCCGGCAATCACCGTGCCGGCGATATTGTTCACGTTGATCGACGCGAGCGCGCCGTTGTTGATCGCAACCGTCCGGGTCGCGGCGAGGGTCTGGCTTGCGACCGTGATCGACAACTGACTGGAGTTGTTAAAGGTGATGCCTCCGCTGGAACCCCCGAGGTTGCTATCGGCGCTGATGGCCAGGGTGCCGCCGTTGAGGACGGTGCCGCCGCTGTAGGTGTTGCCGGTCGATCCGAGGGTGACGGTGTTCACGCCCGAGACGACCAGCGTGGTGTTGCCGCTGTTGTCGGTGATCGGAGCGTTGACGGTGATGCCCTGGTTGTTGCCGGTGGTCAGGAAGAGGTTGCCTCCACCGGTCGGGGTTCGCAGGGCCCCGGTTCCGCCGGCGCCGTTGGAAATGGTCAACAAACCACTACCACCGTTGAGGACGCCGAAGGTTTCCAGGTTGAAGGTGGAGGTGCCGAGGCTGAGCGTCTGGGCACTGCCGGTGTAGCGTAGCGCGGTGATGGTCCTGGAAGCCGTCAGGGTGGATGCACCGTTGAGCGTGTAAGCGTTCGCCGCCGTGGTCCAGGCGGTTTCCGCGGATGCCGTGATATTCGCCGGCACGACCTGGGAGGAGGCATTGTAAACCGCGTAATCGGTCTGGGCATTGGCCGCCGTGCCGGTCGTGGCCCAGGGGCCGATGATCTGCCCGGCCGCCGTGGCCGTGGCCCCGGTGACGACGAGCATGTTCTTGGTGGTGTTCAGACCGCTCCCGGCGGAAAAGGCCACCGACGAGGTGTTGGAGGCGCCCGTCCGGGTCAAGCCGGCGAGCGTCAGGGTCTGACTGCCCGTGCCGGCCTGGTTTGTGGTTTCAACGATGTTGAGCAGGCCGCTCGTCAGGGCCACGGACCCGAGCGACTCGGCATACACGTTGGTGCCCGAAGTGTTCGTGAAGGTGATCGTGCCCCCGTTCGAGGTGATCCCGGCGCTGTTGCTGACCCGGTTCAGCGCCGCCTCACCCGACGTGGTGTTGGTGAGGGTGATGCCGCCGCCGTTCAGGGTGATGCCGCTGGTGTTGAGCAGCGCCTGGTTGCTGGCCGACAGCGCCAGGGTCATGCCGTTGTTGATCGTGGTGGCCCCGGTCCAGCCTCCGGTCGAGGTGCCGTTCATCGTCAAGGTTCCCGCCGTCAATCCGCCATAGATCCCGCCCGTGAGAGTCACGTTGCCCGTGCCCGCCACCGCGCCCGTGATCGTGGCGTTGGCGATGTTGTTGAGGGTGATGGCGTTGTTCGCCGCCCCGAAGGTCAGCGTGTTGGCCCCGTTGTCGATGGTGTAACCCGTGGTGTTGAACGTCAGCCCGCCCGCGGTGATGCCGGTCCCCAGCGCGACCGTCCCGGCGGTGCCCCAGAAGATCGCGGTGTCGAGGTTCAAATTGTTCCAAGTCCCGTAGCCCGAGCCGTTCCACCAGCGGGTGTTCGTCGTATCCCAAGTCCCCGCCCCGCCAAGGCCGGCGCCTGTCAGGACACTGGTTCCCGAGGTCGCTCCGGTTCCATCCGCATCCCAATACAAATCAGCCGCCGTCACCGGACCGGAGGACAGAACCAGCAACGGAAGCAGCACGGCGGCAATGACTTGCTTCACGCCCAACGGCAAGTGCAAAAGCTTCAAAGGGGTTTTCATGATATGCGCGCATGCACCGGACCATTTTACCTTTTGAGTTGGGATTCGTAACCCTCTGCGAGAGTGGAACCTACAACTTGGACCACGTGCAATTTGGGACGCTGTCAAAAACCTCCCCGTGCCACAAGGAAAAACTTAGCGGAAAGCTTGTTTTTCGCGGGATCGTTTCAGAATATATATTTAGGTTGGATATCAATATATCCTTATCACTTGCCACACGGATCCACCAAAGCGTTCCCGGCGGCGGGCTTCGGATGAACGGATAGTCAAGCGGGATGATGGTTGTTTTGCAGGCGGGACGCCCGCGAGCACCCACAGCCGGGACGGCTGTGTCCCGAGCGGATGATGAAGCGGCATGAGGTTTGCTTCCCTCCGTCTCAGCCGATCGGATCGGTGTGGCCGGCCTCCTTCAGGGAAAGGTCTCGGGATTGAGCAACTTGCGGACGTCGTCCACGGAGAGCGTGCTGGCGGCGCTGCCCGGGGCGATGGAGCGGGGATTGGTGGTATCAATCTCCACCCGACGGGCGCGGGCCGAGAGATCCGCCTCCCGTCCATGGTTGCCGAAGAACCGGAAATTTTCCCCCTGCTCTGGGGCGGCCGCACCGGAATCGAATGCTTTGGCCGCCCCGGCCCATTCCGCGGTGGCGAATTCATCCTCCGCCCCGGCCGGACGCCTGCCTTGCCAGAGGGAACGGCGTCCGGTCTCCCGGGCCGGGGCACCTTGGTCGAACTCCCGGGTCTGGAACGCTTTTTGATCCGCCCCGAACTCCTTGGTGGCGAATTGCTTCCGCTGGTCGCCGGCGTCCCGGGTCTGGAACGCGCCGGTGGCGAATTCCTTTTTTTCAAAGGGATTGGGGCGTTCTCCGGTGGCCACGGCGCGGCCGTCCTTGATTTCAAAGCCGGAGGCGTATTTCTCCTTGATCTTCTTTTCGTCCCCGAGTTGACCGGACCACCCCTCACCAAAGCCCATCCGGCTCTCCGTATGGGTCACCGTGCGTTCGGTTTCACAGGAGAGCAGCAAAGCCAGGGCGCAGGCTCCCCCGAAGAAGCGGATCAGAGTTCTCACCGTTGCCATCATAACGGCGCGGCGCTCAGGAAGCGAGCCCGGAATCTCAACGAATCGCGGAAGTTCCCGTGCGGGGAGCGGCGTCTTCCCGGCGAATGAAGGAAAAGACCCGGTCCCGCTCGCTCCTGGAGAGGTAATACTTGTCGAGTTCCCCTTCCAAGCGGTCCAACTTTCCGGCGGCGCGGTAGTAATCCACGAGCAGGGCGGGATCGGCGCCGAGGGTCTTTTGAAACATCGCGAGGAGCACTTTGCCCGCTTCGTCCAAGCGCCGCTGGCCAATGAGGTGCCGGGCGTATTCGTTGAGAAAATACCGTTGGTCCTCGGTCAAAACCCGAAACGAGCGGTAGCGCCGCCCCATCAGATCCAGCGCCATCCCGGGTTGGCCCACCGCGAAAAACTCCCCGGCCAGATCCATGAACCGGGAATGGGACCCCGAAAACCGGGCCAGACGGTCCCGCCACTCCCGGAAACCGGCCGGGTCCCGATCCGCCGCGCACAGGGCCAGGATGAGGGAGGTATCCTCGGCGGGATTGCCCTCGCGGCGGCGGAAGACTTCCGCCATCCAGCCCCGGGCGGCGGCCGCCTGACCGTGCCGGGCAAGAGCCGAGGCGGCGAGCCTCACCTCCGAGGAGGGCGTGCCGGCCAGAGCCGGGGCGATCGCTTGCGCCACCACCGCCGCGTCTTCCCCCGCGCCGAGCCGGAGCAGCCCGGCCAGCAAGCGCAAGCGGGGCTCACGGGCCATTGTCTCCTGTGCCGCGAGCCATGCCTGACGATGGGTTTCCGGAGCCCCGGCCGCCAGGGCGAGGACGGCCTCCCCCTCCGTTTCCGCGCCGCTCCAGGAGCGCACCCAGCCCGTCAAGAGGTGCGGATCCGGTGCCAGGACAGGCCCCGGCCGGCTGGTCTCCGGGCTTTGGCGCAACTCGACCCGGCGTTTTCCCGCCAAAAACCGGGCCCCGGGTTCCGAGGTGCGCCGGGCCCGCAATTCCAAGAGGGCGTCCGCCACATCGGCGAGACCGTTCGCCTCCAGAAGACCGGCAAGTTCGAGGCAGACCTCCATGGGCGGAGCGAGCCGGCCCGCCTGGATGGCGAGGCGGCGCAATCCGGCGTTTCCCTCCACGCCCTGCCGGGCATGGAGAGCGCCGAGGCGCCGCAAGACCGGGCCGGCGTTGGGATCCCCCTCGCGCAATTTAAAACCGAGCAAGAGAGCGGTCGCCTCGGCGTCGCGCCCCAGTTTGAGGTAACCATCCGCAAGGCGCAGTTGATCGGGCTTGCCCAAGCCGTCCGGGGATCCGCGCAGAGCCTCGAGAACCCGCACCGCGGCTTCGGCATCCCCGGCTTCCTCATGGATGGCGACCAAGGCGCGTTGATAGATGGCGCGATCCGCGGCTTCGAGTGCGCCGGGCCCGGTGTCCTCCAATTGCCCCTCCTGCGCGATCCTGGCCAATGCCTCGACTTTCCCGGCGAGGAAGAGAAAACCGGCCCGGGTGCGATGGAGGAACTCCATGGTCATGGATTGGGGACGGATCAGGCTGCCCTCCCGATAGGCCTCCAAAACCGCGAGCGCCTCGTCGTAGGCATGGGTCTCCCGGCAAGCCTTGAAATAGCCGCGCGCGGCCTCGATGGACGAGCTGTCCCGGTGCAACAACTCGGCATATACCGGGAGAGCCTCCGCCCCCATCCCCTGTTTCTCCAAGGCGAGCGCCAGCTCGAACTGCAAATCCTCACCGCACGCCATCGCGAGGAATTCCTGGATGAGCCGCTGCCGCACCGGGCGGTTGGCGGATTCCAGCCGCCAGAGGAGATGCTGGATCCGGACCTCGGCAAAGCGTTGCTCCGCCTCTTCGTTCCCCGGCCCGGAGACCGGCCTCATCCGGTCGATGAGCAGCCCGGCCATCCGGTCCAACGGCTCCCGGAAGGGCAGACGGTCCCCGACCTGAAGGAAAAGATCCTCGATGGCGCTCCACCCTCCCGGGCTGCCTTCGGAGACCGGCCCGCCACGCCCGGCCCCGTCCCGCCAAGCGGCGAAATCCCCGGTGATCCGCAACGGGATCTCCGTTTCGGACGAACTCGCCGGACGCGATCCGGCCAAGACTTCCAGACCGCGCAGGGCCCGCTCCGGCTGCCCCGTGGCGAGGGCGATCCAGACCGCCGCTTCGGTCTGCTCCGCCCCGGTGAGGGAAGCGGCCTCGCAAAGCCGGTCGTTGACCCGCGCCACCACGATGTCCCGGGGCCACAGGGGCAATTCCAAGGAAAGCACCCCTGAGATGATCCGGTGCAACACCGGAAACGGAACCCGCCCCCGGACCCGGAACTCGAGGCTCATTTCCTCGAACGCACGGACCAGCCAGTGGTCGGACGCGGACTCGTCGCCCAACTCGTCGGCCAGATCGGCAACATCCAGATAGAACGGGTAATCCATCCCCGCCCCCACCCGGGCCATGGTCTCGCCCAGGGCGAGCGCAGCCCCGGCCCGCCCCTCCTGATACAAGCTCTGCATCAGCCGCCGGGCTTCCGGAACCCGCAAGCCGATCGCTTTCACCAGTTTCTCGAGCCTGGCCGCGGCAAAATCATAACCGGGCTCGCGCAACAGCACATCGATTCCGAGCAACACGTGGTGCCGTTTCTCCGGATCCGCGGCCGCCCAGGCGAGCAACGGATCGTCGTTCCCCGTGCGCAGCGAGAGCACGCAGTAGCGGAATTTCCCGAGAAAACCGGCATCGGTCCCCGGGGCGACCAAGCGCTGCACGATCTCCGCCGCCCGGGGGGAAGGGCCGGCGTGCACCGCCGCCCAGAGGCGTTCACTGCGGCTCGCAGGTGTCGCCGCGCCGCTCCAGAATCCATGCCACTCCTCCGAGCCGCCCCGGAGCCGGGCCAATTCCTCGATGGCCCGCAAGCGGAGGGCCCTGGCATCCGGCGGTTTTCTCGAATACTCGGACCGGGCCTGGAGCAGCCAAGCCACGGCATCGTCCTTCTGCGGCCCGTGCAAAAACGGAAAGCGTTCCACGGCTTCCGCCATTCTCCGGAGAGGCGGCTCGAAAGGTTGACCCGGCGGAGGGTCGGCGCGGGGAGCGGGGAGCAAGGGATAGGAGTCGTCCCCCTTGCCCGCGGCCGCGGTCGCGGAAAGCACGGCATCGAAGGTTTCGCCCGCTTGGGTGGTCCGCCCGAGCTCCAACTGCAAGAGACCGAATTCGAAGAGGGAAGCGGCATCCCAGGGACGCAACGCCACGACCTGCCCCCAGATCCGCAGGGCCGCCTCCGCATCCCCCTGGACTTCAGAGGCCCGGGCGAGTTCCCGCAGGAAATCCCCGTCCTGGCCGAAGCGGACCTCCAGTTCGCGCCTCACCCGGTTCGCGCCCGCGGCATCGAGGCTCTCTTCCAGACGCGCGATCAAGGCGAGCCATTCCTCCGGCGACTCCCCGCCATGGCCGGCGATCAATTGGCGTTGGAAGTAAACGGCCGACTCGAGGTCGTTGGCCTTGGAAGCCAGCTCCGCCAGTGGCGGGAGGAGGGAACTTTCCCCATCGGAAAGATAGTAGGCGCGCTTCATGGCGGCAAACGCGTCCCCGAATTTCCCGGTGGTCTGGAGGACCCTGGCAAGCCCCTCCGGGTAGAACGGATCGAGCGGGTGCGCCCGGGTCAGGGCCTCGTAACGGGGACGCATCCAACTTTCCAGAAGGTAATGCCGGGAGGCGAGGGCGATCTGGTCATCGAAGAGTTTGCGGCGCTGGGTCAGGTCGCTCTCCCCGTTGATCATCCTGGCATGGATCTCAAGGGCGTCGGGGATTTTCCCCAACCGGGTCAAGGTCTCGGTATAGGGCTCGAGGATCTCGCGACGCTCCAGCAGGTTCGCCGTCGCGAAAGCTTTGCCCCAAAGTTCTTCCAGGGCCCGGTGCCGGCCCTGTTGTAGGTAGGCCTTGGCGAGGGCTTGGACCGATTTGAGCGAGGCTCCGGGCCGGGCCACCAAACTTTGCAACATCCGGATGGCCTCGTCCTCGAAATTCAACTGGAGCCGCATCTCGGCCTTGCGAATGAGGGCTTCCTCCTCCCGCCGGGGATCGATCCGCGCGATCAGCTCCAACTGTCTCACCACGAGGGCCTGGTTCTCCGTCCGCTCCGCGAGGTCAAGGAGCAATTCCTCGTAGGCCAGGACCGGTTTTTCGGGATCGTGAAGCAGCGGCAGGATCCGGTAGGCCTCGTCCCGATCCCCGATCCGGACCGCCCACCAAGCCGCCCGGTAACGCAACTCCGGGGCGGCGTTGTCGGGCGCCTCCCGTTTCACCCGCTCGTAAAACGCCCAGAGTTCTTTCCAGACCTGTCCCTCCTCCTGATCCGGTGCATTGACATCCCCCGCCCCGGCCTGGGCCCGCAAGAGGCTGAAGAGGCGCTCATCCACTTCCTGCCGCTCCGCTTGCGTCCCGCTGAGTTTCCATGCCGCCTCCAAGGCCGCCACCGTCCGGTCCGTCGACTCCGCCTCCGCGGTAAGTTCCGCAATCAAGAGATAATGCGCCCGCTCCCCCCTTCCTTCCCTGACCAAACCATCCAACAACGCGAGGGCTTCCCCGGGCATCTTCAATTCCGCATGGACCCGGGCCGTGGCCAGCGCCCGGCGCGCCCGGTCCGCCGCATCCCTGGCCCCGGCTACGTAATCCCGCAGCGTCGCCCGGGCTTCGTCGTCCCGGCCCCGCTCATGGTGGAAAGCTGCCAGCTTGAGTTCGGCCACGCTCCCCTCCTCGCCCCATCCGTTCTCCTTCTGGTCCAGGAGAAGCCGCCGGATGACGGCATCGAGGTAATGCGTCTCGGCGAACCGCAAGATCCGCTTGCGCATCTCCGGAGCCGTCGTCCCCTGATCGAGACAGGCCTCGAGGATTTTCCCGGCAGCCTCCGTCCCTCCCTGCCGCAACTGGATCTCCGCCCGGAGGAAGACGAGGTCCGCCGGCAAGGGGTCGACGGTTTTCACCAGATCCTCCACGATCCGTCCGGCTTCCCCAACATGATCATTGCGGAAACAGACGAAGGCCAGTTGCTGCCGGTAATCCGCGTTCGAAGGCGCCCGGGCCGCTAGTTTGCGCAACCATTCCTCCTCGGCCGCTGGATCCGCGGTCAGTTGGGCGAAGCGGACCATCCGCCACAAGGCGTCTTCCGGAGCTTCTTCCCCGGTCGCTTGCCCGCGCCATTCCCCCTCCAACTGCGGGAGCCCGCCGAAGCGCTCCCTCACCCGGAGGAGACTGGTCAGAAAACCATCGTATTTGAAATGCCGGAAGTGGAGCGACGCCAGGGCCTGCCCGTAGACCTTGACCGCCAGCTCCGGTTCATCCCGGGCCTCCCGCAGGCGACCCAGTTCCCGCCAAGCCTCAAGCCGCGCTTCCGCGTCCAGGGCCGGGACGGAAGACAAGTTCTCCAGAGCGGAAGCCGCCTCGCCGGTCCGCCCCTCTTCCATCAGCAGGGCGATGACCCGGCGGGCCAATCCGGCATCGTCCGGACGGGACGCGGCGATGCCGAGCCAGAGCGCCACCGCCTCCTCGAGGCGACGCGCCTGCCGGAGCAGGTCCGCCTCGAAAAACGCGGCCGCGACATTCTCCGGAGAGCCGGGTGGAGCCGACTCGCGCCAGAGCATGGCCTGGGCCAAGGCTGCGTCGAGATCCCCCTCTTCCCGGAGGACCTCGGCCATGGAGCGGAGGACGATGGATTGGCGGGGAGCGGTGCGCGGCACGGAGCGATATTGTTCCAAGGCTTTTTCCCCGTTTCCCTTGCGCCGCAGCAGGTGCCCGTAAAGAATCCGCGCCGCCCCGGACGACTCCGGCCGGGACGCTTCCTCAAAATATTGGAGGAGGAGTTTGGTCTGCCCGCGGTCGTCATACAATTTCCAGAGCAAATCGAGGACGCGGCCATACTCCGGGTTCTGTTCCAAGCTGCGGATGTATTGGTTGGCCAAGGCCGTGTCCGCCGCGGACCAAGCCGCGGGAGGAGCCGCCGCGGCTCCCGCCCACACCACACCGCACGCCCAAAAGGCAACCGAAACGATCCAACGCGGCACGGACATGCTCCTCACACTGCGTCCGGACGCGGGCGATTTCAAGCGACAACCACGCGCCGCGCCCCCTCACAAACTTTCAAGATCCGGTGACGCATCCGGAGGCGAATTCGCGCGCCCAGGTGTCCGCGGCGAGAATCTCGGCAAGCCCGGGTTGATCCCGGCGGGTGTGGGCCTCCATGGTCCGGGCCACGATTTTCCAGATGGCCGGGAAGGAAATGCGCCGCTCCAAGAAGGCCGCCACCGCCACCTCGTTGGCGGCATTGAGCACTGAGGGCAGGGTCCCGCCCTCTTCGCCGGCCCGGCGCGCCAGATCAAGCGCTGGAAAATCGGCCAACCGCGGCGCCTCGAATTCCAGTTTGGCGAGCTTGGCGAAGTCCAGCGGTTCGAGGCTGTTGGGAACCCGTTCCGGCCAGGTCACCGCGTATTGGATCGGAAAGCACATGTCCGACTTGCTCAGCTGCGCGAGAACCGAGTGATCGATGAATTCCACCATCGAGTGGATGATGCTCTGGGGATGGACGACGACCTCCACGCGATCCATCCCGACCCCGAAGAGCCAACGGGCTTCGATCATTTCCAGCCCCTTGTTGAAGAGCGTGGCGGAATCGATCGTGATCTTGCGCCCCATCACCCAAGTGGGATGACAGAGCGCTTCTTCCACGGTGACGCCGTCCAGCCGCCCGGCCGGCCATTGCCGGAAGGGACCACCGGAAGCGGTCAGGATGATGCGCTTCACCGAGACGGGGTCCCGATCCTCGAGGCATTGGAAAATGGCGTTGTGCTCACTGTCCACGGGTAGCACCCGGCACCCGTGGCGGGCAGCCGTTGCCATCACGATCTCCCCGGCCATGACGAGAATCTCCTTGCTCGCCACGGCAATGTCCTTGCCGGCTTCCAACGCGGCGAGGGCCGGTCGCAACCCGGCGGTGCCGACGATGGCGATGAGGACGAGATCGGCTTCCGGGAGGGTGGCCAAGGCGACAAGCCCTTCCTCGCCCGCGTGGATCTCGGCACCAGGGACGGAGGCGCCGAGTTCCCGGTGCCGGGAACCGTCCGAGAGGGCGAGGTGACGGACGCCGAACTCGAGGGCCTGGCCGGCCAATTTCTCCGCGGACCGATGCGCCGCCAAGCCCACGACCCGCATCCGGCCGGGAATGTCCCGGGCGACCTTGAGGGCGCTCTCCCCGATCGAACCGGTGGACCCGAGAACGACGACGCGTTTGGGCTGCGAAGTCATGGTTTGATCCATTCGAGATAGAAGTAAAGAATGGGAGTGGTCACCAGGATGCTGTCAATCAGATCGAGCACCCCGCCGATGCCGGGCATGACATGGCCGGAATCCTTGGCGCGGAGACTGCGTTTGATGGTGGATTCCGCCAGATCACCCACGACGGCTCCGAGGGCGATGAGCCCCGCGAGGATGGCGGTGTGCACCGGCGTGAGCAGGGGGACGCCCCGGCCCCAGAGCCCGGCGATGGTGAACGCGGCGAGGTAGGCGAAGGCGATGGCCCCGGCGAAGCCTTCCCAGGTCTTGCCCGGGCTGAGGTGGGGCACCATCTTGTGCTTGCCGATCAGGGAACCGACGATGTAGGCCCCCATGTCGGTGAATTTGGTCACCGCCAAGCCGAACAGGAGATAGGTGCGGCCCGGGACGAGACCGGCCGGTTGTTCCCTTCCGTCCTGAAACCAGGAGACGCGGGTGATGAAGTTGAAAAGGAAGGTGATGTAGATAAAGGCGAAGACGCAGGCCATGACCTGGATGTGGCTGCGTCCCGGGTTCACCGGGGAGAACATGTGGATGAGAAAACCGGCCACCGTGATGTGGAAGATGGCCAACAGGTCGAACCTCGCGAAATCCGTCCCGTGCCCCGCCGCGGCGCTCCAGAAGCAGACGGAGACGTAGACGGCGGAGAGAGCCATCGTCACCGCGGCTTCCCCCCGGGCGTGCCTCATGTGGAGGAGGTGGAAAAACTCCCAGAGTCCACCCATCATGAGAAGGAGGATGATAACGAAAAACGGCACCGGGTGGGCCGAAACCAGCGCCCCTCCGATGAACAACCAGAGCACCAGAGTCGACCCGAAGCGGGAGAAAAAGGCGGAGAGCCGGCTTTTTCCGGCCGACTGCGAACCCGGGTCTGGAGGCGTGGAGGGCACGGGGTTTCAGGGGTTGAACCGGCTCAACCAAGGTTGGAGAACGCCTTTCCAGAGTTCGTAACCCTTGGCGCTCATGTGGAGCCCGTCCTTCTCGAAAAGCGAGGCGTCCGGGGGACTGCCGGGCTGGCCGGCGGTCGCCAGCATCGGGGTCGCGATATCGGCGAAATCCCACACCGGGCTCGCCTCGCAGAGAGCGGCGATGGCCCGGTTCGCCCCGGCCATTTCCGGCCACATCGCCCAACGCTTGCGGCTCGGCTTGATGGAGATGAAGAGGAGGGGCGTGCCGGGCAACGATTTCTCCAGTTTGGCGGCAAACGCGGCAAAGGCGGCCACGACCTCCCCGGCGCCGGCCCCGTGGGCAAAGTCGTTGTCCCCCGCGTAAAGAACGACCGCCCGCGGCTTGCAGGGTGCCACCACGCGCTCGAAATAATAGATCTGGTCCGGAAGCCTGGACCCGCCAAATCCGCGGTTGACATAGGGCATCCCCGGCCAGAATGCGGCGAGGTCCCACTTGCGGATGCTGGAGCTGCCGGTGAACAGGATGGAACCGGGAGGCGGGGGCGAGGCCTCGAATTTCGCGATCGACTCCTCCCACTTCGCGGAATCGTTCGCGGCGGGACCGGCGGTTCGACCGCATACCGAAGGCGTCCATAGCGCCAGAACGAACAGGGTGGCAAGGGCGGGATGGAACATGACCGAATCAGGCAACCGGGCTGGGATCCACCAAAATGAGGTCATCGACCACCTGCAAACCAAAGGCGCGGGTCGGAAGAATGGCCGGGCCGCTGAGGGCCTCCCCGGAACGGAGATCGAACTGAGCCCCGTGCCACGGGCAGGCGACGCAGTTTCCCTCCACCCACCCGTCCGAAAGGCGGACTTCGGCATGGGTGCAGCGGTCTTCGATCGCGAAAAAACCTTCCGCGGTGTGGAAGACGGCGATCCGGGTCCCCTCGACGATGGCGGACTTGCACTTTCCCGGAGCGATCTCCGAAGTCTTCGCGAAGGGCAACATGGCGGACATAGACGCTTCAAACTCCCGCCATCCCGCCCGAAACGCCAGTCTTTTCGCACGATCTTCCGGACGGTGACGCGATGTTTTTCCAGCGTGAGATTGATTTCCGGCCGAAATTCGGAGAAGTCTGGGGAACACCATGGGAGGGATCGCCGAGTTCAGCGCCGCCGCCGCATCCGTCGAACCGGCAGGCAGCCTCACCCTGTTGGTCACCTACTTCGCGGTGGCGGTGGTCGCTTCGTTCACCTGCTCGATGTGCGAGGCGGTGCTGCTGAGCGTCACCGGACCTTACGTGGCGCATCTCCGCAAGGAGCGCCCCGTCCCGGGCGAACGTCTGGGGCGGCTCAAGGAATCCGTCGACCGGCCCCTCGCGGCCATCCTCACCCTGAACACGGTGGCCAATACGATCGGCTCCCTGGCGGTGGGCCGGGAGGTGGGCCAGCTGGCGATGACCGGCGGTTGGGGCGGCTGGGCGGAAGGAGCGGCGGCGGGCGCGATGTGCATCACCATCCTGATCGCCGGGGAAATCATTCCCAAAACGATCGGCGCAAGTTACTGGCGGCAACTGGCCCCGGGAGTGGGCTGTCTCCTGAATGTCATGATCATCCTCACGCTGCCGGTGATCTGGATGATCGGCCTGTTCCGGCGCGGCTCCATCAAGGAAGCCTCGTTCAGCCGGGAGGAACTCAAGGTCATGGCGGAAATCGGCAAGAGCGAGGGCAAGCTCGGGGAATCCGAATCCCGCATCCTGCACAACCTGCTGCACTTCCGGGAGAACACCGTCCAGGATGTGATGACCCCGCGCGTGGTGGTTTTTTCCCTGCCCCTGCAGGGCACGGTGCGGGATTTCCTGGCCCGGCACGCGTCCAGCCCGTTCTCCCGGATCCCGCTTTACGGGGAGGACAAGGACGATATCCGGGGCTTCGTCCTCAAAACCGATGTCCTGCTGGCCGCCGCGCGGGACCAGCACGAGCAAACGCTGGAAAGTTTCCTGCGCGAGGTGGTCTCCCTGCCCGCCACCACCCGGCTCACGGAAGCCTTTGAAGAAATGGTGGCCCGGCGCGCCCAACTGGCCGTGTTGGTCGATGAATTCGGTCTCTTCGCCGGTCTCGTGACCTTGGAGGACATCCTCGAGACCCTGCTCGGCATGGAGATTGTCGACGAAGCCGACCAGAAGGAGGACATGCAGGCCTACGCCCGCCGGCTCTGGGGAAGGCGGGCACGGCGGATGGGCATCGCCCTGGAAAACCAAACCGCCGAGGACCGCGCCGCGCGCTGAGGAGCGGACCGTTGGAACATCATGCCGGAGCCGGACGCCCCCTCCCCACCCCCGACCGGAGCCGAGCGACCGGAAGCTCCCTCCGTTCCCCGGCGCCTCCCGCGCTCCGGAACACGTTCGGGCTGGTGGCCCCGGCGCCGGAGCCGGTTGACGCGGCACGGGATGTTGCCGCTCCTCATCAAGGTCTTCGCCGGATTTTCCCAGATCGACGGCCAGATCGAGGAACGGGAGATCGATGAAGCCCTCGGCGCCCTGCGCCATGACTTCCCCGAGACGGTCTATTCCGGCCTGCGCGATCTTTACCGGCAGGCGCTGCGCCAGCCGCAGGATTTGAACGGCATCGCCCGCTCACTGGAAAGCCGTTTGGGAAACGAGGACAAGATCCTGCTCGGCGTGCAACTTTACGCCATGGTCTCCCGGTCCGAGCTGGACCGAAAAAATCTGGCCGCCTTTTACCAATTCATGTCGAACCTCGGCGTGGCGGACGAGGCGATGGACATCGTCTACCAGCTCAACGCGAGCGAGCCCGGGGCGTTCCCGGATCCCCCGAACGCGGGTCACCATCTGGAGACCCTCGTGATCCGTTGGGGGCCCCAGGGAGAGGTGGTCCTGCCCGGATTGGAACCCGGGCACGCCATCATCGGCTTCCGGCTGGGTGACCTGATCCTCCTGAAAAACATCGGCACCCTTCAGGTCATCACCCGCGGCCGGACCATCCAGCCCAACGGGTTCGTCCGGCTTTTCGACAGCCAGCAGGTGGTTCTCGGAGAGATGGTGCTCGACTACCGGGACCTCGCGTTTTACTTCAACGCGAAGAAACAGGTCGCTTCCCTCCGACTCTTCCTGTCGTTCGACGGCGCCGGAGACGCCTACGTGGAGAAGCAGCGGAGCCGGCGGACTTACCTCGAGGTTCGGTTCGGGCTGGGAGTGGGCCTCACCGCCCTCCGGGACGCGCCCGCGATCGTCAACGGGGTCCGGCTCATCGAGGGAACCTCGGTCGACGCCTCCCTGCGGGATCGGATCGAATTCGACGACCGGACGGAGATCGCCCTGCTCGATTTGTGGCGCCGCGCCAAGGTGATGGGCGGCCGTTTCGACCTCAATCCGTCCCGTTCGGAGTATCTCGTCTCCAACAACCCCTCCGACCTGCAGGAGGGCGATATCCTTGTGTCCGGCGGCGAGGACCGTCAACTGCTGCTCCGGATCCGGTGCGACCACGAGAACCGCAACGGTCAATTGGAAGTCATCCGTTCCGACCGGCCGGTGCTGATCGGTGATGTGCCGGTGCGCGGCAACCGCATCATGCTGCGCGACGGGGATGCCATCACCATCGGGGACGGGCAATTCCTCCGCTGCCATTTCACCGAGGGAATCATCGAGGAAGAGCGGAATCTCGTGAGCCGCCTCCAGGTCCGGGAAGTGTCTCACCGCTACGGGAACGACCCGGCGCTCGACGGGGTGAGTTTCACCGTGGAACGGGGCGAGATGGTTTGTATCATGGGACCGAGCGGGAGCGGCAAGAGCACCTTGCTGCGGAGTTTGGCGGGTCATCTCAAACCCACCCGGGGACAGATTCTCCTCAACGGCGTCAGCCTTTACGGGTCCGTCTGGAATCGGCTCCGGCTCATGCCCTACGTCTCCTTCATCCCCCACGAGGAAGCGATCGAACCGCTCCTCACGGTGGAGGAAAATCTGCGGCTGGCCGCCTCCATCCGGGCTCCTTACCTCAAGGGAAAGGACCGGAAACGGCGGGTCGACGCCAAGCTGGCCGAGCTGGGATTGAGCGAGGTGCGGCACCAGCGGGCCGGGGACAACGAGGTCCGGATGCTCTCCAGCGGCCAACGCAAGCGGCTCAACGCCGGGCTCGACATGATCGGCATCTCGGATGTCTATCTCTTCGACGAACCGACCTCCGGTCTTTCCTCCAAGGACTCCGAGCACGTGCTCGAACTGATCGGGGGCCTGGCGCACAACAAGATCGTCCTGGTCAGCATCCATCAGCCGAGCGCGCGCCTCTTCCAGCTGTTCCAGAAAGCGCTCCTGCTCGATCACGGCGGCAAGGTGGCCTTCTTTGGCACCCCGCGGCAGATGCTCGACTATTTCCGCCGCATCCAACGCGAGGAACAGATGTCCGACACCCCGCTGCCGCGCGGCGAGGACGGCGGGTGGGGCCAGCCGGAAATCATCTTCGACACCCTCGAGACCCCTTTGCGCGACCTCAACGGCGAGGTGATCTTCGAAGAAGACCGGCGCGGCCAACTCTCCCCTTCCCGCCGCTTCAGCCCGGCCTTCTGGCAAGACCGCTTCCAAACGCATCGCCTCCTCGAGGAAGTGCGTCGCGACGAACCGGAAACCGATCCCGAACCGGTCAATCCTCCGCCCGCTCCCGGACGGACCTGGCGCGATGAATGGGTCCAGTTCCTCGCCCTGCTGCAACGGTCTTTCCTCGGGCGTCTGCGCAACCGTTCCAACCTCACGACCACCCTGCTGGAGGCTCCCGCGCTCGCCCTGCTTGTCTCGTTCGTCCTCCGTTACGCGGAGGATGCGACCTACCAGTTCCACTCCGCCTTCCACCTGCCCACCTACTTTTTCCTGACCTTGGTCATCGGCATGTTCCTCGGTTTGACCAACAGCGTGGACGAAGTGATCCGGGACCGCACCATCCTCCACCGGGAACGGAACCACCGCGTCAGGGTCGGTCATTATGTGATCGCCAAAATCCTGACCCTCGGGGTCTTCGCCCTGCTGCAATGCGTCATCCACACCTTGGTCGGTTCCTGGGTGCTCGGCATCCGCGGCATGTTTCTGATGAATCTGGGCTGGATGTTCGTCACCACCATCCAAGGCGTCATCACCGGGCTCATGATTTCCAGCGTCGTGCCCAACCCGAAAACCGCGCTCAACTGCATCCCGCTCATCCTCATCCCCCAAATCATCCTCGGAGGGGCCCTGATCAAATATGAGGAAATGAACCGGGACGTGAAGGTCGAAGAGGCTTTCCGCCGCATCGTGGATCCGAAACCGGAAGCCGCTCCCCCGGCCAGCCGCCTCTCCGTCCCCGCCATCTGCTCGCTCATGCCCCTCCGCTGGTCCTACGAGGGCATGATCCTCTGCGCCGCCCGTTACAACCCGGTCAGCCGCCTCCAGACATCCTTTGACCGGACCGCCCGCGCCCTTGCCGCCCGCCCCGATCTCAGTCCCGGGGAAGCCCGCCGCCTCCGCGCCATCAAGGACGCGCGGCCTTACCTCCAAGGTCTCGAGGCCGGAACCCCCCAGGCCGCCGAACGCGGGCTCCTCCACCTCCGCGCCATCCTCCAGACCGGCACGCTCGACCGCGCCTTTCTCGATTCCCTCGGCCCGCCCCCGGGCGCCCCCGTCTACCGGCCGCACGACCTCTACGTGAACCGGAAAATCCAGGACCTCTACACCCGGGCGGAGATGGAGCGTCTCGACTACCGCTCCGGCACCCCTCCCAACGTCTTCTTCGGGGCGCAAAGAACCTATCGTTTCACCTGGCCACCCGGAGCCCCGCCCCGGGAACTGACCCTCTCCACCCTCACGCTTGACCTCTCCATGCTCGGATTCTTCATGGTCGCGGGCACGATTCTCGTTTACCTCGGCGTCGGTGCCATGCTGCGCCGGGTCTGAACCGAGCGAAACGCGGATTTTTGTTCATGCTAGTTGATAATTCATATCAGCTGTATAATCCTGCGGTCAAGGCCTCCGCCGTCCCCGTGAAAATCCTCATCACCAACTTCAGGCTCGCCGAGCGGACCGTCTCCGAGGTCACGACGCGCCATCTCGCGTTCGCCCTGCGCGGCTTGGGACATGATGTCTGCGTCTTTGCCTCGAAGACCGGTCCCTTGGGCGATGAGTTGGGCGCCCTGGGCATCCCGGTGGTGGCGCATCCCGGTGATTGTCCCTTCAAGCCGGACCTCATCCACGGCCAATACAACCTCGAAACCATCGCGGCCCTCCTCAGTTTCCCGGACCGGCCCGCCCTGTATCTGAGCTTCGGGACGCGGCAGTGGCGCGAGCATCCGCCCACCCATCCCCGCATCCTGCGCTACCTCGCGTTCTCAAATTCCGGCAGGGACTGGTTGGCCGAAGCCGGGATCCCCCGGGCCGTCACGCGGCTCCTTCCCGCTTTCGTGGACATGGACCGTTTCCCCAACGTCCGCCGCCTCCCCGAAGTGCCGGCCCGCGCACTGGTCTACGACCGGAGCTCCGGCCAGGGCCGCAGCCTGGATGACCTCCGCCAAGCCTGCCAACGCTGCCAGATCCAGCTCGACCTCGTCGGCGACCTCGCCGGCCTGAGCCCGACCCGCCCCGAGGTCCTGCTGCCGGAATACGACCTCGTTTTCGCTTCCGGATGCGCCGCCATCGAAGCCCTCGCCTCGGGATGTGCCGTCATTCCGACACGCGACGGACGTTGCGGCCGGCTGGTCAACTCGATGAATTTCGAGGCCCTGCGGGACGAAAACTTCGTGCCCGCCTGGCCCGGCCTGACGGGGGACGCCCTGGTCAACGAGTTGGAGAACTGGGATTGGCGGCACCTGGCCCCCGTCGCCCGCCGGGTCCGGGAAGAGTTGCACGTGTCCACCGTGGCAGCGGGCTTGGTGCGGATTTACGAGGAGGTGCTGGCGGCGGACGCGGAGCGCCGCAACAACGCGAGGGGCGAGTTCCCCGACCTGACGGATTGGCTGATCCAGCTGGCGGACCAGCATCACCTCGTGGATAGCGGCTTCCTCGCGATCCAGCACCGGGCCTCCACCCTCCAGTCCGTTCGCGAGGAGAGCGAAAGCCGCACCGGGGAACTGACCCGGCTCCTCGAAATGGAAAAGGCCAAGGTGCGCGCCGCGCGCCGCCTTTTCAAAGAGGGGAACCTCATCCACCACGGACTCTGGAAACGGATCGAGAGCGAGTGGCGTGAAATCGAGCGGCAACACCTCGATGGCGACGCCCGGGAGGATCGTTCCCCGCCCGAACGCCGCGAACCCCTGGGCGTCGCCTCCATCCGCGACTTTCCCCCGACCCGGGAATTGGGGGTCGGCGTGGAGTTGCCAGGTTGATCTTTTTCACCGTTATTCTTTCCCCGAACTCCAAACACCCTGCAACGCCAATGTCCGTCACCTACACCGACGAAGATATCAAAACCCTGGACTGGCGGGAACACATCCGTCTCCGCCCCGGGATGTACATCGGCAAACTCGGCGATGGCAGCGCTCCGGACGATGGCATCTACGTGTTGCTCAAGGAGGTGATCGACAACGCGATCGATGAGTTTGTCATGGGTCACGGCAAGCTGATTGAGATCGCCTTGGAGGGGCGGCGCCTCCGGGTGCGGGACTACGGGCGGGGCATTCCGCTGGGCAAGGTCAAGGATTGTGCGGCCAAGATCAACACCGGCGCCAAATACGACTCCCAGGCTTTCAAGAAATCGGTCGGGCTCAACGGCGTCGGCATCAAGGCGGTGAACGCCTTGTCCGCCTCCTTCCACATCCAATCCCACCGGGAAGGGAAGACCATGTCCGTGGATTTCACCCGGGGCGAAGTCGCGCGGGAACTAAAGGCTCCACAGGCTTCCAAGGAGGAGTCCGGGACCGAACTGATCTACGAGCCCGACGCCGATGTCTTCGGCGAATATCAGTATGATCCGGCCATCGTGGAGCGGATGCTGCGGAATTACTCCTATCTCAACCAAGGCCTGACACTCTCCCTCAACGGGAAGAAGTTCCGCTCGAAAAACGGTCTGCTCGACCTGCTCAACGAACACCTCGGGAGCGACGCCCCGCTCTACCCGGTGATCCATCTCACCGGGGAGGACATCGAGATCGCCCTGACCCACAACGACAACAATGGCGAGGACTATTTCAGTTTCGTCAACGGACAGAACACCACCCAGGGGGGAACGCACCTCGCGGCATTCCGCGAGTCGATCGTCAAGGTCGTCCGGGATTATTCCAAGAAGGCATTCGACGCCGCGGACGTGCGTCAGGGGATTGTCGCCGCCGTCAGTCTGCGGGTGGTGGAACCGGTCTTTGAATCCCAGACCAAGACCAAACTCGGATCCGCCCTGATGGAACCTGGCGGGCAATCGGTCAGGACCTACATGGCGAACTTCCTCGGATCCGCGCTGGATAACTATCTTCACCAGCATCAGGCGGTGGCCGAGGCCATGGTGGAGAAGATCGCCCAGTCCGAGCGTGAAAGGAAAGAGATCAAGGGCATCCAGAAAGCGGCCCGCGAGGGCGCCCGCGCCGCGAAGGTGCACAACAAGAAGTTGCGGGACTGCAAGGTGCACTACAACACCAGAAACGCCCGCCATGAGGAATCCACCCTGTTCATCACCGAGGGTGACTCCGCCAGCGGTTCGATGACCACCGCGCGCAACCCGGAGTTCCAAGCTGTGTTCAGCTTGAAGGGTAAGCCTCTCAACACCTATGGCAAGACCCGCAAGGTGGTCTATGAGAATGAGGAGTTCAACCTGCTGCAACATGCGCTGGATATCGAGAACGGCATTGAGAATCTGCGTTACAACCGCGTGATCCTCGCTACCGACGCCGATGTGGATGGCATGCACATCCGCCTCTTGCTGATCACCTTTTTCGTCCAGTTTTTCCCCGATCTGATCCGGGACGGCCACGTCTTTATCTTGCAGACCCCTCTCTTTCGGGTGCGCAATAAAAAGGAGACCCGCTATTGTTATTCCGAATTGGAAAAGCAGCAGGCGATGCACGATCTCCGGCCCAATCCTGACATTGTCCGGTTCAAAGGTCTCGGTGAAATCTCGCCCCATGAGATGAAGGATTTCATCAACGAGAACATCCGGCTCGATCCCGTGGAACTCCCGCCCCACACCAAGACCATCAACGAACTCCTCGAGTTTTACATGGGCAAGAACACCGAGGATCGCCAGAAATTCATCATCCAGAATCTGCGCGTCGAAACCGACTTCGTCGCTCCGGAGGAAGAGGAGACCCCGGTCGAATCCCCGGCCGCGGCCCTGGCGTGACCTCCTACCACGCCCCCGTGCTGCCCCGCGAGGTGCTCGAGGTGCTCGAGCCCCGCCCCGGGAGACGCTTTGCCGATGGCACCCTAGGAGGCGGCGGCCACACCATCGCCCTACTCGAAGCCGGCGCGGAAGTCCTCGGCATCGACCGCGATCCCGAGGCCCTCGCGGCCGCCTCCGTCCGCTGTGCTTCGTTTCCCGGGCACTTCCGCGCCCGGCACGGAAACTTCGCGGAGATCACCGCCCTCGTCCGCGGGGCCGGTTGGGAAACCGTGGACGGCGTCCTTCTCGATATCGGCGTCTCCTCGCGCCAACTGGATGCCCCGGAGCGCGGCTTTTCCTTTCAAGGCGAGGGGCCGCTGGACATGCGCATGGATCCGTCCTCCGGATTCACCGCGGCGGACGTGGTCAACACCTATCCCGAAGACGCCCTGAAGCGGATTCTCCGGGACTTCGGGGAGGAGAAGTTCGCCGGCCGCATTGCCCGGGCCCTGGTCGGGGAAAGACAGCGCCGCCCCCTGACCACCACCCGGGAGCTGGCGGCCCTCGTGGAACGGGTCTACCCGGGCCATTCCAAACGGCACCCCGCCACCCGCACCTTCCAAGCCATCCGCATGGAGGTGAACGCCGAACTGGCTTCGCTCGAGCACGGACTCGAGGGCGCGACCCAATTGCTCCGCCCGGGAGGCCGCCTCGCCGTGATCACCTTCCATTCTTTGGAGGACCGGATCGTGAAAAACTTTTTCCGGGATCGCAGCCAGCGCTGGATCGATCGCCCCGAGTGGCCGGCTCCGCGCCCGAATCCCGATTTCCGGTTCGACCCGATCGGTCGCAAGCCGGTCGAGGCCGGGGAGGAGGAGGTGCGGGCCAACCCCCGAGCCCGGAGCGCCAAGCTGCGTTGGGGACAACGCGGGGCGGAAGGGGCATGAACCGGGCAAGTTTGGCTTGCAAGGCGGGGCCTTCCGGGATTCCAGTCCGCTGATGCCCCATCCCGTTCTCGACTCCTCCGATCCCGAAATCTACCGACTCCGGACCACGGCAGCCGGGCCTTCGGGCAAACTTCCGTTCTCCGGGGAATTCCTCGCGCAAGCGCCGAGCGGAGATCTCTTCGGGTGGACCCAGAACACCGGGATGGGTTGGGACCCGCGCAAGCTCACGGGAAACGATTTTCTTTTGCTGAGCACCCAAGGCGGGATCCGCAATCCGGATGGATCACCGACCGCCCTCGGATTTCACACAGGGCACTGGGAAGTCGGCCTTCTCATGGAGGCCGCGGCGCGCGAGCTGGCGATTTCCGGCGGTGTGCCTTTCGCCGCGTTTTGTTCCGATCCTTGCGACGGCCGCACCCAGGGAACCACGGGCATGTTCGATTCCCTCCCCTACCGCAACGACGCCGCGATGATGTTCCGGCGGCAGATTCGTTCGTTGCCCACCGCGAAAGGGGTGCTCGGGATCGCGACGTGCGACAAAGGTTTGCCGGCGATGATGATGGCCTTGGCCGGAACGCCGTGCCTGCCGGTCATTCTGGTGCCCGGAGGCGTCTCCCTGATCAGCGAGGAGACGGAGGATCTGGGAAAAATCCAAACCATCGGGGCCCGCTTTGCCCATGGCGAGATCTCATTGGAACACGCCGCCGAACAGGGGTGCCGGGCCTGCGGTTCCCCCGGCGGCGGATGCCAGTTCCTCGGGACGGCCGCCTCCAGCCAAGTGGTCGGTGAAGCGCTCGGCCTCAGCCTGACCCATTCCGCCTTGTGCCCGTCCGGGGCCACCGTCTGGCGGGACATGGCGGTCCGCTCCGCCCGGGCCCTCCTCAAATTGAAGGCGGCAGGGTGGACCAGCTCCAAAATTCTCTCCCCCGCCTCCCTCCACAACGCGATGACCCTGCACGCGGCGTTCGGCGGATCGACCAACCTCATCCTCCACGTGCCGGCCATCGCCCATGCCGCTGGTTTGCCGCGCCCCACCGTCTCCGATTGGACGCGGATCAACCAAGCCGTGCCCCGTCTCGTGGATGCGCTCCCCAACGGCCCGCGCAGTTTTGCCACGGTGCAAGTCTTCCTTGCCGGAGGCGTGCCCGAAGTGATGCTCCACCTCCGCGAGGCCGGTTTGCTGGAACTCGACGCCTTGACCGTGTCCGGCGAACCCCTGGGCGCGACCCTCGAGTGGTGGGAACGGAGCGAACGCCGCCAACGGCTCCGCGACAAACTCCACGAGTTGGACGGCATCGATCCCGGGGACGTCATCATGTCTCCCTCCCGGGCCCGCGAACGCGGCTTGAACAGCACGGTGACCTTTCTCACCGGGAACCTCTGCCCGGACGGCGCCCTCATCAAGAGCACGGCCATCGCCCCCGACCGCTTGGACGCTTCCGGATGCTTTTTCCACGAGGGCCCCGCCCGGGTTTTCCCCACCGAGAAAGAGGCGATCGCCGCGGTCAAGGAACAGCGCATCGCCGCCGGAGATATCCTCGTCGTCATCGGTCTGGGCCCAGTCGGCTGCGGGATGCCGGAAACCTATCAACTGACTTCCGCCCTCAAATACCTGCCGTTCGGAAAAACCATCTCCCTGCTGACCGACGGCCGGTTCTCCGGCGTTTCCACCGGCGCCTGCATCGGTCACATCAGCCCGGAGGCCTGGGCCGGCGGACCGGTCGGCAAATTGCGCGACGGCGATCCCGTGCGGATCGCCATCGATACCCGCCGACTCGTCGGCACGGTAGATTACGTCGGGCCCGGGGACCTCGCAGGCCGGGACATGTTCCCCGGCCTCGTCGCAGATGCGCGGGTGCCGTCCGATACCAGGCTCTGGGCGGCGCTGCAGAACGTCAGCGGCGGCACGTGGGGCGGTTGCGTTTACGACGTCGAGGCCATTCTCGCGAAACTCCGGTAAAGCGAAACTTGCGGAAAGAGATTGCCATTCCCGGGATTCCCCGGATCTTGAAGTTCAGCCTGCACAGGCTCCCTTGTCCGGTCTTCCTTCGATGAGAGATTGTTTGAGGTTCCTCTAATCTACTCATCGAACCCGCCAGCCGCCAAAACCAGGCGTGGGCTGGCCCCCCTAAAATGACCGATCCCTCCTTCGAGGCGTTGCCTTTGGCTGCGCCCCTCCACCGCGTGCTGCGCGAACTTGACTACTCCGTGCCTTCGCCCATCCAGGCCCAGGCCATCCCCCTGCTCTTGCAAGGCCGCGATCTTCTCGGCTGCGCCCAGACAGGCACAGGAAAAACCGCTAGCTTCGCCCTGCCGATTCTCCAAGCGATTCACGACCGCCCCAGAGCCTTGCAGCCCCGTTGCTGCCGCACCCTGGTCCTGACTCCGACACGCGAACTCGCCATCCAGGTCGGCAAAAGCTTCGCCACCTACGGGAAACATATCCGCTTCAGCCAAACGCTGATTTATGGCGGCGTTGGCCAGGTTCCCCAGGTCAACGCGATGCGTCAAGGCGTCGATCTTCTGGTAGCCACTCCCGGTCGCCTGCTTGATCTCATCGAACAACGCCATGTCGATCTCTCCAAAGTCGAATTCTTCGTGCTCGATGAAGTCGACCGGATGCTCGACATGGGTTTCCTGCGCGATGTGAAAAAGATCGTCGCCCTGCTGCCGGCGCAACGGCAGTCCCTCTTCTTCTCCGCCACCCTGGCGCCCAACATCGTCGACCTCGCCCGCACCATCCTGCGGGACCCGGCTCACGTCAGCATCGCCCCGGAAACGACCACCGCCGAGAAAATCCGGCAACAGGTCTGTTTCCTCAACCGGGAGGCGAAACGACCCCTCCTCGAACAACTCTTGTGGGAACAATCCCAGGCCGGGGCGCAGAAACTGACGATCGTTTTCAGCCGGACCAAGCACGGCGCCAACAAACTGGCCAAGGGCCTCTGCGCCTCCGGCATTCCGGCAGATGCCATCCACGGAAACAAATCCCAAGCCCAGCGGGAAAAGGCGCTCGAGCGCTTCAAGAAAGGTCTCACTCCCGTCCTCGTGGCCACCGATGTGGCGGCCCGCGGCGTCGATGTCAAGGACGTCGGACTGGTGGTGAACTTCGATCTGCCGAACGAACCGGAAGCCTATGTCCACCGCATCGGACGCACCGCCCGGGCCGGAGCCGAAGGTCGTGCCGTCTCCTTTTGCTCGGAAGAAGAACTCGAGTTTCTCCGGGACATCGAAAAAACCATCCGGATGCCCATCCCACGCTGGGACGATCACGAGTGGCATCTGGAAACCCTGGCACAACAGCACGGAAACGGGCGCCGCGCCCAGCAGATGCAATCTCCCTCCCGCAACGGGAGCGGTCAGGGCCGGCGACGGCCGCGGGGCAGTTCCCGGGGCGGACGCTGACCGCGCCCGGTCTACCGGAGGCACCTATTCGGATCCCCCGCCGGTCCGCCGGACCTCCAAGGCATCCGCCAGAAACCGGTCGATCCGCTCCTGATCCCCGAGATCGAGGGACCGGCGTGCAAGGTCCCGGAGATGGTCCCGTTCCGTCGGAGACAGGTCGGTCTCCTGGGCGCGCGTGAGCAGCAGCAGCCGGCGGGTCCGGGCACGCTCTTCGTTCGGAACCGCCTCCAGAATCTCCTCGAGCGCGCCCATGCCCTTCTCCCCCAAGGCCGCGTAGAGCGGGCGGATGGCCATCGGCAGCAAATCACCGGGCTTCCGGTCGGTCATCGATACCGCGCCTTTCGGCTTGTAGGCTTCCTTGAGCTTTTGGACCTCGCTGCGCGCCACCAGATGGAGCATGAAAAGGATCCCGGCGATTGCGAGCAAACTGATCAAAACCTGGAGGAAGGGCAACATCCTGAACCCTGCCGGAGGTTCCGGGGAGCGGTCCGGCCCTCTGTGATGAGGCAGGGAACTCCGGAGCCGGGCCCGGTTTTGATGCTCCGCGTCACAGGCGTGCCGGAGGGGGGCGGGGCCGAACTGGGCCAGCTTGGAAAAAGCCCTCGATTTGCTGCCCAGAACCTCCCGGGTGCGATGGATCAGCGCCTCAATTGCGGATGGATCGAGCGTGGAGGAGGCATCCGTTTCATCGAGATGCTTGACCCAGATGGCGCGCAAATCCGGCGGGAGCCGGTCCAAAATCTGCCCGACAACGATACGGTTTTTCATGACATGGATCGTCCAATGGTCCGGCACGGAAGGAACGCGCCGTTCCGCCAGCAGGATGGCGGTCTCCGGATGGGAGAAGGCAATGGCGTGGGCCAACGTGGCGTAAAGCCCGCCCGCGGCCATCTGGTCGATCTCGACGGACCGACGCAAAAGGCGAAACGCGAAATCCGCCAACCGGAGGGTTTGATTCTCTTTCACCGAATGTTCCACCCAGGTCTGAGCCAACTGGAAATCCCCGTCCGCCATGGCATCCACCAACCGTTCCGGCACCATGGCGTCCATCACGATCGCCGCCTGCCCGCGATCGAAGGCCTTCTGCAAAAGGCGTGCCCAGACCCTGACCGGGGCCTTCTCCAGACGTCCCAAGGCTGACGCGATCCCCAGACGGTTCCCGGAGCGAAGCGCTTCCTCCAAAACGCCTTGGAGATCAGGGACATCGCCCGGGCATTCCTCTGAAGGTCCAAAAAGCATAGCGTCAGGGATAGCAAAAACCTTGCCATTCTAGACAACCAAAACGGAAAGATTACCTTCCCACTTCGCATCACGCAGGGCAAAATCAAGTTGGAAACAGACTCGTTTTTTGGGAATCAAGGAAACGCCACAACAATCCCCTAGGCTAAGCCAAAGAGCCTTTCATTGTTCCCTTCCCATCGCGTCAGGGACTTGCGCTTACAGCCGGGAAATGGCAATGGTGGACCCAAACCATTCGCCAACCCCGGTCATGTTCCCGCCCTGCCGATCCCTCGCCCTGGCTCTCGCCTGTCTCCTAACGGTCTCCTGTGAAGAAAAAAAGGCTTCCACCACCGTGCCGTTCCTCGGCACCAACCGCACCATCCATTACACCTACCGCTTCTTCCCGCGCGGAGCCAACCTGGCCGGGAACGGAAAGGCCGCGATCGTGGTGGTCGCCGAGCTGCCTTTTCTCAAGGGAGGACTGGATTCCATCCTGCGGGCGGAGGGGCTCCCGCCCAGCACCCGGACCAACCGGAATTCCTACTCGAACTTCCACGGCTTCGATGTCAGCGGGGGAACCGCGACCGGAAGTTTCCTCGTGCGCAACGAGCAATTCGGCCCGGCCTTCGGAACACCGCTCAGCGACGTGACGGTGGCGGTGAACCTGCAACTCATCCCGGTGGTCGACGGGCGGGGGGAACTCGCCTTCCGCGTAAAAACCTCCCACCGCAAGGTGAGCGGCACCGGCCTGGCCACCTTCCTCGATGACTGGTCCGGGGGCCGTCTCATCAATGTGAAAGGCGAGATCGACCGCACCTTCCACGCGGCGGAGCGGCTCATGCCGCGGCAGATCGACTCGGGATTTTCAGGGGAGGACGTCGCTCCGAACTCCGGCCCGATCCGCAAGCTCACCCTGATGAAGGCCAGATTCCTCAGCACCGCCTCCTGTCCCGTGGCGATGGAGTTCATCTTCACGCCCGGCTGATCCAATCCTCCACCACCCGCCGCGGGTCAAGAAGCAGAGCCTTCTCCCCAATGCCTGGCGATCTTCCGACGCAGAAAGGCGACGCTCCGCTCCAACTGATCCATGCCGTCGACCCCGTCCTCGATGCTGATCCATCCATCGAACCCCTTGCTTTTCAGCTCGGAGAAAATGGCGTCGTAATCGTTGAGGCCCTTGCCGATTTCTCCGTGGCGCAGGCGCTTGGCATATCCTTGGGCCCCGCCTTCCTCCTTGCGGAGATCCTCGATCGTCCCCTCCGCCAGATAACGGTCGCTGGCATGCATCGTGACGACGCGGTGGGAGACCCGCTTCAGCAGGTCGATGGGATCCTCACCGGCGAGGTAGGTGTTGCTGGGGTCGTAATTCACCCCGAAATTCGGGTCGTCGATCGCGTCCACGAGCTGGCAGAACACGTCCATCTTCTGGGCGAACTCCGGGTATTCCCAAAAGTCGTCCTTGTAATGATTCTCGAGGATCAAGGTGATGCCCCGCTCCCTCGCGTAGGGCAGGCTGGCGAGAATGCAATCGGCGGCCAGCTTGACCCCTTCCGCGATGCCGAGTTCCGGTCGCCGTTGGCCGCTCAGGACCCGGCAATAGGATCCTCCGAGCGCATGGGTCATCTCGATCCAACGTTTCTGTTTGGCGATCTCCCGCTCGCGGAAATCCGGATCCGGATGGGTGAAATCCGGGGAACAGCACATCATGGGAATCACCTTCCCGGTCTCCTCCACCTCACGGCGGAAGCGCGGCCAATTGGCTTCATCGGCCATCTCGAGGAAGCCGGCATACCATTCCAAGCCCTGAACCTCCAGCTTGGCGGCGAGCCGGATCCATTCGGAAACGGTCATTGACCCCTCCTTGCAGAGGGCGTTCATGAAAGCTTTGGGGAAAGCGGCGAGTTTGGGCATGACGGTTTTCAAACGGGTTGCAGAACGGATTTCACCACTTCCCCGCGGTGCATCTTCTCAAAGGCCTCGTGCCACTCCGTGACCGGCCAGACACCGCCGATGATCGGCCGGACATCGAGCTGCCCGCTCGCCAACAAGGCGATCACGCGCTCCCAAACCGGCCAGTTGTGGCTGAAACTTCCCTGCAACGTGATGTTTTTCTGCACGAGCGGGTCGATGTTGAACCCGAGCGGTTGCGGTCCCCATCCCACCTTGCTGATCCAACCGGCCGGACGCACCAGGTCCAGGGCGATCTTCAAGGTGATGCTCGCCCCGGCGGCATCGATCACGCCGTCGCACCCCAACCCGTCGCGTTCCAACGCCCAGGGTTTCGCGTCCCCGATGATCACCTGACAACCATACTGCCGGGCGATCTCGAGGCGATGGGCGTCTTGTTCCAGACCGACGAGGGCCACTTCCGCCCCGCACAACCGGGCCATGGCGGCGCAGAGAATGCCGATGGTCCCGGGGCCCAAGACGACCACGCGATCCCCCGGCTCGATCCGCGCGTTTTTGACCACGGCATTGTAGGCCACGGAACAAGGCTCCGTGAGGCAGGCCTGCTCAAAGGGAAGATGATCCGGAACGTGATGCAAAATGCGGCTCGGCACCCGCACGTACCGGGTCATGGCTCCGTTCACCCCATACCCGAATCCTTTGCGCGTCGGGTCCAGATTGTAGAGCCCGCGCCGCGTCATCGGGTTGTCCTTGGAGATGATCGCCGCGGTTTCCGAGACCACCCGGTCCCCCACCTTCCAATGTTCCACGTCCCGACCCGCTTCAACGATCCGTCCGCCGAACTCGTGCCCGAGGACGACGGGATAGTTCACCGGCCAGGAATGATCCGCCGTCCATTGATGGAGATCGGATCCACAGACGCCGACATTGGCGACCTCCAAAAGGACATCCTCGGGACCGATCACCGGGGTTTCGATTTCGCGGAGTTCGACGCTGCCCTTTTCCGGGGCAAAATTGACAACAGCCAGGGATTTCATGGGAATGGAAAATCGGGATTCAGGATCAGGCGGGGGATGGAGTCCCCGAGACTTCTTGGGCATGGATCGCCTTACAGATCATCCGCAACGAGGCCTCCAAATCCCCGTCCGCCGTCTTGAAAGCATCCGCATCGATCGTCAGGGGCGCGCCAAGAACCACCAACGGGGCTCCGTAGCGGGGACATTGGATGGCCTGTTCCAAACTCAACCCGCCCACCGCCTGGACCGGGATCCGCACCGCGGCGACCACTTCGCGCAGTTGATCCAACGGACTGGGCATGCGCAAACCGGCCGCGGCGATCCCCCGGCGCTCATCATAACCGATGTGATGGATCACGTAATCGCACCCTAGATCCTCCAACCATTTGGCCCCCGCCACCATGTCCGGGCAGATCATGTTGTCCCCCATCACCTTGCAACCGAAGTCCGCCCCCGCCTTGACCACGCACTTCACGGTCTCGGCATGGGCCCGCGCCATGACGACGACGTGGGTGGCGCCGGCCTTGGCCATCATCTCCGCTTCCAGATACCCCCCGTCCATCGTTTTCAGGTCCGCCACGATCGGGATGCCCGGGAACGCCTTCCGCAACGCGCGGACCCCGTGCAATCCTTCCGCCAGAATCAGGGGCGTGCCGGCCTCCAGCCAATCGACCCCGGCCCGGAGCGCCAGCGCTGCCGTCTCGAGAGCTTCATCGATGTTGGTCAGATCGAGGGAAATCTGGACGATTGGTTTCATAGCGGATTGCAAGCTCAGTGTAGGTGTTCCAGATCGGAAAGTGGCGACAAAGATCAAACGAAATGCGACATGGCTCCGGCGCTTCCCTCATCTCGGCTGGATCCGGAACCGGCCGGACAAACCTTGGGACCGGTAGCTTCCGGCGACTCCATTCTGGGTCTGCAACACCACGCCGCCAAAACTCGCGGAAATTCCGGAGGCCGTGTCGGTCAATCGGCCGGTAACCAGCCCGGTCCTTGGATTCAGGCTGAGCGGCAGCTGCTCCGGTCCGTAATACCGGATCTGGTTGCGCCGGTCCCAGGTGGCGGCAAGATCCCGCGCAAGGATCGTCACCTCCGCCTTGCCGGAAAGGTCCGGACCGCTGAACCGGAGCCACACGTTGAACTCCCGGTCCGCCAACCCGCCAAACGCCCGCACCCCGGAGGCGGGCACTTGGTAGCGGCTGCCGATGAGGTGCCGGCTGATGTCGATGACCGGATAGGCACCGGCCGGAGATGCTCCGGAGGACTTGACCCACCGCCACTCGCCATCCACATCGGAGAGGGAGGGCACGGCGCGGAAGGTGAGTTTGCCGGCCACGCAGCCCTTGGGCGTCCGCCCATAGAGCGCGCGATGGAAGGACCACTCGGCGACCGCTGTTCCCGCGTCGTCATAGCGCCGGGCCACCGCACCCGCCAGCGTGACCGGGGTGCCGTCCGACAGGTTGAAGGTGCCGAGACAACCGCCATCCGGGCGCACGGTGAGCACTCCGTATCCATCCCCACCGGGCTCGATGGCGGGATCAGCTCCCTCCGGCTGGTGCATGACGAGGGTGTAGGCCCCCGCTTCGGGTGCCGGCGCCGTCCGCGGAAATACCGGCCACCGCTGCGCGTCGATCCGGTGGGTCAGGCCGTCGATCGTCACCGCGCCCCCGAGTCCGAAGGCGTCGCCCGGGCTCGCGCCTTTCCCGAGCTGCAGCCGGAGCGCGACCGGCGCAAGCGGCAAGGGCCGGGGAAGCTCGAGAAGGATGCCCCCGTCCGGGTTAAGCCTGCCCCGCAAGCTGAACCGGGCGGTCCCGATCCACAGGCTTGCTGAAAAGGTGCGGGAGGCCTGCAACGAGAAGTTCACGAGCCCTCCGGTGACCACACCCTCCCCGGTGAGCACCCCGTTGTATAGGCCGGCGGCGGCCGGAGCAAACTCCGTGTCCGGCCGGTCGGGCGGCCGGGCCGGAGAGGACGGAAGGCGCGTCCGGACCCAGTCTCCGGCAGGTTCCCGGCCCGGGTAATCCACCCCGGCATCCGGCCGGATCCGGACCGCTCCTGTGCCCGGGCCATGGACGAAGTTTCCCGCCACGAGGTTCTGCTTGAGAAAGGTCACCCCGGTGAAGGAAACCCGTTCCCGGGTCACGGGATCGAAAAAAGACCCGCTCAACCCGCCGTCGGTCGCGGACACGGTGCCCGAGAGGCTTTGCGGACCGTAGTGCACCAGCCGGTTGGTGGTTTTCCAGGAAACGGCCCGAATCAGGAGGTCGTCGTCCGTTCCGGGCGCGGCCGGACCGAGGAACGAAAACTCCGCGTTGGCTTCCTGGTCCGCCAGCGCGGCAAGGACGCGCCGACCTGCCGGGGGTGGCGTGTAACGGCTGCCGATCCCCCATGGCCGGAGCGAGAATCCTTCCCGGAACCGGACCTCCCGGGGATCCGCGAATTTGACCCAGAAAAATCGTCCGGCCAGATCGCTTTCCGGTTGGTCGGCCAACACGAGACGCCCCCCGATCCGCCCCCGCTTTTTCTCCGGGGTGAAGCGATGGAGATCCGAGAAGCAATGGATTTCCCGGTCGGCCGAAACAAAGGCTGCCTCCGTGAACGGGGTGCCATCCCCCAGCACTCCCTTGATCGATACCGCTCCGGCGGCGCTCAAACCGACCCGGGCCCAACCGTCCCCGCCCGGCTCATCCGGTTCCCAGTCCGCGCTTGAGGGGATGAGGAGGGCGTAGTTCCCCCGCAACGCTTCGGCCAAGGGATGGCGGGTCGCGTGAAACGGCGCCCCGGGCAGATCGGCCTCCGTCTGGATCCCGTTCCAAGAGATCGTTCCCCGGAAGACCAACCCACCGGCCTCCGTCCGGCCCAGCTGCAAATCGAGCGAGACCGGCGGGTTACGGGGCACCGGGACCTGCGCCTCGATCCGGCCCTCCGCGGAGACCGGGGCGCGCACCGCGAGCGCCTGCCCGTTGAGCCGCACGGTTCCCGAAAGCACCCCGGAAGCACTCAACACGAACCGGGAGGCGGCGCCAATCACCTCCCCATCCTCCGCCGCCTTCCGGAGCAGGCCGTCGTAAATCCCCGCCGCCGCGCCGGAAGTCGTCGGGAGGGGCACCGGCACCGCCACGGGAAGCGGAGCCGCGGCCGCCGGAACCACCACCTCCCGCCCCTGACGTGGATCGGTGATCCGGACCGTGAGCGAGGAGGAAGGAGCGCTCCCGTTTCCGGCGGGATCGGACGCCCGGGCGGTCAAGGCGTGGGTGCCCACCGCCAACGGCACCGTCCCGAGACTCCAGACGGCAGCTCCCGCCGTCCCGCCCACCGCTCCGGCCAGATCACTCACCATCGTGACCGTGGTCCCCTCCGCCCCCGATCCTGAAATTTCAAGGGTCCGGTCGGAGGTCAGGTTGTCCGCATCGGAAACGCCGGTATCGCTCGCCGGAGCCAGATCGAGATTCCCCGGTGGATCCGGCGCGGAAGTATCGATCGTCACGGTCAACACGGCGGAGGGCTCCCCGGCGTTTCCGGCCGGGTCGGGCCCGGACGGCACGGCCGTGATCCGGTGCACGCCGTCCGGAAGCAGCGGCATCGTCACCGTGGAGTTCCCCGGTCCGGACCCGATCACGCCGACCACGTCGCTGCGAAACTCGAACACCTCGCCCCCGCCGAGCGAGGAGCGGAGCGAAGGCGTGGCGTCGTTCGTCACGTTGTCCGTGGCGGAAATTCCCGAGTCCGATGCCTCCAGAAGATCCAAAACGCCCGCCCGGGGCCCCACGGTATCGATCGTGATGGAGAGCGGGGCGGAGGCCGGGCTGGTCCGGGTGCCCTCCGTCCCGGTAGCGGTCAGGTTGCGGCTTCCGTCCGGCAACGAGGCCGCCGGAGTGATGGCGAACGGGAGGGAATCGACCACCCGGTTGGCGATCTCAACGCCATTGGCGAAGAGGCGCACTCTGGAGCCGATCGGCGCATAGCCGAGCACCGTGGGGGTATTGTCGGCGGTGAGGCCATCCGTAGCGCTCGCCCCGGTGTCGCTGGCCTCGCTCAGGCCGAGGAGGCGCGGGGTGGCCGCCGCCAATCCGTCCGCCGTGATCCGGAAAACGGTGCCCGAAGGACGCCCGAAGAAATCGGTCCGGGGACCGCCGACAGTGCGGGCCGCGACATAGATTTCCCCCTGTTCATCCCGGCCCAACGCGGTGATGAAGAAGGGCATCGGATTGCCCCCGGCGATTTTCAGCACGCTCAGGGTGAAGGTGCCGGGAACGCTCTCCTCCAACCCGAGCATGGTGCCCTCCGGCCTGCCGAAGTCCGTACTCCAATCCGCGAAGAGGTAACGCCCCGCCAATCCCGCGATGGCGCTGCCCCGGTAAACCTCGCCCCCCGTCACGGAGAGACCGATCACCGGGAGCGGCGGCTCTCCCACCGCCGTGGGCGGGTGCGCGTATTGCGCGATCGGTTCGACGAAGGGTCCGGAGGCCGGTGTCCCCGGGGCAAAGGAGAGTCCGCCCTCCCGCTTGCGCCAACCGTAGTTCCCGCCGGAGACGATCAAGTCCACCTCCTCCACGTTCCCCTGCCCCACATCCCCGGCGAAGAGGCGGCCCGTGGCGGTGTCGAACGACATCCTCCACGGGTTGCGCAAGCCGTAAGCGAAAATTTCCCCACGGATCCCGCCGCCTTCCCCCACGAAGGGATTGTCCGCGGGAATGCCGTATTGGCCGCCCGGGCCATTGCTTCCGGAGGGATCGATGCGGAGGATTTTGCCGAGCAAGTTGGTTCGATCCTGGGCGTTGCCGAGGGCATCCGCCGGTCGCAAGCTGCTTCCGCCCGTGTGCCCGGCGTTGTTGTCGTTCGAACTTCCTCCGTCGCCGAAGGAAAGATAAAGCATGCCGTCCGGCCCGAAGCACAGGTCCCCCCCGTTGTGATTGGCCTGGGGCTGATCGATCGTAAGCAGAATCCTCTCCGATCCGGGGTCCGCCAGATTCGGATCTTCCGCGGACACGGAGTATTCAGCGACCACGCTGCAGTGGTTCACCGGTGCGGAAGCGGTGCCGGGCCAGTTGGGGCTCGGCGCGCTGTAGGAGACGTAAAACTTCCCGTTGGAAGAGTAACCCGGATGGAAGGCAAGGCCGAGCAAGCCGCGCTCGTCGTAGCCCCCGGAAAGGGCAACGAGCTTGGCGGAAAGATCGAGGAAGGGGACGGTCCGCAACGTATCCGCCGCGGTATCCAGGATCCGGATCGTGCCCAGCTGATCCGCGATGAAGAGCCGCCCCGAGCCGTCCCCGGCGTGAGCGAGTTCCACCGGGGCGATCATCCGCCCCGAGGTTACGGGAACGAGGCGGAGATCGGGAAAAGCCGCCCGGGCGGCCGGACCGGCAAGCAGGCATGCCGCCAGAAAACCGGTGAACCGCCCGGGTGGAGGTAGGTTCATGGATCAGCGCCGGCGAACCGGGAAGACACCGCAAAGCCTGCCTGGTCCGCTCAATTCTTGAGCGCCGCCTCGATGGCCGCGATCACCTCGGGAGCATCCGGCTTGGTCTTGGGCTCGAACCGGGCCAGAATCTTGCCGTCCTTGCCGACGAGGAATTTGCCGAAGTTCCACTTCACATCCCCCGGGAACGGGGAGTCCGGACCGCTCAGTTCCTGATAGAGCGCGTGCTTCTCCGCGCCTTTGACGACCAGTTTGTCGAACATGGGGAACGAGACATGGTATTTGGTGGAGCAGAAGGTGACGATTTCCTCGTTGGTGCCGGGTTCCTGACCGCCGAAGTCGTTGCAGGGGAAACCGAGGACGGCGAGCCCGTCCTTGCCGTATTTCTCATGAAGGGCCTGCAGTTCGGTATACTGCTTCGTGTTGCCGCACTTCGACGCCACGTTGACAATGAGCATCACCTTGCCTTGGAACGGCTTCAGGCTGGTCGACTCCCCTTTGATGTCCTTGAGCGGGATCTCGTAAAGGTTGGCGGAAACGGAAGAGGTGAGGGCCACGATAACCGCAGCCACGGCGAAGAGGTTTTCTTTCATGTCCTGACTAAATCCTATCTTCCGCTCCAAGCAAAGCGCAAAACGCGGGAGAGATCGGCCCCGGCCCCAAAAGTTGCGGAGCGTCATCGCCCGGCGGGCGGAGGGAAGCGCTTGCGGAACTCGTGGACGGCTTGGTTGATGCTGGGCAGGAGCGCGCACTCCTGAAGGGCGGCGAGGTCGATCCCCGGCAGCACGAGGGAACTCTGATTCTCGAACGCGATGCCCGGAGCCGGGATTGCGGGATCAAAACGAGTCCGGGGAGCGGGAGGGGCTTCGGAAACGCTCATCAATCCCGCGATGGCTGGTCTGCCCTGACTCCGCAAGCATCGATTCCGCTCCGGCCCTTCCCGTCACAGGGAAATCACGCGCCACTTGATCCCTTCCCCTCCCCGCTCCACCGTAGGGTGGTGAGAAAGGCTTTTGTTCTGGGGGCGGGCTTGGGGACGCGGTTGCGGCCGCTGACCGACTGGTTGCCGAAGCCCCTGATCCCGGTGGTCAACCGGCCGCTGGTGACCTGGGCCTTCGACTCCCTGCTCGCGGCGGGAACCACGGAATTCATCGTGAACACCCATCACCTCGCGGACGCCTGGCTCCAGACGTTTCCCGAACAGCTCTGGCAGGGCCGGCCCATCCGCTTCGTCCACGAACATCCGGAGATTCTCGAGACCGGGGGAGGCATCGCCAACATCGCCCCGCTGGTGCGCGACGCCTCCTTCTGGGTCTACAACGGGGACATCCTGAGCGATTTGCCGCTCGCGGCGGTGGAGCGGTTTCACCGGGAAGAAGGCCACCTCGCCACCCTCGTGCTGCGCTCCTCCGGGCCGAACCCGAACGTGACCTTCGATGCCGCCACCGGCAAGGTGCGGGATCTGCGGCAAGCCCTCGGCACCCGGCCGGACCGTCTGCACCAGTTCACCGGCATTTACCTCGTGCATCCCGATTTCCTCTCCTTCGTCCGCCCGGTCCGGGAGTCCGTGGTGCCCGCCTTTTTGCGCGCCATCACGGAACACGACCGGCTCGGGGGGATCGTTGTCGACGAAGGGGACTGGTGGGATCTGGGGGACAGCGAATCCTATCTCGACGCCACGATGGCCCTGGTGCGGCGCGGGTCGTTCCTCGGCCAATCGCTCGCCGGCCAGCGGATCGCCCCCGGGGCGCAGGTGGATCCGGCGGCGGAGATCGACGGGTTGACGGTGCTCGGGGAAGGTTGCAGGGTCGGGCCGAACGTGCGGTTGGAAGAGTGCATCGTTTGGCCCCGCGCCAACGTCGAAGCCGGAGCGCGACTCCAGCGAGGCGTGATCATCCCTTGAATTTTCGACCCCATGGACGACGAAACCATTTTAGCCCTGGCCAGAGGACAGCTCCCCGCGATGCAGGGGGTGGATTACCAGATTGAAACCATCAGCCGGGGCGGCTCGGACCGGCAATATTTCCGGCTCTCGCCCGTCGCGCGCCCAGTCATTTTCTGCCAATACGGCAGCCAGACCCCGGAGAACGCGCGCTTTGCCCGGCACACCGATTTCCTCGCGGGGCACGGGGTGCCGGTGCCGCGGATTCTGGCCCGGGATTTGGAACAGGGCCGGCTCTGGATTGAAGACCTCGGCGCGGAAGATCTCTGGTCCTTCCGGGAAGCGGATTGGTGGGTCATCCGGCGTCCGCTCTATGAAAAATGCCTCGCCGCGGTGGGCCGGATCCACGCCATCACGGAGGAATCCCTGCCGCCGGAATCCCTGCCGCCCCTGGGCCCGGAATTCAATGAGGCGCTTTACCAGTGGGAACAGGATTATTTCTTCGACAACTTCGTGGCCCGCTTCAGTGCCGCTTCCCCGGAAGATGCGGCCCGGATCCGGACGAGCGAGGCCCTGGGGGCCTTGCGCACCACCCTCGCCTCCCGTCCCCGCTGCCTCATCCACCGGGATTTCCAAAGCCAGAACATTCTGATCCGTCAAGGGGACCCGGTGTTCATCGACTACCAGGGACTGCGTTTCGGCCTGGCCGAGTATGACCTCGCCTCCTTGCTTTACGACCCTTACGTGGTGCTCTACCGGGACCAGCGTGAGGAACTGACCGCCCTGGCGGAAGCCCGGAGCCGCAACCCTCACTTCCGCGCCCAGCTGCTGGCCTGTGCCTGCCAAAGACTCATGCAGGCGCTCGGGGCCTACGGATTCCTCGGTGTGGTCAAGAACAAACCGACCTTTCTCCGCCACATCCGTCCGGCCCTCGCCAACCTCCGTGAAGTGGCGGTGGAGCAAGGAATCCTGCCCATCCTCGAGCCTCTTTTGTCGCCCGGCGATTCGGCCTTGTAAACTTGGCAGGCGCCCCCGAAAGTCCCCGCGTTTTCCCACGCCCATGACCGCCCGTCCCCATCACTTTCCTGCCGACAAATCGAGTCTGGCCCACGCGCCGACCATGGTCATCAGCAACATCTGGCCCGCGCTCGAGGGGGGACGCTACGCGGTGAAACGGATCGCGGGGACGCCGGTGACGGTCTGGGCGGATCTTTTTCGGGACGGGCACGGCAAATTGCGGGCCGTGGTCAAATGGCGCAAACGGGGCGTCAGCGCCTGGGAGGAAAGCCCCATGGTCCACGTCGGCAACGACCGCTGGCGCGGGGAGTTCACCGTCGTGGAACTCGGCGAGTGGGAATACACGGTGGAAGGTTGGCAGGACGATTTCCAAACCTGGCGCCACGAGTTCGAGCGCAAGGCGGCGGCTCTCAAGCCCGGGGAAAGCCTGCAGACGGAGTCGATCGAAGGCGCGATCATTCTCGAGGAATCCGCGCGACTGGCGGAACAGGGCGGTCACCAGGCGGAAGCGGAAGTCTTGCGACGCGCCTCGCGCGCGATCTACGACGCCGCGCCGCAAGACGTCGCCCACACGGTGGACGACTCCGGGTTGCAGGCGTTGGCCGCGCGTTGGACGAACCGCTCGCTCTCCACAACCGCGGTCCCCATCTACCGGGTGCTGGTGGAACGGGAACGCGCCGGATTCTCCGCCTGGTATGAGTTTTTCCCCCGCGGCGCGGAAGGCCGGGCGGACCGGCACTCCACCTTGCGGAATTGCCTCGAGCGCATCCGCTATGCCAAAGGCATGGGGTTCAACGTGATCTACTTCCCGCCGGTTCATCCGATCGGAACCTCGCACCGCAAGGGCAAGGACAATTCCCTGACCTGCACCGCGGACGATGTCGGTTCCCCGTGGGCGATCGGGTCCGGGGAGGGCGGACATTACAGCATCCACCCGCAGCTCGGCACGGTCGCGGACTTCGAGTGGCTGGTGCGGGAAGCCAAGGAACTGGGGATGGAGATCGCCATGGATTTTGCCATCAACTGCTCTCCGGATCATCCCTATGTGCAGGATCATCCGGACTGGTTTTTCCAAAGGCCGGACGGCACCATCAAATACGCGGAAAACCCGCCCAAGAAGTATCAGGACATTTACCCGCTGAACTTCCACTGCAAGGACTGGCGCAATCTCTGGCAGGAGATGGTGCGCATCATCCTCTTCTGGGCGGACAAAGGGGTGAAAATCTTCCGGGTGGACAACCCCCACACCAAGCCGGTGGCGTTTTGGGAATACCTCATGAGCGAGGTGCGCCTGCAACACCCTGACGTCATCTTCCTCGCGGAAGCCTTCACCCGGCCCCGCATGATGGAGATGCTGGCCAAGATCGGCTTCTCCCAAAGCTACACCTACTTCACCTGGCGGACCCACCGACAGGAAATCATGGAGTATGTCAACGAACTGGCCCACTCCGATCTCCGCGAATACTTCCGCGGCAATTTCTGGCCCAATACCCCCGACATCCTCGCGCACCCGCTGGTCAACGGTTCCCCCGCCGTCTTCATGATCCGCGCCGCCCTCGCCGCCACCACCATGCCGAACTGGGGAATCTACTCCGGCTTCGAATTCTGCGAGAACGATCAACACCCGGATCGCGAGGAATACCGGAACAATGAAAAATACGAGCTGAAAGAACGTGATTGGAAGCGTCCGGGGATCCGGGACTTTCTCACGAAACTCAATCACATCCGCAACACGCATGGCGAGTTCCGGCACCTCTCCAACCTTCACTTCGTCCATGTCGACCACGATCGCCTCCTCGCTTTCGTCAAAGCCTCGCCCCATCGCCAAGCCGACTTGCTCGTGATCATCAACCTCGACCCCGCCCACCTCGCGGAGGGCACCGTGAACCTCCCCCAGGAAAGCGTTCCGGAACCGCGGGATGTCCCCTATCGGGTGCGCGATCTCCTCACCGATGACGTCTACAACTGGCACGGCACCGCCAACTGGGTCTCGCTCGACCCGCACTCCAAACCCGTTCACATCTTCCGCATCGAGTCTTCCGACCAAGACTGACCCGAGCTCGCATTCCTCCACGCGCACCGCATGAATTACTCTCTCAAAGCCACTCTCTTCCTCGCTTTCGCCGCCGCCGCCGTCGTTTTCACGGAACGCGAGGACCGACGGAAAACCTTCGATGTCTACAACCGGGAGTTCGTCGATTGGTTGGTCGGCAACGCCTGGACCCGCATCGCCCCGAGCCAGGTCACCCTGTTGCGCGTCAATCCCAAGGAGCTGGAGCAGGACAACCTCGATCCGCGTCTCGATTGGGCCATCATCCTGCGCAGCCTCGAGGCCTTCGATCCCAAAGCGGTGGCCATCGTGCCCGCCCTGAACTGGGACAAGCCGGATCAGCTCGCCGAGGGAGCCCTGAACAAACGCGTCATCTCGATGCCTCCCCTCACCTTGGGAGCGACCTTCGGCGCCCCCGGGGAAGGAAAACCGAACCTCGACGTCTCCAAGATGACGGTGCTGACCGATCTGACGGGCGATCTCTCCAAGTTGCCGGTGGTGCGCCACATCGTGGCCCTGCCCGACCCGGAACTGCTGGCCAACGGCAAGGCCGCCTTCACCCAGATCGAACTCAGTGAAGAAACCGCCGCCGGGCCCAACGGCATCCGGTTCCCCCTCCTCGCCAAGGTCGGGGACAAGGTGGTGCCCTCCTTCGTGCTCCAGGTGATCATGCAGCAGGAGGACATCCCGGCGGAACAGGTCCGGGTGATCCTCGAAGGCGCCCGCCCCGTCATCCGCCTCGGCAAACACACTATCCCGGTCGAACCCGACGGCAGTTTCACCGTCTATCCGGGCATCAAGGGCTCGTTCCCCGCGCTCGATTTCAGTTCCCTCGCCCTCGCCGCCTCCCCGTTCGAGGAAGTGGCCGAGAAACTGCGCAAAGCCAGCAAGGAAAGCCTTGAAAGCCTCAAGACCAACGCCGTGGTCATCGGCTATGATCAAGAGGATCTCCGGGAGTTCGCCCTGCCCGGCGGCGAACGCATCTCCCGCGCCGAACTCATCGCCATGGCGGTCGCCACCATCCAGACCGGCCGCCACATCACCTTCTGGCCCGATCTCTTCCGCTACGCCAGCTGGGCCGTGCTCGCCCTCCTCGGCCTCGCCCTGTTCCGCGGCCGCCGCTCCCGCGTCTTCTCCGGCGCCCTCGCCATCCTCCTGCTCTACGCAGGCATCAGCATCGCCATCTTCCAGACCTCCCTCAGCTGGACGCCTCCCTGGCCGGCACTCGCCATTTGCGCGGTGCTCCTCGTGCTCGGTCTCCTCCTGCCAGGGCCCAAACGCAAGCTCAGCCCGGTCAAAACGGAAGCCGGTCCCGCCCCGGAAACCCCGGGCGCCTGATCCGGATCACATTGCCGCTTGCCTCAGGCCATGGATGGGATAGCCTCCGGGCGTCGCATCACCCCGATGCCTCGCCCGACAGCCCTACCCCGTGCCCTCCCCCCTGCCATCCAAGTCCTCCCGCGCTCTCGCGCCCGCCGGGATCGTGACGCCCAACCCCCGGCTCGTCCGGTCGAAATGATCCGTTTCACCAGCCTCGCCGCCGGAAAGGAAATCGGCGCCCATGCCTATCTTCTGGAGTTTGATTCCCTTCGCGTCGTCCTCGACGCCGGAACGCACCCGAAACGGGACGGCCTGGCCTCCCTGCCCCGCCTCGGGGATCTGCCGTTCGGCTCCGTCGATGCCATCCTGCTGAGCCACGCCCACCTCGATCACTCGGGCGCCCTTCCCGTGATGGCGCGCGAGCATCCCGGGGCCCGCATCCTCATGTCCGAGGCCACCCGCGTCCTCTCGGATGCCCTGCTCCACAACTCGGTCAATGTGATGACCTCCCAGCGCGATGAACTGCGGCTGGCGGAGTATCCGCTCTACACCCACCGGGAGCTGGAACGACTCTATCCACGCTGGGAGACCGCTCCCATGCGCTCCCCCTTCCCGGTCACCGACGGGGCCGATGTGCGCTGCGAGTTCTTCGAGGCCGGTCACATTCTGGGGGCGTCGGCGATTCTGCTGGAGCGTCAGGGCCATCGCATCCTCTACACCGGGGACATCCACTTTGAGGAACAGTCCGTGACCCGCGGGGCCGCGCTGCCCACCTCGGGGGTGGACACGGTCATCGTGGAGACCACCCGTGGCAACGTGGCCCGGGACCCGGACTATACCCGGGAACGGGAGATGGATCGCCTCGCCGGTCATATCAACGAAGTCATCAAGCGCGGCGGCTCGGTCCTCGCCCCCGTCTTCGCCATGGGCAAGACGCAGGAACTCCTCGTCATGCTCCATGACTTGAAACAACGGGGGGAAATTCCCGACTCCCCGATCCACATCGGCGGGCTCGGCACCAAGATGACCCGGCTTTACGACATGCTCGGCGGCCGCCCCTCCCGGCTGCGCCCGAACATGCGCATCCTCGAGGAAGTCCGCATCGTGATCTCCTCTTCCAAAAAACGGGCTGGCCAGATGGAATACCATCCCCGCTGCATCTATGCCCTCTCCAGCGGCATGATGAGCCCCAAAACCGTCTCCAACATCTTTGCCCGGCAAATCCTCGAGAACGAGCGCTGCGGCCTCTTCTTCGTCGGTTACGCCGATCCGGAATCCCCGGCCGGACGGATCCTCGCGACCGATCCCGGACAACCGGTGCAACTCGACCCCGAAGACCGGCCCCGGGCCCTGCGTTGCGAGGTCCAGAAGTTCGATTTCAGCGGCCATGCCACCCGGGAATCCATCCTCTCCTACCTCGAAACGCTGCAACCGTCCACCGTCATCCTTGTGCACGGGGACGAAGCCGCTCTCGCTTGGTTCGGGCAGAACCTTCCCGCCAAGCTCCCCAAGGCCCGCATCGTGGTGCCCGAGCCCGGGACGGCTTACGACCTGCTCTGAGAAAAACGCCTCACTCCGGAGTCCAGCGCACCGGGCGATGCCCCTTCGCCTCCAACAGCGCGATCACGCTTTTCTCCCCCACCAGGTGCCCGGCCCCGACGATAAACAGCGTGTTCCCGCCTCCGGATTTCCCCAGCGCTTTTTCGATTTCCGGAATCCAGGCCTCGTTCCGGTCATAAAGTAACCGCTTCACCAGGCCGGCATCCTGCGGTTCAAAATTGCGGTTCAGTTCCTCCGCCAGTTTCACGCCATCCCCGGCACGCCACGCCCGGATCATCGCTTCCAAGGTCTTGGCGCTTTCCTCCACGTCATCCAGCGTGACCCGGAGCATCCGCTCTTGTTCCGCCCGGCTCATGCCGTTGAACAAATCCATCTGGAACTCCACGGTCTCCAAGGCCGCCACCGGTTTCCCATCCTCCCGCGCCAGGCGCTCGAACAGCGCTTCCACCCCGAACTGCGGCTGCGCGCCCATCCGCATCGCCTCCACGTTCGTGATGGTCAGGACCAACATCCCGGGACGGAAAGTCCGCAACCGTTCCAAGGGCAAGCCCCGCTCCTCCGAATAGATCTGGAGATCCTGCATCGTCTCCGGCGTGAGCCAGTCCTCCAACTTCTCCCCTTGGGGCAACATCCCCCGGCGCAACGCGGTCGCCTGCCCTTCGGGACTTTTCATCGTCTCCAGATCCACCTCGAAATAGACCCGGTCACACTCCCGGTAAACCTTCTCATAAACCGGAGGCAGCGGGTGATCCTGTTCCCGCAGCAAGTGGATCGACCCGGCCAAATACACCACGGTGCCGGGGCCTTCCAAGCGCCAAACACATCCCTTGTCCACCGCCAACGCCGCCTCCGCCGCGACGAAGGCAAGGACCAGGGAAGAGCAGAGCGCGAGCGGAGCGGGGCGGTTCATGGGGGCAAGATCACCGCAAAAATCCCGGGCGCAAAGATTCTTGCAACTATTACTATTGATTTAAATATCAATGTGTATTAAATAATTTCACCACATCATGCGTAGTCCTTTCGCCCAACCGCTCACCACCGCGATCCTCATTGCCGGTCTCACCACACCGCCCCTGGCCACCAGCGCCGATTTCAGCCCGCTCGACTTCGATTGCGGGATCGGCAAAGCGGTGATCATCGAGGAAACGCCGCTCTGGTCTTTCAGTGGCGGCGCGACGGTCCGTTCCATCAATGCCTCCTTCTCCAGCGCCACGCCGGATTTCAATCGCCAGACGGGCCACGGCGATCCCGGCCTTTACAACCGGCACGGAAGGGTCACCTACAAGGATGGATATGTCGAAGCGCATCCCCACGCTCCGTGGAGCGGGGACTCGGCCGGAGGTTACGTCAACTCGGCCAGCCAGATCCGGGTCCATCCCTTGGGCGAGTTCGCACCCGACACCGCGGGCGATCCCTTGCGGAACTACGTGGTCGACTTCCATAGCGACGAATTCGACTACTCCGATCTCCAAGGCATTTCCGCCAACAACTCCGACTCGGACAACGGCGTCGGGCCCTACCTGCAGATGGGACGGCGCCTGGAGCGGTTCTCCGCTTTCCAAGTGAACCTGACCGCCGGATGGAGTTTCCTGAGCACCGACCACTCCACCGGAGCCCGCCCGGTGGCCCGGATCACGGAAAACCGGACCGATCACACCTACAGCTACGACTACATCGCGGATGCCACTTTGCCGGCACTGATCCCCGGCCTGGTCGCCTCGACCGACCACCTCTTCATCTACAACCCTTTGACCGCCTACTCGGGTCTGGTCAGCAACCGCAACGCTCCCTCGCAGCAAAGCGTCACCACCAGCACTCTCTTCACGGCCTACAACACTTCCAACCTCAACGTGAATCTCAACGAGGTCCCCATCGGGATGGAAGTCGGTCGCAAAGCCGGCCCGGTCGACCTCCTCCTCACCGGCGGCCTCACCCTGAACGTGGTGGACTACGAACTGGAAAACCGCTTCGACTGGGTCGCCGCCGGTTCCTCCTCCCCGATCGCTTCCCAAGTGGCGCGCGATTCCGGAACGCCGCTCAAGGTCGGTCTCTACGGCGGTGTGGTCGCCCGTTGCAATCTCTCCAAGGATGGCCGCCTCTTCCTCGAATCGAGCGGCACCTACCGCTGGGTCGACCCGGTCCACGCCTCCGCCGGACTGGCCTCGGTCGAGATCGACCCCTCCTCCTTCCAGGGCCGGCTCGGCATCGGCATCCGGTTCTGAACCCCTCCGGTTGCAAGCGGGGGTGATGGATTTAGGTTCCTCACCCCCACCCCGATGAAATTCGCCGATCTGCGCACCATCCTCCGTTACGTCCCTCAATTCCAGGGACGCACCTTCATCGTGGTGATCGATGGCGGCGTCATCGCCTCGGACAACCTCTCCAACGTCCTCCTCGACCTCGCGGCCCTGCGCTCCCTCGGGATCAGGGTCGTCCTCATTTTCGACGCCAGCCCCCAGGTCCAGACTCTGGCCAAGGCGCGCCGGGTCAAGCCGACCAGCACCGGAGGGGAAGGCCCCACGGACAAGGAAACCCTCGAGATCACGATCGATGCGGTCGGGCGCACCGCCAACCGCCTCGTGCAGCAGCTCACCGTCCTCGGGGTCCGCACCGCCGCCGCCGCCAACATGCTCACCGTCCGCAAGGCCGGCATTCTGGGCGGCGTGGACCAGCAGTTGACCGGCCGGGTCCAGGCCGTCGATACCGCCAGCCTCCAAACCCTACTCTCGGAGAACATCCTGCCCGTCGTGGCGCCGCTCGGCTACGACCGCAAGGGACAGACCCTGGCGCTCGACGCGGACTGGATCGCCGCCGAGGTCGGGATCGCCCTCCGCGTGCCCAAACTGATTTATGTGGCCGGCCCGGGACAAATCCCCTTCCCCGACGGCCCTTCCAGCCAGTATTCAGTCCGCGCCCTCCGGGAAGAACTGGCCCGCCGGGAGGACATGGCCCCCGGGGCCCGGATCAAGCTGCTGTGTGCGATGAGAGCCTGCGAGGAAGGCGTGGCCCGGGTCCACATCGTCCCCGGGCTGGAAGACGAAGCCATCCTCGCGGAACTGTTCAGCACCGAGGGGATCGGCACCATGGTGCACGTGGACGCCTACGAGACCCTGCGCCCCGCCGCCCTCGGGGATCTCGAGAGGATGGTGCAACTCTCCCGGCGCGCCGTCGAGGAGGGCCAGCTGTTGCCCCGCAGCCGGGAGGAAATCCTCGACCGGCTCGACGACTACTGCGTGGTGGAGATGGACCACAATCTGGTCGGGATGGTGGCCGCCCATCTCCACCCGGAAGAAGGCTGCGCGGAAGTGGCCTGCCTCCACGTCCGCCCGACCCACGTCGGCCGCGGCTACGGCCGGGCCATGATGCGCTGGGTCGAGGACCGCGCCCGGGCCGCCGGCATCTTCCATCTCTTCGGTTACACCACCCAGGCGTCGGACTACTTCATCGACCGCTGCGGGTTCGAGGAAACCTCCGATTCCAGCTGGGTCCCCCGGGAGCGGCTCGCCAAAGCGATCCAGAGCGCCCGGAACTCACGCCTCGTCCACAAACAGTTGGCCGGAGCCTGAGAGCCAACGGTCCTCCCGCGACCGGCTCAGCTCATGGCCTCGGCCAGCTCGGCCTCGCGGATGATTTCCCCCGCTCCGGTTCCCTCTGCGCAGAGCGGTCTGAATCTGGAGTGATGGAAGGCCACCTCGCAATTCTTTCCGAAAGAAGGATTGACGATTTCCACGAGGAGGAATCCCAGGCCGACAACTCCCGTCAATCCGTTGGGGAGTTCGCCCATCCACCGGATGGTGTAGGTCTCTCCCTCCACGGGAACATGATCGCCCCATTCGTAAAAATGAGCGGGGAACTTCCCGTTCACGCAGACCACTTTTTGCCCGACGAACCAGTCCATGGACACACTCCTTGGACAGACTACCTCGTTCCTCTTTCCCAAGGAACCAAAAAAATCTTCACCACGATGATTCCCTTACGTGATATGTTGCAGCTTCTCCGTTCCGTCCTTCATGAGCGCCGCGATCACCTGCTTTGCCAACATCAAGGGCGGGGTTGGGAAAACCACCTTGGTCATCAACGTCGCCCACACCCTGGCCACTGAATTGGGGCAGCGCGTTCTCGTGGTGGACATGGATCCCCAGATCAACGCGACCACGGCGCTGCTTCCCTTCGAGATAACGCAGGGACTCCGGGAAGAAAATGGGTCGGTCTATCAGATCTTCACCCGGGCCACCGGCTTTCGTGGAATGGACAGAAGGCTTTTCCAATCCGTCGAAGTGAAACCCGTTCCCACCGGGAAAGGATTCGACCTGATCCTCGGCGCCTTGGATCTCGCGTTTCTCGAATTGCGACTTCCGCAAGCAGCCCCGCCCCTCGATTTCAAAGCTTTGGGGGAAAAACTGCAGACCGCGGGATGGCTGGAGCAATATGACCACATCCTGATCGACACACCTCCCACCCCTTCCTTCTACCTGATCGCATCCCTCAAGGCCGCCTCCCACTTCGTGATCCCAACCCGATACGACCACTTGTCCGTCCAAGGAGTCGGTCTTCTCGCTCGCGTTTACGAAACCCTGCGCGCCCATCAAGACTACGCCATCACCGCCCAATCGCTCGGCGTGGTCATCACCCTGATCCAGAACCCGGCCCAGCGCGCGGAGGGGCTGAAAATGTTGGAAGATGTCGGACGGGGCATCGACTTGGGGGATGATTTCTTCAAGCCGTTTGATGGTTACCTGCCGCTCTGTGCTGACGTCGGCAGGGCGCAGCCAAAGCACCGGCTCATCGGAGAATTGCCGGGGCGCGGCAATGTCAAGGCAGCCCAGGTGGAGATGCGGAAGATCACCAGCGAACTGTCCCGCAGACTGAAACTTTCCCAACAGGCCCCGCCGTCGGCATGAACAAACCGGACCCAGCCATCCACGCGGCCAAGGAGTTGAGCCTCCTGCTCCGCTGTTATCCCGAAGTTTCCCTCGAAGCGCTGGGAACCGCGTTGCAGTCGACGAACCCGCCCCCGGCGCCCTCCGGAGACTCCTGGGAGCACCAAGTTGCTGCGATTCGCGCCTGTGCCGCCGCCTTCGGAAACAAGCGGTTCTTCGCGTCCAAGCAGGCAGCCCTCGCGATTCTTTCCGAGGAATTGGGGATTCCCGGGCACTGGACCCGTCCGGCCTGGAGCCAGATGCCGGAAATCGCCGCGGCAGCCCTGCTGCGCCATGGGCCGGCCAAGGCCGAGGAACTGATGCGGCGCTACCATCTCACGCCCGCCGCCCCCCCGCCCGGCCGCCGGAAACCCAAGCTCCACGAAACCGTGGCCGCCACCATCGGCATCTTCAAAGCCAACCACACCTGACATGTTCCAAGGAGAAGATCATTGGCCCTGCCTTGAGGATTTCGCGAAGCGATTCAGCCTGGTGGTGGAGACCGGAAACCCGCAAATCCGCGAGCTTTTCGAGCCCTCTGTGGCCTTCGCCTCGAGCCTTCTGGAGATGGTGGCGGAGTTGCACGCCCAAGGGGACTCGCTCAACGACTTCGACAAAGACAATGCCTGCAAAAACCTCCTCCGCGCGGCCCAGCATCTTCTGGAGGCCACGATCATCGCGGTCAGCGGCATGTATATGAGCAGCAGCGTCGTCTACCGGGTCAGCATCGAGTCTCTTTTTCAGGCCACTTACACCCTCGATGAAATCAAGCGCCAACTCGGCCCGAACCAGACTTCCAACCGCCGTCGAATCTCGATGGCGGACTATCGCAAAATCCTGAGCCGCAACCCCGCCTTCAAACCAGACGCACAGCACCTTCACCAGGTCTATGGGAGGCTGTCAAAAATCGCTCATGGCGAAAGCAAGGATTTCCATCTCCTGACGCAGCACCTGCATTCCATCCCACGCTTCGCCCCCGGGGAAGCCTCCAAGTTGAGCGCCACCATGATCCGGGGCAACGCAGCCGCCGGCGGACTCATCCGGGGGCGCTTCGACTCTCTCTTCAAGGTCGCAAACGTGCACCGCACCGCCACCTTCGACCGCTGCGTGGCCGGGTTGCGGTCGCGGATCCCGCCCCGCTGATTTCTTACTTCTTTTTCTTCGCCGCGGAAGCCGCCGGTTTCGGAACCTTCTCCCCGGGTTTCGGCAGGGTCGCTTTGACCGTCTCCCATTCCGGATTCAGGGTGGCGGCGCGAATCGTGAAATTGCGCCACTGGATCGATTGGCCGGCAGCGGTAAAGCCCGGCGCCATCTTCGCCTTGGTGAACAACGGATCGCTCCCCCACGCCACCAGATCGTCCACCTGCCCCAGCAGGGTATCCCCCACCATTTCGAGGCGGACCTTGTGCCAAGTGCCCGGCTCGAACTTGGCGGGAAAAACCGCGAAGGTGACCGCTTTGTCCGGCCCGGCGTGGTCGTTGTCATCCCGGCGGATCGTCACCAGATTCGGCGTGATCGCGATCCGCGCCATGTGATCCTTCTCCGCGTTGATGCTCAGGGTCGTCGACTTCGCCCCGGAGAAACAGAATTCCGCCTCGATCACAAAGTCGGTGAGCTTTTGGCTGAGCCGGATCACCGCGCCGTGCTTGTCCTCCGGCAATTCCGAACCGCGCCACGAGCCGTCGACCATTTCCCACTTCCCTTTGGCCGCCTTCCATTCCGTTCCGGGAGCCGCCGAGAGTTTGTTTTCGTAGAGGAGCTTGCCGGGAATGGCCAGCTTCGCTTCATCCGCCGCCAACGGGGAAACGAACACGGCAAAGGCAAGGAAACCGGGGGATGCGAGGAATTTCATGGGATGCGATGCAAAGGATTTCCGGCAAAACCCGCAGGCGCGGCAAAAGTTGCGAAAATCGGAAATCGGAAAATTTCCCTTGAATGTTTAAAGAATATTAACATTCTGGAATTACGAAATTTCGCACATGAGCTTTATGCCTCACCATCGCCTTCCCGAAACCGTGGATGGCCTCGCCGACACGGCATTGCGGCTCATCTCGCGCTTGGTCGGCGAGGGTCGCCTTGATCAGGCTCTCGGAGTCCGGCAAGCCTTGGAACCGGCCTTGATCCGGCACCGGGAATACATGGCGCTCCGCGGCGAACCGGCCCGGATCCTCGTGCCGGCGGTGCATCGGGCCGAAACGGCGGCGTTGCGTTTCATCGGCCAGTGCAAAGGGCGGCTTCGTCCCGGGCTGGGACACCGCTGGAATCCGCGCTGGGCCGCGGCGGGGTTCGAAGGCGGGAGCCTCGCGGTTCCCGGGTCGGCGCGCGGGCGGAAGGAACTTCTGGGCAAGCTCCGGGATTATCTCAGGGCCCACCCGGAGATGGAAGATCCCGGAGCGCAGCTGACCGCATCCCGGGCTGATCAATTGCTGGAATCGTTGCAGGCCGCCCGGAACACGTTGCGCGGTCATCCCTCGCGGCAACAGGCGGCCCGCACGGCGCGGCGCAAGGCCTGCTCGGGTCTGCGCAAGCTTCTCCGCCAAGCGCTCGGCCGGTCCGGCGGGCTCGTTCTCTGAACTTGCCGGGAAACTCTGGCTCCCGGCGGGGTCCGGATTACATTGGGGCAGCGATGACCGACTTTCGCGACCGCCCTTGGAACGTCCTCTTCCCCCCCCCGGCCCGGCTGGCGGCCCCGCTGTTGGTGCTGGTGTTCGGGGTGGCGATTCTTTTTTTGAACTACCGGTGGACGTTGGCGGACGATCTGGCGCGGGGCAGCGCCGTCTTGCGGGCGGAGGCCACGGCCACGGGGCGACGGCTGGCGAGGTTGGGCGCAAACCTGCTGACTCCGGGTGGCGTCGCGGCACTGCAGGCGGATCTCTCCGTTTCCGTGGCGGCTCCGGATCTGGCTCTCGCGGCGTTCGTGGATGCGGACGGTTCCATCCTCGTGAGTTCGGCCCGGGACCTGAGCGACCGGGAGGCGCGCCTCACCTTTCTCCGGGCCGCGACGAGTCTGGTGCAACCCTCCGGGGAAGACCGGGTGACGCTCTCCGAGAACGAGGAGCAGCTCTACGCGGCCTTCCCCACCGAGGGCACGGACTCCTGGGTCCTGCTGGTGTATGACCGATCCGCCACCTTGGCCGCGGCCCGGGCCGACGCCTTGCGCAGCCTGCAATGGTCGACCCTCGCCACCGGCGGCCTCTGTCTCACCCTTTGGGCGGTGCTGCATTACGGATTCGCCCTGCGCATCGGCCGCCTTGCGGACATGGCCCGGGATTTCGCGGGCCGGCGTGCCCTGCTCGTGCCCTTGCCCGGCGGGGACGAGGTGGCCGACCTTTCGCGCGTTCTGGGGCAGATGGCGGGGGACGTTTTGCGTCATGAGGAAGAGCGCGCCCGGATGGAAACCCAAATCATGGAAGCGGGGGAAGCGGAGCGGCGCCGGATCGGCCACGAGTTGCACGATGGCATCGGCCAGCGGCTCACCGCGATCGCGCTGGCGGTGGATGGGTTGGCCCCGGTGCTGGCCGACCGGCCGGAAGGGGCCGCGAGGGCTGGAGAAGCGGCCCGCCAGATCCGGGAAGCGATCGCGGAAACGCGGCGGCTTTCCCACGGCTTGGCTCCGGTCGGTCTGGAATCCGGTGGGCTGGCCCAAGCCTTGGAAAACATGGCGGCGGAAATCCGGTCCAGCGGCGGGGTGCGCGTGGTCTTTGAAACGGACCAACCGGCGCCGGCCTGCTCCACGGAGATCGCCATCCAGCTCTTCCGGATCGCTCAGGAAGGCCTGACCAATGCCTTGAAACACGCCCATCCGGCGGAGATCCGCATCGGGTTGCACCGGGACGACGCGGGTTTGACCCTCGAAGTCGAGGATGACGGGGAAGGCTTTGCCGCCGCGCCCGACGGCCCGGAACCAGGCCCCGGACTGGGATTGAGTCTGATGCGGCACCGGGCCCAGCTGTTGGGCGGTGACCTGCAACTCTGCCCGGCGGCGGCCGGCGGGACCCTGCTGCGTTGTGTCGTTCCCTTCGAATCAAAAACATGAACACCGGATCACCCCCCTTCCGCATCGCTTTGGTCGACGACCATCCGGTGATGCTCGACGGCTACCGCAACATGCTGGCCGGGGCACCGGATTTCCAAGTGTGCGGCACCGCGGCGAACGCGGCGGAGGCGCTGACCTTGGTGGAGAATACCGCGCCGGATCTGGTGATCACCGACCTCACCCTGCCGGGGCGCAGTGGTCTGGACCTGATCAAGGATCTGGTCGCGTTGCGGCCCGGTCTCCGGATCCTCGTGATTTCCATGCACGACGAAGCGCTCTGGGCGGAGCGCTGCCTCAAAGGCGGGGCCAGGGGCTATGTGATGAAGGAGAGTGACAGCGCGACGATGATCGGGGCGATCCGCCAGGTTCTCGGCGGCCGGATTTACCTCAGCCCGCAGCTCGCCGCCCGCGTCATCAGCGCGTTCGCCAGCGCCCGGCCCCGGGGTTCGGAGAATTCCCCATTGGAAAAGCTGAGCGACCGCGAGTTCGAGGTTTTCCGGCTCTTCGGCCAGGGCCGGACCGCCAAGGAAATCGCGGCCCGGCTCAACCTCAGTCCGAAAACGGTGGCGGTGCACCGGGACCACATCAAGGAAAAGATGGGTTACCAAACCAGCGCCGAAATGATCCGGGAGGCCGTGCGCTGGGTCCAAGTGCACGGTTGATTCCCCGCTTGCCCGCGTTCCGTTTGCACACCCAAGCGGATTGCGGCATCTTCCCCTCCTTCGCACCGATGTCCGCCAACACCAAAGCCAAAGCCAGAAAGAAAGCGCCAACCCGGCCCCAAACCACCGTCGGCCTGATTTCCCTCGGGTGCGCCAAAAACCTGATCGACTCGGAGATCATGATCGGCTGCCTCCAGAAGGCGGGCATGGTCATGACCCCGGAGGCGGAACTGGCGGACGTCCTCATCATCAACACCTGCTCGTTCATCGATCAGGCGAAAAAAGAGAGTATCGACACGATCCTTGGGGCCATGGAGGAGCGGGCGCAAACCCGGCCCCGGCAGAAGATCGTGGTCGCCGGGTGCCTTTCCCAGCGCTTCCGTCAGGAACTTCCCGCCCTCATGCCCGAGGTGGATGCCTTCATCGGGCTGGATCAGATCACCAACGTGCCGGACGTGATCCGAAGTCTCGAGGTCAGGGAGGGCGGAGCCGAACAGGAAAACTTCGTCACCGCGACCCCGCGTTTCATTCCGGATTACGACACGCCCCGCTTCCGGCTCACCCCCTCGCATACCGCCTACATCAAGATCGCCGAAGGCTGCAATCACCCCTGTTCCTTCTGCATCATCCCCAAAATCCGCGGCCGCCACCGGTCACGCACGCAGGAATCCGTGGTGCGCGAGGCCGAAGCCCTCGTGAAATCCGGGGTCCGTGAGATCAATCTCATCTCCCAGGACACCACCTATTTCGGCATGGACCGATGGGAGGAGGCCCGCCCCAATCCCCGGAGCGAGGTCGATTCCACCAAGGGTGAATCCCTCGCCTCCCTGCTGCGCGCGCTCGATCAAATCGAGGGTGATTTCTGGGTCCGCCTCCTCTACACCCATCCGGCCCATTGGAGCGATGAATTGATCCAGACCATCGCCGCGAGCCGGACCGTGGCGCGCTACGTGGACATGCCGCTCCAACACATCTCCGACCGGATGCTCACCGCGATGCGCCGGGAAACGGACGGTGCCTACATCCGCGACCTGGTGCGCCGTCTCCGGGCCGGGATTCCCGGACTCACCCTGCGGACCACGTTCATCGTCGGGTTCCCCGGCGAGAGTGAGGAAGATTTTCAGGAACTGCTCGGATTCATCCGGGAGGCCAAGTTCGAGCGGGCCAGCGTCTTCAACTATTCCAAGGAGGAAGGCACCCGGGCGGAAAAATTCCCCGGCGGCATCCATCACATGACCCGCAAACGGCGTTGGAACGAAGCGATGCGCGCCCTGCAATCCGAATTCGAGGAATTCAACGCCCGTCAGGTGGGCCGCAAACTCCGCGTCCTCGTGGAAAAACCGGGCCAAGCCCGCAGCGAGATGGATGCCCCGGAAGTCGACTCCACGGTGTTCGTCCCCGAAGATCTGGCGGTGGGCCGTTTCGCGGAAGTGACGGTGAAGGATTGGCGCGGGTATGACCTGATCGCGGAGTGAACGCCCCGCCCCGGCGTCTCCGTCACAGCAAGGTCGGCTGCTCCGGTGCCTCGGAAAGATCCCCGTGCACCCCCCGGGAGATGATGTCGTCCGTGGCCTCTTGCAGATACTTCGAGAGCAGCTCGGACAATTCGAGATACTCCGGCCAGAGGATCGTGTCCAAGTGCCTTTTGACCACCCGCACCATGACCGTGGTGGAACGCTGCCGCGGAAGCCGGTAAGGCTTGAGTCCATGCCGCCGGACCAGCGCAAGGAACAGTTTGCGCTTCCACGGATCCGGCAGGCTGAACTGATACTCCTCCGCCACCGCCGCTTCTTGAGCCAGCTGGGCCTTGAGCCGGTCCAAGGCCGACTGCGCGGCGGCTCGTTCCCCCTCGATGGTTGTTCCGCGGAAGAGGGCTTCCACTTTCTGCAGCTTGGCGATGATTTCTTCCCGGGTCATAGTTAGGGCTCCTCGTTCGCCGGTGGCGGGACCGGGAAAGCGATGCCGTTGAAAACCGCCTCCCCAGCGGAGATGACCAGGCCCGCGCCCCCGGGGCCGGTGCATTCCGTAGACAAAATCTCCCCCACCGTCGTCCACTTTGTTCCCTGCGCGGAGACCTCCGCCTTCAAGGCCTCGCGGCGTCGCGTCAACCGCAACCAGCAGGGAACCGATATCGCCCCACCGCGCAACGATTCCCCGGTTCCGACGGCACTGCCCCGGCGCAAGGTCGGACGACCGTCCGCTCCGACCACGAAATCGACCGACACGCCCGACTTCCCTTGCCAGCGGATTCCCGCCTCCGCCGCCCCGCCGCGGCGCTCGAGGTGAACCATCAACTCGACGTCGCCCGTGACCGCCTGCCAGGCGAAAAGGCCGGCCGCTTCCGGTGCCCGCATCGAAAGCGTTCCATTGTCGAAAACCGCTTCACCGGCTCCTTTCCCGGTGGTCTCCAAGGCCCAGGGCACGGGAAGACCGGTCCCGGAGAACGGGACGGTCACGGGCTCGCTTGCGACGGATTGACCGCTCGCGCCCACCGCCAGGATCCGGTAGCGACGGGTCGGTCGCCCGCCGGCGGTGCGATCGATCCACCCGGTCCGGACCAACCCCGACACCACGGTGGTGAACCCGTCGCCATCCTCCTTCTCCCGCTGCACCCCGTAACTCACGGCATGCTCCGCTTCACCCCAGGAAAGACTGGCATGACCGTTTCCGCCGAGCCCCACCACCTGCGATGGCACCTCCGGAAGCGGGGCGGTCAGCATCGCCAAGGGCACGGCCGGTGACAGCGGATTCCAGCCATCGCCCGCGCCGAGGAATTCCTTGAGGCTGGTTTTGTCCCCGAACTCTTTGGAGGAGCGCTGGTTCCAGAGGGCGCGGAACGCCGGATCCACCGCTTCCGGCAGCTCCATGTCCAAAAACGCAGCGGTCGACTGGTCCGGTGCGCCCTCCACCAAGGAAATTCCCGTGACCTCGTCTCCCGCGGAAATCCCGCACCGGAGGAAGACCGCTCCGAACTCCCGCCCCCCCGCCTTGGGGATCGAGGCGCACGTGCCTTTTCCGGTGAAGTGCAAGGCACAGCGGTCCAGAAAGGTCGTGGCCGGACCCGAAGTGGTCACCAGCGCGCCGCGTCCCTCGATGCGGCATTCGCGCAGGTAGGTTCGACCGGCAGTCAGGACGAGGGCGGTGCCCGGGGAGAGCAGGCGGCAATCGCTGAACACGGCCCGGTCCGCCGGAACCAGCACCGCCGGTTGCGCTCCGGAGGACCGGAAGGTGATCCCCGAGGCCATGAAAGCCCCGCCCGCCACCTGAAGCGCCGGGGCCTGCGCGGTCCCCTCCACGACAACTTCCCCGTCCCCCTCGAGCCGCAACAACGGCTTGTCCTCCGGAATGATCACCGGACCCGGGTAAATGCCGGCGCGAATCTTGATGGGAAACGGGGCATCCGCGAAAGGCGGCGCGGCTTCGATCGCGGCGCGCAAGTCCCGGAAGTGTCCCTTGCCATCCGCGGCAACGACGATCTCGCGGCTCCAAAATCTGGCGGGCTGCGCCGGCTTGACGGTCTGGACAGGCAACTCCTTGGGCAGACCGTAATCCAATCGCTGACGGGGCAGGGTTCCGTTGAGATATTCCTCGACGTTGGTATACCCATCCTCATCCTCGTCCCCGGGGCCGTCCGATGGATCGGCGGGCTGCAAACCGTTGGCTGTCTCCCAACTGTCCGGCATCCCATCCTCATCCTTGTCCGGAAGCGCTTGCCCCGTTTCCAAAACCGGCCATCCCCCCACATCCGCCGGCGTGTCGATGATCCCGTTGCCGCCGCCCCGGAAACTTTTCCCGAACCGCGCGCACCGGGACCGCACTTCCGCGACGATCCGCGCGTCCAAGGCGTCCCGGACCGGGAGGGTGGCCCCGGCTTCCTCGAGCACGGAGTCCTCGGCCTGCCGGGCGGTTTCGGTGGTCAGATAGGCGGCGGCCAAGGATTTGAAGAGCCGCAAACCCGCCTCGTCCGTCCAAGGGTCCTCAACCCCTCCCTGCCAGTTGTCCCGGTCCAGGGCCGGGGACCCGACCACCACGTTGTCCTCGATGAACCACCGTCCCTTCGCGGCGGAGGCCTCGAGAATCCGGTCGGGCTTCTGCGAGGCGGGCCCCGGGATATAACAATTCGCCACCAAATTGACGGCGCACCCTTCGCCGCCATAGGCACTGTTGAAGCCCCAGTTGTAGATCACATTGTTCCGATAGTCGATCGGGCGTTCGTCGCGGGCAAAGCGTGGATTGCGGCTGCTGTGATGCGCCAGCAGATTGTGATGCCAGGTGGCGGAGGAACCACCCCAGATCCCCCCGTAACCATGCGCTCCCTTGTGATGGGCGGACATGAAGAGGCTCTCCGAGATGACACACCACTGCACCGTAGTCCTCTTGTTCCGGTAGGCCGTCAAGGTCTCGTCCGTCGCCCAGCTCAAGGAACAGTGGTCGATGATCAAGTCCTCACAACCCTCCGCGGTCATTGCATCCATCTCCTCACCGGCACCGTCCCCCGGCCGGATACGCAGGTGCCGGATGACCACGTTCTTTGCGTCACTGAGAACCAGCCCGTGGTGACGGAGACAGATCCCTCCGCCCGGGGCGCTTTGCCCCGCGAGCGTCAGATTCCCCCGGGAAACGCGGATGCGCTCCTTGAGATCGATGATGCCCCCGACCCGGAAAACCACAATCCGCGGTTCCCCAATCTCTTCCAAGGCCTCGCGCAAGCTGCCCGGCCCGGAATCCCCCAGATTCGTGACCGCCACCACCCTGCCACCACGACCTCCGGTGGCCCAAGCCCCGTAACCTTCCGCTCCGGGAAACGCCGGGACCGGACCGGCCGGCCAAGCGGAAGGGACCGACACCAGCAGGACCAGGGTGGCAAGGGTAGGCCGGATCACGATCTCAACCTAGGCGAACCACCCCACCGAACGCGAACAAAAACGAATCAAAGATGGTGACGCCGGCGGCGCACATGGAGCTGGGCCATCGCCTTTTGAATGGCCAGCTGGAGGGCCACGATATCCTCGGGATGCGCGTCGTCCGCCCGTTCCTCATAGGCCTTGCGGGCCGCCTCCAACGCTTTCTCGACCGCGGCTTCGTCGATGTCCTTCTCATTGACCGCGAGATCACTCAACACGGAAACCGATTCCCTCGTCACTTCCAACAGACCGGATCCTACCGCGAAGACGTGCTCCTGCCCCTCCTTGGTGTAACGCAATTCCCCTGGCTTGATGGTGGTGACCAAGGAAGCGTGGTGGGAGAGCACCCCCAGTTCCCCTTCCGATCCGGGCACGACCACCTGATCGACTTTGTCGGAAAACACCTTGCCCTCGGGCGTGACAATCTGGAGCAGCGTTGCCATGAAGGATCAGTCTTTGGAAACCGAATCAATCCCGCCCTTCATGTAGAAGTTGTTCTCGGGAACGCTGTCATGCTTGCCATCGAGGATCTCCTTGAAACCGCGAACAGTCTCCGCGACAGGCACATAATTCCCCGGAATCCCGGTAAAGACTTCGGCCACGCTGAACGGCTGGCTGAGGAACTTCTGGATTTTCCGGGCGCGGGACACGGTCATCTTGTCCTCGTCGCTCAACTCGTCCATCCCGAGAATCGCGATGATATCCTGAAGATCCTTGTAGCGTTGCAACACCCGTTGGACCCCGCGGGCCACGGCATAGTGTTCCTCGCCAACGACATCCGGAGCCAGGGCCTTGGAAACCGAGGAGAGGGGATCCACCGCCGGATAAATCCCGAGTTCGGCCAACGAACGCTCCAGCACCACCGTCGAATCAAGGTGCGCGAATGTGTTGGCCGGAGCCGGGTCGGTCAAGTCATCCGCCGGCACGTAAACCGCCTGAAACGAGGTGATCGAGCCCTTGGTGGTCGAGGTGATCCGCTCCTGCATCGCGCCCATCTCGGAAGCGAGCGTCGGCTGGTAACCGACGGCCGAAGGCGTCCGTCCCAAGAGAGCGGACACTTCCGAACCCGCTTGCGAGAAACGGAAGACGTTGTCGACGAAGAGCAGCACGTCCTGGTTCTGTTCGTCCCGGAAGAACTCGGCCATGGCGAGCGCGGACAACACGACACGAAGACGGGCTCCGGGAGGCTCGTTCATCTGGCCATAGCAGAGCGCCACCTTGGACTCCGCGATGTTTTCCTGATTGATGACGCCGGCCTCGCTCATTTCCCAGTAAAGGTCATTCCCTTCCCGGGTCCGCTCCCCGACACCGGCGAACACCGAATACCCGCCGTGGTGCTTCGCAATGTTGTTGATCAGCTCCATGATGACGACCGTCTTGCCGACGCCCGCACCCCCGAACGCACCCACCTTGCCGCCCCGGGTGAACGGACAGATGAGGTCGATCACCTTGATCCCCGTCTCGAGGATTTCCGCCGAGGTCGATTGCTCGGTCAGCGGAGGAGCCTGACGATGGATCGGGTAACGCTTCTCATGCGGAACGTCCCCCTTCTCGTCTTGGGGATCACCCGTGACATTCAAAATCCGGCCGAGAACCCCCTTGCCCACCGGAACGGTGATCGGGCCGCCCGTGTTCGCCACCTTCATCCCGCGCTTGAGACCTTCCGTGGTCGACATGGCCACCGCGCGCACCCAACCGTCCCCCAAGTGCTGTTGCACTTCCAAGGTCAACTTGGTGCTCTGCCCATACAGTTCGTAATCGACCGTCAGGGCGTTGTAAATTTCCGGAACGGATCCGGCCTTGCTGAAATCCGCGTCCACGACGGGTCCGATGACCTGGACAATGCTGCCTTCGTTGCTCATGATGGGAAAATTCGGAATCGGGGTTGGTCAGTTACAGGGTAAGGGGGACGCCTACTCAAGCGCCTTCATCGCGGTGGTGATTTCCAACAGTTCGGAGGTAATCGAGGCCTGACGCTGCTTGTTGTAAGCCAGAGTGAGATCCTTGATCAGCTCCTTGGCATTGTCGGTGGCGCTCTTCATCGCAACCATCCGGGCGCTGTGCTCCGAGGCCCGGCTCTCCAGGAGCATCTGATACAACAGATAGTTCACATACTGCGGCACCACCACATCCAAGACCGCGGACACATCCGGTTCGAAAAGATATCCGGCCGGCCCCACCGCCGCCCCATGGCTGTCGGCCGCGGCCTCGGCCTTCTCTCCCATGCCGATGAAGTCTTTCTTCTTACCCAGGTCAAGATGACGCACGGGAAGCAAGGTCTCGATCATCGACACCTGGGACATGGTGTTCACGAAGTTCGTGAAAGCCACCCGCACCCGGGAATAGTCCCCGGTAAGGAACTGCTCCATGACAAACCGGCCGATTTGCTTCGTCTCCGCAAAGGAAACCGGATCCTTGACATGAAAATCAGCGAACAGATCCCGCTGCATCTTGGTCAGGGCCATGCGCCCCTTGCGACCGATCGTCACAAAACGGCTCCCGGGAGCCATCTCGCGCGTCACCTGACGGAGCAGGTTGGTGTTCAATCCACCGCACAATCCCTTGTCCGTGGAGATCACCACGAAAAGCTCACGCTCCCCCTCGCGCTCCACGAGCAACGGATGACTCCCCTCCTCCACCTGATCGCGCAGGTTGACGAGTACTTCGTTGAGGAGCTTGGCATAAGGCCGGCTGGCGAGAGCCTGATCCTGCGCCTTCTTCATCTTGGACGCAGCCACCAGCTGCATCGCCTTGGTGATCTGGGCGGTATTCTTGACCGACTTGATCCGTCGGCGGATGTCACGGGCACTGGCCATCGGTCAATTCCTTACTTCCAAGTCCCTTTGAAATCATCGATCGCCGCGTGCAGAGTGGCCACGATCGCGTCGCTCAAGGCCTTCTCATCCCGGATCTTGGCGAGGACATCCCCCTTGCGATCCGTCAGATAGCCTTGCAACCCGGCCTGAAACTCCTTGACCCGGCTGACCGGCACGTCGTCGAACTTCCCGTTCTGCATCGCGAACATGATCGCCACCTCCATCTCCATGGACAACGGCTCGTATTGCTTCTGCTTGAACAACTCGACGATGCGCTGCCCGCGATCGATCTGCTTCCGTGTCTTCTCGTCCAAATCCGAACCGAACTGGGCGAAGGCCTGCAGCTCACGGAACTGGGCCAAATCCAGCTTGGTCGTGCCGGACACCTTCTTGACCGCCTTGGTCTGCGCCGCGGAACCCACCCGGCTCACGGAAAGACCGACGGAAATGGCCGGGCGAACCCCTTGATAGAAGAGGTCGGTCTCCAAGTAGATCTGCCCGTCCGTGATCGAGATCACGTTCGTCGGAATGTAAGCCGAAACGTCACCGGCCTGGGTCTCGATGATGGGCAACGCGGTGAGCGAGCCTCCGCCGTTCTTCTCATTGAGGCGGGCGGCCCGCTCCAGGAGACGGCTGTGAAGGTAGAAGACGTCACCGGGATACGCCTCGCGACCCGAGGGACGACGCAACACCAGCGATACCTGCCGGTAGGCAACGGCGTGCTTGGAGAGGTCATCGTAAACGATCAACGCATCCATTCCGTTATCCATGAACCACTCGCCCATGGCGCAGCCGGAATAGGGAGCCAGATACTGATTCGTCGCCGGGTCCGAAGCGGTGGCCGTGACCACAATCGTGTAGGCCATGGCACCAGCCGCCTCAAGCGTCGCCACCGTCCGGGCGATATTGGACCGCTTCTGGCCAATCGCGACATAAATGCAATAGAGCGGCTTGTGCCCCTTGAGCGAACCCTCCTCCGCCGCCTTGTTCTGGCGGGCCTGGGAAATAATGGTGTCGATCGCCACCGTCGTCTTTCCGGTCGAACGGTCGCCAATGATCAACTCCCGCTGACCGCGCCCGATCGGAATCATGGCATCGATCGCCAGGATCCCCGTCTGCACCGGCACGCTGACCGATTTCCGTGGAATAATCCCGGGTGCGATTTTTTCCACCGGATAGAAACTCTCCGCCTGAATCGGGCCCTTGCCGTCGACCGGCTGTCCGAGGGCATCGACCACCCGGCCGAGGAGCTGCTTGCCCACCGGCACCTGCAACAGACGTCCGGTGGTGCGCACTTCGTCGCCTTCCTTGATGTTCTCACCCGTGGCCAACAAAACCGCCCCCACCTCGGTCTCCTCAAGGTTCAGGGCCAAGCCGTAGACACCGCCGGGAAACTCAATCATTTCGTTGAGCATCACGTCGCTCAATCCCTCGATCTTGGCCACGCCGTCACCAATCTGCCGGACGGTGCCAACATTACTCTTCGCCACGGACGTCTTGAGACCGGCGATTTCGGATTCCAATTCCTGCAGTAGGTTGCTCATATCAAGTGGCTTCGCGCCAGAGTGTAGAGGGTTGAGTCGAGAGAAAAGGTTAACGGAAAATTTCTTGGAGACGCTGCAAACGGGCCCTGATGCTGCCGTCCCAGACATCACTGCCCACCTTGACCCGCATTCCGCCGAGCAGCTCCGGGCTGACCACGTATTCAAAGGTGAGTTCCCGGGAGCTCTTCGCCCGGAGATCGGCCTCGACCGCGCCTCGCGTGTTGGCCTGCAACTCCACCGCCGTCTCGACGCGGGCATGCCCCTTGTCCAGCTCGAGCCGCAGAAGCTTCGCGTAGGCACTGAGAACCTGGAGATAGCCCCTCGGCTTGGCATCGATCACCTTCCGCGTCAGGGCCCGGACCCGCCCCTCATCCAACTGATCCCCGGCCAATGAAGACCGGAGGAGCTGGCGGGCCATGCGTTGGGCTTCTTTGCTGATCTTCATGAGTCTTGGAGGAAATCGTTGCCCAACATCCCTCAGAGGGCGATTTGCGAGGCCGCCTCCTCATTGATCGTGTCCTGGTCGGACTTCGTAAGAACCTTGCCCGTGACCGTGGCCGTGGTGCTGACCAACAAACGTCCAAAGTCACGCCGCAACTCGGCAAATACCTCCTCCCGCTCCATCTGCGTGGCCTCGCGGGCCTTGGCAATGATCTGGCCAGCCTCAAGCGTCGCCTCCTGGGCCCGCTTCTCGCGCAGGGCGTTGGCACTGGCGCGGGCTTCCTCGATCAAGCGCCCCGCCTCCTTGTCGGCCGCCACCCGCAGGTTCTTGGCCTCGGCCTCCGCCGCCGCCAGCCTCTCCTTCACCTTCTTGCGATCGGCCTCCAACTCCTCAATGTGCTTGCGCCGCACCTCGAGCATCGAAAGAATCGGCCCGAAAGCTTTCTGCTTCAGCACGTAATAGACAATCCCGAAAATCAGGACCTGCGCGATGAATTTCGGCCACTCCAAGCCAAAGTTCTGGGCAATCTCTTGGGCGATTTCCATGGAAGAAAAAGGTGTCGGTGCGGAAATTGTTTCTGATCAACAGGCAAACAAACAAGGTTGCCTGCGCCGCGGCACATTCCGTCCCGCGGCGCGGCAATCAAACCATCAGCGTCCTTGGAAGGCAATGATCAGTGCGTAAATGGCGACGGCTTCCGCCAGCGCCATCCCGATGATCCCGATCGTCAGGATGTTCCCGAACGCGGTCGGATTGCGCCCCACGGCCTCAGCGGCCTTGGAACCAATCATACCCACTGCAAGGGCCGAGCCAGCACCGGCGATCGCCAGCGTCAAGCTTCCCGTGACTCCACCTTGGGGAGCCGCCGCGGCGGTCTCCGCCACCATCGTCATAAGGTCCATCATCATCTCGTTGTTTTTCTTCTGTTCGTTTTCTTGTCGCCGCCGCCCACAGTCAAAGCCATGGTCACAACGGCAAATTGTTGATTCACTCCGCTCCTGCGCTGGAACTCAATGCTCCTCATCATGCGCGGTCGACAGCTTGATGTAGACGGCACACAGAAGCACGAACACCATCGCCTGCAGCAACCCCACCAGGAGTTCCATGAAATAAAACGGAAGCGGGAACAAGATGGCCGCAAGGAAGGCCAGCACCGGACTCAGCTTGTCCCCGATGGTCCCCATCGTATGCAACAAGGTCTCGCCGGCATACATGTTCCCGAACAACCGGAGCGAAAGCGAAAGCGGACGGAAGGCGATCGACACCAACTCGATGATCCCAACCATAAAGAACACCACAGCCACAAAGGCACCCATCACGCCGGTCATGCCACCCTTGGGCTCGAAGGTATGCTTGAGAAAGCCGATGACTCCCACCTCTTGGATCGTGATCGCCGCCCAGACCACCATGAAGACCACCGCAATCCCCAAGGTCAGATTAAGATCTGCCGTGGGCCCGCGGAAGACCGGAACGGACACCGCCTTGAGGGTCATCCACGCCGTCCCCTCACCCCAACCCACCGTGCCCACCCCGGGAATCAGACCCGACCAGTTGGAAATGAGCACAAAAATGAAGATGGTAGCCAGCAACGGAAAGACCTTCGGCGCCACGTGCTTCCCCACAATCCCCTCGATCTGCGTGTAAAGAAGCTCGATCACCGCCTCAAACGCGTTCTGCGCCGGGTGCGGCACCAACGTCATCTTCCGCGTGGCCTTCGAAGCGAGAAAGAGAATCCCCGCCGTCACCAACGCGGCCACGAAGATCGAATTCGTCAGCCAATTCGCAAATGGCAGGCGCTCCGCCTGTATGGAGACTGCCAACAGGGTATTCAACTCGAGCAATGCGTGACCTTGCATTCTGCTTTCCGATGCTTCTCCGTCGCTGCGGTGGGGTTGATGACCGCAGGCTGGAGAACGCCCTTGTTGTAAGGCTCACGGTTTGCGGAGGCAACTTCTATTTGTGAAAAATTTCACAAAGTCATCTACCCCCCGTTGAGCCCCCCGAAGAATCGAAAGACAGTGCTAGGGGGATGACTAACTCCCGAGCAGCTTGCCCAACTCGAGCAACCTGGCTTCCAACTGTTCATACCACTCCTTTTCCCCCATCTTTTCCCGGAGACCGCGCAACGCCTCGATCTCGTCTTCCAACCGATCCCGGCGCCCCCTTTGTTCCTTGGTCAAGGCGCGGTCGGAAGGGGCCGGTACCAAGGCCATCCGCGCCGACGCCACCCCGTCCGCTGGCGCACCCTCCGCGCTTTTCCGGGTCCCACGCCAGCCCTCGAACCAATCCGCCCGCGTTCCTTTCCCGTCCCCGTTGTCATCGATCAAGGCGTGCTCCGAGACCAGCCGCCGTTGCTGCTCATAGGATTCCACCGTGCGACGCGCCCCGACCAGAAACGCTTCGAGAACCGAGACCGTTCCATCCCGGTTCAGATCGGACAACGGCTCCCCGAGGGCGGCGGCAAAATGGCCGCCGAACCGCGTGACCACGACCTCCGCGCCACTCTGGGTCGCGGTGACCACGACGCGGTTTTTCCCCGACAACGCCGGAAGGAAGGGGCCGCCGCACTCTCCGGTGTGGATCACCACCGTCGGCCCGGTCCGCCCCGAGAGCCATCCGGCCAAATCTTCCGCTGAGACATCCGGCCCTTCCAGATTGAACTTCGCGACCCGCCCGTCGAAGGTCCCGTGGCCGATCAGAACCATCCAAAGTTCGTCCGCGCGAAGGCTCCGGTCCTCGCCGCAGGCGGCTTCCAAGGCGACCCGGTCCCGGATTTCCCGCAGCTCGATCCCGCCCGCCCGGCCGGCTTCCTTTTTCCACGCACCGGCCTGCTCCGCGAAGTCCCGCGCGAAACGCTCCTCTCCCGGGGCCCCCAGGACAAGCCAGAGACGTCTCGGTCCGACGGGCTCCGAACCCCGGGCCGAAACGGCGCAAAGAAGCATGACGCACCCGATCACGAACGGTTTCATGCCCAGCCTTTCCATCGTCTGATCCCCCACTCCGCCAACACCAAGCCCATGGCGAACAAAAACCAGAGGGGATGATGCCAGGCCGGACTCGCCACGGTCTCCACCACCGGCACATCCAGCTCCGCGGCCCGGCGCGCGAAATCGTTGAGACCGTCCCAACCGAGGACCCTGCCCCCGGTGCGGGCCGCCAACGACTCCAGCAGGGCGCGATTCGTCCCCAGAGAGGCGAACTCGTCCACCTCCGGATTCCAGGCCCAACCGGTGCGCGACGTGCCCAGCTCGAGTGGCTTGCCGTCCGGATCGGTCCCGGTCACCTTGGCGAGCACCTCCCATGCCCCCGGCTCCGGACAGACAAAGCCGGCCTCGAAAAGACCGGGCTCGTCCAGGCTCGGTTCGGCAAAAAGCCGGGTGGTTCCCGTTCCGCCGATCCGGCTCACCTCGAGACTGACCGTGGCGTTTTCCTCCGGGCGCCAGGCTTTGGTGCGAACCCGGACCTCGATCTTCCGGTGGGCCGGTTCTTCGTCCCCGCTCCGTGACGTAGTGACTTGGACGAACCCCGGGACACCGACGACCAACCAACGCACGACCTGACGCCACCAGGTCTCCATGTCCCCGCGCAGCGCCGGCCCCTCCATCCCCCAACGCCAGAGATCTCCGATCATGAGCGCCCCGACCCGGCCCTCCCCGTAGGAATGCACCGCCAGAGCCGGCACCTCTTCGCCGGATTCCGCCACCGCCGCGGCCAGCACAGTCGCCCCCGGCTTGACGGAGCGCACCTCGTTGATGACCCGGAAAGCTGGCAAAACCGCCAGGCGCTTTTCCTCTTCCTCCCGCATCAGCCGCAACCGGACCCAAGGCTCCAAAAGTCCTTCCCGGGTGAAGCGGAAATTGGCCGGGGGCGCTTCCTTCCCGGTTCCGGACCGGTCGAGATACACGGGCAACAAACGCTCCACCGGCGTCCGCTCGTAGGCCCCGAGCTGGAGGGACTCCTGCCCTCCCAACATCAACAGCCCCCCTCCGCGGCGGGACACGAAGGATTCGAGCAGGGCCAGCTGATCCGCCGTGAAAAAGGCCGACTCAAGGTCGTCGAGGATGACGGCGTCGTATTCCGGGAACAGGGCTTCCCGTTCCTTCGGGAAACCGTCCCTCAATTCCCCGGCGTCCCGGGTGTTGAGGCGTTGCAGCACCGGCTTGTCGTAACTCTCCCCCTCCGCTGCCTCCCCTTGGAAGCCACGGAACAAGGGATTCGTGTTCTCCCCGGCCCGCCCCCGCCACTCGAATTTCGGCTCGCGCTTGGCGAGACGGATCAGGGCCACCATCCCGATCTCCTCGTCCTTCCGGACCGCCCGGTGGAGGAATTTGTATTCCCAGTTCGGTCGCCCCGCCACGTAGAGCACCCGGTAATCCCCCCGGCCCATGTCGACGACGAAATTCCGCGCGTTGTTCCGCCCCGTGATCTCCGCCACCCCCGCAGCCTCGGGAGCGACGGTCACCCGGTAGGCCGAAATCCCGGAAGCCGCCCCGCGGAAGCGCAACCGCACCGGGATCGACTGGGAATCGGAACGGATCGTCACCCGTTCCACGGCCATCTCCCGGCCCGCCGGGTCGAGAATCTGGATCCGGCAGGCCTGCCCCGCCAAACCCGAGGCGGAAACTTGGACGGAAACGGTGACCGGCGCGTCCTCAAACCCGCTCTCGGAAACCGCCAACCCGGTGACCGCCAGGTCCGGACCTTCCGGCGCCCGACCCACCATCACAGGAAAAACCGGGACCCCGGGGTTGACCCGTTCAAGCCGTTCCCGGTCGGTCGCATTGCCATCGCTGAAAAGCAGGATCCCCGCCAGCGGGCGCCGCGCGTAACGCTGCCGCAAGCCCTCCAACGCCGCCCCCAGGTCGGACCGATTCCCTTTGAGATCCACGGTTTCCGTCGGCACGAGACGGTCCCCGAAGACGAAAGGCTCCACCCGGAAAAGGTCGTGCAAATCCGCCCACCAGGATTCCCGCCCCTCACGGGCCGCAGCGAGCCGGGCCGGCAAATCACGCCCCTCGTGCACCTGCATCCCTTCTCCATTGTCCACCAGGATGGCGAAGTCGTTGGTGCCGCGCTTCGGTTGACGCCGCACCAAGGTCGGCTCGAGCCAGAGGAAAGCGAGCACCGCCAGCAGGAGGAACTTGAGGCCGGCGCAAACCAGGTTCCATGGAGCCGGGAGCCCGGGCCGCCGGTAGGCGCGCCACACCACCCACGCCGCCAAGCTCACTCCAACCGTGGCCAACCACCAGGAGGCGCTCCCGGAAGCGAAGGTGATCTGTCCCCCCATAATCTCAGTCACCGGCCGCCAGACGCTCGTAATACGCCCGCACCAAATCGCGGAACGGCCCGGGCACCGGATCCCGATCCACCGGCACCAGCGGGTTGTCCTTTTCCACCCTGGACAACGCCTCGCCCACCTCCTGCCGCAATTCCACCAACGGTTGCAGCAACTGCATCCGCACCAAATCCCACTGCGGCGCGGTCGCCTCCTTTTCCCGGAAATCGCGCCGCCACGCCCGGGCCCGATCGAGAATCCCCGCCGCATCCGCCTGCAGTTCGGGGGTCGTCAAGATCTGTTCCACCCGGCGGAGCCCCTCGGCGAACGGCGCATAACCTTGCCCCAAAAGCGGCCCCGGCGACGCCTCTTCCGGCCCGGCCTCGAAAAACGGCTTCTCCTCCCCCGGCCTCGCTCCCTTCGCCCCGGTTTTTTCCTTGGCCGCCGTCGCCATCTCTTTTTCGACCGCGTCGATCAACCCGTCCAATTCCTTCCGGGCGGTGCGCAACGCCTCGCTTTCGCTCCCCAAAACCGCATCCGCCGCCTGCTCAACCCCTTTTTGCAGCCGGTCCACGGCCCGGGCGGCGGCCCGCTCCAACTCCTGCGCCTCCGCCATCGCCCCGTAGAGACTGAATCGCGATGCCTGCTCCAGGGATTCCACCGGGCTCTCTTCCCGGGCTTCGCGCACCGCCTCGTAAATCGCATCGGAAAGCATCGGCTCCGATTCCTCGGACTGCTCGGAGATCCGGCGCATCCGCTCGAGGAATTGCTCGAGCGCCTCTTTCTGCCGTCCCAGTCCGGCGGCAAGTTCTTCGCGCCCGGTCTCCGCTTCCCCGGTTCCGGTGGCCCGCGCCGGAGCCTTGTCGAGTTGCTCGCCCAATTTCTCCTGTCGCTCCGCCAGCTCCCGCGCCTCCTGCCGCATCCCGCGCAGCTCTTCGGCAAATTGCTGCCCCGCTTTTTCCCGAAAGTCCTCCTGCATCTCCCGCAGATTTTCCCCGGCCCGACGGGCCGAACTCGCGGCCGGAGAAAGTTCCCGGCGCTCCAATCGTTCCCCCGCCTCCCGCACCGCCTCGCGCGTGGTGCGCAATTCCTCGCTCTCCCGGGTCATCCGCCCGGCGTTTTTTTCCGACTCCATCCGCTCGAGCAGTTCATCGACATCCCGCAGCATCTCCTCCTGCTCCTCGCGCAAGCGCTTCAGGTTGCGTTCCAATTCCTCACGCTCCGCCTCCTCCCGGGCCGCGGCGAGCGCCGCCTCGAGTTCTTGGATCTTGTCCGCCAGGGCTTCCTGACGGCGAGCCAATTCCTTGAGACGGGACAGCATCCCGAGATCCTCCTCCCGCTCCGTGGCTTCCTCCTTGTCCGCGTGCCGCTCCGATTCGTAGCGGTCCTCGTTCTCCTTCAGGTCGAGTTGCATCAACTGCTTCTGCTGGCCGCCCCCTTCCTCTCCGGAAGAGCGGCTCCGCGACCGCGTCACCTGGGTTTCGCGGGCCTCCGCCGCCAGCAAATCCTGATACGCGGATCGTTCCAAGGTTTGCGCCCGGGTCAACGCCGGCTCTTTCTCCGAGGCGACCTCCCCGAGGGCCCGGACCGCCTCTTCCATCTTCTTCCGGGCCGAATCGAGCGACTCCCGGACTTCGGGATCCTCGACCTTTTCCAGCGCCGCCCCGACCTTCTCCGCCACCCCCTGCTGACCGTCCCGCACCACCGCGACATCCCCGAGCTGGCTTTCGATTCCCCGTTGCCCGGCCTCACGAACCACCTTCCAGGTCGCGTTCAGGATCTCCTTCTGCCGCTGGCGCAACGCGCCGCTCTGGTTCCCCTGCCCTTTTCCTTGGGATTCACCCTGCTTGACGCCCTCGCTGAAAGCATGTTCCCACTCCCGGACCTCCGCGTGAAAGAGATCGCCCAGGGTCCGGCGGATCTTCCCGTCGGGTCCCACGTCCTCGGCCCAGAGATGGTAACTCACCAATTGCGCCGGCTTCGCCCCGAGCCCTTCCAACGCCAGCAACGTGCTCAGCTCGTGCGATTCCCCGGGCTTCAAGCCGCCCCCGGCCAGCAGGATGGTTTCCGTCCGCTCCCCCACCGTGACCGTCGCCCCGACCCGGCCGAGCCCCAAGTCATCCCAAACCTTTCCCCGGAGCGTCACCTCTTCCAAGGCGGAGACCTCAATGTCCCGTCCCGGAAAGGCCACCTCCAACTTCGGAGGTTCGTTGCGCCGCACTTTCACCGTCAACCACGGGGGTTCCGCATTGGCCCGGTCGGCCGCATCCACCAGATGAACCCGATACCGCCGATCGCTCTCCGGGCGCACCGCGGCGGTGAGCTTCCGCGGGTCGCCGGGATCCGCCACGAGCGGGATCGTTTTGCCATCCTCCCCATACAACTCGGCGGCCGCCACGGGGTGGTTCACGGTCAGGGTGAAGGCCACCCGGGAACCTTCCAGCGCACTCACCTTGCGCACGTCCCGGTGCGTGACCGGTTCCTGCCCGGCGTAGGCCGGAGGCGTCACGGTGACATCCGCACGCTCCATCCGCGGCAGTTCGTAGACCCCCAGCCGGTAGGTCTCAGAAACCCCGCCGGCATGGACCACCCGGTAACGCAGCGGCTTGTCTACCACGGACACCACCCCGGCGAACACCGGGTCTTCCAAGTCCCGCCTCATTTCCACGCTCCGGCCCAATGGCTCGCCGCTTTCCCCATCCAACAGTTCGACCGTCGCCTCCTCCGGCACCAAATCGGGAAAACGCGCTTCCACGATCAAGCGGGACCCACGCTCCACTTCGGTGTTCCCCGGCGTCACTTCGACGGCCATGACGGGAGCGGAGGGCGGCGCGGCCGGGGCCAGCCGCACCGGGGAATCGATCGACTGCAAATGCACGCCGAGGGAACACAACGCCACCCAGAGGGCTCCCTGCAGCAACGACCAGCGCCACGCGTGGGGCCGCCTGGTCACCAACGTCCAGTCGTGCTCCGTGGAGTGGGTCAACGTCTCCCGCAGCAGCCGATCCTCCAGATAGCCCGGCGGCTTCCCCCGCGGCGGGTCGGGGAGTTCCAGCACGGTCAGCAACCGGCCCTGCAATTCCGGAAACCGCGCCTCGATCCGGCGGGCCATGGTCCGGAGATCATCAGGCCAACGCCCCGCCAACCGTCGCGCGGCCCAAATCAAACCGGCGGCTGCGGCGAGCCACGCCAGGCCCATTCCCGCGGGCGGATCCTCCCGGCGGCTCATCCAAGCCCAAAGCAGGAGCCCGCAGATCAGCGAACCGCCCATCGCGCCCAAGCCAAACCAGCGACGGCGCACCTCCGTCCCGGCATGAAAGACCGGATCGAGCCGCTTCAGAAGCAGTTGACGAGGCGAGGACAGCACCACAACCAGCCCGGCGGGTTTCTTTTTTCCGGGGCCGGGTGGCAGTATGAGCAGATTGCAGGCCATTGGCGAGGATTTTCCAGCGGAACCCGGTCCGGCGGCTCCGTCCGCGAAGAAATCCCCCCGGATTCGCAAACTCGCTCGCTCTCTTGTCCAAATTCCCGGGGGTTCGGGGGAAGACGCAGGAACCGATTGCATCCCAATTTTCAAACCCAGCCGTCATGAGCGATCCCAACTCCAACCTGCCCGCCAGCCGTCGCGGCTTCATCCGGACCGCGGCCGGTGCCGCCGCCGCCTCCCAAGTCCTGTTCCCCAACGTCAACCTCCTGGCCCAGGACAACAAAAAGCTCAAGATCGGCCTCGTCGGCATGGGCGGCCGTGGAAGTGGCGCCGCCCGTCAAGCCTGCCTGGCGGATGACAATTGCGAACTCCACGCGGTCGCGGATCTCTATCCCCAGATCGTCGAAAACCAGTTGCGCAACATTTCCGGCGCTCTGGGCGACAAGGCGGCCACCAAAATCAACGTCGGCGACCGCAAGTTCGTCGGGATCGATGCCTATCAGAAAGTGATCGAGAGCGGCGTCGATGTGATCCTCCTCTGCACGCCTCCGGGCTTCCGCCCCATGCAGTTCGAGGCCGCCGTCAACGCCGGGCTCCACTGTTTCGTGGAAAAACCGGTGGCTACCGACGTCGCCGGCGTCAAACGCGTCATTGAAGCCTCCCGCAAGGCCAAGGAAAAGGGGCTCTCCGTCCTCGCCGGTTTCTGCTACCGCTACAACGACCACGCCCGTGACCTTTTCGGCCGCGTGCTTGATGGCGCCATCGGCGACATCAAGTCCATCCACGCCACGTATTGGACCAACGTTGTCAAGCCGATGCAGCCCGAGTCCGCCCGCCCCGCCGGGATGAGCGACACCGAGTGGCAGGTCAAGAATTGGTACAATTACTCCTGGCTCGGCGGAGACGGAATCGTGGAACAAGCCATCCACAGCGTCGACAAGGTGTTCTGGGCGATGCGGGATCAGATGCCGGTCGCAATTTACGGGATGGGCGGACGTCAGCGTCCCAATCACGTGTGCAACACCTACGACCACTTCCACATCACCTATGAGTTCCCCGGCGGCGTCCGGTGTCACGTGGATTGGAACCAGTATTTCTCCGGTCCTTACAAGGAAAACGCCGACTACCTCATCGGCACGGACGGGGAGGCCCAGTTCGACCTCAAGACAGCACAGATCACCGGGAAAAATCCCTGGAAATTCCGTCCCCGCCGCGATGAGGAGGAACGGAACATGTACCAGACGGAGCATGACGAATTCTTCGCCAACATCCGCAAGCAGCAGCGGCATGCGGATGAAGATTGGATGGTGCGCTCCACCATGTTCGGCCTCGCCGGCCGGATGGCGGCTTACACCGGCCAGAAGCTCACCTATGACGAGGTCATGAACAGCGGAGAAAAACTTGTCCCGGACAAGATCGATTGGAACGGCTCCCTGCCGGTTCACCCGATGCCGATCCCCGGTGAAGTGGTTTACCCGCCCGGCGGCATGAAAACCGCCAAGCCGGCCTGATCCGCACCCGTCCCAACCCCCGACATTCCCGGACGCATGAAGCCCTCGCGCCGTTCCTTCCTCGCCGGCACCGCTTCCGTCACCGCCGGCTTGGCGTTCCCCGCCATCCTCCGCGCCCGCAACCCCAACAGCAAGCTCCAGATCGCCTCCGTCGGTTGCGGCGGACGCGGCGGCAGCAACCTCAAGGAAATGATCGGCGAGGACATCGTCGCCCTCGCGGATGTCAACGCGAGGAATCTGGATGCCGCCAAGAGCCTCTGCCCCGCCGCGCGCCCTTATTCCGACTTCCGGGAGATGCTCGCTGCGGAATTGGACAAGATCGATGCCGTGGTCGTCAGCACAACGGAGCATACCCATGCCTTCGTCACGCTCCCCGCGTTGCGGGCCGGGAAGCATGTCTATTCGGAAAAACCGTTGACCCGGGATGTCAATGAATGCCGCCGGATCATCGAGGCCGCCGCCGCCAAACCTCATCTGGCCACCCAGATGGGCACCCAGATCCACGCCGGGGAAAACTACCGCAGGGTCGTCGAATTGATCCGCGCCAACGCCATCGGCCCGGTCAAGGAAGTCCATGTCTGGGTCTCCCGGGCCTGGGGTTGGCAAAGCGCCAGCGATGCCGTGGCCAACAAGGACATTGTCCAGGTCAGCGAACGACCAGCCGCCTCCGAACCAGTCCCGGAGGGTTTGAACTGGGACCTGTGGATCGGTCCCGCCCCGTTCCGCCCCTTTCACCCGGTCTACTTCCCGGGACCGAAATGGTATCGCTGGTGGGATTTCGGCAATGGCACGATGTCGGATCTCGGCAGCCACTGGAACGATTTGCCCTGGTGGGCTTTGGACCTCGATGCGCCCCTCACCATCGAGGCCGGCGGACCTCCTCCCCACCCCGAAATCGCCCCCGCCTCCATGTGGGCCCGTTACACCTACGGCCCCAAGGCCAGCCGTCCCGGACTCACCCTCACTTGGTATCAGGGGGCCGAGAAACCGGAAATCCTGAAGAACGGCGGCATCCCGCCTTGGAACAACGGCGTTCTCTTCATCGGCTCCGAGGGCATGTTGCTCGCGGATTATGGCAGGCATCTGCTTCTTCCGGAAGCCAAGTTCGCCAATTTCACGCGCCCTCCGCAGTCTATCCCGCCCTCCATCGGCCACCACCAGGAATGGATCCAGGCCTGCAAAACCGGCAGCCCCACCACCTGCCCCTTTTCCTACTCCGGCCCGCTCACCGAAGCCAACCACCTCGGCAACGTCGCCTACCGCGCCGGGAAGAAGCTCGAATGGGACAGCGCCAGGATGACGTTCCCCAACGCGCCGGACGCCGACAAGTTTCTCAGCCGGACCTATCGGGACGGTTGGACCCTCTGAAATCCGCCGGGTTGCTCCCCCCATCCGGCAGGAAAATCCTCACAAACCCTTCGGGATTTTGCAATTGATTAAGTTATCTTAGCAATTTAGAGGGAAACATGCCTCGCATCCCTCTTGCCGTCACCCTCCCTCTCCTCCTCAGCTTGATCGGTTCCCTTCAGGCCGGCATCTCTCCGACTTGGAACTCGTCCACCAAAGCCAAAATCTCGAACGGGGGCGTGGCCCTTTTTCCGCCGGGGAAACATCCCGCCTCCGGGGCCCGGCTGGCGGCGGCCATTCATGTGGAGGCCACCCGTGAGGAGGTTTGGGGGGTCATCAGCAACCCGGCCAAACAACCCGAGTTTCTTTCCAACGTGAAGCGGGCTCGCGTGACCCAACTTTCCCCCGTCTCCCAATTGGTCGATCATGAGGTAAAACCAAGTTTCCTCCCGATGACCCTCTCTTATCGCTACCGGACCCAGCAGGTGCCGTTGCAGAGGATCGACTTCGCCCGCGTCAGCGGCCAGGTGCGCGGTTTCGAGGGGCGTTGGGTTCTTCACGATGCCCCGGGACTGATCGGCAAGCCGGGCACGGTCATTTTCTACGAATTGTTCGTCGATCCGGGCAACGGACTCCCGCAGAACCTGGTCCGGCAGAATCTGCACAAGGATATGCCTTCGATGCTCGGGAAAGTCCGCCAGCGGGTCTACACCGTGAGAGGGCGTTCCTGACCGCCGCCGGGGGCATTCCCCGATTCCTCGGTTTACCGGGCCGCCAGCTCGCGGGCCAGTGCCTGGCTGGCCGGGTCCAATTTCTCCAGCGGGTAACTGTATTTCACGCCATTGGCCAGCAGGAGATCCACTTTCTGCCCTGACAAACCGGCGAACCTCGCCTTGATTTCCCTGCCATCAGCGTTGCGCCAGGAGTGGAAATCCGGTGAGACCGTTCCGGCGACCGCGGGGCCCGGTTTTTCCGGATGCACTTTGGCACCTTCGGCCAACCAACTCTTCACCAAATTGATCTCCGCGGCGGTGAGACGCTCACCCTTCCCCTTCGGCGGCATCGTGTCCGGATCCGCCGGATCACTGATATAACGCACCAGATCGCTCTCCCCGGGTTTGCCGGGCTTCATCGAGGCATAGGGGCCGATGTAGAACTCCTCCATGTCGGCGAGGTTATCCAACTGGAGACTTCCCTTGGAGACGCCCTCGCGTTTGCTGTGACAATCAAAACACTTGGCGTCGAAGATCGGGAGAATGTCGGTGACATAGTCCAAGGCCCGGGCACCCGGGACCGATCCCAACGCCCAAAGGACAAGCGGGAGAAACCGCAGCGTTCTCATGGCCCGCATTCTGCAGGGTTCACGCGGATCTGGCAAGAGCGGGAATGCCCGGTCTCAACGGTCACACTCACCCATCACGAAGTCGAGGCTGCCGAGCACGGCGGGCACATCGCTCACCATGTGCCCGATCAGGATCTTGGGAAGGATGCTCAGATTCACGAAGGAAGGGCTGCGGATCTTGAGCCGGTGCGGCACGCCGCCTCCCTTGCTGTTGACATAGAAACCAAGCTCGCCCTTCGGGTTCTCCGCCGCGAAATAGACTTCACCGACCGGTGCGTCGATCCCTTGCGTGGCCACGATGAAGTGATGGATCAGTTCCTCCATCTTCATGAGGACCCGCTCTTTGTCCGGAAGCCGTCCCTTGGGATCACCGACATTGATCGGACCCGAAGGCAGCCGATCCAAAACCTGGTTGAGGATCCGCACGCTCTGGCGGATCTCCTCCATCCGGACCAGATAGCGGTCATAGCAATCCCCGTTGACCGATACCGGCACATCGAACTCATACTGTTCGTAGCCGAGATAGGGATGGCTGACCCGGAGGTCGCTATCGATCCCACAGGCACGGAGGTTGGGCCCGGTGATGCCGTAGGCAATGGCGTCCTCCTTGGAAATGACCCCGACCCCCTGGGTGCGGTCGATGAAGATCTTGTTCCGGGTGAGCAATTTGTCGACCTCGTCCACCACCGGGAGCACCTCGGTAAGGAATTTCCGCAGACCGCTGATGAAAACCTCGGGAAGGTCCCGGGTCTGGCCGCCGACGCGGGTGTAACTGGTGGTGAACCGGGCGCCAGTCAATAACTCGCACAGGTTGTAAATCTTCTCCCGCTCCGTGAACGTGTAGAGGAACACGGTGAAGGCGCCCACGTCCATGCCGTAAACCCCCACGCCAAGGAGATGGGAGGAGATGCGGGCCATCTCGCAACAGAGCACCCGGATCGCCTGACCACGGGGGGGCAGTTCCCACCCCATCAGCTTTTCGATCGCGCAGGCATAGGCCACGTTGTTGGCGAGCGGCGCGAGATAATCCAACCGGTCGGTGTAGGGCACGAACTGGTTGTAATGCATGTTCTCGGCGATCTTTTCGTCCCCGCGATGCAGGTATCCGACCTCCGGGGTGGCCGCCGTGATCACCTCCCCGTCGAGTTCCAGGACCAAACGGAGCACGCCATGGGTGGCCGGGTGGGATGGCCCCATGTTCAACACCAGCTTCTCACCGATTACGTCGGTGGCGGCTTCCTGATAGGCTTCCATCTCGCGGGCGGCCTCGGAGGCACGCGCCACGGAGTCCCCGGCTTCGATCTCCTGCACGATTTTCGTTGCCATGACGGTGAACCTACGATGCCCGCCACCTCACTCGCCGCAATGGGAACTTGTGAAATTTTTCACAAGCCCGCTCCACCTCACGGGAACGGTTTCAACTGGAACGGGGAACGGTAAACCCGCAAGGTGGTGGTCCGTTGCCGGGCCGTGAGATCTCCGCCCCCGGTCCATGCCCCCGGGGTCCAACTCGTTCCCCCGTTGGTGGTGGTGATGGTCACGGAGACATCGACCGCCTGCATCTGCAGACCGGAGATGGTCTCGGAGGCCTGGGTGCCGTAGGTCACGGCGGCTTGGGGATCCGTGGGCAGGACGGCGGCGGCCTGGGCCGTGGTCAACCCCAGCCCGTAGAGCGCGCACGCCCCATCGAGCAGCGCCGTGCCCCGGGAAACGCGCCACCCGATCTCCTCCTGCGTGCTCATTCCCAAGGTCAAGCTGCAGGCCGCGCTGAGGGCAATCCCAAGAATCGTGGCCGCGATCAGGGTATCCACGAGGGAATACCCGCCCCTTCCCGCCCCTGCCAAGTTCCGGACCGCTTGCATGTTTCCCGTCAGAGTTGTTGGTAGGTTTCCACCCAGAACGACCGCCACAGCAGCTGGTCGAACCATTCGGGCCGCGCCGTCTCCGCCCGGATGTCGAACGTTCCGGAGGTCACCCGCAAATCCTCGTCCGTGGTGATGCCGCCCCTCAGGGTGACCGTTCCCGGCGAGGTCAGATTCAACGCCTGACGGTAGACCAGAACATGAAGCCGGTAGTCAGCCCCGCTCGGGAAGGAGAGCGGCACTGCGGTGGTGTCGGTGGAAACGAACGCCAGGATCAGCGGCCGCGAGTTGTTCCCGGAAAAGGTCACCGAAGTCGTGGAAGCGGAGGAAACGACCACGATCACCGGCGCCAGATTTTCCACGGCGATCTGGGCGGCGGCATCGGCCTGCCCGGTGAAGGAGAGCGATACCGGGCCATCCAGAACCACGCTGGGCAGGTTGAGGCTGTTCAGGTTGATGGTGAACGCTCCGGAGCCGTTGGCGGTGATCCCGCTCTGGTTGTAATTGGCGTTTCCCGCCAATGTGATGGCCCCCAAGGAGATGGCGCGCTGCCTGAAGGAGACCGCGATGGCGTTGTTGCTGAACGGTCCCCAGTCGTCCGCGGCGATCGTGGGGTAACTCGCCGGACCCGCGGCCGCGGTGAACCAGTTCGGAAAGGTCAAGGCGGGAAAATTCTGGGGGATGAGCGCGCCCGTCCCCGCCAGATTCTGCACCGCCACGCCGGTCTGGGAAACCGTTTGGCTATAACCGGAAAACTGATTGGCCGAGAAACTGAAGGTGTTGTTCGAGGCGCTCGGCTGCCAAACCAAGGCCTTCCCGTAAACCCGGAGATTCCCGCTCACCGTCCGGACCGCGTCCCGGCTCCGGGCGTCGAACAACACCCCGGTGTTGGCGAGACCGCGGCTCTGGATCCGGGTGGACACCGTCTTGGGGTTGGCCGTGACCCAGGTGCCGTCGGCATTCGTCCGGTTGAACACCGAGATGTTGACCGCCATCTGGTAGGGCAGCCCGGCCGGGTCCGGTCCGGTCTGGTTGTAAACGGTGGCCCGTTGCGTCGTGGTGAACGCGATCTGGTTCCACGCGGCCACACTGATCCTGCCCCATCCATTGGGGATTTCCACCACCTCCGCAGCCCCGGAGGAGGACGTCCAAATGCGCCGGAAGGCGTAATCCTTGGCCAACTGGCGGCCGTTGAACTCCCGCACCCGCCTCAGGCACTCGTCATCGAGTGCGTTCACCTGAATGACCCGGGCCTGCATGAGGGAGACCATCCCGAGCAGCCCGAGCGTGCCGACGCCGCAAATGATCAGGGCGATGACGCTGACCGTGCCCTGCTTCCGGCGTTGCAATGGAAAGGGAAAACGCATGGCCTTGGTTCACTGTTGACTGGGAAACGCCGGCACCGCGAAAAAGAAGCGGGTCCGCCCCCCCATCCGGTAATAGTCCCAAACCGCGTTGGTATTGGCCACGGTCGGAACCGGAGGATCGACCGGAGCCTCGAGCGTCCGGGCGGCCGGATCGGGCCACCAGATCAGGTAGAAGGGATGCTCCTCTGCGATCATGTATTTCGAGACCGCGGCATCGGTCTCAAACCGCGCCAGAGCCCGCCGGTAGAAATGAACCGCCGCCGGGGTGAAGGCGTTGCCCGTGCCGGTCGGAAACAAGACGTCATAGTAACTGGTCAGCGCCCCGTCCACGTAACGGCGCACCGCCACGTAATTTCCCAGACCGGTCACCGGGACCACGTCCATCTCATAAATGGAGAGCAACCGCAGCTGGGTGGCCGAAGCACTCGGCTGAAGCAGCATGATCGTCAAATCCTGGGCCATCGAGCGCCCCCGGTAGGACACGAACTGCGAGGTCTGCGCGGCTCCATACTGCGCCACCAAATGCGCCAAAAACCGTTCCGGGGTATCGAGCGGCCCGCTCCCCGCCGGGTAGGCGATCGTGGTCGGGCGCAAGGCATTCAACCCGTCTCTTCCCAGACAGTAAACCGCCGAGGCGACCGCCACATCATCGAGAAACATTTCCGCCAGATTTCCGGCGAACGCGCCCCGACCATGATTCGGCGCGGAATACACGCTCAGCGTGGCCTGTTCCACCCCCAGCAGATTCTGAAACGTCGCGGTGTCCAGCGTGATCGGTTCCAGGGAAGCCAGGCTCCGCGCGTTCGCCGTGATGTTCTGGTAAACCAACGCCGCTGAAGTGAGGAAAACGGCGGACAGGCTGATGGTGGCGATGACTTCCACCACCGTAAACGCAGCCGATGACCTCCGGGCAGAACTCATGAAGTCCAGAATTACACTTAATTTTGATATTTATCAAATATTAATTCGCCTTCCCGGTTTCCGGCACCAGCGACTCGATCTTCGCCCCGCGCCGCCATTCATCGACTTTCCGCCGCATGATCTCCGCCCGTTTCATCTGCAACATCCCGTCCCGCACCTCGTCCCGGATCTCCGCGAGGGGCGGTTGTCCCGCCGGCGAGCGGGATTCCACCTTGATGAGATGAAATCCCATCCGGGTCCGGACGACCTGCCCCACTTTCCCTACTTCCTGCGCGAAAGCGGCCTTGGTGAATTCCGGCAGGAAATCCCCTTCCCGCATGAACCCGAGGTAACCGCCGTTTTCCGCGGTCGGGCCCTCCGAACGTTCGGCCGAGATGCGGCCGAAATCGAGTCCCGGATTTTCCAGCAGCATGGTGCGCAACGCCTCCGCCTCGCGCCGCTTGGACTCGATGACCGCCTCATCGCTGATCCCCTCCAGATCGAGGAAGATATGCCGGCATTCGATGGTTTCCTCCCGGCGGAAGCGTTCTTTGTTCTCCTCGTAAAACGCTTCCACCTGGCCGGGATCCGGCGGGGCCACGTCCTTGGTCATCCGGTCCACCAGTTTCTGGATCAGGAGGTTGCGCCGGACATCCTCCGTCAGGACCGCCTTGGAGATCCCGGCCTGCTCCAGAAAACTCTCGGGAGTGCCGCCGGTCGCGACGCTCCGCATGACCACCGCGAGCCGTTGCTCGATTTCCGCGTCGCTCACTTCCAACCCCTCCGCGCGCGCCGCGTTCACCAGCAAAAGTTTGCCGACGAGATCCTCCAAAGCCTGCCGCTCCGCCTGGCTCCGCATCGCTTCCGCCTGATCCGGCGGGAAGCCCTGCAAGCGATCCGGCAGACGACCGAGTTCGCGCTCCACATCGCTTTGGGAGATGGGCACTCCATCCACCCGGGCCAGGACCCGGTCTTCCGCCCCGACCGGGTGGGGAAGCAGCCCCGTGAAGAGGAGAACGGCCGCGAACAGCCTGCGCAACGTGATCATCCTGTGCATAAAAAAATCCAAGTCAGGCGGCCCCCGCCATCTCCCTTTCCTCGACCCGCAGCCGATTTTCCTGCTCATCCCAATCGAGGAAGAGACATTTCCCCTTGGGGTCGTCTCCGGTGACCAGCTTCCGGGCCAGGGGCATGACCACCCCTTCCTCGATGGCCCGCTGCAACGGACGCGCCCCGTAAACCGGGTCGAAACCGATGGAAGCCATCCGGCGGACAAGGTTTTCCCCGAACTCAAGGGAGATGCGCCGGTCGGTGAATCCCTCCCGACCCGCCAGGCCTTCCAATTCCAACCGGGTGATCCGCTCGATCGTGGCCCGACCCAACGGCTTGAATTCCACGATGTGATCGATCCGGTTGAAAAATTCCGGTCGGAAAAAGGCCCGGATGGCGCGCGCGTCGGTCTGCACCGGGGGCACCGCCGGATCCGCGCCGCCCCCAGCGAAACCGAGCGGCCCCGAACTGGTCGACCCCAGATTGGAAGTCATCACGAGGATGCTGCTGTTGAAGGAGGTGACCCGGCCCAACGCATCCCGGAGCCTGCCCTCCTCGAACACATTCATGAGCAGGTCGAAAACCTCCGGGGACGCTTTCTCCACTTCATCAAACAAGATCACGGAAAAGGGATTGGCCCGAACCCGGCGCACCAGTTCTCCCGGCCGCCCCTGCGCATGACCGATGAGCCGTTGCGCCGCGTCGGGACCGGCATACTCGCTCATGTCGAGCCGAACGAGACGATCCTTTTCCGGTTTGCCCGGAAAAAGAAAATCCCCGAGGCACTTCACCAGCTGGGTCTTGCCGACACCGGTCGGTCCCACGAAAAGCAACACCGCGATCGGCCGCCCCGGATCGTTCAAGCCCGCCTTGAATTTGGCGATCGTCCGGCAAACCCGTTCCACCGCCTCCTTTTGCCCGAGCAACCGGGCCTCGAAACGCGCCGTCAACCCTTCCAAATCCAAGGGTTCGTCGTCCCGGAGAAAGTGCTCCGGCAAGCCCGTGACGGAGGCGAACTCGCGCCGCACTTCGTTTAAACTCGTGTTTCCGCCGCTCTGCTCCCGCAACTTGCGGTCGACAATCGCCCCCATCAGCTGCAGCGCCCGGCCGGGGAACGCCACATACGGTTGGAAACGACGGAACAGATGATAAACCTCGGCCGCCGCCCCATGGGAAAAGACCACCCCGTCGTTCTGGGAATGATACTCCCCGGCCAGCTCCAGCACCGTGAGCGCCTGCCGCTCGGACAATTCTTCGATCTTGAGGATGCGCATCTCGTCGATCAACCCGGGAAGAACCCGGTCGCACGCCTCCATTTCCTCCGGGGTGGCCTCGGTCACCATGCGGAGTTCCCCGTTGCGCAGATAGGGAATGAGGAACGCGGCCACGCTGCTCTCGGGTCCGCCGCCCCCGTTGCCCATGAGATCGGCCAGACTCTCCACGCAGAGGACCCCCCGCAACCCCGCCATCTCCCGGATGGTCTCCTCACAACGTTGCTGCCACTCGCCCAGATAGCGCATCCCCGCGACGAGCCGGGCTGCGCTCGTCAACCAGAACCGGGGGCGGGACCGCGGGGAGTCTTCCTCCCTCGCCAGTCGCCGCACCGCCTCGACCAAGACGCTCGTCTTCCCACCGCCGCTCTCTCCCACCAGGCAGAGGCTCCCCGATTCCTCGCGCAGGAGCCGCGTCAGTTCCTGCACCTCAGCCTCCCGTTCCCAGGCCCGCCCGATCCGCCCCGCGGTGCGCTTGTCCACCGGACTGGCCACCGCCGAAAGCTGCGGGCAGGGATCCTCCAGCTTCACCCTCGGCGGGGTTTCCCGGATGGAGACCGACACCGTATCCACCTCGCACGAGACCGGCGGAAGAAAGCGCGAAAGCTCCCGCGGCGGGCGGTCGCTCAAAAACTCCCTCGCGTAGTGCCTCGCCAACTGGTTGAAGCGCGACAGCTCCGCGAAGTCAAAGTACACATCCAAGGTGGGAAAACAGGCGGCCCAGAGTCCGGAGGCCCGGCGCCCCACCGCACACGGAAGTTTGAAATGAATCGGCTCCCCGGAAGGAAAACGGCGCTCCCCGTCCCGGTATTCCGGAACGATCGCCACCTTCACCTGCCGGATCGTCGCTTCAGAGAAATCCGGGTCCAACCAAAAGAAATCGTCGTGGCGGGAGCGGTGCAAGAGATACTCCCGCAACTGGTCCAGCACCTCGCGGCGGGAATCACCGACCGCGATCCCCTCCTCGAAGTCATCGGCCAGTCTCGCCGTGAACTTGCCCTGGTGGCTTTGCCAAATGAAAACCGGACAGTGATGCGTCGTTGCCATGGGATCCCGTGGAATCGGGAAAACTTCCACGAATAACCTCCGGTTGAAAACCGGAAGTTGCTCCCGCCAACAGTTCCGCGCGCCCCGAAGTCGCCGACCAGTTCTTCGCGCTCCAGTATTCCGAGGTCCACCCCTCGAAATTCTTGAAGTAGACCCGCTCCGCGTCGAACTGGAACTCGGGCACGTAGTCGAACTTCATCTCCGTGACCAAGGGCGGCCGGTCCGCGGCAATCCGCGATGCCGTCGTTTCCAACAGGTAACTCGCCCCTTCCCAACGCAGCACACACCAGGCGTGCCCCTGCCCCTTGTGCTTGCCCAAGACCACGCGGACCTCGTAACCCCTCTCCAAAAGCATCTGCGCCAAGGCCAGCGAGGTATCCTCGCAATCCCCCACCCCGCGCCGCAAGGTCTCGTCCGGCATGGTCCAGGAATCCGTTCCTCCAATCCGCTCCGCGTCCTTCTGATACCGGTTCCGCGAAACCAACCCCTTCCAGACTTCCATCACGTCCGGCATCCCCCGCACCACGAATCCCCCCCTCCGCGGCCGGAGAAATTCGTTCGCGTGGCGCCAGTAGCCATCCGCATCCGTGGCCACAAGATCACTCGTCCGGTCGCACCCGGGGCACCGCACCACCAACGTGGTCTGTCCCCCTCCCGCCACGGTGACCCCGTACCCCCGCCCGCACCAACGGCACACATTGAAGAAGCCGGTCACCCCCTGCGAGCGCATCGGCGGCCGGAACTCCGGAAAAACCGTCGCCAGAACCGCGATGCACCCCGGCGCCTCCTGCCCCGCCTCCTCGAACAATTCCACGGCCAAATGGGTGTGCTCCGGCACCAACACCTCTTCCCAGGTCTCCATCGCCCGGATCAAGCGCTCCTCCGTGGTCGCGTGCATCATGTTCCCCGCCAGCGACCGGACCGCGGGCAGTCGTTTCCCGGCAAACCGGAACGCCCCGTCAAGCCCGTCGAAGACTCCCTCCCGCGTGTAATCATCCAGGGCGACCTGCAACCCGGGATGCAACTTGAGCTTCGGCAAACCCGCCTGCTCCCGGACCCCGTTGACGGTGGCCAGGGCGTCCAGCACGCTGGACTCCTGCGCGGGAGGCGCGGAAGGTTTCAGCAGGGCCTGTCCCGCGCGGAAAGGGAGCGGGGAGGGCGACGCCAAAAGGAGGAAACCGGCACCGAGAAGAAAGATGGTGGGGAGGGCGAGGCGGACCATCGGGCGTCGTAACTTCCATAATTATATTCAATATGGAAATTATAGCAACTTGAGCCTCGAGATTTTCAGCGCCGTTCCTGCAACCAACGGAAGATCTCCGTCACATCGAAGCAAATCTCGCTCCCTTCCCGGGTCGTGAGCACGTCGAGCCGCCGCCCCTCCACGAGGCGCAGCGTTTGGGAGGCCGGGTTCAGATTGGAAGCGGCGAGCACGTCATACTCGTCGGACGTGCGGGTCACGAGATACGGGCGTTCCGCGGATCCGTCTCCGGTGGAAAGAATTCCCTCCAGACAACGGTTGGCAATGACCCTTTCCCGCTCCATTTCGGCGTCCCGGCCGAGCCGTTGGTAGATCAGGCCCAATTTGAGGTGCGCCCCGGGGCTCAGAAGATGGCTCGGCCGCATCCTTTGCCGCAGCTCCCGCTCCGCTTCTTCGAAACGCTCCGCCTCAAACAGTTTCCCGGCCGGGTCCAGATCCCGGGAGTAAGGATCGAAATCCGGCGTCTTCAGCAGGGCCGCCCGGAGCGCGAGAAAATTTCCGGGGGTCGGGTCCTGGAGATAGCCGACGAATAAAAGATCCATGGAGAGGCTGGGACGAGAGGCGGGCATTTCCGACACGACCGGAGGGAACCAGCCTATAACGCAGGCTCCCCGGCGGAGCAAGCGTGGATCGGATTCCGCCCGCCCGGAAAACGAGGGGAAATCCGCAAGGGAAATCCTTGCAGGGTTCCCGGTCAGGTAGCAGAATTGCCCCGGGGCAATCCGGCCGGGACGCCCCGAACAATGATCCGTGCGATTTTCAGCCAGACTACGTCCAACCGAACGACGCCTGAGCCGGCTTTCATTCCGCGGGTCCCGCCCCAGCCTTTCACTGAATCCATGAGACCGATTTTTCAGATTCTTCTCCTTCTGGCCATTTTGGCCGGAGGCTCGTTGGCGGCCCAACAGGCCCCTTCCCCCGGAGCACCCGCCGCCGCGGAAGCTCCACAGGCCTCGCAGGCCCGGCCGACCCTGGCCAAGGAACTGGCGAACCAGATGACCCGGGAGAAAGCGGTGCAATTCATCGAGATTGTCAAAAAAGGAGGCTGGGTGATGTATCCCATGGCTGCCCTCTCCTTCACGATGGTGCTCCTCATCATCTATTACGCGCTGACCATCCGGCAGGGAAACATCGTCAGCGACAAGTTCATGAATGCCGCGGATGCCCTGATCCGCAAACAGGATTATCTCGGCCTCATCGCCGTTTGCAACCGGGAGAACGAGGCCATCGCCCGCATCACCTACAAGACCCTCGACTTCGCCACCAAGAACCCGACCGCCAGCTTCGATGAAGTCCGCGAGGTCACGGAAGCCGAGGGGAGCCGCCAGGCCAGCATCCTGAACCAGCGCATCACCTATCTCGCCGATGTCGGCTCCGTGGCCCCGCTGGTCGGACTGCTCGGCACCGTCACCGGCATGATCCGGTCGTTCCACGACCTGAGCGCCGCCACCGGGGCCGTCCAGTCCCAGGTCGGAGCCGGAGTCTCCGAGGCACTCATCGCCACCGCCGGCGGTCTTTCCATCGGCATCCCCGCCCTCATTTTCCATTCCATCTTCCGCGGGCGCGTCCAGATCATGATCAGCGAACTGGAGGCCGCCATGACCCATCTCATGGCCCTGCTCGCCGCCCAATACAAGCGGGCCAGCTACCGCACCCCGGGCCGGACCGATTCCCCGGAACCGGGACCGAAAGCCAGCCGCCGCGGCGATCCGAAAGGCATCTGACCCCGGCCCCCGCCCCGTCCGCCTCTCTTCGCGTCCGTGAAATTCCGCGACCACAGCAACCCGAAAACGGCCGAGCTGCAGCTCGCTCCGATGATCGACGTGGTGTTCCTGCTCCTCATCTTCTTCATCGTCTCCTGGAATTTCGCCCGGTTCGAGGTCGATCCCGACGTGGTCGTGCCCGAGGTGGAAACGTCCGAGCAGACTTCCCGCGTCCCCGGTGAGATCATCATCAACGTGGCCGGCGACGGGCAGGTCAAGATCAGCAACGAGCTGATGGGCCGGGAGAAACTGCTGGCCAAGCTCAGCAGCCTCGCCAAACGCTTCCCGGACCAGCCGGTGATCCTGAGGGGCCACAAATCCGTGCCCTTCAAACACGTCATGGTGGTGCTCGACACCTGCCAGAAAGCCGGAATCTGGAACGTGGCCTTCGCCGCGGAACAACCCGCCACCACGCCCGCCAAACCGTGAAGTTCCGCGACAACAGCCTCACCCGGAAGGTCGATCTGCAACTGGCCCCGATGGTCGACGTCGTCTTCCTTCTCCTGATGTATTTCGTCGTCAGCTGGAATTTCGCCAAGTTTGAATCCGAGGTGAACATCTCCGTCCCCAAGGCGGAGGATTCCGAACCGTCCCGGCAATCCCCCGCCGAGCTGGTGATCGGCGTCGCTCCGGACGGCTCCGTGACCGTGAACAATCAGCAGCTCAGCAAGGAAATGCTGTTCGAGAAACTTACGCGGGTCGCCTCGCTCTTCCCGGGGCAGGCGGTGCGCTTGCGGGGAAATGGCGAGGCCGAGTTCACCCACGTGATGGCCGTGCTCGATCTCTGCCAGAAGGCCGGGATCTGGAACGTCGCGTTCGCCTCGGACCAACCCGCCAAAGGCTGACCCGCGCCGCCCCACCCCGAGCCATCGAGATTTCCCCAACCGCCCCGTCCTCCATGATCCGCCCTCCGCTCCGTGACCCTCTGGCCATCTGCGCGGCCTTGCTCCTCCTGCTTCCGGGAACGGCGCGCCTTACGGCCCAAGGCCCGGGGCTCCGGGCCACGCCGATCCAGCCCGGGGCCGGGCCTGCATTGGCCCCGACCGCGGAAACGATGGACACCCGGTTGCGCTTCGCCAACATGCTTTACAACTACCAGAAGTATGAGGGCGCCAAGGAAAAATACTCCGAGTACCTCCGCTCCTCCCCGGATGGCCCGGAATCCGCCGCCGCTTGGTTCCGGCTCGGGGATTGCCACCGGCGCCTCAACGCGCCGGACGACGCCATCCGTTGCCTCTCCAACTACCTGAAACTCGCGCCGGAGGGTGAGTTCGCCGCCGCCGCGGCCTTTTCCATCGCCCGCATCCATTTCAACGCGGACCGCTATGCCGATTCCCTGCCCTACTGGGCCATGGCCACGGTCAGTTTGAAGGACCCGGAAATGAAGATGGAGACGGAGTTCTTCTACGCGCAGGCCTCACAGCTCTCCGGCAAAATCCCCCAGGCGATGGCCGCTTACCAGAAGCTGGTCGAGGCTACGATCGAACACCGCTACCGGGAGCGATCGGAGCTCGAACTGGCCCGGCTCGCCTTGGAAGAGGGGGACAAGACCTCCGCCCGGAAACATTTTGAAAACCTCGCCGCCAAGGCGGCCGATCCCGCGATCAAGGATGAATCCCGTTTCCGGGCGGGGATGCTGGGATTGGAGAACACGGACACGGGCGCGGGCGAGACCCTGCTTAAGGAAACCTTGTCCGGCAGCAAGAACGCCTCTTTCCGCCAACTGGCACAGATGGCCCTGATGCAGAAGGCCTACGAACGGCAGGACTACAGCGAAGTCATCCGGCTGCACGCCCTCATGCCCCTTCAAGTGGAAGGCACCACGCGGGCCCAGCTCGACCTCATGGCGGCCAACTCCTTGCGTCAGAAGAAATCGCTCGGCCCGGCGATCCAACTCTTCGACCAAATCGAGAAATCCTTCCCCGGCACCGCGGAAGCCACCGAGGCGGGTTACCGCAAGCTGCTCTGCGCCCACGAGGCCGGGGAAGCTTCCCTCCCCCGGTTGATCGACTCGTTCATCGCCACCCAAAGCGCGACGGACGCCTCGTCCCATTACATCGATCTGGCTTGGCTGCTCAAAGGGGAAACGCTTTTCGGCGCCCGGGATTTCAAAGGGGCCGCCGAGTCCTACCGGAATGTCCGTCCGGAGAACATCGATGCCAAATACGGCCCCAGCCGCCTTTACAAGATGGGATGGGCCATGATCGATTCCGGGTCCGGGCCGGAGGGAATGACGGCGCTGGAGGACTTCATCAAGAAATATTCCCTCAACCCGCTGGTGCCTTCGGCCATGATGAAGGTGGCCATCACCCACCATCAGAAGGAGGAATTCAAGGAAGCACTGGAGGGCTACCAACGCCTCGTCAAGGCGCACCCCGAGTCGGCGGACACCCAGAACGCCATGACCCAGATCGCCCTCATCCACAGACAGTTGCGCCAGCTTGAGCCGATGGTCGCCGCCTACCAGGCCCTCGTCCGGAAGTTTCCGGACACGCCTCTCAAGGCGGAAGCCCATTTCTGGATCGGGGGGGGCCTCTTCGACCTCAAAAAATACAAGGACTGCCTCGAACCCCTCCGCGAGGCCCGCCAACTGGACGCCAAGGCTTTCGGCCGGAACTCCTCCCTGCGGATCGTCTTCGCCCTCTACCATCTGGAGGATCTCAACGCCCTGCTCGAGGAGACCCGCGCCTTCCGCGCCGCCCATGGCGATGCCGGGGAACTCCTCCCCATTTTCAGCCACCTCGGCCGCTCCTTTTACGAAGCCGGGGAATACGCGGTGGCCGAACCCTACCTCGTTTTGCGCAGCGACCCCGCCAACCCGAAACAGACGCCCGCCGACATCTGGCAAAAACTCGCGGATGTCCACATGCGGATGAAGAAGTTTCCCGAGGCCCTGACCGATCTGGATCATTTCCTGCTCCACCGACCGGCCTTGGAAGACCGGGCCAAGGCCATCCTCGACAAGGCGGTCTGCCTCTCGCGGACCGGGGACAGCCAGGGCGCGCTGGCCGCGGCGGAGGAGGTCCTCGTCCTGGTCCGCTCCGGAACCCTGAACAACAAGGCCCGGGTTCTCATCGGGGACATCCACCTGTCCCGCAATGATCCCAACCAGGCCATCCAGTATTACAGCATCGTGGTCGAGTTCGGAGCCGACCGGACCATCGTGCCCCTCGCCATGAGCAAATTGGCCGTCGCCCTCGAAGCCAAGGGCGACGCGGACAAGGCAGAGCGGTATCGCAAACAACTCGCGACGGACTTTCCCGGCTTCAAGGTGGAGGACCAACCGTGACCATCGATGACCTGCTCGCGTCCGTGGACCGGGATCCGGCCCCGCCGGGGACGCTCTCCGCTCCCCTCAAAGCCCTCTGGCTGACCCGCAAGGGCCGTTGGGACGACGCCCATGACGTGGTCAACGATCTACCCAACCGGATGGGTTCCTGGATCCACGCCCACTTGCATCGGATCGAGGGCGATCTCGGAAACGCAGCTTACTGGTATGCCTGCGCCGGTCGCTCCCCCCTGCACACCAGGGAGAATCTGGAGGGCGAATGGCGGGAACTCGTCCTGGCCAACCTTTGAAGCCATCGCGATGAGGAACTCCCCGCCCCCACTTTCCGCTTTGCCGAAGTCCTTTCCTCCGTGTAATAATCCAAGCTTCGCTGCCGATTGGGAGACGCGCCCCCGTCCAAGGTGCAGTAGTCCATGAATCTCCCGCAGATCCCATCCTACGAATTCGAAGAACTGATCGGTGAAGGCGGGGCCGGAGCATCCTACCTTTGCCGTTATCGCGGCAGTTCCGCGCGCGTCGTCAAGGTGTTCAACGGCATGGCCGTGAACCACTCCCTGCTCAACCATGCCCTCACTTCGGTCGGTGCCTCCGCGCCCCACCCGAACCTCGTGCCGGTCCACGCTTTCAACCTGCAGCAGGCTCCCTACTACTACATCACGGATTGTTACCGAAGCCCCGAAGGCAAACCCGCCACGCTCGACACCGTGGCCGGCCAACTCCCTCCCGCGCTGGCCTGGCGCCTCGTCGAACAACTCGTCAACTCCCTCTCCTTCCTCCATCGGCTCGACATCATCCACACCTGCGTCAAGCCAGGCAACATCTTCGTCGAATACAAGGACCACCAACCGCACTCGCTCCGGCTTGGCGACTTCGCCCAAGGGTTGGTCCCCGGCATCCATTACTTCGAAATCGGCGACACCTGTTACTTCGCCGCCCCCGAGCAATTGCGCGACCGGGATTTCTCCCATGGCAAGGGCAAACGCTGGGATGTCTACGCGTTCGGCGTGGTGGCCTATTCCCTCCTCAACGGCAAACTTCCGCGGCTCGACGACCGCCATCGCGATTTCCTCCGCCGCCGCCACAATCCCCGCCACCCCACCGCCGCCCTCCAACAGGATGACCCGGTCGATTTCAGCCTCCTTCTTTACGAGGAACCGGAAATCACCTGGCCCAAGCGCCCCCGCAACGAATACGAGGAACAGTTGCGCAACGTCATCGGACAATGCCTCAGCCTCTCCCCGGACGACCGTCCCGCCGACCTCCGCGAGGTGGCCCGGTCCTTTGAATCCATCCGCCACAACGCCGATATCGAGCTGCTGAAACGCCAGCACCACGCCCAGCTGCACGGCAAGAGCATCAAGGTCCGCACTCTCCTCGGCACCACCGGGATCTTCCTCCTCACCTCCCTGCTGCTGCTCGGGGCCGCCCTCATGGGCTTCACCAACGTCGCCACAGAAGCCAACAAGGTCGTCAAGGCGGAGCAGAAACGGCAGTCCGATCTGGCCAAACTCAAATCCATTTCCGATGCCAAGGTGGCCCGGGAGGAGTCCCTGCGCGCCACCGCCGAGGCGGAGACCAACCAGCGGCGCACCGAGGCTGGCAAGGCGCGTGCCTTTCTCTTCGAGTCTCAGGAACAGGCGGACCGGTTCTTCGCCGCCATCCTCCGGGCCGACGAAATCGATTTCCCCGGCTTCCAGGAGATGCGCCGCGCCAATCTGGAGGCGGCCTCCAACTATTTCGAGAAGTTTCTCAACACCTACGGCAAGGACCCCGAATTCGCCCGCCAACTCTGCCGGGCCGATCTCTTCCTCGGCGAGATCCGGCGTTCCCAAGGCCGGACGGAAGAAGCCTTGAAGCACCTCGTCAGCGCCCGCGACGCCATGGAAAACCTTGCGTCGTCAGGACCGAACCGCACCGAGTTCCTCCGGGAGTGCGCCCTCATCGAGCGCAGCCTCCACGAGATCGAACTCGCCCGCGGAAGTTTCGTCATCGCCGACGAAGCCCTTGCCCGGTCCAATGCCTTTTTCGAGGAACTCGGCAAGGCCGATCCGGCAGCCGGTGCGGACGCCGAACTGGCCCGGAACCGCCTCGCCGCAGCCCGCCTCCTGCTCGAGCGCGGTCGGTATGCGGAAGCTGAAAAGGCCTTCCGGACCCTCGTGGAACAACTCTCCACCCTCCTCGCCGCCACCCCCGCCGATTCCCGCGCCAAGGAACAACTCGGCGAGTGCTGCGTCAGACTGGCTTCCCTCCTCCGGCGCAATGCCGACGAGAAAGCCGCCATCGAACTGGTCCGCAAAGCCGCCCGGCTCTTCGCGGAACTGATCGAAAGCAACGGGGAAATGGAGTCCTATCAATACCATCTCGCCGTCGCCCTCAACCAACAGGGCGAGATCACCGCCGAAGTCCCGGTGTTGCGCGACGCCATCACCCTGCTCGACCGGGTGGTGCGCTTCCAGCCGGATTCGTTGCCCTATCGCTTCGAACTGGCCACCAGCTACGGCCGGCTCGCCGAGGTCCTGCGCCGCGAGGGACAGACCGACCAAGCGCTCCCCTTGAACGAGATGGCGCTCAAACTGTTCAAGGAACTCCTCGCCAAAGACCCCTTCGCCCCCGCCTACCGCCACGCCATCTCCCGCCAGAACATCGCCCTGGCCCAGGCGCTCCTCGATTCCAAGCGGGCCAGGGAGGCGACCGACCGTTTCGAGGAATCCATCGCCGTTTTGGAAAAACTCGTCATCGAGGACCCGGAACATGCGGAATACCTCCTCCTCCTCGCCCAGGCCCAAGGGCACGCCGGGCTCGCCCGCCAGACGCTCGGGGACAAAACCAAGGCCGTGACCCACTACCAAGCCGCCAAGGCCTCCTGGAGCGCCTTCTTGAAACGCTTTCCCAACGATCCCGAAGCAACCGAAACCGTGGCTTGGATCAACGAGCGACTGGAACGGAAACTCTGAGCTTGTTCCCGGGGGCATCCACGCTTTCGTATCCGTCCAATGGAGATTCAAACCGACCGCATCGCGGACATCGCCCGGCAAGCCGGCGAAGTCATTCTCGAAGTCTATCGCCAACCGTTTCCCGTCGACTTCAAGCCGGACGATTCTCCAGTCACCGATGCGGACCGGCGGGCCAACGAGGTCATCCTCCGCTCCTTGCGCGATGCCTATCCGGACATCCCCTGGATCTCCGAGGAGAGCAAGGCCACCCCTTTCGCAGAACGCCGCGGCTGGAAACGATTCTGGCTCATCGATCCCCTCGACGGCACCAAGGAGTTCATCAAGAAAAACGGGGAATTCACCGTGAACATCGCCCTGGTCGAAGATGGCGTCCCGGTCCTCGGCGTCGTCTATCAACCCGTCACCGGGACCCTTTACAGCGCCAAAAAGGGAGCCGGGGCCAGTCGCACGGATTCGACCGGCGTCACCGTGCCTCTGCACGGAGGTCCCCACTATCGCGACCGGAACGTGGTCAACGTGGTGGCGAGTCGCTCCCACATGTCCCCGGAAACGCAGGCGTTCATCGATGATCTGGGAAAATCCGGCCACGAAGTCCATCTCACCTCGGCAGGCAGCTCCCTCAAGCTCTGCCTCGTCGCCGAAGGCAGGGCCGACGTCTATCCCCGGTTCGGCCCCACCATGGAATGGGATACCGCGGCCGCTCACGCCGTGGTCCTCGAAGCCGGTCGCAAGGTGACCCGGCATCCTTCCGGAGAGCCTCTCCTCTACAACAAGGAGAATCTGACGAACCCCTGGTTTCTCGTCGAATGAAAGTGCTCTGGGTGCGCCTGCCGGGCTCCGCCCGAGGGCTCGCGACCTTTCTGCTTCTCCTCGCCATTGCCGGGGCCACCGCCCTCCGCATCTTCCCCCTCCTTGAGCCCCTCGTTCTGGCCCGCCCCTCCACCTGTGCCTTGAAACTGCTCACTGGTTATCCTTGCCTCGCCTGCCGCGGCACCCGGGCCGCCTTGGCCCTCGCCCACGGGGCACCGGGCCGGGCCTTCTTCCTCAACCCGCTCGCCACCCTGCTGATCGGCACCACCCTCCTGGCCGCAGCCTGGGCCGCGGTGCGGGGGGAGATTCCCACTCTCCGCCCCATCCCCCGCCCCTGGGCCATCCTCCTCTGGATTCTCGGCGCCCTCACGCTCCTTGGAAACTGGGCCTACGTCATCGCGGCCGGCGGTTGACCTTCCCTTGCACGACGCGGTTCCCCCATGCTTCTCCTCACCCTGACATTTCACCTTCTCCTCGAAGCGGCGGGCACGCCGAGGGCAGGCCTTGTCCTCGTGGATCAAAAAGCATCACCGTATTCCATTCATGTCGCACCGGGAGCACCGAATTCCGTCCGGCTCGCGGGAGAGGAAATGCAGCGGGTGATCCGGCTCGCAACCGGCTGCACCCTGCCGGTCACCGCGGAAGCCAGGGCCCCCATGATCTGTCTCGGCGACAATGCGGCGGCGCGCGCCGCGGGAGTAAGCTCCGAAGCGTTGGCTGAAGAGTTCTTTCATCTCACCATCATCGGGGATTCCGTGTTCATCTTGGGAAACGACACCGCTGACGGCGCGAAAACCCGGCGGGGCGGAGCCAGCAAGGGAACGCTCTTCGGTGCTTATGCCTTTCTCGAACGCGTGATCGGCGCACGCTGGATCATGCCGGGAGAACTGGGCGAAATCATTCCACACCATGAGTATCTGGTAGTGCCTCCGACCCACCTCACCGAGGGGCCATCGTTTGCCTCGAGGCAATTGGAGTTGAGCGATCCACCGATGGTGCGGCAATGGGCTTTGAGGAACCGCGTGGGTACCCAACCCGGGGAGGCAGGATCCCTGTGCGTGGATTCAACCCATTCATGGAATGAACTGATGCCACCCGCCCTCACGGCATCCCATCCGGAATGGTCAGCGGTGAACCCGTATCCCGAAAAGCCGAACTACAAGTTCTGCACGCGCACCCCGGAGGCGGTAGCCGCGTTCACCCGGAATCTGCTCAAGAAGCTCGATGCCGATCCGACGCGTTTCATGAAGAGCGCGGCTCCTTCGGACGGACAGAGTTTCTGCCGCTGCGACCGTTGCCTGCCTCACATCACGCGCAACCGGCATGGCAGGGAATCGACCACACGCAATCTTTTGGACTTTTACAACACCGTGGCGGACACCATCGCCCGAACTCACCCGGATCGCATGATTGGCGCGCTGGTGTATGGCACCAACGAGTATCCGCCCTCGGAAACACAAATGCTGAACGAACACTTGTTTGTCGAGTGGGCACCGCTCGATATCTATGGGCTGGGACTCCACAAGGAGGCTTATCGCGAAGCGTTCGATTCCCTCGCCGGCGGGTGGCGCCGGATGACGCCTAACCTGGGTTACTCCAACTATCTGCACTGGCATCGCTCCCGCGGCTGCGCCCCGCTGGCCCCCGCGCCGGAGTTGATGAAGCTGGAGTTTGCCACCCTGAAGAAGCATGGCGTGCAAAGCGTGCGCGAGGCCGTGGATCCAAATTGGGCCTACGCAGGTCCGAACAACTGGCTCCTGGCGCGTCTCCTCTGGCAAGCCGACGCGGATGTGGATGCGCTCTACCGGGAGTGGCTGGATCTCGCTTATGATGCCGGTGCGGAACCCATGGGGCGCCTTTACCACCTCCTGGATGACGCGTTCCGCAGGTTCAAGCAGCAGGATGAACCCTTTCACTACTCCGTCGGCCAATACGATATCGATAAACCAAAGATCCTGAAGATCTACCTGCCACTGCTGCCACACATGGACCGGTTATGCCGTGAGGCTCTTGCAAGAACAAAGGATCAAAGGGCGCAACAACGCATCGGCCTGTTCATGGACAATCTGAAGTTTTTCCATCACGAACTGGCTCGCGCCGGTTACCCCCTTCCTGACCAGACCTTCGGGTTTGCCTTGTCCGATGCCGAATTCGCCGCATTCTCGGCCAGTCCGGAAACTCCCGGAGCCCCTCCCTCACGCTACTTCATGCGCCAGGCGGGGCCACTGCCTCCCTTCGATTGAGCGCGCCTCACCCCGCGTCCAAGCCCTTCATCGTTCCCGTGCTGCTGGCAAACTGGTCAGTCTCGATCCCCTGACGCTGGAGCATGGATACGAAGAGATTGGGTAGCGGGTAATTGTTCGTTTTGTCGAAGGCAAGGTGCTGGCCGTGTTTCCAGCCGCCGCCAGCGAGGAGGATGGGAAGGTTCCGGTTGTCGTGGTTGTTGCCGTTGCTCAGGTTGCTGCCGTAAAGGACTTGCGTATGGTCGAGCAGCGTCCCGCCGCCTTCCTGCGAGGCGCGCAGCTTGGCCAGGAGGCGGTTGAGTTCGCGGAACTCGGCGAGTTCGAGATTTTTCAGCTCGCGCAGCTTGTCCTCCCGGTTGGCGTGGTGGGAGAGGTTGTGGGTCTCACTGGTCACGCCGGGGATGTTCTCACTGAAGAACTGGAGCTGGATCATGAGCGTGATGAGGCGCGTGCTGTCGGTGGTGAACGCTAGGTGCGCCAGGTCATACATGGCCCGGACCTTTTCGAGCAGAAAGTCGCTCTCCCGCGGCGGAGGCAGATCGAGCTTCGGCTTGGGCTTGTGTTCCCATTCCTCGGCGATGAGCAACCGCTTCTCGACCTCGCGCACCGAGGTGAAATACTGCTCGAGACGGTCCCTGTCCGCCTGGCCGAGTTGTTTGCGCAAGGCGCCGGCCCGGTCCGCGACGGCGTCGAGGATGCTGCGACCGACGCGGAGTTGGGCGACCTGCTTTTCGACCTCGGTCGCGTCCCCGGCGACGAAGAGCGCCTTGAAGACCTGGGCGGGGCTGCGCTCCGCGGGGAGCATCACGCCGCTGGAGGTGAAGGAGAGCGATTGGTTGCCGCTTTTTGAGACCACGAGCGGCAGCGCGGCGACGCGCGTGAGATGGCCGATGCGCTCGGCGGCGAATTGATCGAGCGAGATGCTGTTGCGGAAGGAGGCGGTGCCGGGCTGCGGCGCGGCGGTGAGGTAGGACACCTCCGCCGAATGGCCGCCGGTGACGTCGGGGTGCGAGGTGCCGGAGAAGACGGTAAATTGATCACGGTGCTCCTTGAGCGCCTCCAGATAAGGCGTGAGCGCGTAACCGGGGCCGGCCTGCTCCGGAAAAAAGTGACGTTCCAGCACGCCGAGGTTCGTGCAGATGGCGAAGATGCGGCGCGGCGGGTCCGGTTCCTTGCCGAAGGCTTCGAGGAACGGCAGGGCCATCATCGCCCCGGAAGCGCGGAGCAAGGTGCGGCGGGGAAGGTTCATGGGGAGACGGGTTTTCGGTGGTGGTGGATTCATTTCGCGAAGAGCGGGCTCGCGGCGATCTGTTCAAGGATCGTGCGCAGTCCGTGGTGCGAAGGTTTGGTCCGGGCGACGATGGCCTCGATCTCCTCCCGATCGCCGAACCGCGGGGCGCGTCCGGTGGCGTAGGTGAGGAGCTGGCGGATCACGTTCCGCGCCAGGGCATCCTCGTCCTCCAGCAGCAGGGCGCGCAGTTCGTTGATGTCCTTGAAGGGACGGCCATCCGCGAGTGCGCCGCTGGCATCGACCGGGGAACCGAGGCGCATCTTCACCCGATTCCTCAGGAACGCGGTGTCGCTCACGATCTCAACGGTCGGCTCCTCGACTGTCCTGACGTCCTTTCCTTTCCCCACCCGGATCATCTTCGGCTTCCCGGCGAGGCGGTAGTGATCGCGCCAACCGCCGATGGCGTCGAAATTTTCCAGCGCGAACCCCGGCGGATCCATCCTCGCATGGCAGGAAGCGCAGGCGGCATCGGCCCGGTGCTTCTCGATCATCTCGCGGATGGTGACGGCACCGGTGGCGTCGGGCTCGATGGCGGGAATGTTTGGCGGCGGTGGCTGGCGCGGGATGCCGAGGATGCGCTCCATGACCCAGACGCCCCGCTGCACGGGCGACGTCGCGGTGCCGTTGGCGGTGACCTTGAGGACGGAGGCCTGGGTGAGCAGCCCGCCGCGCGGCGAACCGGGCGGCAGCCGCACCTCGCGAAACGCGCTCCCGGCGACCCCGCGCAGCCCGTAGAGTTCCGCCAGGCGTTGGTTGACGAGGACCGTGTCCCCCCCGATGAGCCCGCGCACGCCGGCGTCACGCTCCAGCATCCGGCGGAAATCCCCGCGCGTCTCGGCCAGCATCGAGTCGTGCAACCACGCGTCATACTCGGGGTAGAGCGCCGGGTCGGGCGTGGTGAAGTCGATCTTCTTCAGCTCGAGCCATTCATCGAGGAAATGTTCGACGAATCGCGCCGACCGGGCATCGGCGAGCAGGCGCCGCACCTGTTGCGTCCGGACCCCGGGCTGCGAGAGTCTCCCTTGCGCGGCGAGTTGGAGCAGTTCGTCGTCGGGCGGTGCGTTCCACAAAAAATACGAGAGGCGCGAGGCGAGCGCGTGGTCGCCGGGCTCGAGTCCCAGCAGGAGAAAATCCGGGGAGCAAAGGATCGACTTGTAACCCGCCAACATCGCCGTCGCGAAACTGGCCCCACCCTGCAACTGGCGCTCGACGATGGCGGCATAGCTCTCGATGTCCGCGACGGAGGCGGGACGGCGGAAGGCCTGGGTGGCGAATTTCGTGAGCAACGGGCGCGGGTCGACGCCCGGGGCCGCATCGCCGAACAGCTGCCGATGGCTCGCCGGGGGCCATTGGTCGAGGAGCGGTCCTGCCACCTCGAACCAATCGAACGCCACCGCCGGCCCCTCGTAGGCGCGCACGCCCTCGCTGGAACCGGAGTTGCTCGCGCCCACCGCAGGCAGCGTCATGGCGTGAAAGGAAACCCTCTCGTCCGGATTCAGCCAAACCTTGAACTCGTGGACCTTCGGCTCGAGCGACGGCGCATCGAAATAGCCGATCGGCGTGCCGTTGAGCGATGCCCGCACGACCTGGGCCACCTCCCCATCACCGTGGAACGCGACATTCTCCATCCACTCCCGTGCGGGCGTTTCCGCGGGGAGGCGGGTGTATTCCCAGACGCCGCCGGCGTTCTGAAAATACGGTTGGTCGAAGGTGGTGAACTGCCGCACGAGCCCGCGCTTCGAGGCCCCGGCCCGCGTGCGCATCCAGCGCAGGCTCCACGCGGAAAATCTCACGCGATACCAGCCGCTCACCGGCGGGCGGAAACGATCGGGCTGCAAGCCCTGCGGCTGAACCCGGCCGATGACGCTGGTGAGCAAGGCCACGGAATCCGCCTCCCCCTTGAACTGCGCCCAGCGGACCACGTTGCGGAGATCCGTCTCCGGATTGCCGGTGATCGAAGTCGTGAGACCGGGCGCGAGTTCGCGACCCTTCAGCGGCACCGCGCAATGCACCCGGATGGCTCCGACCACCGTGCGCTGCAGGGCCGCCGGCTCGCGCCAGACCTTGGTCGCGGGCTTTTTGCCGTCCTTCACCATGGCCAGGTTCAGCGCCACTTCCGCAGCCTCCATGTATTTTCCGATGAGGACCGGCGAAAAGTCGAGCGCGCCGCCCACCTTGTCGAACCCGGCCTGTTGCCCGTCCTCGGGCAGCAATTCCTTCACCCGCAGGAGCGGCAGGTGGAGCAAATCGCGCAAGGTGCTCTCGTATTCGACCCGGTTCAGGCGCCGCACCGCTGCGAGCGGTTGCTGCGACTCCGCCTCCAGCAAAGCGGCATGGAGTTCGCCGAGAAAGGCCGCACGCTCCCCGCTCTCCGGCTGGTCCGCCTTTTTCGGCGGCATTTCGCCCTGCCTCACCCGGTCGAAGACCCGCACGAGGCGATTCAGGTGATCCAGGTCCGGGTTCGCGAGGGAAAGTTGATCGACCCGAAAATGGCCCTTTTGCACCTCGTCATCGTGACACTCGGAGCAATGGCGATCGAGAAACGCGCGGGCCGCGGGCGGGAAATCGGCGGCAGGCAGCGGGACCACGCCGAGCGCGAGGCCGAGGACAAGGGCGGGATTCATGCGGCTGGAACCACCGGGCGGGCTCGGCTGGTAGGAGGTCATACCACTTCAAAAACGGCGGCGGCCCACCGCTTCTTTCAACGGGAACCTTCCGCCGGCAAATTCCCGCCGCCCCGACCGCGACCTCCGTTTCTCCGGGGATGGGGTCTCAACCGGAACGATTCACCGGTTGACCCGACCCCGACCATGGTGGACTCTCCCGGCGTCTCTTTTCTAGCTTTTTCACTATCCCATGTCTGACACCACCATTATCGATATCATCGGGCGGCAAGTTTTTGATTCCCGCGGCAACCCGACCGTGGAAGTCGATGTCCATCTGGAGTGCGGAGCGCGCGGCCGGGCTGCCGTTCCGAGCGGTGCCAGCACCGGGGAACACGAAGCGGTGGAATTGCGCGACGGGGACAAGTCCCGCTACCTCGGCAAGGGGGTTTCCAAGGCCGTGGAATCGGTGAACGACCAGATTGCCGATGCCCTCCTCGGTGAGGATGCCACCGATCAAGTGGTCATCGACCGGATCATGCGGGAGTTGGACGGCACCAAGAACAAGGGAAATCTCGGTGCCAATGCCATTCTCGGTGTCTCGCTGGCCACGTCCAAGGCCGCCGCCGAAGCGCTCGGTCTCCCTCTCTTCAGCTACATCGGCGGTCCCAACGCCAAGGTCCTCCCCGTTCCGATGATGAACGTGATCAACGGCGGAGCCCACTCCGACGCGCCGATCGATTTCCAGGAATTCATGATCATGCCGAAGGGCGCCCCGACCTTCCGCGAGGCCCTTCGTTATGGCGCCGAGGTCTTCCATCATCTCAAGAAGGTCCTTCACGACCGCGGCCTCAGCACCGCCGTCGGTGACGAAGGCGGTTTCGCCCCCTCCCTCAAGTCCGCTCACGACGCCCTCGAATGCATCTGCAAGGCCATCGAGAACGCCGGTTACAAGGTCGGGCAGGACATCTTCATCGCCCTCGATGTCGCCTCCTCCGAGTTCTACAATAAGGAGAAGCGCAAATACGTCTTCAAGAAGTCTGACCAGAGCGAGAAAACCGCCGAAGAACTCGTCGCCTTCTACGCCGAGCTGCAAAGCAAGTTCCCCATCATCTCAATCGAGGACGGATGCGACGAAAACGACTGGGACGGTTGGAAAATCCTCACGGATCGTCTCGGCAGCCGCACCCAGTTGGTCGGGGATGACCTCTTCGTCACCAACGTCGAGTTCCTCCGCAAGGGCATCGACCTCGGCGTGGCCAACTCCATCCTCGTCAAGGTGAACCAAATCGGTTCCCTCACCGAAACGCTGGACGCTGTCGAACTCGCCAAGATCAACCGCTACACCAGTGTCATCAGTCACCGTTCCGGAGAAACCGAGGACGATACCATCGCGGACATCGCCGTGGCCACCAACGCCGGCCAGATCAAGACCGGTTCCATGAGCCGTTCCGACCGGATGGCGAAATACAACCAGCTGCTCCGCATCGAGGAACTGCTCGGTGAAAACGCCGTCTACGGCGGCCGCATGCGCGTCTGAGACGGGCATTGGAAGTTGAGTCCGGCTCCCTTGGGGTGCAGGGTGAAAGTCATCGTGCTTTCTCCCCGCACCCTTTTTTACGGCTCCCTCCCATGAACGATGCAGAAGACTCCGTCCCTCTCGAGGAACGCATGGCCCGCCTCGGGATCTTCGAGGAAGATCTCCAGGAAAAATTCGTGCTCGGCTCCGGTCCCGGCGGCCAGAACATCAACAAGACCGCCAACTGTGTCTTCCTCAAACATCTCCCGAGCGGCACCCATGTAAAATGCCAGGAAACCCGCTCCCGCGCCGCCAACCGGATCCGCGCCCGGGAACTGCTCTGTGACAGCATCGAGTCCGGGGCCCGGGCCGGGGAGAGCGAAGAGATCCAGACCAGGGAAAAGGCGCGCCGCCGCAATCGCAAACCCAGTGCCCGCGCCAAACGCCGCAACCTGGAAACAAAACGCCGGCGCTCCGAAGTGAAGCGCCGGCGCGGAAAGCCCGGGGACGGGGATTGATCTCGTCAGATCAGACGGCGGACTCCTCAAGGTGCACCGGCTTGTAACCGCCGCGCGACCGGAAATAGAGGAACAACGCGATGTAAGCGACCAGCATGATGGCTGGGAAAACGGCCATCGAACCCAAGGCCTTCTGCTTGCTCTGTTCGCTCACGCTCTTGACCAACTCTTGGGCGGGCTTCTGCTTCTCCGCCGGCAGTTTGGCGATCAGCTCCGCCACCTTGGCGTCATCCACGGCCTCATAGCGCAGCACCTCGTAAATTTTCTTGGCCGTCTTGGCCGTGACCTGCCCCTCGACCACCAGGCCTTGAACCGCGGAGGAAACCTCCGGGCTGGCCAGCAAGGCTTCTTGTTGTGCCTTGGTCTGAAGGACGCCGATGTAGGGGAAGCCGAGGGTGCCGACGGCCAGCATTCCGATGCCCGAAATGGCGTTGAGGGTGAGGGCGCCGCCCTTGGGTGTCTGCTCGGAGACGACGCCGAGCATGGTCGGCCAGAAGAAGGTCTTGCCGAATCCGTAGAGGGTCGCTGCGGCGAAGATGGCCCCGAGCCCGTGAGCCCCGGAAAGCCAGGTCAACCCGGCGATCGCCAGGAGGGCGCTGACACAGAGGAGTCCGAGAGGTTGCAGCGCGTGCACAATGGGCCCGGCTTGGAAACGCAGAACCATCATGATGGCCGAGGTGTAAACGAGGATCCATCCCGGGTGGAATTTGACCACGCCCTCCATGATTCCGGTGATCCATCCGTCCGTGCCGATCTCCGTGGTAGCGAGCGGAAGCATGATCAGGATCAAGACGAAAAGGAGCGGGCTGCCGAGTTGCTTGGTGTAAAGCCCGAAGCCGGCCACGATGCCGACGCCGACCAGCACCCAGAGAAGCTGCGGCACCGTCGGGAAGAAATCGATCAATTGGAGGGTGACGAGGAAACCGACGACCAGCGCCCCAAGAATCCCAAACTCGCTAAGCATTTCCTTGTAGGAGATCCCTGCGGCCTCGCGCTCGCTCTTCGGGAAATCGAGTTTCACGAGCAGGAAGAAATAGATCAGGGCGGGCAGCGCGATCAGACCGACCTTGACGACCCACGGCACCGAATCGATGAAAATGGTGATGAGCCCGGCAATCACGAGGCCACCCGGCCAGCCGGCGTGCAAGATGTTGAGCCACTTCGTCTTTTCCTTGCTGAACATGGTGGCCACCAACGGGTTGATGAACGCCTCCACGGTTCCGTTCCCCAGCGCCAGGATCAGACTGCCCCAGAAGAGCATCTGGTAGGCGAGCGCGGTGTTCCCCCCCTTGCTGATGAAGTAGGCGGACACGCCCATCACCGCCCAGATCATGTGGCCGATGAAGGCGAAAAACATCGCCGTCTTGTAGCCAATGCGGTCGATGATCAAGCTGAAACCGATGATGCTGACGGCGAACGGCCAGATCCCGATTCCGGCCAAGCGACCCGCCTGGGCCGGGTCCAGGCTGAACTCGGCCGCCCAGGTGTTGATGAGGAACATGCGGGCGATGAACCCGAACGCCGTGGTGATCAGCGCGATGAAGCACCCCCAAAAGAGCGCCATGGACGGTTGTTTTTCAGACATGATGAAGGTCAGGGATTGTGAAACCCGTTCGAGGGCCTCTTCCTTTACCACGCCATCGGCGGGCAACAACACGAAAAAGTGTGGGACCTTGAAGGTTTTTCCCGCTTTTTCGTCTCCAGGGCCTTTATTGGAAGACCACCGTCTTGTTGCGGCAGGTCAAAACCCGCCTCCGCACATGGGCCCAAACCGCCCGCGCCAGAACGATCTTCTCAAGGTCTTTCCCCTTGCGCACCAGGTCCGCCACGGTGTCCTGATGGGAAACCGCCATCACATCCTGCGCGATGATCGGTCCTTCATCCAGATCCGCGGTCACGTAATGGCTCGTGGCTCCCACGATCTTCACGCCCCGGTCGTAGGCCTGGTGATAGGGCCGGGCACCAATGAAGGCCGGCAGGAAGGAATGATGGATGTTGATCACCCGGTTCGGCAGCGCCGCGACGAATTCATCGCTCAAAATCTGCATGTAGCGCGCCAGCACCACGGTATCGACCTCATTCGCCCGCAGCAAGGCCAGTTCGGCGGCCTCCTGCTTCGCCTTGTTCTTTCCGTTCACCGGAAACACGTGGAAGGGAATCTCGAAGCGGTCGGCGACCCGCCGGAGATCCTCATGGTTGCTCACAATCAGCGGAATCTCCATCTCCAACTCGCCCCCCTCGTGCCGGGCTAGCAGGTCGTAAAGGCAATGCGAGTCACGGGAGACGAAAAGCGCCACTCGCGGCCGGACATCGGTGAAATGCAGGGCGCATTCCATGGGGCCATAAGGCCGCGTCAAATCCTGAACCGCCCCCGCCAGAGCCTCGCGCGGGATGAGGAAACCGTTCGTCTCCCACTCAAGCCGCATGAAAAAGACGTTCTCCGCCTTGTCCACATGTTCGTCGAGATCCACGATGTTGCCGCGGTTCCGATGGATGAAGTTGGAAACCTCGGCCACAATGCCCGGTTGGTCCGGACAGGAGAGCAGCAGGATCGCGTGCGGAGTCATGGTGTCGGGAACAGGATCGTCAGGACCGGCTGCCCCGCCGCTTGATGCTCGAAGGGGGACTCGAACCCCCACAGGTCGCCCTACAAGATCCTTAGTCTTGCGCGTCTACCAATTCCGCCATCCGAGCTTTCGGCCCTCGAAGAATCGCATCTCCAAGCCGCGGACGGGGATTCTACCTCCCGATGCCGGGGACGCAAACGGTTTCTGCAAATCACCACGGGGGAACCGCTTCGCGAATCGATCCATCCGGGGCCGCCCACATCACCTGCCGCGAGGAAAGCCCCGCCGCCCGGAGCGTGTCCGCATCCGCGTGTCCCAGGGATTCCACCGGTCCGCCGCAGGCCGGGCACTGCTTCCTCGCCCAGTCAGCGTGATCGCCCCGGGAGAATCGGAAGAGTTCGCCCCCGTCGATCCTCCCGACCGCGTAATCGAGTTCCCCGCACCAGCCCATGACCGCGCCGCAACGGCCGCAATGAACCAGCACGAGAGGCCCCGAATCACAGCAGGGGCACGGTTCGCGCCGGAAGAAATACCCGGAGTTGGTCGGCATCGCACCCCCACCGTCCCGCCTCCTCCGGGAATCGCAACCGCGGAATCCACCGCCTTCCTTTTTCCCTTGAAGGCGCGGACGGCCCGCCGGACGATGCCCTTCCAGATGACCCCGCTCTTGCGCCCGCCCCACGGCATTCTCTTTGGCTTCGGCACCGCTCTGCTCGCGGTCGCCTGGTTCACGGTGATCGATTCCGGCCGCCGGGCGGAGCTGGAAGCCATCGTGTTCCCCACCGGCGCCGGAGACCGGAGGATTTACCAACCGCCTCCGGACCTCGGATTGGCTTCGGAAATCGTGCGGCTTCACGGCCGGGTTTACCGTCCGGCCCAACTGGAATCGATCCGTGAACCGGACGACCGGATGATGGCGGCCGGGCGGGACGACGCCGGCGCCCTGACCCTCTACCGCCGTTCCGCTCCCGCAGCGGAGGAAGGGCGGCTCCACCTCAAAACCGGGACCGGCCAATACCTGCCACTGACACCAAACGAGGCGCAAAGCCCTCCGCCACGGTGACATTTGCGCTTGAACCCGCCAGTCTCCCGGAGAAGGGTCCGCACGCCCAGCCAATGAGCACACCCCGCGCCCTCATCTCCGTATCGGACAAAACCGGCATCGTCCCTTTCGTCCAAGGTCTCCACGAACTCGGTTTCCAGATCCTCTCCACCGGCGGAACCGCTTCCGCCCTGCGCGAGGCCGCGATCCCCGTCACCGAAGTGGCGGACTACACCGGGTTTCCCGAAATGTTCGAGGGACGGGTCAAGACGCTCCACCCCAAGGTCCACGGTGGACTCCTTCACCGGCGGGATTCCGCGGAACACGTCGCCCAAGCCTCCGAACATGGAATCGACCCCATCGACGTCGTCGTGGTCAACCTCTATCCCTTCGAGGAAACCATTGCCCGGCCCGATGTCACTCTCGAGGAAGCGATCGAGCAGATCGATATCGGCGGCCCCTCCATGCTGCGTTCCGCGGCCAAGAATTACCGATCCGTCACCGTGGTCACCGATCCGGCGGACTACAAGAGCGTCCTCCAGGAACTGCGCGAGGGCCGGGGGGAAACCACCCTGAAAACCCGCGAGGCGCTCGCCCTCAAGGTCTTCCAACTCACTTCGAGCTATGACCGGGCCATCGCGGGGTATCTCAACCGCTCCCAAGCTGTCCAAGGCATGTTCGGGATTTCCCTCCCCCTCGACCGCAAACTCCGGCACGGCGAGAACCCCCACCAGGAGGCCGCCCTCTACGGAAAATTCAGCGAACTTTACGAACAACTGAGCGGCAAGGAACTGAGCTACACCAACGTCCTCGACATCGCGGCCGGCGGGGAACTCATTTCCGAGTTCCGCCGTCCCGCGGTCGCCATCCTCAAACACACCAACCCGTGCGGCGTCGGCCTCGCCATCGGGGACGACGAGGGAATCCGGGAAGCGTGGGAAAAGGCCTACGAGACGGATCGCCAAGCCCCCTTCGGCGGGGTCATCGTCTGCAACCGTCCCTTCACCGAGAGCCTCGCCCGGGTCGTTTCCGAGATCTTCACGGACGTCATCATCGCCCCCGAGTTCGAGACCGAAGCCCGCGCCATCCTCCAACGCAAAAAAAACCTGCGCCTCATCCGCATGGCCACCGCCAAAGTCAAGGACGCCCTCCGCGATCCCGTCATCCGCTCCACCACAGGCGGTCTGCTGGTCATGGATAGCGACCCCGTCGCCCTCGGAACCGAGGAGATGGAAAAACACGTCGTCACCAAACGACCGCCCACGGCTGACGAACTCGAAGCCATGCGCTTCGCTTGGAGGGTCGCCAAGCACGTCAAGTCCAACGCCATCGTTTTCGGCACCAAGGACCGCACCCTCGGCATCGGCGCCGGTCAGATGTCCCGCGTCGATTCCTGCCGCATCGCCATCTGGAAAGCCCGTGAAGCCGGTTTGGATTTGAAGGGCAGCGCCGTCGCCAGCGATGCCATGTTCCCCTTCCCGGACGGCTTGATCGCGGCCGCCGAGGCCGGGGCCAGGGTGGCCATCCAACCCGGCGGTTCGGTCAAGGACGCGGAGGTGATCGCGGCCGCAGATGAACGGGACATGGCCATGGTCTTCACCGGACACCGCCACTTCCTTCATTGAGACGGAAGGGACCGCGCAAGAAATCGAACCGCCCGCGTCTGCCGCGCATGCCTTTCCGGAAGTCCGCCGCCTTCGCCCTCGTGGCGCTCGCCCTCTCGGGTCCCGTCTCCTGCGTCCAGACCACCGCCTCTTTCCAAGCCCCGGGGTTCAGCCCCGCCCTCCTCGCCGTGCGCGGTCTCCGGGTCGGCCCGCTGGAGAACGAGGCTCCCGGCCCCAACCTCGGTTCCGGCGACGAGGCCGCGCTGGTCAACGCCCTTTCCCGGCAGCTCACCAAAAGCAAAAAGGTGCTCGTCACCCCCTCCCCGAACGGGCTCCAGCTCAACACGACCGTCGTGCGCAACGACGTCGACCGCTGGATCAGCCGGAACTGCCAGTCGGTCGAAGAGCCGGTGCGCGACGAGGACGGGGAGATTGTCGGCCACGTCACGCGGACCACTTACACCATCTTCTCCCATGCCCGGCGCACCGTCGACGCCTCTTTCCAGCTGGTGGATCCGGCCACCGGCAAGGTGGCCTGGGCTTGGGCCGGCACTTCGAGCCGCGAAAACAGCCGCTCCCTGCAGTCCACCTGCTGTTTCCCCGATCCTCCGGCCTTCCCCGAACCACCCCTGACCCGCGAGGTCGCGGATTCGCTGATGCGAACCGCAGCCCGTAAACTGACGTCCCGCTGAGGCGCGCAGGCGAATCCCGCACACCCCCCGGATTTTTCTTTTCCATTTCGGAAGATCGAATAAATTCGTGAGAAATTCGGAATCGTTCCGCCGTTGAAGGTTGAAGGCTCCGCTCTCGAACACTTACAGACCCCTCCGGGCTTCAATCGAAGATTGAACATGAAAAAACTCGCAATCCTAGCACTGACAGGCGCCTTGGCCTCCACCCTCGTGGGAGCCGAGATGCGTTCTTGGACTGATTCCCAAGGCCGTAAAGTCAACGCCGAGATGGTTGGCGTCCAAGACGGAAAGATTCTCCTGAAGCTCGAAACGGGGAAAACCGTCCCCTTCCCCATCGCCAACCTGAGCCCTGCGGATCAGGAGTTCCTCCGGGGCAACGCCCCTCTCGATACCGCGACCGCCGCCAAGCAAATCGACGATCTGGTCCTGAACAAACTCAAGACCTCCTACGCCGAGATCCGCAAAAACTGGGAGGCCGCCAAAGTGGGCAGCAAATCCAAGGAGGAACTCGAGTTCCTCGTCAAAATGACCTGGCCCACCGAGCGCACCACGGACGAACAATTCCTCCGCCGCATCTACCTCGACGTGGCCGGGCGCATCCCCACCTACGCCGAGACCACCGCTTTCCTCAACAGCCGGGACGCGAACAAGCGCGCCAGGCTCATCGACCAGCTGCTGGAGTCCGACGCCTTCACCAGCAACTTCTTCAACTTCTTGTCGGACCTTTTCCGCATCCGGGAGGGCATCTCCATGAACGACAGCCGCGGCCTCAAGGTCGGGGCCTACGCCGACTGGATGAAGGACCAGATCCGCGCCAACCGCCCGTGGGATGAATGGGTCCGGGATCTCCTCACCGCCCAAGGCTTCTACTGGGACAACCCGGCCACCGGTTACATGCTGACCGACCAAGGCATGCCGCTCTGCAACCTTTCGAACAACTTCACCGTCTTCGCCGGCACCGAGATCACTTGCGCCCAGTGCCATGACCACCCCTTCGAGGAGGTCTTCCAGATGGACTTCTTCAAAATGGCGGCCTTTTTCGGCGGCACCAATCTCCGCTCCGGTGGCAACACCCCGGAAGCCAAGGCGGCGGTCGATGCCCTCCGCGGCTACGAAGCCAAGTGGAAGGAAGAGAATGCCAAGGCGGATCGGGTTCCCCGTTTCCCCCAGGACCTGCAGGATATTCTCCGCGCCTACCAATACAGCGTGGCCGATGGCAAGGAGGGCAAGGTGCAGCTCCCGCACGATTACAAATACGATGACGCCAAGCCGAGCGAGTGGGTCAGTCCGTCGACCTATTTCGGTTCCGAGGTGGATCTGGAAAAGTATGAGAATCCGCGTCAGGCTTTCGCCACCTGGCTCACCGCCAAGGATCATCCCCGGTTCACCATCAACATCGTAAACCGCCTTTGGAAGCAATGCTTTGGCTTGGGCCAGATCGAGCCAGTTTACAACATTCCCGGTCACCTCGATGGCCAGGCCCAGAATGTCGAGCTCGTGAAATACCTTGAGCAGCTCATGAAGGACCTCAACTACGACCTCAAGGGCTTCCTCCGCGTCATCTACAACACGGAAACCTATCAGCGCGAGGCCAATCATCATTCCCCCACGATGGCGCAGATCGACCAGGGCGAATATCACTTCCCCTCCCCGGTCCTCCGCCGGATGAGCGCGGAGCAGATGTGGGACTCCCTCGTCTCCCTCAGCACCGAGACCCCGGAAATGATGTCCAACCGGATGCTCGAGGCTTACCGGGATTACATGCACACTGATTGGAGCACCGTTGCCTACGAGGATCTCATCAAGAAGAAGCGGGACGAATTCCGCGCGCTCGGTTCCGTGACCGGCGGTGGATCGGACATGATGATGATGGGCGGCGGCGGCGGCGGACGCCGCGTCGATGACCTGCTGGTTCGGGCTTCGGAGCGCCGCCTCCCGGAGGGCGTCAATCACATGATGTATGCCTTCGGTCAGTCAGACAAACTGATCATTGAGAACGCCAACCGGGTCGGGTCCGTGCCCCAGGTGATGTTCCTGCTCAACGGGGATCTCACCAACAGGACCATGGTCCGTCCCGACATCTACGTCACGAAAAACGCCAAGGCGGCGAAGAGCCAGGCCGAAGGTTCTACCGTGGTCTACCTCAGCATCCTCAACCGCAAGCCCAACACGGCCGAGTTGATGGAGGCCAAGAAACTCGTCACCAAAAACCCCACCACCGGTGAGGAGGACTACTCCGACCTCATTTGGGCCTTGCTGAACTCCCGCGAGTTCATGTTCGTCCAGTAATTCTCCAACCCGTTCATCCGCAACCTCATACTCATCTCAAAATGAAAGACCAACTCCGAAACCTCGATCCGCTCTCCCGCCGGGAGTTCGCGGCCAATACCGCCAGGTCCGCTCTCGGACTCAGCCTGATGTCCGGCCTCGATACCGCCATGGCCCAGTCCGGCAAGGGCGGGAAGGCGAAGCACCTCATCTATTTTTACATGGGTGGGGGGATGACCCACATCGATAGCTTCGATCCCAAGCCGGATGCGGCGACCGAAATCAAGGGCCCCATCGGCTCCATCGGCACCAATGTTCCCGGCATCCAGCTCGGAGCCTACTTCGAGAAGCTCGCGAAGCGCGCCGACAAACTCGCCATCGTGAACTCGATGACCCAGCAGACCGGTGACCACGACGGGGGCCGCTACTGGATGTTGACCGGATACAAGAAGGTCGCCACCATCGTCCACCCGGAAATGGCCGCGTGGAAACAACGCTTCCACGGACCCAACACCGTCTCCGACATTCCCACTTCCTTCATCATCGGCGGTGGCGTTCTCCCGGGAGCCGGATTCTTCGGCCCCTCCTACTCACCGCTCCCGCTTGGAGATCCCTCACGCGGTCTCCCGAACGCCGTGTCCCCGGTCGACCAGGATCGTGCCACCAAACGCACCGGCTCTCTCGAAACCTTCAACAAGGCGTTTGAGTCCAAGTTCTCGACCACCGAAGTCAAGGCCTACACCGAATACTACGACAACACCCTCTCCTTCCTCCGGAGCAAGGACCTCGAGGTCTTCGACCTCACCAAGGTGCCCGACGCCAAGCGCCAGTCCTTCGGGATGGATCGCATGGGTCAAGGCGCCCTGCTGGCCACCCGCCTCATCCAGAAGGGTGTCGGTGCCATCCGCATCGATGGCGGCGGTTGTGACAACCACGAGGACATCGAGACCGCGTTCCAGAACCCGGCCCGGACCTTGGACACCTCCCTGAGCGCCCTCATCGACGAACTTGAGGCCATCGGCAAACTCGACGAGACCCTCATCGTCGTCGGCACCGAGTTCGGCCGGACCCCGATCGTCAACGTCAACGCCGGTCGCGACCACTTCCCCCGTGTCTTCTCCGCGGTGCTCGCGGGTGGCGGCATCAAGGGTGGCCAGAAGTATGGCAAATCCGACGCCAAGGGCTATTCCGTCGAGGAAAACCCCGTCCGTCCGGAGGATCTCAACGCCACCATCGCGACCGCCCTCGGCATCCCGCTCGACAAGGTCATCTACGCGCCGTCGGGTCGTCCCTTCCTCGTCGCCGGTCACGTTGCCGATCCCAAGGATCCGAACAACGTGTTGCCCGAAGGCAAGCCGATCGCGAGCTTCTTCGCCTGATCAGGCCCTTGGTTGAATGATTCCCTGAGCCCGGAACCGCGAGGTTCCGGGCTTTTTTTGTCGCACGCTCCCCACTCCCCGGCCACCTTGGAAAAAGCCGGTGGCCTCGTGAAGCATCGCCCCTCCGGTTCGTCGTCTCAACCCTGCTTTCCCTCTCCCAGATGCCGGATGCCTCCCTCCTCTTCGATTCCCACATGCACACCCCGCTGTGCAAACACGCCGTCGGCCACCCTTCGGAATACGTTGCCGCCGGACTGGCAGCGGGGCTCGACGGAATCATCTTCACCTGCCATAGCCCGATGCCGGACCGGTGGTCCCACGCCGTCCGGATGAGCCCTGACCAGTTCGATGCCTACGTGGCCTTGGTCGATGAGGGCCGATCCTCCGCCCCCGCCGGGTTCGAGGTCCGGTTGGGCTTGGAAAGCGATTTCTTTCCCGGGATGGAGTCGTGGCTCGGGGAATTGCACCAGCGCGCTCCGTTCCATTACATCCTCGGTTCCGTCCACTGGCATGTGCCCGAATACCGTGACGCGTATTGGCGGGGCGACATCGACGCCTTCCAGCGCCAGTATTTCGACCACCTCGCCGATTCGGCCGAGACCGGTCTCTTCGATGCCCTTGCCCACCCCGATCTCATTAAAAACGCGGACCCCAGCGCATGGAAGACCGGCCGGCTAGAGGATGCCATCGCCCGCGCCCTTGACCGGATTGCCGCCACCGGGGTGGCCATGGAACTGAACACTTCGGGCGTGAACAAGATCTACCCGGAGATGAACCCCGGCCCTGGCATGCTCTCGATGATGCGGGAGCGCGGCATCCCCGTGGTTCTGGGCTCGGACTCCCATCATCCCTCCCGGGTGGCCGACCTCTTCCTTGCAGCCCTGGATCTCCTCGAGACCGCGGGTTATACGGAAATCCAGATCTTCGCGAACCGTCGCCCCCAGCCCTTGGGCATCGATTCCGCCCGCCATCGTCTCCGCCGCGCGGTCCCTTCCGGAGCCGGGCCGTCCCTCTAAGCGTCTGTTGAAATCGTCCGGGATGTCGCGGCCGAAGGGAAGAGGTTCTGAAAACCACGGGAAGCCACACGGCGACTTTCCATTTCTCTTCCAAAACCAAGCCCTTCACCGCGTCGCGGAGGGTTTCCACCGTCCCTGGCGTCATCAGCAATTTCCTGATTGCGCCGACCGCCGCAATCGCCGTTTACTCATGGGATCCCATCATGAAAAACCCCGCCCCTCTTGGTATCGCCTGCCTTGCGCTGGTGCTTGGCCTGCCGGTGTGTGCCGTTGAAAGACCGGTCCTGGCCATCGGTCAGCCGGCTCCCGACTTTGATCTTCCCGGCATCGATGGCAGGAACCATCGGCTGGCCGAATATGCCTCGAGTCCGGTGTTGGTGGTTCTGTTCACCTGCAACCACTGCCCGACCGCCCAGGCCGCGGAGGAACGGGTCAAGCGGATGGTCGCGGATTTCCGGGACAAAGGGGTGCAATGGGTGGCGATTTCCCCGAACGATCCGAAAGCGGTGCGGATCGACGAACTCGGTTACGCCGTCTATGGGGACGACCTCGAGGACATGAAGCGGCACGCCGCCGATCACGGCTTCAATTTCCCCTATCTCTACGACGGGGAGAGCCAGAGCGTGAGCCGGGCGTTCGGAGTGGTCGCGACCCCGCAGGTCTTCATCTTCGACCAGGGTCGCAAGCTCCGTTACCAGGGACGGATCGATGACTCCAAATACGAGGATGGGGCGACCCGGCACGATGCGAGAAATGCCATCGAAGCTCTCTTGGCGGGTCAGCCCGTGCCGGTGGAGACGACCCGGACCTTCGGTTGTTCGACCAAATGGAGCGACAAGCGGGACGGCGTGACCGAGGCGGAAGCGGCGTGGCGGAGCCGGGAAGTCACGGTGGAAACGATCGATGCGAACGGAGTGAAGGCGTTGGCGGCGAACACGACCACGAAATTGCGGCTCGTCAATCTGTGGGCGACGTGGTGCGGGCCGTGCGTGGAGGAGTTTCCCCACCTCGTCACCTTGAACCGCCAGTTTGAGGGACGCGGGTTCGATGTCATCACCCTTTCGCAAGACGATCCGGATCAGATCAAGGCGGTCCGGGACTTTTTGCGGAGCGAACACGCGGCGCTCGGCAAGCGGTCCGAGGTCTCGGTAAAGGACGAGGGCCGCCGGACCAACAACTACGTCTGGGCGGGATCGAGCACCGACGAATTGGCGGCGGCCTTGGACCCGCAGTGGGATGGCTCGGTGCCCTACAGCCTCCTGATCGCCCCCGGCGGGAAGATCGTATACCGGGTGTCCGGGGAACTCGACCTCCTGGAGATGCGCCGCCGGATCGTGGGGCAACTCGGCCGCTTTTACCCCAAGTCAACCCCCTGAACCCACCGCTCCGCGTGCGCCCATCCCTTCGGACCGCTCTTCTTTGGCTGTCGCTCCCGGTTCTCCTTCCGGCGGATGAGACCGCGGTGCCCCGGGTCCGGGCCGAGCCACTGCCGCATCATCAGATTTCGTTCCTTGACGGGGCAACGGAGAAGACCCGCTGGCATTTCGGGCCCGACGCACCGCGTCCGTTTTTCCATCCCTTCAACGGGCCTTCGGGCGCTTCGTTGACGCGCATGGGGCATCCCGGGGATCCCGGTCATGATCATCACCGGTCCATCTGGTTCGCCCACCAAAACGTCGCGGGATTGAATTTCTGGGCGGACGGTCAGGAGACGGTGATCCGGCAGAAATCGTGGCTCTGTTATGAGGATGGCGGCGGGGAGGGCGCGATGGCGGTCCTCCTGGGCTGGCAGGCCCCGGACGGTCGCGAGTTGTTGGAGCAGGAACTCATCGCCGCGTTGCGCCCCTTGGCCGGTGGGGAGTTCACCTTGGAACTTCAATCCCTGTTCCGGCCCGGCAGCGGTTTGACCGAAACCAAACTGGGGAAGACGAACTTCGGTTTTCTCGCGGTCCGGGTGGCAAAGACCGTTTCGGAAGCCTTTGGCGGAGGCCTGCTCACCAACAGTGAGGGCCAAACCCATGAGCCGGCCATTTTCGGAAACGCCGCCGCCTGGGTGGACTACAGCGGCCCCGTGGCACCGTCCGGGAAAACGGAGGGCATCACGTATTTCGACCATCCGTCCAACCCGCGGTTTCCCTCCAAATGGCACGTGCGGGAGGATGGTTGGATGGGCGCCTCCTTCTGCATGGATGAAGGATTCACCGTGACGCATGACCAACCACTCCGCCTGCGCTATCTCCTGCACGGGCACCAAGGGGCCCTCGACCCGGCCGGCGCCGGGAAGTTGCAGGCTGATTTTGCCACCCGCCCGGCCTTGGAACGGGTCAAGGCCCAACGGAAACATGTCCAATGGGAAATCCGGCGCGTTCCCGCATCCCCCGCCCCCTGAAATTCGCCATGCAGTTTCTTCCGGGTCAGGTCTATCTGCTTCCAGGGTTCGACCGTGAAGCCATCGCGACGGTCTGTCATGTGGATGAAGACGCCTTCGGCGCGGTGGTTCACGTCCGGATCGACGGGGTCAGCCTTCCGGACCCCGGGGCCGCGGAAGACGGTTCCCCGGGCATCGAACTCATCCCGTTCACCTCGGAAGCCCTCGCCGGGAGCGTCGGTCAGATGATCGAGCAAGACATCGAGATCACCGGTTGGGAGCCGGCCTACGACGCCTGGCGGAACGCCTACGAGGAAGGAGAAGCCACGGTTTGGTCCCTGCCGGTTTACGACGCAGTCCAGGTGATGCAATGCCTGATTCTGTGAACCGGGCGCGAGGATCCGCCGGTCCTCAACGCATCCCCCGGTTCCAAGCCACGCAATCCGCATAACTGCCCCCCAGGCCGCCGAACAGGTCCAGCGCGCTGCCGATGGTGAGATCCACCAGGCCGCCGCTCAGGGAATCCACGAGTCGCAAATCCTCCGGGGAGCGGGCGCCTCCAGCATAGGTGATGGGGCAACCCGCCCACCCGCCAAGGAAACGGACCAAATCCTCGTCGATTCCCTGGCATTGACCTTCGACATCCGCGGCGTGGATCAGCAGCTCATCACAATAGGAGGCCACCTCGTCGAGATTCCCCGGGGTCAGGTGATAGCCGGTCAGGGTTTGCCATCGGTTGGTGGCCACCACCCAACCGTTCCCGGGGAGGCGGCGGCAACTCAAGTCCACGACCAAGCGCGATCTGCCGGTGAGCCGGGACATGGCTTGCAGCCGGTCGAGCCGGAAATCCGGTCCCTCGAAGAGATGGCTCGTGACGATCACATGGGAAGCTCCCGCCGCGAGCCAGCCCAAAGCGTTCCCGGGACCGATCCCGCCCCCGATCTGCAAACCGCCCGGATACGCGGCCAGGGCCGCCCGCGCCGCCTCCTCGTTCCCGGGCCCCAGTTGAATGACGTGACCGCCGGCCAATCCGTCGGACCGATACAAGCCGGCAAACTCGGCGGCCGGGCGGTCCGACTCGAAATTTGTCCGCAGACCGGACCCGTCGTCCCGCAGGCTGCCACCGACGATCTGTTTCACTTTCCCCTCATGGAGGTCGATGCACGGACGGAACAGAGTCAAGGGGCTTGGGGGTTGCTGGTTGGGCGTTGCCGGTGGATGATGGAGGCAAGATCGCCCAACATTCCCGGCCCTCAACCCCCATTCCCCGAACGATGCCCTCCCCCGCTCTCCGCGCCCTTGTCGTCCTCACGCTCTGCTCGGCAGGTTGCGGAAAGAACCGGCCGGTCGCCGTCGCGGCACCTCCGGTGGCCCCTCCGCCCCCCGTGGAAGGAATGGTCTGGATTCCCGGGGGCACTTTCCTGATGGGCTCTTACAGCGGGATGCCGAATGAACAACCGGCGCACGAGGTGGAGTTGACCGGTTTTTATCTCGATGCCACGGAGGTGACCAACGCGGCTTACCGCGCCTTCGTCGAAGCCACCGGCTACGTGACCCTGGCGGAACGCCCCCTCAGCGAGACCGATCTGGCGGGCATTCCCGAGGCGCAACGGCCCAAGGGCGGGGCCAGATTCGGCAGCATCCTTTTCCAAAAGACGGACGGGCCCGTGCCCTTGGATCAACCGGTCTGGTGGCGGATGGACTTCGCGGCGAACTGGCGCCAGCCCGGCGGGGCGGGGACCACGATCGAGGGCAAGGAAGATCATCCCGTGGTCTGTGTGGCTTGGGAGGACGCGAACGCCTATGCCAAGTGGGCGGGAAAACGCCTGCCCACCGAGGCGGAATGGGAATACGCCGCCCGCGGCGGTCTGGAAGGTTGCAAGTATGAATGGGGGAACGAACCGCTTCCGGCCGAGGAAGGCAGCCCGGCGTCCGAGTGGCGTTGCAACCTTTGGCAAGGCTATTTCCCTTACAAGGATCTCGGGACCGACGGCCATGCGGGCTTGGGCCCGGTGAAGAGTTACCGTCCCAACGGTTACGGTTTGTTCGATATGACCGGCAATGTCTGGGAACTCTGCCATGACTTCTTCGGCGCGGAGTTTTACGCGCGGAGCGAGCGGCTCAATCCCCGGGGGCCGGATTCCGCCAGCGGCACCCAGAGCGGACCGGACGTCCACGTGATGCGGGGCGCGAGCTGGCGGATCCACCGCAGTTACGGCCCTTCCCCACGCCCCGGCGCACCGCCCATCCTGGAGTTCCGCGTTTCCACCCGGAACGAAGCGGCCGCCGATACCGCTACCAACGACGTCGGTTTCCGCTGCGCCCGGGACCGCTGAACGGCTCGGAAGCGTCCCTGACACCGTTCCAATCCTTGGATGGATAGTGAGGACACCGCACTCGCGGAGTTCTCGAAGTTACCCGCCCCCGGTCGCGCATCGCGCTGGCTGATCTCAAGCTCGACGAATTGGGCGACTTCTATCCCGGTGAAAAACGCCATCAGTTGGCGAAGATCGTCGAAGTCGTGCCGCTGGCGGAACTGGTGAACGCGCAGTGTGCTTGGAGTTTTGGCTCGGAGTTCCGCATTCAGGCGGTCTGGGCATTTGGAGTCCGGCTTCAGCCGGGAAGGCCCATGCGATATGAACCGTAGGATGAGAACTCTCCTCCCGACGGCGGCGGGGGCTCCGCGCCGCTTCGTCATTATCCATCGGAAGGCTTACTTTTCCCCCACCAGTGCCCGCAGTCTCAGCGTGGTTTCATCACGGCCGGTTTTCCCGGCGGCCACGTCGAGGGCGAGGGCTTCCCATGCTGGAGAGTCTGGGCGCGGTGTGGCTCCGTTCAGTTTCAGAAAGACAAGGCACGCGCCAAGCGCCGTTCTCTTGTTTCCATCGACGAACGGATGGTTCGAGCAGAGATAGAACAGATAGGCCGCCGCGATTTCCACGAGGTCTGCAAAAACCGACTCTCCCCCGATACCGGCCTGAGGCGCGGCCACGGCAGATTCCAGAAGATCCCGCGACCGCAACTCCGAAGCGCCCCCAAATCTCCGGATCGTGGCCTCGTGAATCCTCAACACTGTATCCACGGAAAGATGGTAGCAATCCTGCGGACCCTTCACTTGGCGAGCTTCGCCAGAGTTTCGGCGTAGTCGTTCATCGTCGTCTCAATTGCCAAGTCAATGTCTTCCCGGCTCGGCGCTGGCCGGATCGGAGTGATCGTGATCGTCCCACCGGAATGCACCTCCACATTGACCTGATCCCCTTCCTTGAGACGGGCCAGTTGGAGCAGCGCACTGTCGAGAACCAATCCGCGCGAATTGCCGACCTTGGCGATGGTCTTGATCATGGTAACACATTGTATGACGCTTAAATCGTCGTCAAGCCATGTTCGATGGAAGCGTCCCTGACACCGTTGAGATCTTTGGATGGATGGTGAGAATTCAACAATCAGCCCGCTTGACTGTTCGCAATCCCGCTTCACGAGTTTCCACGGTGAATCGGTCATCCAGGAGGGACCTCCGCGAACACCGAGAACGATGGGTCCCCGCGAGTCAGCCTCCCGCTGGGAAGCCAGGCGACGCGCTTGAATTACGCGTCGGCTTCGACTTCACGATCCATCCGCGGCGTTCCGCTCAACACTCACGGGGAGTCAAATGTCTCAAGATCAAGCAGCTGGACCTGCTCGGTCGGAATTGAACGCAACTCCCAAGGATTTGCTTTTCGAACCCGCCGGCCCACGAGTCACCGGTCGGCGGGGGATGGAGGCGGTTCCTTAGGGAGTGCGTTGCCGCCAGCCGTTTCACAGCGCTTTGCGCTGAACCTACCTTGCGGCGGGAGTCACGTCCGCCGCGTCAAGGATCCCGGATCCAGGCGTCCCTCACTTTTTGAAGTGAAGACAAACTCCGCAAGCATTGCTTGAATCGCCGGCAGGAGGCCAATCCGTTTGTGCAGCCATGGCAAGGCCAAACCGGCGCTTCCGGCATTGACATTGTTCTCTAGTGATCGGCGGTCCGGAATGGAACCGGCCGGTCTGACGTCCCGTCCGGCCTCGCAGTTGGGGAGGCAACGGAGGTCTTGCCTACTGCCCTCAAGGACTTCACTGCATTGAACGACCACAAATCCCGGTCTGCCCCCGACGGGGGGGGCCTCCGGCCCGGTAAAAAGGAAAAGGTAAGAATACCTAGCCGCCACTCCCAACCTCCAACACCACACGGAAGCCGCTGAAGTCGAACCGACCCGACGGCGTGCCGCGGAGGCGGTTCGACGACAACAGATTCGCCGAACCGTGGTCGAACCACGAACCACCACGCAACACACGGTAGGTGACGGAAGAACTATACAAATCCTCGCACCACTCCCAAACATTCCCGCCGAGGTCGTAAAGCCCCAGCTGGTTCGGGGCAAACGAACCCACCGGAGCGGTGCCGTCAAATCGATCGCAAGCGAGCGAGGCATCGTAATTCCCCGCACCCTGGGGAGGCGGCCATTGCGTGCCCCACGGATAGACGCCCTCGATTTTCCCGTCCTTCTCCTCCGGACTCGCGGTGGCGTTCTCCCGGTCGCCGATCCCCACCGCCAGGCTCCATTCGTGATCCGTCGGCAGCCGATAGCGCTTTCCCTCCTTCCGGCTCAGCCATTCCGCAAAGGCCCGCGCGTCCTCCCAACTCACCTCCACCACCGGATGATCGGGCTCTCCATTCGTTTCCGGCCGGAACGCCCGGTAGTCCCGGACCCGGGTCTCCCAGACACTCATCAGGACCTGGGTGCCGGGGACAGGGACAAACTTCATTCCGAGGGAATTGGTGCCCGGCGCGTTCAAGGGAGTTGCGACGAGGACGGGCCGCTTTCCGGTTCCAGTCCCGGCCATCCCTCCTCCCGTAACCTCGATCCCCGCCATCATTGTCTGAACCTGTTGGCTGAGGGTTTCCCGGGATTGGACGACCCCTTCAAGCTGGGTGTTGATGTCGAAGGCGGTCCTCAATTCCTCCAGATTCTTGCGGACGCGCCCGCAGACCTTGCTCAACTCCTCCAATTCCTTTTCCACGGTTTCGAGCCGCCCTTCGATCCGTTTGATTTTTTCCCCGGCCACTTTTCGGTTATCCTCTGGGAGGGAAACCAGTCTGGTGTTCACCCCGGCGATCTGTTTCCGCAGGGCATTGATTTCCTTCGAGAGATCGCCACCAGGGGTGGAAGTCTCTGGGTCAGCTTGGCGTTGGAGAGACTCCAGACCGCCAAACAAACTTTCCCACTCCGCCGGAAGGTCCGGTTGTTCCTTGGAAATCCAGTCGTTCAACAGCTTGAGCAACGCTTCCCATTGACCAAACACTCTCTGCTCCAGCGCCTCACACTGCTCCGTTATGCTCAGGCCTCCGGCGGCGACATCACGTGCATCCTGCGCCGGGAGTTGGCCAGACAGCACGAAAATCAGCGGCAGCAAAACCAAGCGGCTCCGTATCATCTTGCCGCAGACCTGTCGCCGCCGGCGGCGGAGGCTGCAACCGGAAGTTCCCCTGTTTTCGTAGACACGGATCGCCTGACAAGCGAACCAGTCGAACCCTGACATGGCAAAATCAAGGATTGAGCTGCTGATGGTTTGGCCGACGTTCCACACCACCGTCAGGGAGCCGACCCGCCAGCGGAGCCGGGGCATTTCCGCCAACAGGGGGTGCGGATCGTTGGCGTC
>JAGWVU010000010.1 GCA_018970725.1 Verrucomicrobiota bacterium
TGACACCCCAGGACGAGGTGCCTCCGGGCAAAAAACGCTTGTGGGTGGGGAACGGTCTGTCGGCGGTCTCGATCATGATGACGACCACCGTGAAGGGGGTCAAGCGAACAGTCAAGCGGAATAAATGTTCTTTCCAACAAATGCTTTTACGAACAATTAAGCAGGATGACTGTTTTTTGCTTGCCGATCTGGATTGGTTTGGCAAACGCCGCTGCCGCGAGGAGGAGAAGGGCGGCGGGTCTCATAAAATCAGGGATTGAGGCACTTGGTCACAAATTGGGACAGAACCGGAGTGACCGGATCGCCTTTGGTGCCGATCCCGGCGTTGATTCTGGTATGGTTCGTTTCCTTCTGGCCGTGCACTGTCACGGTCAGCCCGGCCTCCTTCAGAACCGCGCCGAACCGGCGGGCTTGGGCGGCATTGTCGGGGTGATCGGCGACATGGAGGATGAGGAAAGGTGGAATGCCCTTGTCCTTCGCCACATGGGTGACGGCGGAGAAATCGACATGTTTCGCGGGATCGTTGCCAAACTTCTGCCGATGACCGAAGGAGGCCTGCGGCTCGTGATGGACGCGGCGGCGCGTCTCGGCGACCTCAATGATCGCGGGGATGTCGTAGGTATCGCCATCGACCGGGACGCATCCGATGAGGACGTCAAAAGAAACGCCCTCCTTCTGCATCCAGCGATCGTCCGTGCAAAGCAGCGCCGCGAGTTGGGCACCGGAGGAATGGCCACCGACGAGCACCCGCGTGGGATCGCCTCCGTATTCGGCGATGTGCTTCTGCACCCATGCGAAGGCCTTCGCGACATCGCCGACGAGCTCCTCCATCACGACCTCGGGGAGGAGGCGGTGATTGATCGAGACGAACACGAAACCCTTTTCCAGGAAAAAGCGGGGCTTTTCCTGCACATTCGCTTTATCGCCCGTCTGCCAGCCTCCGCCGTGGATCCAGAAGACAACAGGCAGGTTCTTGGCGCCAGTGGGGGCGTAAATGTCGAGGACGTGGCGGGCGTGGCCGTTTTCGACGTAGGGCAGGGTTTTCGGAGACACTTGGGAGAATGCCGGGAGCGCCAGAGAAAGGAACCCGGCGGTGATGAGGAACGGTTTCATGGATCGGGGATGGATTGCGGTTATTTCACAACTTCCACATCGATGAACAGCCCGTTCATCTTCGGCGCATCGTGGATATAGAGAAGCCGGCCCGGCGAGATCTCGCGGATCGCGGTGTAGTTGAAGCCGACCTCCCCGGAGATCACGTGGTGCGAGGTCCAGGTCTTGCCAAGGTCGGTGCTGAACATGAGGCTGCTTGCAGGACGACCGTAGCTGCAAGCGAGGAGGCCGTTGCTCATGAGAACGAGATCGGGCAGGACTTTTCCGACCTCCAGTTCGACAGGCTTCGACCAGGTCCTGCCGCCGTCGTGGGAAAACATCTGCTTCAGACGCGAATTGCGGTCGCCGCGGATCACAGCGGTCTGCTCGGACTCCGACAAACGCACCACGGCCGGTTCGCCGCCCGGACCGATCGTCGAAAAATAGTTCCACGTTTTCCCCTCATCAGTGGTCCGGACAAGATGGGACATGCGCTCCCTGTTCATGCGGCCGTCGGGCAGGGTCACCGCCTTGCGGCTCCAGACCACCATGGTCACGCCGCCGTCGGGATCGTTCCAGACATGCCGCTCGCAGATGATCTGGTCGCCCTCGGATTCGTTGGTGAATTCCTTGGGCAGGCTGATGCGGTTGTCGACCCGGGTGAAGGTTTTGGCCTCTTTGTCGAGATAGGTCGTCTTTCCGACAACGCTCCCATCCGGGAGGGTGCGCGTCCAGCGCGACATCGCGAGGATGCTTCCATCAGGACGCCGCACGACTGGCAGGGGGGTAGTGTCGATCTGATCGAGCCCGGGGATGTGTGTCCAGGTTTTGCCCTGATCGGTCGAGCGGAGGAGACCGTAGGGTTCGTAAAAGGCATCCGGTCCCTGGGCGACACTCATGAGGAGGAGGCCCTCGCCGGGATCGTAGAGGTAGGGGCGCGTCTGGCGCACCTCGTCGCGGGGGATTTCCCATTGGTCAGCGATGGTGATTTTAACCGGATCGGGTGCTGGTGGTTCCCTCATCTTCCTCACCCCGAGTCTCACGGATTGCCACACGGCCTCACCCGTGGCGGTTTTGGCGGTCGAGCCGAAGCGGATGAAAGGCTCGGGCGATTCCGCCTCTTTCCAAAAGGCGCCCTGGCCGGTGACCTTGCGTTCGCCATCAACCCAAAATTCCATGTCGCGGCCCCGGATGACAAGCCGGTAGGTATGGAAGCGGTTCGTCGTATCCATCGGAACAAAGCGGTCGGTGTGGCTCGTCGCCTGCTTGGCGAAGAGGACGAGCCCTTCCTGATGAATCCCGTCGCTGACAAGGACGGATACCGGAGCGCCGTCGCGCCACGGCCAGAGGGAGAGCGAGCTCTTGTTTTTCTGCGAGCCGGTCGTGGCGGAGACCTTCACGATGGCCTCGACGACGACCTCGGTGCCGGGCTCGGTGGTCCACGGGGCTTGGAAATGGGCGAATTCCGCCGAGTCGTCGGTCAGGCGCAGCCCCTCGGACCCGACCGCCCATTTCGGATTTCCTGTCGTGGTCCAAGGCGTGGCTGGCAGGCTTTTGCCGTCGTAAACAAGCAGCCACCGGATCTCACCGGCAGAAAGATCCGGGGAAACTCCGGCGAAAAGGGCCGCGAGAGCGAAGAGGAGACGGGGGATCATCCCCTCACGCAATCAGATTTTGCGCCTCGCGACAAGGCCGTGGGAAAGAATCATCATCCCGCTTGACCGTTGGCAGCCACGCCTCCGCAGCGCTTGAGTTGGAAGCGAGTTCCGGGCCGTTTTGCCGTTTGCGGTGCTCCGAGGGGGAACGGCCGAAGCGTTTGCGGAAGAGCCGGCTGAAATAGAACGGGCAGGCGAAGCCGCACTCCGCGGCGATCCCGCCCACCGACCGGGCGGTCTGGCCGAGCAACCGGTGCGCGAGCTGGAGGCGGCGCTCATTGAGCCACTGCATCGGGGCCTGGCCGGTCTCCGCCTTGAAGAGCCGGCCGAAGTAGACCGGCTGGAGGCCGGCGCTGGCGGCCCAGTCCCTGAGCATGATGACCTCACCCAATCGCTCGTTGGCCCAGCGCTGCGCGTGCAACACGTGGTCCAACGCACTGCGCCCGCGCATCGCCTCCCCGCCGCTCAACAACGGAGCCTCAAGCCGGGAGAGCACACCGCCCAGCCACTGCAGCACGGCCCCGCTGGCCCGCAGAGTTCCGCCCGGCCGGCCACTCTCCCGGAAGGCGGCCATCACTTTTTCAAACTCCGTCCGATACCCTTCGGGATCACCCCAGCGCACTTTCCGGGGCAGGTGGCGCTGCAGCAAAACGTTGGGCTCACTGCCCTGACCGAGCGACAGGCAGGCACTGAGACTGGTGAGCGGATGATGCCGGTCATGGCGGAATTCAAATTCATCGCCCCCGCGCAGGATGAGGAGGTCCCCTTCCGCGATTTGCAGGCTGGCACCGTTCACCTCGCAGCGGCAGCCCGACTTCTCCGCGAAGAAAAAGGTCACCATGTGAGGGGTCAGCCGGACCCGGTCGATGCGCCATTTCGGATACCCGGCAAAACGTCCGAACCAGTGCACCTGGAGGCTGAACCCATCGTCCAACAGCAGCGGCCAGTCGTGGTGATGGGGGGGGTTGGCGGCCATGCGGGAGTTTGCAAAAATACAGGTTTTGGCTGCATCCTGTCCATGGGTTTTTCGCGGGTCAGTCCGTAGGATGAGGGTCAGCATCGCCATGATCCTGCCCCAGACCGTCGAGCAACTCGAAGAAGCCCTCAGCCGTCCGTCTCCGGCTGTCCTCGACACTCTGCGATGCATCGGGGGCGACCTCGTGATCCTCGGCGCGGGCGGCAAGATGGGGCCCACCCTCGCCCGCATGGCACGACGCGCCCTCGATGCCCTCGGGCAGCCACAGCGGCGGGTCATTGCGGTGTCGCGTTTTTCCTCGGAGGAAGCCTCACGCTCCCTGCGCGGGCACGGGGTCGAGACCCTCTCCTGTGATCTGCTGAATCGCGATGCCGTAACCACGCTGCCGGAGGTGCCGAATGTGATCTTCATGGCGGGACAGAAGTTCGGTACCAGCGAGGCACCGGAACTGACCTGGGCCATGAATACGCTCGTCCCGGCCCTCGTGGCGGAGCGTTTCAAGGATTCCCGGATGGTCGTGTTCTCCACGGGTTGCGTCTATCCGCTGATGCCGGTGAGCGGCCCCGGCGCCTGCGAGGAATCTCCGCTGACGCCGCCCGGTGAATATGCGAACTCCTGCGTCGGCCGCGAGCGCGTCTTTGGACACTTCGCGCGACACCACGGCACCCGGTTACTGATGTTCCGCCTCTGCTATGCCATCGATCTGCGCTACGGCGTGCTCATGGATGTCGCCCGGAAAGTTGCGACCGGCGAACCGGTCGATGTCACGATGGGTTATGCCCATGTAATCTGGCAAGGCGACGCCAGTGCCCGGGCGATCCAATGTCTCGCCCACGCCGCCTCGCCACCCATGGCGCTCAACGTCACCGGTCTGGAGCGGGTCTCGATCCGCGAACTCGCGGGAAGATTCGGTCAGAAACTCGGCCGCGAACCCATGATCACAGGCCGTGAAGCCCCCACCGCCTGGATTTGGGACGCGAGTCGTTCGCATGCCCTCTTCGGTCCGCCGGCGGTGTCTCTGGAAGAAATGATCGACGCGACCGTGCACTGGCTGGGCCATGGCGGGCCGACGTTGGACAAACCGACTCATTTTGAAGTTCACGATGGACGTTTTTGATCCTCGCGCCGCCTTGCGGCAGGGCCTTGCGATTCCGGCGCACCCGCTAGCCCTGACCTCCCACCGCCGGCTCGACGAACGGCGTCAGCGCGCCCTGAGCCGCTACTACATTGCGGCCGGGGCCGGGGGGCTCGCGGTGGGGGTCCACACGACCCAGTTCGCGATTCGTGATCCGAAGATCGGCTTGTTCCAGCCGGTTCTCACCCTAGCCAAGGAAGAGATGGATCGCGCGCCCCACCCTTTGGTCCGCATCGGCGGCGTCTGTGGGCCGACCCGGCAGGCCCTGGCCGAAGCCTCCCTCCTCCGCGAACTCGGTTACCATGCCGGACTGCTCAGCCTCGGAGCCATGGGTCAGGCCACGGAAGAGGAACTCATCGCCCACTGCCGTGCCGTGGCGGAGGTGATTCCGATGGTCGGCTTTTATTTGCAGCCCGGCGTCGGCGGCCGCGCCCTCCCCCATTCGTTCTGGCGGCGCTTCGCGGAGATTGAAAACGTCGTCGCCATCAAAATCGCACCGTTCAATCGCTACCAGACACTCGATGTGATTCGCGCCGTGATCGAGGCGGGCCGTGACGACATCGCACTCTACACCGGCAACGATGACAACCTCGTCGCCGACCTCCTCACCCCCTACCGGATCCACGGGCGGGAACGACGCATCACCGGCGGCTTGCTCGGCCACTGGTCCGTGTGGACCGAGCGCGCCGTCGAACTCCACGAACGCTGCCGTCAGGCCGACGCCACGCCGGAATGGCTGCGCCTCGGCATCGAAGTCACCGACAGCAACGCCGCCTTCTTCGATGCAGCGAACGGCTTCCGCGGCTGCATCGCCGGCCTTCATGAAATCCTCCGCCGCCAGGGCCTGCTCGAAGGCATCTGGTGCCTGGACGAACACGAAACCCTCAGCCCCGGCCAACTCGCGGAGATCGACCGGGTCCATGCCGCCTATCCCCACCTCAACGATGACACCTTCGTCGCCACTCATCGGGACAAGTGGTTGCGTTAAGCCTGACCTCACCCTCATGAAAGCCATCCTCACCCTCCTGGCCCTCCTCCTGCCTCCCAGCGCCATCGCGCAGTCCCTGCCGGGCACCCAACCGCTCCCGCCCCAACCCGACTTCTCCGCCGCGATGGTGGAGGGGATCGACACGATGGCGTTGCGGCTCATCGAGCAGTCGAAATCCTCCCGCCATCCGACCCGCGAAAAACTCAAGGCCGCCCTCGGCATGGTGGACGAACGCCCGCCGGTGAAGGCCCTGGAGTGCGTCGGCGACATCAAGTCTCCCGCCTTGCTGCACGAAACCGGGCAGTGCCGTGTTTTCCGGGTGCGTTGGCCGGTCTTCGACGGTGTGCATGGCGAGGGCATCTTCATCCAGCCGAAAAGCCAACCACACGCGCGGATCATCGTGCTGCCGGATGCGGACGAGGCACCGGAAAGTCTCGTGGACTCCCGCTGGCTCGCCACGGGCTGCGAGGTGGTCATCCCCGCCCTCGTCACCCGGGGCACGCGGTTCAGCACCACCGACGGTCTCCGCCTCCGCACCAATGTGCCGCATCGTGAGTGGATCTACCGCCAGAGTTACCTGCTCGGCCGCCACCTCATCGGTTACGAGGTCCAGAAGGCGCTAGCGGTGGTGGATTGGTTCGCGGCGCAACCGGACCGCGTGCCGGTTATCGTGGCCGGATTCGGCGAGGGCGCGATGCTCGCGTTGCACGCCGGGGCGATCGATGACCGCATCGACGGCGTGTTTTCCGCGGGCCACTTCGCGCCGCGCGAGGGCGTGTGGCAGGAGCCGCTCGACCGCAACGTCTTCGGCCTGTTGCGGGATTTTGGCGATGCGGAAATCGTCAGCCTCATCGCGCCGCGCCCGCTCGTCTTGCAGCATGACCGGTATCCCGGGCACACTGTTTCCATGACCGGCGGGCCAGGGGAACGGGCGATCGCCGCTCCCGGCCGTCTCGCCGCGCCGGAGCGTTCCGCCTTCGATGCCGAGGTGGCCCGCGCCAAGGCCCTGGCGCCCGGGGGACGGGTGCTCGCCCTCGGCGCGGACGGGTCGGAAGAAAGCATCGTGCGGCATCTGCTGCCCGCGCCTGCGGCGGATGGCGTGATCGCCTCGCTACGCGCAAAACCCTCCGCCCCGGCCCTGTCCGTGGACGAGACCCGCGAGGAACGCACGGTGCGGGAACTGGGACGTTTCACGCAACGGCTCATCGTGAGCTGCGAGGCGGAACGCCAGGCCCGGTTTTGGGACAAGGTGCCGCTGCAGCCGCTCGCCGCCTTCGAGGCGCACACCGCCAAGGAGCGCGAGCGCTTCTGGAACGAGGTCATCGGCCGTCTGCCTGACCCTGACCGGCCGGTGAACCCGAAGAGCCGGCTCGTGCGCGAGACGGACAAGGTGGCGATCCACGAGGTCACGCTCGATGTCTGGAAGGATGTCTTCGCCTGGGGCTGGCTCTGCCTGCCGAAGGATCTCAAGCCGGGCGAACGCCGGCCCGTCGTCGTCTGCCAGCACGGGCTCGAGGGCCTGCCGGAGGACACCATCACCGACGACCAAACCAGCCGCGCCTGGGGTTATTACAAATCCTTCGCCCTCCGCCTCGCCGAAGAAGGCTTCATCACCTTTGCCCCGCACAATCCGTATCGTGGCCAGGACAAGTTCCGCACCTTGCAACGGAAGCTCAATCCGCTCGGCCTGACCTTATATAGCGTCATCAACGGACAGCACCAGCGCATCCTTGAGTGGCTCAAGACACAGCCCTTCACCCAACCGGACAAGATCGCCTTCTACGGTCTCAGTTATGGCGGAAAATCGGCCATGCGCATTCCCGCGGTGCTTACCGACTACTGCTTGAGCATCTGCAGTGGGGACTTCGATGAGTGGGTGCGTTATTGTGTCAGCACGGAACTGCCCATCCCGGGTTACATGCATGCCAATGAATACGAGATCTGGGAATGGAATCTGGGAAGAAACTTCAATTACGGGGAGATGACCGCCTTCATCGCCCCGCGCCCCTTCATGGTTGAGCGGGGCCACGACGACGGCTGCGGAACCGATTCGATGGTGAACTACGAATACGCCAAGGTCCGCCGCCTTTACGCCAAACTCGGTCTCCCTGACCGCACCATGATCGAGCACTTCGACGGTCCCCACACCATCCATGGCGTCGGCACCTTTGCGTTCCTCAAAACCTGGCTCGGCCGGAAGTGAAGCCGCCCGCGGGACCACCTCATGGACTCTCCGAACCCCACCGCCCGCATCACCGGAATCGAGACCTTCGCCGTCCCCTACCCTGTCGCTGGTTCCTTCAAATTCTTCACCCGCCCGGCCCGTGACACCGTGATGGTCAGGATCACCAGCGAGTCCGGCGAAACCGGTTGGGGCCAGAGCGTTCCCTCCCCGTCCTGGAGCTACGAAACCTGCGAGTCCGTCCGCACCACGATCGACGCCTACCTTGCTCCCGCTCTGATTGGGATGGACGCCTTCGACACGGAAGCGATCTGGCGCGTCATGAACCGCGTCATCGCCCCGTCCTTCTCCATCGGCCAGCCGATCGCCAAGGCGGGCATCGATCTGGCAATCTTTGATCTCACGGGGCGGATTCTCGGGCAGAGCGCCGCGCAACGCTGGCAGGTGCCGGAAGGCGGTTCCCTGACGTTGAGCTGGACCATCAGCGCATCCACCCTCGACGAGTTGCACGAAAGCGTCGCCGGGGCCCGCGCCCGGGGTTACCACCATTTCAACGTCAAGGTGGGCGCGAACGCGAAGTTCGATCTCGAGCTGTGCCGCGAACTCCGGCAGCTCGCGCCCGCATCCTTCGTCTGGGTGGACGCCAACGGAGGTTACGATCTCGCAACGGCACTGGAAGTGGCCCCGAAATTCGCCGATCTCGGGATCGCCGCGCTGGAGCAACCATTGCCAGCCAATCACCTCGTCCCGCTCCGCGCCCTGCGCCGTCAGCGCGCCCTCCCGATCCTTCTCGACGAGCCGATCGTCTCGCTCGACGACCTGCGGACCTTCCACGAACTCGACCTGCTCGACGGCGTGGCGATGAAAGTCTCGCGCTGCGGCGGCTTGACCGGAGCGCGCCGCATCCTCGAATACCTGCAGGCGCACGGCCTGCTCTTTTTCGCGAGCGGACTCACGGACCCGGATCTCTCGCTCGCGGCCAGCCTCCTGCTGTTCAAGGCTTGCGGCTTGCAACATCCGGCCGCCTTGAACGGTGCCCAATATCTGAGCGGCTCCATCCTCCGGACTCCGTTGGTCATCACCGGGGATCAGGCGGAGGTGCCGCAAGGCCCCGGCCTCGGTATCGAGGTCGATCCAGACCTGCCCCCCCCGAAAACCCCATGAAACCCGCCCTGCCCCTGCTGACCGCGCTTCTCCTCGTCCCCTGCGCCACACGCGCGGAGAAGCCAACCACGCCCCTCGATCTCGGCTCGCGCCGCGAACTCTTCGTCGATTCGTTTCTCATCGACACCCTGACCGGGGTCTCCCTGAAACTGCACGAGCCACAGCCCGCCCCACCGATGACCGAACCGGCGGACAATTTGGAATACGGCACGGTCATCCGGGACGGCGAGGTCTACCGTCTCTACACCCGCGAGGCCCGCGGGGCGAAATTCGATGGCGACAGCCGCGAGGTGACCCGCTACTGCGAGAGCCGGGACGGCATCCACTGGACCCGGCCCAAGCTCGGCCTCCACGAGATCGACGGCAGCAAGGAGAACAACGTGATCCTGCAGGAGAAAAGCGTCTGCCACAATTTCTCACCCTTTCTCGACACCCGTCCCGGCGTGCCTGCCGAGGAACGCTTCAAGGCCCTCGCCGGCACCATCTTACGCAATCCCGGCGGCGGACTTATCGCTTTCGCCTCCGGCGACGGCATCCACTGGCGCAAGCTGAGCGACAAACCGGTGATGAGCGAAGGAGCGTTCGACTCGCAGAACGTCTCCTTCTGGTCGGAAACGGAGCAGAAGTATGTGGCCTACGTGCGCACCTTCACCGCCGGGGTCAGCACTGCCACGGAATGGCGGCTGGACGGGCTGCGCAGCGTCTCCCGCGCCACCTCGGAGGATTTCCTCCACTGGACCAAGCCGGTGCCGCTGAACCCCAACTTCACCGGCGAGCACCTCTACACCACCCTGACCCATCCCTATTTCCGCGCGCCGCAGATCTACATCGCCCTGCCCACCCGCTTCCATCCGGAGCGCGGCAGCAGCACGGACATCCTCTTCATGACCGCCCGCGGGGACCGGCCCTACGACCGCACCTTCCGCGAGGCTTTCATCCGCCCCGGACTCGATCCGGCGCGCTGGGGGAACCGCTCGAACTACGCCGCCCTCAACGTCGTGCAGACCGGACCCGCGGAGATGTCGATCTACACCACGCCCTTCCGCCGCTTCACCCTGCGCCTCGATGGGTTCGCCTCGGCCCACGGCGGCGCGGATGCGGGGGAACTGGTGACCAAGCCCTTCACCTTCGCGGGCGGGGAATTGTCCTTGAACTACGCGACCAGCGCGGGCGGCAGCGTGCGGCTGGAAATCCGCGACGCCCAGGGCCAGGCGATCCCCGGCTTCGCGCTGCAAGACCACGACACACTCGTGGGCGATACCCTCGACCAGGTTGTCTCATGGAAGAAGAACCGGAACCTCACGCCGCTCGCCGGCAAGGTCGTCCGGCTCCGCTTCGTCCTTCAGGAGGCGGATGTCTTCAGCCTCCAGTTCCGCGAGACCCGCTCTTGAAACGTCTTGCCCCAGCCCATGAATCGCTTCTGCGTTCTCACCAGAGTCCTCGCCCTCATCCTCTCCGGATCGCTCCGGGCGGGCGAAGCCAAACCCTCCGCCCTTTCAGAGGGGACGGACCCGCTGACTCCGGACTGGCGGCTTGAGGGCACCGCGGCCTGGCCGGCACGGGACTCGCAAGCGGAATGGGTTTTCCAAGAGAAACTCTGGATCGGCGGCGGATGGTTTCAATCCTACGAAGCCCCACCGCGTGATGTCTGGGCATCGGGCGACGGCAAGGACTGGCGGCTCATGGTGGAACGCGCGCCCTGGAAGCACAGCGACCTGCCAATGAACCTCGTCTTCGAGGACCGCATGTGGATCATGGGAGGGTGGTTCAACGGCAGGCTTCCGGGGCATTCGGCCGGCCGGCAGGTCTGGTCCTCCGCCGATGGCGTGGAGTGGCGGGAGGTCACGGATTCCGCCGCATGGTCCGCCCGGCTTGCCGCGGCGGCGGTGGTCCACCGGGGAAAGATGTGGTTGCTCGGCGGCACCATGAATTACTACTTCGGGGATGCCACCGATCTGAAAAACGATGTCTGGTCTTCGGCCGACGGACGGAACTGGAAAGAGGAAACCGCCTCGGCCGCCTGGACGCCGCGCGCCTATCATCAGGCCGTGACGTTGCACGGCAGGATCCTTCTCTTTGGTGGCGGCAACTATCTCCCCGTGGCCGAGGCACGGAACGACGTTTGGTCCTCCGCCGATGGCATCGGCTGGACCTGCGAAACCCAGTCCGCGCCCTGGCCTCCGCGCCTCTGGTTCAGTGCGGCGGTCTACCGGGGCCGGGTCTGGGTGCTGGGCGGTTGGTCCAAGGAAACCGACAATCTCGACGATGTCTGGCACAGTGCGGACGGCCGTGAATGGCAGCGCTTGCAAACACCAACCCGGTGGAAAGCCCGTCACGAGCACTCCGTCTTCGTATTCCAAGACAAGCTCTGGGTGGCCGGAGGTCACGCCAGACCGCTCTCCGGGGAAGTCTGGTCCCTCTCCCTACCGCCGGATTGGAAACCATGAAGCCCGCTTTCTGGCGAATGCACGAGGAGGGATTCGAACCCCCGACCAACTGGGTGTAAACCAGCCGCTCTACCACTGAGCTACCCGTGCGGAAAAAGCTCGTCCAGAAAGGTTACGCAGGGTTTCGGTCGCGATCAACCCGCTTTTCTCAGGGGCCCCGGGGCCGACCGGCAGACTCGAATTCCAAGGCAGCCGACCCGTTCCCCGTGGGCGCGCGAACTGGATCCGAACCGTCGTTGCTCCGCACGTCGTGCTGGCCCATCCACCCCGCGCCGCTGCTGCGCCTGCCCCGGCAAGCGCCGTCGCGGGCGACAAGCTCGCCGCCTACATGGAGACGCACTACTCGGTCCGTGCGCCCGAGCCGATCACGATGCGCATCGGCGTCGCCAACGTTCCGCTGTCGGCCGCGATGCAGCGTCACCTCGCCGCCACGGGCGCATTCATCACGGCATTCAACCCGCGTGGTGATGCGATCTCCGCCGCAGGGTACGACGCGCGTCACGCTGCGTTGCTCCTTGACCTCAAGCAGCTTGGTTTCCCGTTCCATGAAGGAGCGGGCGGCCATCCCGACAACGGTTGGCCGGAGGAGCAGAGCTGCCTCTGTTTCGGCCTCTCATTCGAAGACGCGTGCGCGCTCGGAGCAAAGTGGGAGCAGGACGCGATCGTGTGGTGCGAAGGCGACGCCGTGCCCCGGTTGGTGCTCCTGCGCTGACACAAAACTCTCAAGCGGGATGATGGTTCCCGCGTTGGAGGGACCAAAACGGAGGAAGGGCGTGATGAGTTGAATGCTCCCCGGCCCTGGCGTCGCGACCCCGCCTTCAGTTGGCCCCCGGTGGATCCGGTTGACAAATCCACCGATCTCTGGAAGTCTTGAGGCAGTAAGTCGTCGCAACCCTTTTGATCTTTGATAGAGCCGCCCGGGCTCACACCAATTTTCCTGCTGTGTTCGACCACCAGATGGCAGTTGAAGGACCCGAACCGATAAGACAAACGACGGGAGGTTTAGCCGAATGACTGATGTCAGGCCTTGATTGGAAGGCAGATGCAGGTCTGGCGGCCACCCACCTTGTGAAAAGGGAACGTGGTTTCCTTGGGCCATAGGACGGCACGAGCGGGAAAACTTCTTCGTGCCCTTCATGCCGCGGTGTCCATCTCTACTCCGGACACCGCGGCAAATCGGTCCGATTCCCCTTATATTTAATTTTACTTAAGTAGTTTTTTCGCTACTTTGCTCCGGCCCGCCTCGACGCGCTCGCCGGAACCCGGGAAACGCCGCCAGAGAGGCCCCTCCCCTTCCCGGATCGCTTCCAGACGGAGCCACGCGCTCCCATGAAAGCCACCAAAGCCGTCGTCACCGCGGCCAGCCCCGCGCACCGCACGCTGCCCTTGCAGACCTTGGTTGATCGCGATGGTCAGCCGAGATCCGTATTGGAAATCCTGCTCCGGGAAATCCAATCGGCCGGCATTGAGGATGTTTGCCTCATCATTCACCCCGGGGATGAGGAAGCCTACCGAGACGCCGCGCGCGGTCTGGGCATCAACCTTTCCTTTGTGGAGCAGCGGGAGCGCCTTGGCTACGGGCACGCGCTTTCCCTGGCTCATGACTTCCTCAAGGGTGAAGCCTTTTTCCACACGGTGTGCGACCACCTCTTCATCAGCCGGGACCCGGACCGGTCCTGCGCCCGGCAGTTGGTGGAGCACGCCTCCCGGGCCGGCACCGCGATGTCCGCAGTGCAGTCCACCCGGGAGACGGAAATCCACCTTTACGGAGCGGTCTCCGGCGTCCTGACCCGATCCACGGGAGCGGAACCGGTCTACCAAATCCGCGATGTGATTGAAAAGCCGACCCCGACCGAGGCGGAACAGAAGCTCATCGTCCCGGGGTTGCGGGCAGGGCAATACCTGACCTTTTTCGGGATGCACGTGTTGACCCCTCTGGTCATGGAACTGCTCCGGGAATCCGTACAAACGGCGCGCTCCCAAGGGGGACAACCCAACGTCCAGCTCTCCCCGGTCCTCTCCGAGCTGGCACGGCGGGAACAATACGGCGCGGTGGTCGTGCAAGGCTCCCGCCACCATATCAGCCTGAAATACGGGTTGTTCTACACCCAATTGGCCCTGGCCCTGCACGGCTCGGACAAGCCGGATGTCCTCACCGAATTGGTGCAGTTGCTGGCACGCTCCCATCAATAACCGTTCCCGACTTCCATGGAGAGCGCGCTGCTTCCCCTCATCACCTCCCCGGACGAAGCCGTCCGCAACCGGTCGCTCGATCGCATTTGCCGCGAAGCCAACCGGGAAAAACTGCTCGATGAATGCCGGTTGCTCGATCGCTTCCGGCAGCATTCCACCAACCTCTACGAGACGGTCCGCGCCCTCTTTTTCCTCCACTCCATCTTTCGCTTCCACCTGCCGGAAAAACCGGGCCTGCGCCCGGACGGCCTGATCCCTTTCGGGGGCTACGTCCACCTTCTGGAGCGCCGTTTTCCCGAAGCCATCGAAACTTTCTGGCAAAGCGCGGCCGAACACGGCTGGAGCGGCACCCTCTGCAGCGCGCTTGCCAAGGCCTACCACCAGCTCGCCTTCCAGACCCTCGCGGACCAGGTCCGCACCAGCGTCCGCTCCGTACCCGGCAACCAATGGATGTTCCGCCTCGGACACCCCAAGGATCAACCGCTCGAAATCCGGCCCGAGTTGCTGACCGCTTCCGGCAACCTCTTTCCGGTCCTCACGGAACGCACCCCCGTCCGCATGGACCTGACCCACAGTGCTTGGAGCGATATCTTCTTCCTCGGCATGGATTTCCCTGAAGGCGCCAGGGTCATCAACGTCTCCGTCAACCTCGGCATCCGCGGTCGCGACGCCACCCCGGAACCTCCCATCGAATCCTTCTTCCGCGTCATCGACGAGCCCGTCGTCCGCCTCGTCAGCGTCGATCTGGAATCGCATCGCGACATCCGGGATCTCGACGAAATTTTCGACTACGCGGCGGACTATCTGGGCCTGCTCAAAGCCGCTCTGGTGGCCTCCGGTCTTGTCCCGCCGGGGCTGGAGGGTTCCGGACAAAAACTCACGGACCTGCTCTCGCGCCTCGTCGGGCCGCGCCGGGGAATCGAGTTGGTGAGCCACGTGCGCGGGATCCCCAAGGGTTCCCGACTGGCGGTTTCCACCAACCTTCTGGCCTCGCTCATCTCCCTTTGCATGCGGGCCACGGGACAGACCCGAAATCTTGAGGGGCCGCTTGAGGAAAGCGCCCGGCGCCTCGTGGCGGCCCGGGCCATTCTTGGAGAGTGGTTAGGAGGATCCGGCGGCGGGTGGCAGGACTCCGGGGGGATCTGGCCCGGCATCAAACTGATCCGCGGCCGCGCCTCCGCGGAGGGCGACGCCGAGTTCGGCATCAGCCGCGGGCGCCTCATGCCGGATCACGAGATCCTCTGCCCACCGAGGCTCGACGCCGCGATCGCGGAAAAACTGCAGCAAAGTCTGGTCGTGGTCCACGGCGGCATGGCCCAGAATGTCGGCCCCATTCTCGAGATGGTGACGGAGAAATACCTGGTCCGTTCGGAACGGGAATGGACCGCCCGCCGCGAGGCGGTGACCCTGCTGGATGAAGTTCTGGAAGGGCTGCGTTCCGGGGACATCCGCCGGTTGGGACAAACCACCACGCGCAACTTCTTCGGCCCGCTGCAAACCATCATCCCCTGGTGCAGCAACCGGTTCACGGAGCGCCTCATCGCCCGGAGTCGCGAAGTGTTCGGCGAGGATTTCTGGGGCTTCTGGATGCTCGGCGGCATGGCCGGCGGCGGGATGGGTTTCATCTTCGCCCCCGAAGTAAAGCCACGGGCTCAGGAATGGCTGCAAGGGGAAATGAAAGCGGTGAAAACGGAGTTGGAGCAGGCCCTGCCCTTCGCGATCGATCCGGTGGTCTACGATTTCACCATCAACCAAAACGGCACTTTCGCCTCTCTGCGCACCGGGTCCGACGCCATTCTCAACCGCAATTATTACCAGTTCATGCTCCCCTACCTCGTGCGGCAGGATCCCAAATCCCTCTCACGCTGCCGCCACTCGGAACTCCAGCTCATCGGCGAAGTCTGCCGGGCGGACGAAGCTTACCGCGCCCTTGTCCCCGAAATCTTCCGCCGCCTCTTCCCGGAGACCGGTGAGGTCAAGGCCCAATCCAGCCTCTTCGCCCTGCTCGAAGGCAACGGGTTCGACCCCGTCCAACACGAACAAGTCCGCGCCGACCTCCGCGCCGGACGCATCGGCCTTGCGCAAAACCGCTTGCCCGGCCGGACCCGGATCGAGGATGTGGCCCCTACGGAAATCGATGACTTCACCCGCAACACCCGCCGCACCAAGATCGACCGCGAGTGCGGTGAGGCGGCCTTGGCCCGGGGCGAGATCGCCGTGGTCACCCTTGCGGCCGGGGCCGGAAGCCGCTGGACCCAAGGCGCCGGCGTGGTCAAGGCCCTCCATCCCTTCTGCAAGTTCGCCGGGATCCACCGGAGCTTCCTCGAAACCCACCTCGCCAAAAGCCGGCGCACCGGACAAACCCACGGCTCCTTTCCCCCTCACATCTTCACCACCAGTTACCTCACCGATTCCGCCCTCCGCGCCTTTCTCGCCTCCCACCGGCACTTCGATTACCCCGGCCAGGTGATTCTCTCCCCGGGCCGTTCCATCGGCCTCCGCCTCGTCCCGATGGAACGCGACCTGCGCTACGCTTGGGAAGAACTGCCCCAACAGACGCTCGACGAGCAGGCGCAAAAAGTCCGCGAAAGCGCTCACTCAGCCCTCATCAACTGGGCCCGAACCGCCGGCGAGGGAAGCGACTACACCGATAATCTCCCTTCCCAATGCCTTCACCCGGTCGGCCACTGGTATGAGGTGCCCAATCTGCTCCTCAACGGCACCCTCGCCCAGCTGCTCGCCCACCAGCCTTCGGTGAAGCACCTGCTCTTGCACAACATCGATACCGTCGGCGCCGGACTCGACCCTGCGCTCTTCGGCCGCCACATCGCCTCCGGCTCCACGCTCAGCTTCGAGGTCATCTCCCGGCAAATCGACGACCGCGGCGGCGGCCTCGCCAAAGTTGACGGGCACCTCGAACTGGTGGAGGGCCTCGCCATGCCCCGGGAAGAGGCGGAATTCGCCCTCTCCTACTACAACACCATGACCACCTGGATCTCCATCGATGGGTTGCTCGGGACCTTCGGCCTCGACCGGGCAGACCTCGCCAATCCGGTGCGCACCCAGGAGGCGGTCCGCTCCCTTGCCCGCCGCATGCCCACTTACGTGACCCTCAAAGACGTCAAAAAACGTTGGGGCAGCGGTCAGGAAGACGTCTTCCCGGTTACCCAATTCGAAAAACTCTGGAGCGATATGACCAAGCTCCGGGAGCTCTCCTGCCGTTTCTTCCTCGTTCCCCGTCCCCGCGGCCAACAGCTCAAGGAGCAAGCACAGCTCGACGGCTGGCTCAGGGATGGTTCCGCCGCCCGGGTGGAGTCGCTCTGCGCCTGGTGATCGTCCCAAACGGTTCGCCCGGACGCCCGCGGGATCCCGGTCTCTCGCGCTCTCTTTTTTGCCTCCGGGCCCCGAGCGGAAAAAATTTTGAAAAATAAACTTGAGATTGATTCTCAGTCTCACTTACTTGGCGGCGTCTTGCAGCTTTTGCCTCCACGCCCATGAAGTCGCTCCGCCAGCTCCGTCGGTTCCCACACCCGCCCCAAACACTCCCCGCCGTTCTCGCCTTCCTCTGCGCCCTTCCGCTCCACGCACAGGATTCCCCGGCCATTCCCTACGACACCCCTCCATCCCCGCTCGGAGACCTTCCGGCTTTCGTCGTCGTCGGGAGCAAGGAAAACGTCAAAAGCCAGGTCGGAGCCTCCGCTTTCCTCGATACCACGGACATCCGGACCCAGAACTACACCAACGTCAACCGGATCCTCCAGCGCGTCCCCGGCGTCTACGTTCGCGACGAGGATGGTTTCGGAAACTTCGCCAATATTTCGATCCGCGGAGGTGACGGCACCCGCTCGGAGCGCGTCACGATCATGGAGGACGGCGTCCTCACCGCCCCGGCACCTTATTCCGCTCCGGGCGCCTATTACACCCCCCGCGCCGCGCGCATGAGCGGTATCGAAGTGATCAAGGGCTCCAGCCAGGTCCGTTACGGCCCGCACACCACCGGCGGCGTGGTGAACTTCCTCTCCACCCCGGTGCCCGAGGCCCAGAGCGGCTATGTGCGCTACACCTTCGGCTCCAATGCCACCCAACTCCTGCTCGCCCAGTATGGCGATGTGGTCACGACCGATGCCGGCACCTTCGGCTACCTGTTGGAAATGCATGGCCAGATGTCCGACGGTTTCCGCACCATCCGCGGCAATGAAGGACGCGGGACCGGTTTCCAGCTTTACGAGCCGATGTTCAAGGCCTTTTGGGAACCCGCCACCGCAATCGACCAACGCATCGAATTCAAGTTTGGTTACACGGATTTCGATGCCGACGAAAGCTACCTCGGTCTCAGTGAGGCGGACGCCCGCAACACCCCGCTCGACCGCTATCCGTCCACCGTCTTCGACAACATCGACACGGATCACATCCGCACTTTCCTGCGCTGGCAAGCCGAGCCCATGGACAACCTCTCGGTGGAGTCGACCGCCTATTTCAACCGGTTCAACCGGAACTGGTATAAGGTCGACAGCGTGGGCGGCTTCAACCCGGCCATCGACGACGCCGGACAAATCGTGGGTCGGACCGGTCTGGCCACGGCCCTGCTTCAGGGAAATCCGCGCCTGGGCGTTCTTCAGGGAACCACCCCGGGTTCCATCGGCGTGAAGTCCAACAACCGCACCTATGAATCTTACGGATGGCAGAACACCGCCTCCCTCAGGTTCGATACCGGAGACATCGGCCACACCCTGACCGGGGGCTTCCGCCTTCATGCTGACTACGAGGACCGCCTGCAGCTGGTGGATGTCTACAACGGGGACGGAAATTCCGGGTTCACTCCTTTCCGCCGCGGCGTGCCCGGTGAAGAAGCCGACCAACGCCAGGAAGTCTTCGCCACCGCTTTCTTCGTGGAAGACGCCGTCAAACTCGGACCGGTCACCATCAAGCCCGGCGTCCGCTATGAAAAACTGCAGATGGATCTCAACGACCGCGGACTGCGGCTCGGAGGAGACCTGGATACCTATGCCGCCGGGGCCGGGATCAATTATGAACTCAGCGATGCCAACACGCTCTTCGGCGGCGTCTTCCGCGGCATCTCCACCCCGGGCCCCAACGCCTATCTCAAGAACGGAATCCAAGTGGAACAAAGCATAGGTTACGAGGCCGGCATCCGCCACCGCCGCGAGGCTTTCGCCACTGAATTCGCCGGTTTCGTGAGCGATTACTCCAACCTTCTCGGCACGGACACCGGGCTCGGTCTTGGCGGGGTCTCCAACCTCAACGCCGGAGCCGCCACCGTCTGGGGCTTTGAAAGCATGGTCAGCTATGACCTCATGGCCGCCCAAGGCAGCCCCTTCCAAATGCCGGCCTATCTCACCGCGACCTGGACCAGCGCCGAACTGGCGAACGCCCTTGAATCCGGAGGCAGCAACAACATCTATGCCGGAGGAACTCCTGGGGCCTCCCTCCCCTACGTGCCCCAGTGGAAGCTCGCCGGCGGGGTCGGCCTCCGCTACGACGCTTTCGGTGTCAACCTCGATGGCACCTGGGTGGACGAATCCTTCGGCACCGCGGACAACTTCATCAGTCCGGTCACTTCCGTCCGTCAGGGCATCATCGATTCCGCCTTGGTGTTCGACCTCTCCGCTTCCTACCAGATCGGTGAACACACCAAGCTCCTCGGAGGCGTGCAGAACCTGCTCGATGAAACCTACATTTCCAGCCGCCTGCCCGAAGGCCCGCGCAACGCCGCGCCGCGCACCGTGTTCATCGGCATCGAAATGAACTGGGAAGCCCTTGGAAAAATCGGCGACGTCCTCCAAGGAAAATAAGCGGGCCGTCCGCCGGGATCAGCCCAAGGGAATGGGTGGCGGCACGGGAGGATTCGAAGAAAACGGTTCCCGGTAACCGAAGAACTTCCGCGCCTTGATCATCTGGGCCACCTGGGGCGGCACGGAAGCTTCCCAACCGGGCGTGCCCGACTGGATTTGCGCCAGAATCTCCCGGGAGAAGATCGGCAGATAGTCCGGGTTGAACCCGCGGATCGGTTCAATGAAGCGGTTCTGCAAGAGGTGGGCGTAGAGGTGGGATAGATGGGGAGCCACCTTGAGATTCTCCGCCGTGATCAAGGATCCGCTGGCGCGGTCCCGGAGCGGGTAGACGAACAACTTCAGGTCGTTCTTGAACATGCGTCCGAAGGACTCGAGGATTCCCCCTTCAAGATTGGCGTAATATTTCTCCTCAAAAATCTCCGCAAGGCTCGGCACGCCCATCACAAAACCCACCATCTGCTTGGTATAACGGAATAAATAGGCCGCCAAACGGTAGTATTCCCCGAAGTTCGAGATCAAGACCGTCTTGCCCAGCGCGCAGAGCGTGTCCACCCGCGCCAGATAATCCGCATGGTCGATCCCCGTGCCGGTGGCCAGATTCCGCATGGTCATTTCCGAGAGCACCAGAAACGGCTGCCCCTGCACTTTCGGCTCTTGCACGAACTGGGCGCGGGCGCAGCTCAACATGTCGATCGTCACGTTGGTGATCGGCCGGAAACTCCCGCGCTCCACCAAAACGGGCTTCCGGTGGATCAGGTCCGACGCCTGGACCACGTGCCCGTCCGAAGTGAACATGGCCGCATCCGTCAGCCCGGCCTGCACCAATTCCAAACTCATGATCCGGTTGTCCAACGCCGCGAACGCCGGACCGGAGAATTCGATCATGTCCACCTCGATCCGCTGGGTGGTGAGGTTATCGACCAGCGAGCGGAGCAACTTCTCCGGCTGGCGATGCAAAAACATCGCGCCATACACGAGATTCACCCCGAAAATGCCCAGCGCCTCCTGCTGCTGCACGTTCTCCTTGTCCCAGAGGCAGAGGTGCAGGATGATCCGCGAAGGATCGGCGCCCGGCTCGGTCTGGAACTGCATGCCCATCCATCCGTGCCCGTCCGTCTGGCGCGAATAGCTTTTGGCCGCCACCGTCGCCGCGAAGACGAAAAAACGGGTCTTGGTTCCCCGCGTCTCCGCCAGCCGCTCGAGCAACAGCTCGTATTCATGATCCAGCATCGACTCGACCCGGACCTTGGAGACATACCGTTCACAGGGCCCGTAGATGGCGTCGCTGAACTTCATGTCGTAGGCGGACATCGCCTTGGCAACGGTCCCGCTGGCTCCGCCGACCCTGAAGAACCATCGGGCCACCTCCTGGCCGGCACCGATCTCGGCGAAGGTCCCGTACTTGCTTTCGTCGAGATTGATCTCGAGGGCCTTCTGGTTGGTGGAGAGGACGGGAGATTCCATAGTGACCCTACCATGTGCCACAATCGGCAAAACGCCAGTGACCATTCGGTCACGCGACCCGCTCCCGCCTCAAGGCCGCCTCAGTTCACAGGCGCCGAGGCCCGGCCGTAACCGTCCGGATGGCTCCGGTGCCAGTTCCACGCGGTCTCGACGATCGAACGAATCCCGGTATGGACCGGCACCCACCCCAACTCACGGCGGGCCTTGACGCTGTCTGCGTAAAGCGCCGGGGGATCGCCCTCCCGCCGTTCCCCAGGCTCCCAGGGCACTTTCAAACCCGTCACCGCCTCGACCGCGCCAATCACCTCCAACACCGAAGTGGGCGTCCCGGTCCCCAGGTTGTAATCGACGAAGCGCCCGGGCGTCTCCAACAACGGCAAGGCCGCGATGTGGGCCCGCGCGAGATCATCGACGTGGACATAGTCCCGCAGGCACGTGCCGTCCGGTGTTGGGTAGTCCAGCCCGAAGACCCGCAATGCGGGCCGTTTTCCCTGGGCGGCCCCGATGGCCAACGGAATGAGATGGGATTCCGGGTCGTGATCCTCCCCGATGCTGCCGTCCTCGGCCGCACCGGCCGCGTTGAAATAACGGAACGCGGCCGCGGAAAATCCTTCGGCGGCACACAGGGCCCGGAGGGCAATCTCCACGTCGAGCTTGGTCTGACCGTAAGGATTGATCGGCTTTTGCGGCAGCGTTTCGATGATGGGCAGGCTCTCGACCACACCGAACGTGGCACAGGTGCTGGAAAAGACGAAACGCCTCACCCCCGCCCGCTGCATAGCATCGAGAAGGTGGAGCGTGGCCGCCACATTGTTGAGATAATATTTCAGCGGACGATGCACCGACTCGCCCACATAGGCAAAGGCCGCGAAGTGCATCACCGCCTCCACCTGCTCACGCCGGAGAAGATCGGTCATCGCCCCGACATCCCCGAGATCCGCCTCGTAAAAGGGGACTGCAGCATCGACCGCCCGGCGGTGCCCGAACACCAGATTGTCCACCACCACAGGCTCATGCCCGGCGAGGCGCAGCAGACGCACACAATGACTTCCTATGTAACCGGCGCCACCCGCAATCAGAATTTTCATCAAGCACAATCTAAACCCCGGAACCGCCGATTTGCAAAAAAGAAAGTCCGGCACAGGCCGCAACACAGGAAAAATCTGTTTCCAATTTTCACAAAACACCATATCTTCCATCCTAAAGCGATCGGTTATCCGAACCACTTCAACCGAGGGTTTCCACCATGCCAAGAGTCTCCATCGTCATCCCCTCTTACAATTCGGTAAAATATCTTCCTGAGACGCTCGAAAGCGTTCTCCACCAAGACCATCAGGATTTTGAAGTCATCGTCGTCAATGACGGCAGCACGGACGAAACCGAAGCCTGGTTTTCCGCCCATGTCACCGATCCCCGCTTCCGCCTGATCACCCAAGCCAACCAGGGTCCTTCGACGGCACGGAACACGGGGATCGCAGCCTCACAGGGTGAATACATTGCGTTTCTTGATTCAGATGATTTGTGGCATCCCTCCAAATTAACCAAACAGATTGAGATCCTCGATGCCGACCCGCGCGCGGCCATGGTTTATTGCTGGCTGGCGAACATTGATCATCTCGGAACGCCGACCGGAAAGATCCGCCGCTATTTCAACGAGGGCATGGTCTGGTCCGACCTGATCAAGCACAACTTCATCGGTTGTGGCAGCAATGCCATGGTGCGGCGGAGCTGTTTCGATGAACTCGGGCTCTTCGATCCCGCCACCACGGGGATCGAGGACTGGGACATGTGGCTGCGCATTGCGGATCATCATCCCTTCCGCGTCATTCGCGAGCCACTGGTATATTATCGCCAACACCCCGCCAGCCTTTCCAACAACTGGTTTGTTCTCGAGAAATCGTTCCAAAGGGTTCTGGAAAAGGCGTTCACCTCCACCGAGACCGCCAAGACCCAGCTCAAGTCCATGAGCTATGCCCTGGCTTATCTCTGCCTCAGCTGGAAACCGGTCCAGAGCCGGCACCGCAATCATATCGATTCCTCACGTCTCCTCCGTCAGGCAGTCAGTTATGACCCGAAGCTGCGTCTCACGCCGGGCTACCTGCGCCTCACCGTGACCATTCTTCTGGTCCGTTGCTGCGGAGCCGCCGGATACGAGGCCCTGATCGAGAGAGCCGGGCGCGCCCGGCGGATTCTCTCCGCACTCCTGGCTCCTCACGAGCCGGTCGAAACGTTGCGGGGCGTCGCGAAGAGCTGAGTGACCGGTTTCCGCGTTCTCAGGCTCCCAATCCGGCCCTGACTCCCTCACCCGGCTCTTCCTCCGCCTTGGCGCTTCCCCGTTTCCGCCGGGCGAAGAGGTTGAGTTCGAGAAGATAGGCCCGGATGGTGGCGTCACAGGTGAAGAGGGCGGCGTAGCTAAGAACAAAGATGGCCATGGCCGGCAGGGGCGGAACGAAGATACTTGCGATCAGGGGCGGCACGGCCGCGAGGCTGACCCGGAACGCGTGCTGGTAGCGGGGCGCCCCGTAAGACTTGCGGAAGAGGTGATGCAGCAGGAAATACCCCGGGAGCGCGAGCAATTCGGAGATTCCGTAACCCCACAGTCCCGCCACCGGGAGCAGGATGACCCCGCCCAGCCAGAGCAAGCTCACGTGGAGCAGATTGCCCTTGGCCACCTCGGCGTTCTTTCCAGCCGCATGGAGGACCGCCGCGTGAAGATCAAAGAGGGAACTGCCGAGCGTGGCGAGGGCGATGAGGGGGAAAATCCGCGCGCTCAGGACCCACTCCGGACCGAAGAAAAAGGGAATCACCCAGACGGCGACACAAGAAAAACCGGCGCACACGGGCCCGACCAGCAACGCCTGGTAAACCATCCCGCGGCTCACGGCACCACGCGCCGCGTCCGGTTCCTCCACGAGTTTGGACATCACGCTGATCGACATGCGCCGGACCACGAGACGCAACATGGACATCTGGTCGGCAAATCGGTTGGCCATGCCGACGATCCCCGCAGCTTCGATTCCCGCGATCCCACTGACGAGAATACTGATGCGCAGACTCTTGCAATTCGCGATCCAGTCCGCTCCCGAGTAGGCGAGTCCAAATCGCAGGGCGGGTTTGAGAAACTGCCAATCCCAGCCCCAGCGCCAGCTCACCGGATACAGGCGGCAGGCAAGGATGGTTTGGAGGACGTATTGGAACACCGTGCCGATCACCGGCCCCCAATAACCCGCACCGGAACAGACGAGAGCGATCGAGAGGACACAGTTTCCCAACTGGGAGACGGACTCGATCAGGCCCACCTGGCCAAAGCGAAGATGGCGCTCGAGCATCGAAATGGCGACCATCCCGACGAGATCCAGCCAGACCACCGGGATCAGGGCGCGGAGCGCGAGGGTCACCTCGGGCTGACCGGTGAATTTCCCGGCGACCGGGGCGGCGAGCCAAAGGGCCGAACAAAGGACCAGACCGAGCGCGTTGTAGAACGAGAGCACCCATCTGGGCCCGTCCTCGGGCAAGTCCCTGGCGCGCACCAGATGGGTGTGCAACCCGAGACGGCAGGTCCAGGTGAGGAAATAGATGATGCCGATGGATACCGTGGCAATCCCGTAATCCCTGAGACCGAGGAGACGCGCGATGACAATCACGCTGACGAGGGAAATGACCGCCGCCACGAGACTTCTCAACGTGAGGAGAATTCCGCCGTTGAGAACCTTGGATTTGAGACCTTCCACCTTGGACATGGTTGCGGGAGGAGGGTCAGGCGGCCGCCACGGAGAGGACCCGCAAGCGATCCTCCACCGCGTTTGACATCTCCCCGAGCATCACGTCCCCGATGCCCAACCAATTCAGCCCCGCCTTCACCTTGGCGCGTCCGGCTTCGGAATAACGTTGGAGCCGCTCCGGGTCCCGGAGCAGGTCGATGATCGCATCGGCAAGGCAGTCGGCGGATAATTCGGGGAGAACGACTCCCTGCACATCGGGCTCGATGATCTCCTTCATGCCGCCCCGGTCGGAAACGATGCAAGGAAGACCGAAGTTGGCGGCTTCCACGAGCAGTTGTCCATACGGCTCACACCGCGCTGGAGCGAGGAGGATATCACAATCCAGAAACAGGCGCTCCATCGCTCCCTGACCGGCCACGAAGCCGAGGTGCCGGATCCCGGGGCCGGGTTGCGAATCCTCTTCGCCACCGACCACGAGCAGTTCCGCCTCCGGAACCGCGGCGCGGACCTTGCTGAAGGCATCGATCACCAGATCCCCGCCCTTGCGTTCATAGTTGGTGGCGTTGAACAACAAGCGCTTCCCGCCGAATACCCTCGGGCCCTCATAGGGTTTGGTGAACTGGCCCGCCGCGCCGGTGACGAAGACCTTGGCGGGATCCACCCCGTAATCATCGGTCAGGGAACGTTTCACCAGAGCGCTGAAGGTGAAGATCCGGGACGCGTTGGCATAAGCCACGCGCTCGCAGTCCAACCAGGCTTGGAGATCCGCCTCGCTGGAGAAGGGCGCCCACGGTTCCCAGGTGCGATGCGCGAGGGCCATGGTGTAGTCGAGATACATGGAGAAAGGGATATCGAACCCGTCCCAGAACGGACAATACATCCCGAAGAGGTGAAAGACAAAATCCGGCCGTTGCTTCAGGCCACGGATTTTCCGTTCGCAGGCCCGGGATTGTTTCACATAAGAGGCCGCGTTCTTGCGCATGCCGCTGGCCCGCCCGGTCGTTTGGATCGGGATGGGCAGGCGCTTGCAGATTTCCTTGGCCGTCTGTTTGAGCCACTTCGCGTCGAAGAGATTGTCCACCGGCACGCGCTCGAGGGATTGCGCCCGGCTTTCAAACGTATCGAACAGCATGGACATGCGCTTCTGAACCAGAAAGTTGCGGTCTCCGGTGACGGCGATGCGGATGGGTGCGGGATTCATGGCAGGGATGAGTGGGGAGATGAGGGAAAAAATCAGGAATACAGCGGTTGGTTCACCGGGCTCAAGGCACCGGCGGTTTGCCTCCGGATTCCGGCCCCCGCGCGCGCCCGCGCCGGGAGATCATGAAGTTTCGCAAAAAGATACAGGGTCACGAGATGCGGGTAATAGACAAAGGTGTTGTCCGTGGAGAAAACCGTCATTTGATAGAGGGCCAGACAGAAGCCCAGTTTGCTCATCGAGCCCAACCGTATCAGGACGGCCAGCCAGAACACGGAGCCGACGATCCCGTAATCGAGGAAGATCCGGATATAGTCATTGTGAATGTGTTTGAGTTCCGCGCTGAGCAGTTCCACGGCCAGTTTGGAGGCAAAGCCCGGACCGTTCCCGAAGAGGACATTCACCCAGCCGGCCTCCGCGTAGGCGGTTTCCCGGACGGTCTTCACCAAGGGACCACGGCCGGAGAAGAGATCCCGGAAATCCTTGATCTCCGGGACCGTGTTCTGGAGGAACTCGATGATGAGGTCCAGATAATGGGAACCGAGGAAGAGGACGAGGCCGAGGATGAGGCAGATCAGGGCGCGCGGCTTGGCCGAAGGCGCGAGAAACGAGGCGGCGATGGAAATCACCATGGCGATGATGGCGACACGTTTCATGGCGAGGATCGTGAGGCATCCGGAAAACGCCATGAGAGGCAGATCCTTGGCGAGGAAAGCATAGAAAAAACACATCGGCAGGACGAACCCCAGGGTGTGGTGTTCCCAGGGCGAATCCCCTTCGATGACGTTGAGATCCGCCGGGCTTCCGGCCCGCACCAGACTCAGGACGACGAAGCTGATGCAGTGGATCCAGCTGAACAGGTGGTAATGGCGCGGCTCCCAGCGGAAAGGAGCCGCGAGGGCGAAGTAGGTCACGCCCACGATCATGGTGTCCCGCAGCCCCCCCGGGGGGAGATCCAGACCGCTGGCGAAGAGGCTAAAGCAGGTGGTGAGCGCGAAGCCGAGGAAAAGGACCGACATCATCGGGCTCTGGCCCAGGAGACGCTCGGGATGCTTGGCGAATTTGGCGGCGGCCTGACAGGCCAGACCGTAAATGGCGAGGAGGACGATCGGCCCGTATTGGCAGACATTGCTCAAGGCACGGCTCTTCTCCTCGATGATCCCCTGGAGAGCGATCCCGATCGGGACACCGGCGATGATGAGGAACCGAATCATTTCCCGGCGAGGAGCGCCTTGAGATCATCCCTAAGAATGATCGCGGAACTCTCCCAGTTGTGATTCTTCTTCAGCTTTTCCATATTTTCCATAATATGGTTCGCATCGTGCGGCCTGTCGATCATTTCCTTCATGGCCGCGACGATTTGTCCGGGCTGGGCCGGGTCGACCCGTTTGGCGGCAAAATTCTCCTCGAAGACCTGGTGCTCCGGGATGTTGCTGAGGAGGAGGCGGGAGCCACCCGCGATGGCCTCGAGAGCCACCATGGGCATGCCTTCGATGGACGAGAGCAAGGTGAGCACGGCATCCGGCCGGTAGTATTCCTTGACCTTGGCGGGGGGCATCGCGCCCATGAAATCGATGCGCGGATTGAGGGCGGCCTCCTCGCGGCAGGTCTCGTAGTAGGCTTCCTCGCCGTGGGCGGCGGGTCCGATGATGCGGAGCCGGGGCGTGATCTGGCGTTGTTGGCAGAGGAGGTTGAAAGCGCGGATCAGCTCGAGCACGTTCTTCTCCGGGGTGACACGACCGACGAAGAGGAAGTTCGTCATCTCGATGGCCTGGGCCACCTCCTCGCGGAGGGTGTTCTCGCAATCGATTCCATTCGGAACGATGCGGACCTTGCCCTTCCTGACGAGGGGCAGATTGGCCATGTGGACCGGGTTGAGAAGATAGACGCGGTGGGCGAAGAGGGAGCCGAAGTGCATGGAACTGCGGAGGAACATGCGGGCGGCCAAGCCCCATTTGTCGCGCAAATGGTCATTCCCGTGGTGATACAGACAAACGCGGAGGCCGAGGAGCCGGGCGATCGGGGCCCAGATCCAGGCGCCGATGGCGTGCAGGTGGATGACGTCGGCCTTGTCCCTGAACGCGGACCAGAGGGAATACCCGGAGTGGAGGAGCGACTCGAACCCCTTGAGGTCCGGAGACGAGAGATAGCGCAGTTGCAGGGATCCGAAGGAGTCGATCCTCTTGGGAAAATACTGGCTGCGATTGGCGATGGTGATCGCCACGTTCATCTCCTGCTCCTCGCAGAGTTCCTTGAGTTGCGGGTAGAGCCTTTCCACCACCTGTTCGACGCCTCCCGAAAGACTGGGAATGCCGCGCAATCCCGCGACCCAAATTTTCCTGACTCCCTGACGCTTTTGTTTCATGTTGGTCCGATGTTGTGTGAAGGTTTCAAAAGGGGCTGCGGCCTCAGGCCGGGCATGAGGACCAGCCGATGTTCTGGCAGTAGGAGCGGCAGAGCTGGAGATTCACCGACTTGCCGGAGTCCTCGGCGCGCTCCCCGAGGGCTTGGCATCGGTCCTCGAGGGGTTGCCAGGCGGGGAGCGAGGCGACCGACTCGTTCAACTTGGCCGCCAGATCCCCGGACGACTCGAGATCAAAGAGGGCGACGTCGTTCCGGCAGTCGCGGAGCACCTCCTCGAAACTGGGGATCCGGGAGGCGACGATGGAGCACCCGGCCTGGATCGCTTCGAGCATGGCGAGCGACCGCCCCTCATACAGGGAGGGCATGACGAAAAGATCGCAGACCCCGAAGAGGGCGACGATTTTCTCCCGGGGGATCTCCCCGGCCAGGATCACAGAGTCTCCGAGACCGGCCTCCTGGATCTGACTCTCCAATTCTCCGCGCAACTCCCCTTCCCCGGCGATGACCAGCTTGCAGCCTTGCACCCGCCGCATGGCCTCCACGAGCACAGCGTGATTCTTCTGACGGCTCAGGCGGCCCACCGCGAAGAGCAGCCGCTCGCCCGCTTTGAGATCGACCAGACGGGCCACCTCCGGGTCCGCGCTCCGCCAGTCGATCGAGATGAGATTTTTGACGACCGACGAGCGGTGCCGGAAGCAGGCGTATTTCCGGAGGTAGCTCTCGTGAGAGGCCTCGGAAACAAAGACGGTGTGGGTGCTCAGCCGGAGCAGATGGAAGGCCGCGTAGAGCCACTGGAAGAGGACGTTGACATCGTCCGTCTCATTGTGCTGCACCGTGATGCGGTGCGGGACTCCGAGGAGGGCGGCGAGCGGCAACACGAAGAGGTTGGTGTAGACGGAATGCGAGAGGACGACATCCGGCCGTTGGCGCTGGAGAAGCTGGAAGATCCTGACGAACAAACGGGGAAGGCCGCTCAAACCCGGCTTTCCCGCCGCGAGGATGCTGGGTTTGGGCCCGGGCAGCGCGAAGCTCCGTTTCTCGTAGAGGAAGGAGAGCACCGACGATTCGACCCCCAGCTCGAGAAACCCGGAACAGAGTTGCGCTGCCACCATTTGGGCCCCGCCCCCCTCGAGCTGGGTGGCAAAGTTCATCACGCTCCGGAGGGACCGTTGTTCCCGGTCGAGCAGCGCGGGCTTTCCGTTCACCGGGTGCGGGACCGGCCGGCCGAGGGTGGTTCGGGGAGTTCCGGGCTGGAAGGGAAAGCGTTGCATGGACGAGAAATTTTGCGGTTCTTGGGTCTTGATTGTGCAAAACAATAAATACCATAATCCAGTATTCGCAATGGAAACTTTTATTTCTGTAATTTGTTTTAATTTTGAGAAACCCGCCGCGGCAAGGCGGCCCGTCTTTTCCGATTGACCCCACTTTTCCCGCGGCCTAGGCTCAGAATAGCCCCGATGAACCGCCTGTTTGCCCTTCCCGCACGGATCCCGATGCTTGGCGCGCTGGCCCTCGCCGCGGCTGGATGTGTTTCCCCGCGGCAGCCTCCCCGACCGGTTGTGCTCCATCAGCAGGAGGCCGGATTGACCTTGACGGAGGCGGATGCGAACCGGGAGATCGCGATGCAAGCCGGGCAGACCGTCACGATCCGTCTGGAGGAAAACGGCGCTTCCACCGGCTACCGGTGGGAGGAGCGGAGTGGTTCCGGCCTTGGCGGGGTGCTGTCCAGAGTGGGGAATCCGACGATCAGCCGGGGTGAAACGGCCCCGGGGATGACCGGGGTGCCGGGCACGCTGACGCAGACCTATTTTGCCCGTCAACCGGGCCGTCACCAGATCCGTTGGGCGCGCATTCCACCGGGAGCGGGTCGCGAACCCGAGGCGGACACGGTGACCTTCGAGGTGATCGTGCATTGAGCGGAAGCGGCCGCCCCGCCCCCCCCCGAATTCCTGTGCTTGTCATGCGCGGCGGATTCCGCTACATTGCGGGTGGTCCAGATGTCCGAACCGTCCTCCAATCCCGAGATCGCTCCGCCCGGCCTGAACTGGAACCGGTGCTTTGCGGGGATTCTGACCGGTCTTTCGCTTTGGGTGCTGAGCGCGGATCTCCTGCACGAGGCGCACATTCTCCTGCAAACCTCTTCGAGCGGCCTGTTCCTGGCCCTATTCATTTGGCTCTGGATCTCCGTGGCGGTGTTTTACGACGGTTTTCCGAAGCGCTATGTCCTGGGAGCCACGGTGCTCGCGACGCTCCGCATGAGTTTCGGGTGGCCGTTGATCTACGGAATGGACCTCAGGACCTCCTGTCTCCTTCTGGACGTGATGTTGGTGGCCCTGGCCCTGACCTACCTGATCCCGGCCCTGCGCCATCCGGAGCCGCGTCCACCGGCCGGATTCAGCCTGCGTCATTTCGTCATCATGAGTTCGGCGGGCGCGGTCCTCATGCTGGGGTCCCTGCCGGTAAATTATTTCGGCTTGGTCGAGATCATTGCCGACCTTTCCGGCGGTTACGTGGCCCTCTCGACCCGGGGGATCGACCTGCAGGAACGGGTCTTTGCCAAGGACGGCCGTCAAGTCCATCTGGTTGGCATGGCGCATATCGGGGATCAGGGTTTTTACCAGACCTTGAACCGTCATCTGGCGGCGCCGGGGGAAGGAAAGCGGCTCGTGTTGGTGGAAGGCGTCACGGATTCGGAACAGCTTTTGCCGGAATCGTTCGCCACCGGGGAAATCTACGCCTCCCTCGCCGCGAGACTCGGATTGGTTGACCAGGCCGTCGGGTTCTCGGCAAAACCGCGCACGGCGGGCAACCGCCAAGCCGTGGACAGCTGGGTGGTGGATGGCGTTGATTTCCACCGGGCGGACATCGACATCCGCGAGCTGTCTCCGGAGCATCGGAAACGGCTGATCGCCCTGCTGACCTCACTGGAAACGTTGAATTTGGCGAATCTGTTCAAGCTGCCGGACGACATGACGGCGCGGGAATTCGAAGACCTCCTGGTGAAGGGGCTTTTGCAGCAACGCAACGACCGCTTGATGGAGGTCTTCGCCGTCACGGAGCCGGAATACACGGAGATCTACATTCCGTGGGGGGCGGCGCATCTTCCGGACCTGGAGCGGAGATTCAAGGCGCTTGGTTACCGGCCGGTCTCTGGGAGCCACCGCCGGGTGTTGGACTTCGGGAACCTCTTCCGAAGGTCGTAGCGGGCGCCGGAAGTGCGGTGACCGGCGTTGCGCGGGAACTCTTCCTTGCGTGAAGAGGCAGATACGCCCAAACTCAACGTCATGAATCCCCAAGCCCGTTACATCATGATCGGCGGTTTCCTCGGTGCGGGCAAGACCACCGCGGTGGCCGCCCTGGCCCGGCATCTTTCGGACAAGGGTCGGCGGGTCGGCCTGATCACGAACGATCAGGGACGGGAACTCGTGGACACTCGGATGCTGCAATCCCGCGGCTTCGCGACGGAGGAGATTCCCGGAGGCTGTTTCTGCTGCAAGTTCAACTCCCTGGTGGATGCCGCCAAGCGCCTCACCGAGGCGGCCCGCCCGGACGTTTTCGTGGCGGAACCGGTGGGTTCCTGCACGGATCTGGTGGCCACCGTGACCTACCCCTTGCGGCGGATGTATGGCGGGAATTTCTCCATCGCTCCCCTCTCCGTGCTCGTCGATCCGCACCGGGCGCGCCGCATCCTCGGTTTGGAGGAGGGCCCGGGGTTCTCCGAAAAAGTGGTCTACATCTACCGCAAGCAACTCGAGGAGGCGGACCTGATCGTCGTCTCGAAACGGGACTTGCTGGAAGACAAGGCGTTGGAGGCCCTGATCTCCGCGCTGCAAAGCGAATTCCCCGGCAAACGGGTGCTGGCGATCTCGGTCCGCGAGGGAACGGGTTTGGCGGAGTGGTTCGACATCCTAGGCGCCGAGGAACAAATCCCCCGGCCCGCGTTGGAAATCGACTACGACACCTATGCGGACGGGGAGGCGTTGCTGGGTTGGTTGAACGCCACGTTCACCTTGGAAGCGGACGAGGAAGTGGAGGCCGGCCCGGTCTTGGAGCACCTCGCCGACCGCATTCAAGGGCAACTGCGTTCCGACGGATCGGAGATCGCCCATCTGAAAATGACCTTGAGCCCCGACAACGGCCTGCACGGGGAAGTCGCGGTGATCAATCTGGTGCGCAATGATTTCCGGCCGGAATTCGGCCAGGAGCTGGAAGAACCGGTGACAGGCGCGCAAATCATCCTCAATCTCCGGGCCGAAGCGGATCCGGAACGGCTGGCCGAGGTCGTGCAAAACGCCGTCGCTGCCCCCACGCCGGGCGGCTGCCGTTTGACGCTGGACCATCTGGAGCGCTTCCGTCCCGGGCGACCGGTTCCCACCCACCGGGACATCACGGCAACGGAACCGGCCTAAGCGGAGCGGTCAAGCCAGCTCACGAGGGCGCGCAAGGCATGGCCGCGGTGGCTCAAGGCGTTTTTCGTCTCCGGCGACAACACGCCGAACGAATCCGCATGCCCCCGGGGCCGGAAAAGCGCGTCGTATCCGAAACCGCCGCAGCCCTGCTCGGTCCGGAGGATCTCGCCCTCCACGGCCCCGACGGCGATGTGCGCCACCGCGCCGTCCCGCGCCAGGGCCAGCACGCAACGGAAACGAGCGTCCCGGCGCGATTCGTCCCCCAGAGCGGCGAGGAGTTTCCTGCGGTTCGCGGCATCGGTGGCTCCCGGGCCGGCGTAACGGGCGGAAAAAACTCCCGGGGCGCCGCCAAGGGCATCGACCTCGAGTCCGGAATCGTCCGCGAGGACCATGTCCTCCGGGAGCAGCCGGGCGGCATGGAGCGCCTTGATCCTGGCATTCTCCTCGAACGTCTTCCCGTCCTCCACGGCGGGTTCGATCTCCGGGAAGGAGGTGAGGTCGAGGTAGCTGGAAAAGCGATCACCGAGAATGGCTTGGATTTCGGCGGTTTTGTGGGGATTGTGGGTGGCAACGACAAGACGGGGCATCGGGAACACGATGGCGGGAAAAATCGCGTGGACAAGCTCCGGATTCCGCTGCCTTTTGAGCGCCCGCACTCTATCATGGCCCGACATCGTTACCCCTTCGAAAGCATCGAGCCCAAGTGGCAAGCCCGCTGGGACGAGGAAAAGACCTTCGCGACGCCGAATCCGGACGAAGCCGGGTTCGATCCCTCGAAGCCGAAGTATTACTGCCTCGACATGTTTCCCTATCCCTCCGGGGCGGGACTTCACGTGGGACATCCCGAAGGATACACCGCGACCGACATCATCTGCCGTTACAAGCGGATGCGCGGGTTCAACGTGCTGCACCCCATGGGATGGGACGCCTTCGGTCTCCCGGCGGAGCAGTATGCCATCAAGACGGGGCAGCATCCACGGGTCACCACGGAAGAAAACGTGAACAATTTCCGGGCGCAATTGAAGCGGCTTGGTTTTTCCTATGATTGGGGACGGGAGGTCAACACGACCGACCCGGATTACGTGCGCTGGACGCAGTGGATTTTCCTGCAGCTCTATCACGCCTACTTCGACGAGGCGACGCAGCGGGCGCGCCCGGTCGCGGATCTGGCGGCGCGGGGGTGGTCCCGGGCGGAGATCGACGCGGTGCGCCTCGCTTTTGTGGCGGAGGTCCCGGTGAATTGGTCGCCGGATCTGGGGACCGTGCTGGCGAATGAGGAGGTGGACGAGTGGAAAGCGAAGGGCCACCGGGTGGAGCGGCGGCCCCTGAGACAGTGGAACCTGCGGATCACCGCCTACGCCCAGCGGCTCATCGATGAACTCGAGGATCTCGACTGGCCGGAATCGATCAAACTGTTGCAACGCAACTGGATCGGGCGCTCCGAAGGGGCCGAGGTCACCTTTTCGGTCAAGCGGCAGGGCGGGCGCAGGGAACATGAGGTCACCGTGTTCACGACCCGGCCCGATACCCTGTTCGGGGCCACCTATCTCGTGCTGGCCCCGGAGCATCCCCTGGTCGATGAAGTGACCACCCAGGCCCAAAAGGAGGCGGTGGCGGCTTATCGACGGGAAACCGCGTCCAAAAGCGACATGGACCGGACCGAGGCGACGCCGCAAAAGACTGGCGTGGCCACGGGAGGTTACGCGATCAATCCGGTCAACGGAACGCGCCTCCCGGTTTGGGTGGCGGATTATGTGCTGATGTCCTATGGATCCGGAGCGATCATGGCGGTGCCGGCCCACGACGAGCGGGATTTCGCCTTCGCCCGGCAATTCGATCTGCCGGTGATCGAGGTGGTCGAGGCGCCCGGAGACTTCGCGGGGCGATGCTACGCCGGGACCGGGATTGCGAAAGCGTCCGGATTTCTCGACGGGTTGCCCACCGGGAAAGCGAAGGAACTGATGATCTCCTGGCTGGAGGCGCACGGGAAAGGCCGCCGCAAGATCAATTACAAGCTGCGCGATTGGTTGTTCAGCCGCCAGCGGTATTGGGGGGAGCCGTTCCCGATCCTCTGGAAAGACGGGATTCACGAGGCCCTGCCGGAATCGGAGCTTCCGCTTTTGGCACCGGATTTGGATGACTTCAAACCGACCGGTTCACCCGAGGGCCCGCTTTCCAAGGCGACCGGTTGGATCCGTCACGGCAAGAACGCGCGGCGGGAGACGAACACCATGCCGCAGTGGGCGGGGAGTTGCTGGTATTACCTGCGCTACATCGATGCGCGGAATCCGCAACGGTTCGCCAGCCAGAGCGCCGAGGCGTATTGGATGGGCGCGGGCAGTGGCCGGGCGGGCGGGGTAGACCTTTACGTGGGCGGCACGGAGCACGCGGTATTGCACCTGCTCTATGCCCGGTTCTGGCACAAGGTGCTGCACGATCTCGGTCACGTTTCGACCCGGGAACCGTTCCAAAAGCTGGTCAACCAGGGACTGATTCTCGGCGAGGACGGCCAGAAGATGTCGAAGAGCCGGGGCAACGTGGTGAACCCGGACGACGTGGTGGCCGAGTTCGGGGCGGATTCACTGCGCCTTTTCGAAATGTTCATGGGGCCGTTGGAGCAGGTCAAGCCGTGGTCCACAAAAGGAGTGGAAGGCGTCAACCGCTTTCTCGCCAAGGTCTGGCGCCTCGTGATGGAAGAAGATCAGGAAGGCCGGTGGATGCCTTCCCCGGCCATCGCGGACGTGCCTCCGACCAAGGCGCAACTCAAGATCCTGCACCAGACCATCAAGAAGGTGACGGCCGACATTGAATCGATGGGCTTCAACACCGCCATCTCCCAAATGATGGTCTGCACCAATGAACTGGCCAAGGACGATCCTCGACCGGCCTCGGTGGTGGCCACGCTGGTGCAGCTGCTCAATCCCTTTGCCCCCCATCTGGCGGACGAGATCAACGGCATTCTCCACGAGCGTTTCGGGGAGTCGGTCGCCCCGGCCGCCCTGGCCTATCACCCGTGGCCGGTCCACGACGAGGCCTGTCTGGTGGAGGACGAAATCGAAATGGTCGTCCAGGTGAACGGCAAACTCCGCGACCGCATCCATGTGGCCCCGGACTGCCCGCAAAAGACCTGCGAGGAACTGGCGCTCGCCTCCGAAGGCATCAGGAAACACCTCGAAGGATTGACCCTCCGCAAGGTCATCGTGGTTCCCAACAAGCTCGTCAACATCGTCGCCAACTGAACGCATGAAGGTCATCGTCGCCGGTGCCCATGGCAATGTCGGAAGCCTTTGCGTCCAACGCCTCCGGCAACGTCACGGCTGCGAGGTCATCGCTTTGGGCCGGCGGGAAATGGACTTGGCCCATGACGAGGCCATCCGGTCCGCCCTCGCCGCGGCCGGGGACTTCGATCTCCTGATCAATTGCGCGGCTTGGACGGAGGTGGACGCCTGCGAGGCGGACCCGGAAAAGGCGGCCCGGATCAACGGTCACGCGGTCGGGCTCATGGGCTCCGTGGCGGCGGACCGCCGGGCGCGCATGATCCACCTCAGCACGGATTACGTCTTCGACGGGTCGCAAACGGTCCCCTACCGCGAAGAGGACCCCACGGGACCGATCAGCGTCTACGGAGCCTCCAAACGGCTCGGGGAGGAACGTCTGCTGGCCGCGTCACCGGATCACCTGGTGCTGCGCGTTTCCTGGCTCTTCGGCTCCGGAACGGGAGGCTTCCCGGGCTGGGTCATCCGGCAGGCGCTCCGGTCGGATACCCTCCGGGTGGTGACCGACAAGTGGGGCAGCCCGACGAGCGTGGGCGACCTCGTGGAGGCTCTCGAATTTCTTGCCTTCGAGGCCCGGGAAGTACGCGGTCCGCTGCATTTTTGCAATTCCGGCCTGACCTCCTGGCAGGATTGGGGGCAACATGCTCTGGACGAAGCGGCGGCGGCCGGTTTGCCGCTCCGCACCACCCGTTTGGGCGGGGTCACCATGTCCGGGCTGGCGGCGGAAGCCGGATGGCGGGCCCGACGCCCCGTCCACTCCGCGCTTTGCAACGAACGTTATGCCGCACTGCGCGGGCAAACGCCGCGGACCTGGGAAAAGGCTGTGACCGATTTCGTCCGAAAGGCACTGGATTCTTTCGCGGAAACGCACGAATTTTGATTTTCCGGGGCCCGCCCCGGTCGTAGCCTGAACTTCCCATGCGCATCCTCGTCACCGGCGGGGCCGGATTCATCGGCTCCAACCTCGTTCATTATCTCCTGACCCGTGCCGAATCGGAACTGGGGGTGGAAGTGAGCCGGGTGGTGAACTACGACAAGCTGACGTATGCCGGCAACCCGCAGAATCTGGGCGGGGTGAACACGGACCCGCGCTACACCTTCATCAAGGGGGATGTGTGTGATCGCGCCGCCTTTCTGGAAGCCCTGACGAGGCACCAGATCGATCACGTGATGCACCTGGCGGCGGAATCCCACGTGGATCGGTCCATCGACGGTCCGGAGGCCTTCGTGATGACCAATTTCGTGGGCACCTTCCAAGCCCTCCAGGCCTTCCGCGACCACGCCCGGGCCGCCGCGCCAGCCACGATGCGCTTTCTCCACGTCAGCACGGACGAGGTCTACGGCTCGCTCGGGGCCGGGGATCCCGCCTTCTGCGAGACCACGCCCTACGCGCCCAACAGTCCTTACTCCGCCTCCAAGGCCGGGAGCGATCACCTCGCCCGGGCCTATCATCATACCTATGGTCTGGATGTGGTCACCACGAACTGCTCCAACAATTACGGCCCCTACCAGTTCCCCGAGAAACTCATTCCCCTCATGATCCGGAAGGTGCTGCACGGCGAAAAACTTCCGGTCTATGGCGACGGCAGCAATGTGCGGGACTGGTTGTATGTCGAGGACCATTGCCGCGGGCTCGTCCTGGCGTTGACCCGCGGGCGGAGCGGGGAAACCTACAACATCGGCGGGAAGAACGAATTGACGAACCTCGACGTGGTCCGCCAGATCATCTCGCTGATCCACGAGGTGAACCCCGACTTGCGCGACCGCTCTCCGGAGGGCCTCATTGAGTTCGTCAAGGATCGACCGGGACATGACCGCCGTTATGCGATCGATTGCCGCAAGATCGAGACCGAATTGGGTTGGAGCCCGAGGGAGAGCTTCGAGACCGGGCTCCGCAAAACGGTCCAGTGGTATCTCGACAACGAGGACTGGATCATGGCCATTGAAAACGGCACCTACTCCGGCCAACGGCTCGGCACCGCGTGAGCCGTCTCCTCACTCCGCTCCGGCCAACCTCCGCGCGGTGGCCAGGGTATCGATCTCCCCGACACCCTTGTCCCGGCGGATCGCCTTGATGCGGGGAAACCGCAGGGCCAGCCCGCTGTCGTGCCGCCGGCTGGGCCGGATCGAATCAAACGCGATTTCCAGCACCACCCCGGGGACGACTTCACGGACCCGCCGCTGTTTGGACAGGGTCGTTTCCAAAAACCGCGCGGTGAGTTCTTCGATTTCGGCATCGCTCAGACCGGAATACGCCTTTCCCAGAATCACAAGCCGGCCGGAGAGTTCATCGCGCACGGCGAAGGTATAATCGGAGAGCAGGTGGCTGCGTTTGCCATGGCCCTCCTCGGCGCGGACGACCACGCAATCGAGGGTGGTCATGGCTTTTTTGAGCTTGAGCCAAGCCATGCCACGGCGGCCCGGAGCGTAGGAGGACCCGGCATCTTTGGCGATGAGTCCCTCGTTTCCCCGGCGGCGGGATTGGGAGAACGCCTCCTCGATCTCCTGATCGGAACGGGCCCGGACCACGGAGAGGGGCTCGAACGGTGCCGCCAGCGTCAAGGCCTCCAAGCGGGCCCTGCGTGCCGCCAAGGGATGGTGCAGGAGGGTTTCCCCGTTCATCCAGAGCAGATCGAAGACCACAAAGCGGACCGGCACCTCGGGACCGAAGAAGAGATCCCCGTCCCGCTTGCGGCCCAGCCGCTTCTGCAAATCGTGGAAGGTCAGGCGCCGGCCTTCGCCATAGGCCACGATTTCGCCGTCCAGCACCACGTCCGCCTTCATCAGGCGCCGGGCCGGTTCCAGCAGGTCCGGAAATTCGGGATGCAGGGCACGCAGGTCCCGGGAGAAGATTTCCACCCGGTCGCCAACCTTGTGCAGTTGGGCGCGGATGCCATCGAATTTGTCCTCGAGCCAGACCTCGCCTCCCCCGCCGAGGCGAGTCCAGATTTCCCCGGCGGTTTCGGCCGGAGTGGCCAGCATGCAGGTCACCGGAACAAAAGGGGTGGCCCCGGCCTCCCGCAACGCGGTTCCACCCGCCCGGGCGAGCCGTGCGGTGGCCGCCAAATCCCCCAGCAGCATGCGGGCCTGCCGGATTTCCCCGGCCGGCACCTCCACGGCCCGGGCCAAGGCCTCCTCTAACATCCCCTCCTGAACTCCGATGCGCAACTCCCCGCCCAGAATCCCGGCCACAAGGGCCGCCTCCGCAGGGTGCATCCGGCGCAGGGCTTCGGCCAAAACCTTCGTCTTCCCGATGGGCCCGACCGCCGCCGCGAGGTTTTCAAAGAGCGTCCGGATCCCGCCCAAGCTCCACGCCCGGGGCTGGACCCGCCCTTCCAGACAGAGGCGCACCGTCCGCGGGCCGTCGTTCTGGCCGGCTCCGATGGCCCGGATCTCCGCCTCGGTCCATCCCGAGGCCTGACTCACGGCCCGCCGCAGGATGACCCAACCGGTCTGCGGGGTGCGCACTCCCTCCGTCCGCCCGAAAGGACGGCCCGAGAGAAAGGTCAAGGCCAGCCCCAAAGACTCGTCATCCAGCCCGCGCAGGTAACCGGCCAGCAGGGCCGCCTTGCCCGTCTTCCCGGGGACGCCCCGGATGCCCTCCACCACGGCGGCGAGGGCGGCGAATTCCCCGCCGATGGAGCCCGACTCCCCGGGCTCCCCCGCTTCACCGGTCCCCACCTCCACGCGCCCGAAAAGCTCCAACTGGTTCTGCCCCGTCAGCGACCAAGCTTCCCTCCCGCGCGAGCGCAAATCCCGGGCAAACTCCGTGGCAAAACCGTGCAACGTCAGGACCACCGCCGGATCGACCAAGCCGACGTAACGCAGCAAATCATCATAACCCGCATGGTCGGAAAGCGGAAAGACCTCGTCCACCTGATACCGGAAACGCGCGGCGGGATCGATCCCCCAGCCGCTGACCATCGCCGTGACCCGGGGCTTGACCCGGCGCAACTGCTGGGAACGGATGGCGGACGGCGGGGCGACCACCACTTTCCCGGCAAACTCGGTCGACGCACGGAGCACTTCCCAAGGCGGCATCGGGTAGCCCAGTTCCTCGTAGACGGCGGTCATGCGGGCGGCGGACTCATGGAGGATGAACTTGCCCTCCGGCAGGCCGCGACCAAGGGCCAACAGCAGCTCCTGGGCCTTGCCGAGCGAGTATGCCGCGAACATCGGCACCGTGCCCTCCGCCAGATTTTCCGTTGCAAACGCGGTCATTCGCTCCAGCACGGACTCCGCCGGGGGAAACAGGTAACGGGGCAATCCGTAGGTCGTCTCCATCACGAGCGTGTCCGCCGCCACCGGCCGGGCCGCCTCGCTGCTCAAGCCGGCCCGCAATTTGAAATCGCCGGTGTAGAGCAGGGTCGCCCCGTCACGGATCCGCTCGAGATGCAACTGGGCCGAACCGAGGATGTGCCCGGCCGGGTGGAGACGGAAACGGAATCCGTCCCGTTCCAGCACCTCGCCAAACTCCAACGGAAGGATCGTGCCGCCCGGTCGGAAGCGCCGGGTCAAAAACCGCGCGGTGATGGACGAACAGAGGATCTCCCGGTGGGGAGCCACGTGATCCGCATGAGCATGGGAAATGAAGGCCCGGTCCCGGCCATCCCAGGGATCCAGCCAAAAATCCGCTTCCGGCAGGTAGACCCCCCGCCGGAAGGCCACCTCGATCGGAGCGCGTTCCATCCTCCCCAAGAAACGTCCGGGGAGCCCTTCTGGAAACTCAGAGACAGGATCGGAGGGCGTCTTGGGCCGACACGAACATCGGGGCGAAAGCGTCCGCCGCAGCCCCGCCGCCGGAACAAATCTCCGTCATCCGCAGTTCGATGGATTGCAAGGAGGTCCGGATGGGCTCGGCACAGGCGGCGCGCTCCTCCGGCTTCATCCCGCGCAGGGTGGTGGCCACGGATTCGATGCGTTCCACGTGCCCCTTGACGATCAGGGATAATTGATCGTCCTCAAGGACCCGGCGGCTCAGGGCCTCCCAGTCACCTTCCAAGGGTTCAACCACCGCGAGGATCCGCTCCAGGTCCTTTCCGAAGGCACCCAACTCCTTTTGCACCTCCGCAGGAGTCCAGACTTCGGGAGTTGTCCCCCCGGAGGAGGGCTTGTCGGGCGTGCAGGCCGCCAGCAGACACATCGCGCCCAGCGCGGCCGGGATGGTGAATCGTTCTCTTCTCATGGCTTCTTCGGTTTTGCGACTCCGCGGGTGTTCATGTCCGCAATCAGTTTCTTCTCCGCCGCCGCGGTCATTTCATAGCCGATGGCACTCAGGGTGATCCCCTTTGCCGCGATCTGGTCCACTTGGCTCAGAATCGTCGCGTGTGCGGATGTCCCCCCATCAGGGGCGCCGTCGGAGAGAAAAACCACCTGTTCCACATCGGGGTTTGCGGTGACTATGCTCAGAGCTGTCGATAGTGCGCCGGTGTAATTCGTCGAACCGCTTGCCACCAGAGAATTGATGGCGGCTTGAGCCGAGGTCACTTTCGCGGGGGTGGTCTCCTGATAGGCAAACCGGGTCACCACGGTGGTGGAGAAACTTACGACCGCGGCTTTCCCGGTCGCCGGCATGGCGGAGAGCAGCTTTTTCGCCTCCTCCTTCACCTTGACGAGCCGCCTGTTCAATGACATCGAACCCGAGGTGTCGAGAACCAAAACAACGCGCTCCGCGACCTTGGTCCCGAAGAAGCTGCGCCCTTGCACGTTGCTGGCATCGCTGTCGAGATAGCGGACGGCGGTGGCCGACGCGTAGGTGATCACCTCGAAACCCTTCACATAATTGTCCCCATTGAGTTTGAACGGAACCGTGTAGCTCTGCCATGCCGTCAGGCTCCCGTTATTCAGATCCTTGATCTGATATTTCATGCTTGCCTTGTTCGGAGGGTTCGGATCGGAAATCGTGATGGTGAAAATTGATTCCGCCTGGTTCTTGTCGATGAGCGGAGCCTTCAGCTTGATGGGCATCCACTGGGTCACGGGTTGGCTGGCCCGGAAACCAACCCCGGACCGGACCACCCGGGCTGCGATCTCAAATCCATTGGGATAACTGGAAGGAGAGATCGCCAGCGGCTCGGTATACGCGGTGTAGGCTCCGCCGAGGATCGAGTATTCAATCGTGCTCCCATAGGCCGATGGATTCGGGTTCTGCAGCGCAATGGTCAGCGTGTTGTTGACGCCGAGATCGAGGTAGGCCGCGCCGGGCTGAATCGTCGGCTGCTGGAGATCGATGGTCTCCACTTCGTAGGTTCCTCCCACCGAAACGCTGTCGGAATGCTCGGCGGTGGTGGACTGCACATAGGCCAGAAGGTTGCCATTCGGCGACATCGCCACCGGGCTTTGGTATAGTTCCCACTGGACTCCCGCGACCGTCCACTGTCGCGCCACCATGATCCGACCGGTTCCATTCGGATTGGTCAAGGTGATCGTGGAGGGAAAGGTGTTATATTGATACCTGCCCCCGGCCGCACTCAAGACCGGAGCGGCCAACCTCCCGGGAGGTGCCACCGCCACGGGGGACGGCGGAGCCGTGTTCGTCAAGGGCACAGGCCTCGGTTGGGTCAGCACCGGGGCCGCGACGTCCTGATAACTCCAAATCCAGCCGTTCCCCCGGTTCAGGTCCACGGCACCCGCGGCCCGCGTTTCCTCCCCATGATTGACCTTCCCCGCCGCCGCGCTCAGGTCGAACCGGGCGATCCCGCCGGAACCGCGCCGGGCCACCTCGAAGCGCCGCGCCGTGGCATTCCACACCGCGCGCGGAGCGTTCGAATTCGCCTCCGCGGTGGTTTGTGGCACGGCGGTCACCCGGCCATCGATCATGTCGGAGCGCAGCCCGGCATACGCCGCAGCATCCGACGCCCCGCGACGAGTCTTCAGTTTGTCAAGGACGGCGGCGGGGTCCGTGACTCCGGCCAGGCTGCCCCCGTTCGCCAGATAGACCTTGATTGACTGATTGATGGCGGCGACATCCGAGTCGAGCTTGGTGGAAGTGGCTCCCTCGCGAAAACGATGGGAGGATTGAAAGGCCACGGCACCGAGGATCCCGAGCAAGGCGACGGTGACGAGCACCTCGAGAAGAGAGAAAGCGCGCCGTTTGAGCAGGGGACGCCTTGAGTTCCAAATTTTACTCATTATGTTTAATATGATTCTTATAATTGAATCGTCAAGATTCCTTTTTCCCAACGATCATTTTTTTGCGCTAAAAATCACCCGGCCGGTAACCTCATCTCCCAGAGCCCGTCTCTACCGGTGACAAGCATCACCCATATGAAATCGAAAACCATGATCGTCCCGGCCTTGGCGCTGGGCCTCGGCCTCTCCGGACTTCGGGCAGAGGAAGCCCCCCGCTGGAAACAAATGGACAAAGACGGGGACGGCAAGATCTCGCAGTCGGAGGCACCGCCCGCCGCTTGGGAGAGGCTCTCGAAACTGGACAAGGACGGAGACGGATCCATCAGCCCTCAGGAGATGGCGGCCATGCGACCGGGAGGGCCGGACGCGTTTTTCAAAATGATGGACAAGGATACCGACGGCAAAATCACCTCCTCGGAGGCCGGTGAGCGTTGGGAACGGCTGGGCAAAGCCGACAAGGACGGAGACGGCGGCGTGAGCCGGGAAGAGTTGGCCGCGGTGATGAAGGCGGCCGCGGGGGCGGGAGCCGGCCCGGGCGGTCCCGGAGGGCGTCCGAACCCGCAGGAGTTCTTTGCGAAAATGGACAAGGATGGAAACGGAGGCATCACGGAGGACGAGGCGCCGGCCGAGGTTTGGTCGCGGATGTCCAAGGCGGACGCCAATTCCGACGGGAAGGTGACTCCCGAAGAGATGCGGACCGCTAAAGGCGGTGGCGGAGCAGGGCCGGGTCAGGGTCCGAAAAACGGCGGCGCGGGGCAAACCCCGAAACGGCCGCCGGTCGAGTCTTGAGTTTCACCCGCGCCTGACCTCCCGTCCGAGGGAGCAGCGAGGCCGTCCGGGCACCGGACGGCCTCTTTTTTTCCACGTTCAGCGGGAGAACATCGAGGCGACCATTTGGCGCCCTTGTTGGGTCAACTCCACCTGGACCTTGCGGCGATCATACGGATCCCGAAGGCGGGCGATCAGCCCCTTGGCCTCCAAGGTATCGAGGATGCCGCTCATGGCCGCGGCGGAGACCTGAAGCCTCCGTCCCAGACAGGCCGGCTGGCTGGCGGACGTCCTCAAGTGATGGAGCACCAGAACGGCACTGACCGAAAACCGGCTGGGCACCTTGGTCAGATCCACCAGAATGGCCTCCCCGGCCCCGGATGGCTCCGCGTCCGTTTCCTCAGGCGCGGACGGAGCGTTCCCGGGGACCTTGGTCATCACGTCCGCCACGAGCTCGGACAAGATGGAGAAAATCTCTTCCTGGGACGTCCTCTCCGCGCCCAGCTGGCCGAAAATTTCGGCAAAGCGCGTCTGCACGTCCACAAAGCCACGATGGTTCACGTCCGGTCCGGGCACGATGGCGCCGACCGAACCCCGATTGTTTTTTGGGTTCATTCTGAATGCGATTCGGTTGTGCGAGGCAACTCCGCCTGAATTTGGCGAACCCGAGCGTTGTCCACCCCGCGTTTCGCGAATACTGCCGTACGATCTGACAACAAGCAATTCCTTATTGAATGAAACTCTAAATGTTCAGGATCTGCTAAAGAAAATGGGCCGGCCCCTTTCGAGACCGGCCCAATCTGTCCGAATCGCACCAGGCTAATCGGGTTCGCCGCTTTCATTGTACAATTCCTTGTCAAGTGCGCAACACTTTTTCTTTTGAATGTACATTTTTATCTCGATTCCCCCATTCCCTCCTTGAATCTTCCATGTTCTTGTACAAAGTGGCCAGTTCGCATCATGGCCGCCGACCTCGATGAACTGGCCGGAATCATTGCCGCTCTTCCCCGAAAGCAGCAGCTGGATCTGGTTGTCGCCATCCTCGGTCGCATCGCGCTCTCCATCGACTCCCTCCCCCAGCCGGCCAGAGGGCCGCAGGCGTTCACCGCTTCTTTTTCACTGCCTCCAAGGGATCGGCTGCTCGAGGGATTGGATTCCCTGACCGGACCCGACGCCGCACTGGTGGCGGCCCTCGCCCTCGTCTTGGAAACCTCCGAGCCGGATGTACAATTCGATACCACCACCCTCAACAATTTCATCGGGAACGCGCGCTCCACCCCCTTGAACATCCAATCGCTCAACCCGCTGTGTGTGGATCATTACCTCCACGCCGTGCCGAGCACTCGGGCCACGAAAAGTTTCCGCTTCACCCCGCTGGGGTTGGAGAAGGCCAAACTCGTGGCCCGCGGTCTCTGGGAGGATGCCGCTCAACTGTAACCGGCCACGTCCGGGCAACTGCAGACGAGGTGTCTGTCTCCGTGGACATTATCGATGCGCGAGACCGGCGGCCAGTATTTGTGGATCTTTGTCCAAGGGGCGGGGAAGGCCGCGGCTTCCCGGGAATACGGTCGGTCCCAACTCTCCGACAACAGGATGGCGGCCGGGTGGGGCGCCTGTTTGAGCGGGTTGTTTTCACGATCCGCCTGGCCGTTGGCGATCGCCATGATCTCGCCATGAATGGCGATCATGGCGTCGCAGAATCGATCCAACTCCTCACGGGACTCGCTCTCCGTCGGTTCGACCATGAGCGTTCCGGGCACCGGCCAGGACATGGTGGGAGCGTGGAAACCATAATCGATGAGACGCTTGGCGACGTCCTCCACCTCCACTCCGGCGCACTCTTTGAAGGGCCGGAGATCGAGGATGCATTCGTGGGCCACAAGTCCGCCCGGTCCGCGGTAGAGCACGGGATAAAAGCGCTCGAGGCGGCGGGCGATGTAATTGGCGTTGAGGATGGCCCATTGGGTCGCCCGGGTCAGGCCCCCCGCCCCCATCATGGCAATGTACATCCAGGAAATCGTGAGGATGCTGGCGCTGCCGAAGGGGGCGGCGCTGACCGGTCCGGACCCGGAGGACAAATGAAACGGATGTCCCGGCAGATACGGAGCGAGATGGGCGGCCACGCCGATCGGTCCCACGCCCGGCCCCCCACCCCCGTGCGGGATGCAAAAGGTCTTGTGCAAGTTGAGATGGCAAACGTCGGCCCCGAGTTCCGCCGGGGAACAGATCCCGACTTGGGCGTTGAGGTTGGCACCGTCCATGTAGACTTGGCCTCCGTGGTGGTGGACCAACCGGCTGATCTCCCGGATGCCTTCTTCAAACACGCCGTGCGTGGAGGGATACGTCACCATCACCGCCGCGAGACGGTCGCCGTGGGCCGCGGCCTTGGCCTCCAGATCCACTAGGTCCACGTTCCCGTGGGCATCGCACCGGACCGGGACCACTTTCATCCCGGCCATGACCGCGCTGGCGGGATTGGTTCCATGGGCCGACATCGGGATCAGGCAGATGTCGCGTCCGCTCCCGCCGTGGGCGCGATGCCACCCGCGGATCGCGAGGAGACCCGCGTATTCCCCTTGGGACCCGGCGTTGGGCTGGAGGGATACGGCATCGAATCCGGTGGCCGCGGCCAGCCATCCCTCCAGATCGGCAATGAGTGCGGCATAGCCGTGCCATTGATCCGCCGGGGCGAACGGATGCAATCGGTTGACCTCCGGCCAGCTCAAGGGAGCCATCTCCGCCGCCGCATTCAGCTTCATGGTGCAGGATCCGAGCGGAATCATGCTGGTGGTGAGGGAGAGATCCTTGCTTTCCAAGCGGTGCAGATACCGCATCATCCCGGTCTCGGTATGGTGCCGGTGAAAGACATCCTGCGGCAGGAGCGGCGCTTGCCGGGGCCGCTCCAAGGGAGGAGCCTCCGCGGTGAAATCGATCCCCGCACCGAAGAGGGCCGCCAGCGCGCTCACCTCCGCCGGCGTCGAACGCTCGTCCAAGGTGATGCCGACCGCCCCGTCCGGGAACGCGCGCAAGTTATAGCCCGATTCCGTGGCCGCGGAGAGGATGGCGCGTTGCCGCTCCGGATCCATTGTCACCTTGACGGTATCGAACCCCGCCTCGCCCCCGAGGGCCCGGGCCAGCCTCCAGGCCAGGTCCCTCACCCGGTTGGCGATCCCGCGCAAGCCCTCCGGCCCGTGATAAACGGCATACATGGAAGCCGCCACTGCAAGGAGGACCTGGGCGGTGCAGATGTTGCTGGTGGCCTTCTCCCGGCGGATATGCTGTTCCCGGGTTTGCAGCGCCAACCTATAGGCCGGGAGCCCCGTGGCATCGCGCGATACCCCGACCAGCCGTCCCGGCAGCCGCCGTTTCAGGTCTTCCCGAACCGCCATGAAGGCGGCATGGGGCCCGCCGAATCCGAGCGGCACGCCGAAGCGCTGACTGTTCCCGATCGCGATATCCGCGCCCCATTCCCCCGGAGTCTCGTGAAGGCAGAGGTAAAGCGGATCCGTGGCAGCGACGACCAGGGCCCCGGCCTCGTGCACCTTCCGGGCGAAGTCACGCGGATCGCACAGGGCCCCGTCCGTATCCGGCACTTGGACGAGAGCCCCGAAAAACGTTTCATCCGGCTCGAAGAGAGTCGGGTCTCCGATGACCAGTTGGATTCCGAGCGGCTCGGCGCGGGTCCGGACCACGGCGAGGGTCTGCGGGTGACAACGCGCGGAGAGGAAAAAGGCGGAGCGCTCCGGTTTGGAGGCGGCACAGAGGCTCATGGCCTCCGCGGCGGCGGTTCCCTCGTCGAGAAGGGAGGCGTTGGCGACATCGAGCCCGGTCAAATTGGCGACCATGGTCTGGAAGTTCAGAAGAGCCTCGAGGCGCCCTTGGGAGATTTCCGCCTGATACGGGGTGTAGGCGGTATACCACCCCGGATTCTCGAGGAGATTGCGTTGGATCACTGGCGGCGTGAAACAATCCGCATACCCCATCCCAATGAGACTGCGCTTCACCGCATTCCGGGACATAAGCCCCCGGAGACGGTCCAGTGCCTCCATCTCCCCTTCAGGCTCCGGCAAGACGAAGGGACGGCGGCGGCGGATGGCCTCGGGCACCGCGGCGTCAACCAAGGCTTCCACCGAGGGAAACCCGACTTCCCGCGCCATGCCGGCAGCCACTTCCTCGCTGGAGCCGAGATGCCGCTTGGGAAAACTGGGGAAGGAGCTCACGGGAGAGGAATCCGGTTTCAGGAAATGACCGCGCGATACTGCTCCGGGGTGAGCAGATGATCCAGCCCGGTGCCGGACGCGATGCGGATCCGGAAGAGCCAGCCCGCGCCATAAGGGTCCGAATTGACCCCGCCCGGATCTTCCGCCAAAGGTTCGTTGATCTCCACGATTTCTCCCGGGACCGGGGCGTAGATTTCGCTGGCGGATTTGACCGATTCGATGACCGCGACGTTTTCCCCCGCCGTCACCTGGCGCCCGAGCTTGGGCAATTCGAGAAACACAACGTCGGTCAACTCCGCCTGGGCGTGGTCGGAGAGACCGACGGTGACGATCTCCCCCTCCAGCCGGGCCCATTCGTGACTGGGAGCGTATTTCAAGTCCGCCGGAACGTTCATTCGACCGTTTACTTACCCCTGCGGCCGGGGAGAGTCAATGCCGGGTGCCACCTCCCTTCAGGCGCAGCCCACATCCACCTTCAATCTTTTACCCCCAATCTTTTACCAGGGCCACCTCCCTTCAGGCGCAGCCCACATCCACCTTCAATCTTTTACCCCCAATCTTTTACCAGAGGCACCTCCCTTCAGGCGCAGCCCACATCCACCACCAATCTTTTACCAGGGCCACCTCCCTTCAGGCGCGGGCCACATCCACCCGGACACCGAGGGACTGAGTGCCGCTGCCGAGGAAAATGCCGCGCAAGGGCTGGACGTCGAAGTAGTCCCGGCCGATCGCCGCCACGATATGCCGCGGGCCGGGACAGAGATTGTTCGTGGGGTCGAAGGGCACCCACTCCAAGCCGGGGACAAGCACCTCGACCCAAGCGTGCGAGGCATCGGCCCCCTGCAGCCGGGGTTTGCCGGGAGGGGGGGAGGTTTCGAGGTAGCCGCTGACATAGCGCGCCGCCAACCCGAGGCTCCGGAGACCGGAAAGGAGGAGATGGGCAAAGTCCTGACAGACACCTTGCCGCCCCGTGAAAACCTGCTGCACGCCGGTATGCACCTCGGTGCTGCCCGGGGCATAGCGGAAATCCCGGTGGATCCGCTTCATCAAATCCCGGCAACCCGCGAAGAGACCGATCCCGTCCGGGAAGGAGGTCAGGGTGTAGGCGCGCAGTTCCGCAAGGGGCGGCGTGGCCGGGGAAGCGAGACGGAAAGCCCCGATCCCCCGCGCCGCGTCCCCCCGCAAATCCCGGAGCCCCTCGACCACCCCCTTCCAAGCCGGGTCCTCGAACCCGGTCTCCCAAGGCCGGGCGGCGGCGGAAATCCGCACCTCGCTGGTGGAGCGAACGAGCAACTTCTCATGGGAATGCTGCACGGAGAAAACATGGCGATGGTTCCCGAAGAAATCGACATGATCCCCGATCACCTCAGGCCGCGGCTCGATTGCCATGAAATGACCGGTGCGGGACTGGTAAGGCGTGTCCCGGGGACAGAGGCAGCACAAGCTGTGGCAGAGGTCGATGCGGCCGCTGTAGAGGTACGATGTCTCGTGGATGACGCGATAACGGAATTCCTCGGGCATGGCAAATCGGGGCTTCAGCGGTGCAGGGAGTGACTGAAGTAGGCCATCGTGAGTTCGTCGGAGAGCCTCAACAAACGCTTGCGCTGCCGCTTCAGCAAATCCCGCAGCTCCGGACGCGAACCATCCGCCGGATCTTGGGCCGCGAGTTGTTCCGGAGTGAAGCGCTGCAGATCCTTGCGCGATTCCCGGACCAGATGCAGGGGGTTCCCCGCCTTGCCCGTGCCGTCCCGGGGCAGGAGCGCGAGGAATTGTTCCAAGCGATCGAACTGATAAGACAAGGACCGCGGATTGTTGTCCACGGAGATGAGCAAATCGATCACCCGGTGCGGCCGCAACTCGCGCCGGTAACGCCGCCGGAAGGTGACCAGGCTGTCCGCGATAACCAGGACCGACTCACAGACGAGCGAGGCGACATCCGCTTCCAAGGGACTGGCGAGGCCGTGCTGCAGGAGTTCGATCAGCAGCAGGGCCCGTTCGATCCGTCGCCCGGCGTCCAACAGGCACCATCCCGCGTCCCGCGTCATGCTCTCCAGGGAAAGCCCGACAAACGCCGTCAGGTCGAGGAGGAGGCGATCCAGCGGCGCGTAATAATCGAAGACCGACTTGGCCGTCCGGCGCGCGTCCGTCCAGCCGTCCACGCAAGCCTCGATGGCCTGGAGGCTGGTGGCGGACCAGACGTCCCGGATCTCATGGGAAGCCCGTCGGAAGGAATCCAGAGCCACCGGAAGGCTTCCCGGAAGGGCATCCTCCTCCAGCAGCGAGGCCAGATCCGCCAGCCGATCCCGTCCCGCGGCAGGGGCGGGCGAAGCCAGCAACATCACTTCGTGAAAAGCTTGGAACAGGAAATCCTCGTGCCGGCCCTCGAGTTCCGAGTCCTGCTCGAATCCCTCCACCCGGTTGCGCAAAATGCGGCGCAGATACCGCGCCGTGACGTCCACCCGTTCCGCGTAACGTCCGGTCCAAAACAGATTCTCACCGGTCCGGCTCGGGATATGCCCCGGGTTGGTCTCTTGCGCAGGCACACCCTCCGGCTTCCACAGGGTGACGTGCCTCGGCGGCGGCGTCTCCGAGCGGACCCAGACATCCTTGGAAATCCCACCCGCCAGCGTGGAGACGACGTAACTCTGCAAGGCCGTGGCACGGGCCAATCCGCCCGGCAACACCCGCACCTCCCCGGAACGGGTCTGCAAACCGTAGGCCCGCAGAATGGCCGACCGCGGTTCCAAGGCCAATCCCTGCAAACAGGGCAACGTGGAGAAATGCACCTCCTCCTGCCCCACGTAGAGCCCGGGGTCGCCAAGAATCCGGTCCCGCAACGCGCCCAATTGCGCCTCGGAAAGGTTGCTCCCGTAAAGCGTCTGAAAGCCGGACCTGATGTCGATCCCCTTGATCACCATGGTCCGCAGGTTTGCCAGCACGTGTTGCAACTCCCGGGCTTGGCCACACCACCAGGTGGCCACCGTCGGCAGGATCAGTTCCTCCCCGAGCAAGGCCTTGGCAATGGCCGGCAAAAAGGGATGCAGGCCCGGAGTTTCCACCACCCCGGCCCCCGGATGATTCATCACCGTCACGTTGCCCGCCCGCATCGCTTGGAAGAGTCCCGGCACGCCGAACACGCTGCCCGCTTCCGCTTCCAGGGGATCAAGCATCCGCCCCGGCATGGCACGCCAGATCACGTCCACCGGTTGCAGCCCCCCCAGCGTCTTCAGCCAAACTTTCTGGTCCCGCACCGTCAAATCACCCGGCACCACCCGGACATACCCCAGATAGTTGGCGAGATAGGCCGTCTCGAATTCCTGCGCCTGCCCCTCGGGGGCCAGGATCACCACCCGCACCTCCCGCCCCTGGGACGGCGCGCTCTCCAACTCCATCCGCCATGCCCGGAAAAAATTCGCCAACCGGTGCACCTGGCATTGCTGGAACGTGGCGGGCAGGACACGGCTCAGGATGCTCCGGTTCTCCAGGGCAAAGCCAAGCCCGAACGGACAATCCGCCCGCTGGTTCACCACCCACATGCGCCCCTCCGGCCCCCGGGCCAGATCCACCGCGGCCAAACTCAAACCCGGCACCGGAGCCGATTTTTTTCCGAAATTGACCAGCCCCGGAATTCCCCCGGCGCGTCCGCCCTTGCGATTCCGATCCCCTTCCAGAACAAACGGGCGGAGGAATCCACGGTCGCGATAGACGATCTCGAGCGGCAGGATTCCTTCCCGGATCAGCTTCTGCTCCCCGTAAAGATCCGCCAGAAGGGCCGAGCAGAGACGCACCCTTTGGGCGATCCCGGCCTCGATCCCGGCCCACTCGGCCGCCCCGAAAATCCAAGGCACCGGATCGAAACTCCACGGACCGCGCTTCCCGGCCACCCGTTGGACCGAATAGGAAACGCCGATCTCCCTCACGAAACGGTTCGTCGCCTTGCTCCACGCCCGGTAAACCTTCTCACCCCCGTCCCGGCAAAGCGTGAGCCACTCGCGCCAGGGTTCCCGGACGGCTCCATGCCCGTCCAGCACCTCGTCATACGAGGACGGGCCCGGCCGGTAGATCTCCCCGGGCCTGCGCTTTGCCTCCGCCGTTTCGATGGCTCCCTCCATGCGCCTGATTCCGCTCCACCCTTAGCCCGCGCCGCCTCCGAACGCAAGGTCTGGGAAATCGCGAGGCCGGGTCAACGCACCGGATACCGTCCCCCGGCACTGGCGTTCTCCGGGGAAAACCGGAGGTCCAGGGTGGCGGGAAATTCCGGGAGCGGCTCCTCCGGCGGGATGAAGGCGATCCCCTTCGGACCGACCCGCTCCACGTGGCGACCGTTGATCCGGGCCTGGGCCAGGCTGGTGGCGCGCGACTCCATTTCCGCAGGCGTATGCCCCCACTCCCAGAACCGGCTGATGCGTCGCGATTCCGCCTCCAACGCGTTGACCGGAAACGAGGCGTAGGCCCTCCCGCCCGGATGACTGACGTGATAGACGCAGCCGCCGAGGGACTTGCGGTTCCGTTCATCGACGATGTCGAAGCAGAGCGGGGTCTGCTCGCCAATCGCGGGATGCAGCGCCGAATACGGGGCCCACGCCTTGTAGCGGACCCCGGCCACGTATTCCTGATTCGTTCCGGTGGGAAAGAGCGGGAGCCGCCGCCCGTTGCAGGTGATGAGGTGTTTCCCCTCCACCGCTCCGCGCACCTTGACCTGGAGACGCTCCAACGAGGAATCGACGTAACGGGCGGTGCCCGAGGCGGTGCGTTCTTCCCCCAGCACGTGCCACGGCTCCAGGGCGAACCGGATCTCCAGTTCCACGCCTCCGTGCTGCACCCGCCCGTAAAGCGGGAACCGGAACTCGTGGAATGGCTTCAACCAGTCGAGCTCGAAGGGAAGTCCGGCCTCGCGCAGCTCCAAACAGACCTCCGCGATGTCCTGCCAGGCGAACTCTGGCAGGAGGAAACGGTCGTGCAGCGCGGTCCCCCAACGGACCAGCTTGTGATGATAGGGCCGTTCCCAGAACCGGGCGATCAGGGCCCGCACGAGAAGCGCTTGGACCAGGCTCATCCGCGGGTGGGGCGGCATCTCGAAAGCCCGCAATTCCAAGAGCCCCAAACGCCCGGAAGCCGAGTCCGGGGAATAGAGTTTGTCGATGCAAAACTCCGTCCGGTGGGTGTTCCCGGTGAGATCGGTGAGCAGGTTGCGCAACGCCCGGTCCACGATCCAGGGGGACCCGGTGGTCTCCGGCAACTGCTGGAAGGCGATGTCGAGTTCAAAAAGCCGGTCCTCCATCACCTGATCCACCCGTGGCGCCTGGCTCGTCGGGCCAATGAACATCCCCGAAAAGAGGAAGGAGAGGCCGGGGTGATGTTGCCAATACGTGATCAGGCTCCGCAACAGCCCGGGCCGCCGCAGAAAGGGACTTGAGGCCGGGTGCTCCGCCCCGATCACCACGTGATTGCCGCCCCCCGTCCCGGTATGCCGGCCGTCGAGCATGAATTTCTCCGCGCCCAGGCGGGACAACCGCGCCTCCCGGTAGAGGGTTTCCGTGTGGAGAACCAGTTCCTCCCAGTTGCGCGAGGGATGGACGTTCACCTCGATGACGCCCGGGTCCGGCGTGACCTTGAGCTGTTCCAGGCGCGGATCACGCGGCGGTTCATAACCCTCGAGCACCACGGGCAGGCCGAATCGCGCCGCCACCCGTTCCACCACCGCCAGCAGGGTGAGGTAACGCTCCAACAACCCGCAGGGCGGGAAAAAGACGTGCAGCCGCTGCTCCCGCACTTCAAAGCAAAGGGCGGTCCGCGGCATCCATTGCCGCACCCCCTCCGGAGTCAGGACATAACCATCCGCATCCTGCCAGCCTCCACCCGCTCCACCGTCCATCCACCGGGCATCTTCCCCTGCTCCGCCGCCCAACCCACTCCACGTGGCCGGATCCAACTCCGGATGGGTGGCCGGGTCCGGAGCCCGGCGCGGAATGGCGTCCGCCGGGAATTGCAGCAGCGGAGGCAGGCTCTCCAGCGGAGAGTGCTCCGGGAGAAAGTCGAGCGGGCGCTCACGGTTCAATGAATCCAAGGGCAGCCGGAATCCCAGCGGGGACGAGCCCGGGATCAGGAAAAGCTGCCCGCGCCGGAATTCCCAGCGCCCTCCCCGCCAACCTCCGTAAAGCTCATCGAAGTAGACCGGGATAACGAACCCAGAGGGCACCTCCAACCCGCGCCGGATCAAGGCCGCCAGCGTCCGCCGTTCCAAGGAATCCGATTCCCCCGTCACCGTGATGACCTCGTCCGTGGGCAAGGCGGACGCTTTCCACCGGTAGTATTCGGCATCCTCCAACGCCGGGTGGACACACCCGGGCGCGATGTGCAATTGGTCCGCCACGGCACGGGCGAAGGCTTCGCACTGCCCGATGTCCGAACTTCCCGGGGCCTGAAGATCCGCGAGCAGGTCCTGGCGCCCCCACAAAGCGTGCCCGTCTTTCCGCCAGAACAAACCATAAGCCCACCGCGGCACCGGTTCCCCGGGATACCATTTCCCCTCGCCATACCAACGGATCCCGCTGGGCGCGAAGACTGTTTGCAAACGCTGGAGCAACTCACTCGCCCGCTCCCTTTTGAACGGACTGTCCGCCGTCGTGTTCCACTCCGGCCCATCCATGTCATCGATGGACACAAAGGTCGGCTCCCCACCCATCGTGAGCCGGACGTCCCCGTCCTCCAACCTCCGGTCCACCACCCGTCCGAGCGCTTGCACGGCTGCCCATTCATCCCCGGTGTAAGGCCGGGTCACCCGCGGATCCTCCCAAACCCGCCGCACGCTGTTCTCGTAACTGAACTCCGTCTCGCACTCGTCCACCGCCCCGGTGATCGGCGCCGCGCTCGAGGGCTCCGGCGTGCAGGCCAACGGGATATGCCCCTCAGACGCAAACAGGCCGGAGGTCGGGTCCAGGCCGACCCATCCCGCGCCCGGCAGAAAAACCTCGGCCCACGCGTGGAGATCCGTGAAATCCTTCTCAGGCCCGGCCGGACCTTCAAGCGGCTTCTCGTCAGGCACCAGTTGCACCAGATAACCGGAGACGAACCGCGCGGCCAAGCCCATGTGACGCAGCAGTTGCACCAACAAATAGGCGGAGTCCCGGCACGATCCAATGCCGCGCCCGAGCGTTTCCTCGCAACTCTGCACCCCGGGTTCCAACCGGATGGCATAGGAGACCAGCTTCTGCACGTGCTGATTCAAATGCACCAGCAGGTCGTTCGTCCGCACCGCTTCCCGCGGCCACTCGCTGACAAAAAGATTCTTCAGCAAACGCCCGCCTTCCGATGGCTCGAGATACGGTTTTAACTCCCGCAGAAGCTCCGCTGGGTAATTGAAAGGAAAGGTCTCCGCATAGCCTTCCAGAAAGAAATCGAACGGATTGATCGCTATCATCTCCGCCGTCAGGTCCACCACCACCTCGAACTTGCGCGCCGGCTCCTTGAAGACGACCCGCGCCTCATAGTTCGAAAACGGATCCTGATTCAGGTTGAAGAAGTGTTCCTCCGGCTCGATCCGGATCGAATAGGATAGAATCCGCGTCCGGCAATGCGGCGCCGGCCGGAGCCGGATCACATGAGGGCTTAGCGTGACCAGACGGTCATACGTGTAGGTCGTGCGGTGACAAAGGGCAATGCGCGTGGCCATTGGCGGTGGGCTGGGATGTAACGATGATAAATATAACGGTTTTTTTCAGCCCGTCTTAAATTCAACCCTATGAAATTCCGAGCTTTTATTGAGCACCCGATCTCCTCCCGGCCGGATTTGTGGCACGGACATTGCTCAGGGAAGGTGGTCTAGTGTCTGGATCCTCACGAATCTTCCTCTCCAAATTGGAACCTCTCCTTCCCTTGCCTGAGTTCCCCGGTGATGGCGTGGCCATCCATGTCTCCGATCCTTCCGCTTACGCCCCGGTATGCAAACTCCTGCAACTCTCCGGCGTCCGGACCACCCTCCAAGGCCTGATCGATCGCCCCCGCCCTTTTCCCTGCTGGCAGCAAGTCAGCTGCGTGGTGGCCGAGCTCGAGTCCCGCCACCTCACCGCGCTCTCCACCCTCCGTTCCATCCGCCAAGCCAATGCCTGCCTCCCGGTGATTTTCGTCGCGGAGAAACCCCCGGTTTCCACCGTGGTGGAGTCGATGAAATCCGGAGCCTTCGACTTCTTCGAGCGTCCATGGGACGCGACGCGTTTTTCCGCCCGGATCGAGGAGGCCATCGCCTCCTACCGCCGGAACTTTCCCGTCGTCACCGAGATCACCCGGGTGGACCGTTTGCTTCGTGCCCTGACCAAAAGGGAGCGGCAGCTCTTCGACCTGATCCTCGGAGGCAAATCAACCAAGGAAATGGCTTTTGAACTCGGGATCCGGGACGTGACGGTGGATTTTCACCGTCGCAACCTGTTCCGGAAGATGGAGGTGGACAACTCCGTGAACCTGGCCCTCATGATCGAGAACTACAGGCACGAACGGGTCCGGCTGTCCGCCATCCGGACCTCGTGACGCAGGGGACGGAGAGGCGGTCGCCTCAAAGCGTGGCCAGCTTGGCCTTGATGGCCGCGAAGTCGGGAAGTTTGCCCGGATCATCATGGCTCTCGGCGTATTGTACCACGCCGTTCTTGTCGATCACGAACGCCGAACGCTTGGGCACGCCTCCCATGGTGAGGTTCTTGGCGGGCAGGAACTGATCATAAGCCACACCGTAGGCCTTGGCCACCGCATGCTCGTAGTCGCTCAGCAGCGGGATCGTGATGCCCTCTTTCTCCGCCCAAGCAGCTTGGGCAAAGGGATTGTCACCGGAGATGCCGACCACCGTGGCGTTGAGCCCGGTGTATTCCGAAAGACCTTGGGAGATCTCGCAAAGTTCCTTGGTGCAGACCCCGGTGAACGCCATCGGCACGAAGAGCAGCACGAGATTGGACGAGCCGACGTGCTCCCGGAGATTCCAGAGCGCCGGTCCCTCGGGCGTTTTCGTCGTCAAGGTAAAGTCTGGTGCGGTGGTTCCGACGGAGATGGCCATGTTCGATGCGGTTCGCGGGTTTTTGATTGGGTGAAGTGTCTTCCGGAAAGGCCCTGTCAGGGCGGCCAAACCATAGAAGCCGGAATGGCAAAGTAAAGTGTCTATTCCCCGGAAAGTGCCGTCCGGCAGAGGCGCGCATAGAGACCATCCCTGGCCAACAATTCCGCGTGCGTGCCCGCTTCTACGATCCGGCCGCGGTCCAGAACGTGGATCCGGTGCGCCCGGCATACCGTGGAGAGGCGGTGCGCGATGACAAAACTGGTCCGGTCCACCATGAGTTTCTCCAACGCCTCCTGAATGAGACGTTCCGTGGCGGTGTCGACGCTGGCGGTGGCCTCGTCCAAGAGCAGGATCGGCGGATTCTTGAGCAAGGCCCGCGCGATCGAGATCCGCTGCTTTTCCCCGACGCTGAGCTTGACCCCGCGTTCCCCGACGTGGGTATCCAGCCCATCCGGAAGCCGCTCCACGAATTCCCGGGCGTTGGACGCCTCCAAAGCCGCCCACAGTTCGTCTTCACCAGCGGTGCGTTTGGCGATGAGCAGATTGTCCCGGACCGTGCCATTGAAGAGAAAGCTCTCCTGCGTCACATACCCGATCCGTGAACGCAAATCCCGCTTGCCCAAGGTCCTGATATCGTCTCCGTCCACCAGAATCCGACCTTCATCCGGCTCGTAAAACCGGGCCAGAAGGTTGATGATAGTCGATTTCCCGGCACCGGTCGGCCCCACCAGCGCGATGGTCTGCCCGGGCAACGCTTCCAGACTGACATCGCTCAAAGTGGCCACCCGGTCGGTATAAGCGAAGCCGACACCTTCGTAGACCACATGACCGCGGATTTCGGGCAGGCGCATCGCCTCCGCGATTCCGGTCTCCGGAGCGGTGTCCAAGATCCCGAACACCCGCTCCCCTGCGGCCAGCCCGGCCAGCACGAGCTGGTTGAGTTGATGCAACCGCGTCACCGGCTCGTAAAAATAAAGGGTCACGAGATAGAGGAAAGCAGTGAGATCCCCCACTTTCAGCTCACCCCGGAACGTGAGCCAGGCCCCGAACCCGATGACGATGACCCGGCCCAGCGAATTCAAAAACGCCATGCCCGGTTTGTAAATCGACCAGACCCGCATCACCCCGAGCGTGGCCTCGCGGACCCGCCGGCTCGCCTCGTTGAAATGACCGTGCTCGCTCTCTTCCAAGGCGTAGGACTTGATCTGCCGGATCCCGGCCAGATTGTCGTGCAACAGCGAATTCATCTCCCCGGTGGCCCTTCTCACCTTGGCATGACGGCCGCGCGCCCCCTTGGTATAAAAAATCGCTCCGGCCACCAGAAACGGCACCGGGAACAAGGCGGCGGCCGCAAGCTGCGCATGGGTCAACACCATCATCACCCCCACCACGAGAATTTGCAGAATCGCCACCAAACCCTGCTCCACCCCGTCAATCAAGACCCGCTCCATGCTTTGCACGTCGTCGGACACGCAAGTCATGACGTCACCCGTCGGATGGTTGTCGAACCAAGCCAGCGGCAAGGTCTGCAAATGTTGATACAGATCGCTGCGCAAATCGAAAATCACCTTCTGCTCGAACGTGTTGTTCAAACGAATCCGCAGGCAATCGAGCAACTCCTGCAACAGGAACGCCCCCAAGGCCGCCCCGATCAACGGAGGCAACCGCTCCATCCGCTGGTTCGGGATCACGTCGTCGATCACCACCTGGAGAATCTTCGGGAACACGATCACCATCGCGGTCCCCGCCGCCGCGCACCCCAGCTGGGCCAACGCCAGAAAGGGGTAGCGACGCAAATACGCAAGGAGGCGGGCGATGGTTCTCATGCGGGACCGGACAGGAATGCGCATGACACCGTATCGATTCCATGCAAGTGATCTTTGTGCCGGACAGGCCGCGTCACCCGCACGGCGGTCGTCCAACACCGAGCATGAAGGCAACGCAACGGAATCACCCGTGGCTTCGATGGCTGCTGGCAGCGCTCATCGTTCCGCCCCTCGTGGCGGCCTTCTTCACGGCCGCGTGCAACGGCTGGGTCCTCTGGGAAACCCGTGACCTCGTCTATTCTTCGGTCGATGACCTGCCGCCCACCGCCGTCGGCGTGGTCCTCGGCACCTCGAAGAACATCGCGCCCAATCGCCCCAATCTTCACTTCCAAACCCGGATGGAGGCCACCGCACGCCTCTACAAGGCCGGCCGCATCCGCCATGTCATCGTCAGCGGAGCCCAAAATTCCCGCTACTACGATGAACCGACCGACATGATGACCGCCCTCATCCAACTCGGCGTGCCCCCTTCCTCCATCACCCCGGATCGCTCCGGGTTCCGCACCCTGGACTCCGTGGTCCGCGTTGCCGAAGTCTTCGGGGAAACCCGCTACACCCTCGTCACCGACGATTTCCACATCAGTCGCGCCGTCTTCCTCGCCCGCCATCACGGGCACGACGCCATCGGATTCGCCGCCCCGGGCGTCGATCTCTCCCTCTCCTTCAAGAGCCGGTTCCGGGAAATCTTCGCCCGGGTCAAAGCCGTTCTGGACGTGTATCTCTTTGGCACCCAACCACGCGAACGGAGCCGCCCCAGCCATCTCACCGCTCATCCGCCCCATGGAAAGTAAACCCAACGGCCAACAACTCATCGAGCGATTGCTCCTCGACCCGGAGAACTGGGAACTCCGGCTCTCCGCCGCGGCCACCCTGGCCGCCGAGGGCCGCACCGGAGAATCCATCACCATTCTCGACTCCGCCCCCAACCCGCCCGATTCGGAGCCCGAGCTGCTGCAATGTGCGGAAATCTTCGCGCAGACCCAACCCGCCAAAGCCATCCAACTGCTGCACGACTGGCTGCGGGATCAGCCCACCTCCGCCATCGTCCATCTGGCCATGGCGGACACCGCCTTCCGACTCGGGGACATGGCCTCCGCCCAAGCCTACTACCGCCGCGGCATCGAACTCCAGCCCGTCTACCGCGATCCCGATCTGGAGGTCCGCTACGGTCTCCCGCCGGTCCGGACACAACCCTCACTTCCCGTTGCCACCGCCGAACCCGTCCCGCCCCCTGGAACGCAGACCAGCCCCGGCCCCGCGGAAAACCCCGGTTCGCCCAGCCCGGCCCTGGGTCTCTGGATCACCGCCGCCACCGCACTCGGCGTCTTCCTGCTGGGATGGCTGTTCACCATCCTCGCCCTGCGCTCCATGATCGGAGGCTGAATGTCCGGCCCGGTGCCCTTTACGGAACCCGGAACTGGATCGTCTTGTTCCCGTCCCTCGGGTCCGGAATCTCGACCGGCGTGCCCGGGGCAATGCCGCGCACGTCGATCTCCCCGCTGTAGGTCGACAGGGTCACGAAACCGATCTTGCCCGGAACCGGACTGGCAAAGGGGAGACCGGCAAACTCGTCGGGCTTGGCCGGGGTCGAAGGCGGGGTCTCCCGTTTCGGAGGAGGAAGGGTCCCCGCCAAACCGGTCGAGGAAGGAACCCCGGGCGGCGCGGTCTTCGCCGGATCCGCAGCGGGACCACTCTGGGCCGGAGCCGGAGCCTCGACCGGCGGCATCGTCGCCTGTCCTCCCCGGAAAATTGGCGCGTTCGACACCATGGCTGCCGAGCCGGGAGCTGGTGCGGGAATCAGAACGGGTTCCGATCCGGGGGCGGGCGGGACCGCAGGCGCCATCGGCTCCGGACCGGGTTCACGACGGAAAATCGGGGCCTCTCCGGACGTGGGGTAAGGCTCCGCCTGGGCGACCGCACCGGGGACCATCACTGGTTCCTGCGCAGGTGGAGAGTCCGGGAGCGGCGGCAACGTGGTGGTGGCCAAGCCGGGACCGGGGTAAACCGGAGGCACCGCCGGCTGGGTGGTGTAGACGGGATACCGGCTGTCCAAGGGAGGCCTCGGCTGCATCCCCGGGTCGGGCGCGGCCACGGATCCCGGCGTCACGGGGCGTCCGTAGGGATCGGAAGGAACTCCCGCCACGCCCGGAACCTGATTCGGATCGTAGCCGGGCCGGGGCTGCATCTGCCCCTGCGGTGCTATCTGACCCTGCGGATAGGCCGTTGCAGGGTCCGGGTAGACTCTGGCGGGTTCCGAGTCCATCGGACGACGCACCGTGCTTTGGCTTTCCCCCCGATCCTTGTCCTTCCGCTTGCCGAAAAGACCGAACTTCCCTTTCTTCTCCGGCACCGGGACCGCCCGGGGCGGTCGGGTTGGCAGCGTTTCCGGGGTGTAGACCGGCGGATACACCATCTGGGGATAGGCCGGATTGGCCGGCTGCGGAGCTACCCCGCTAGGCGCGGGAACCACCCCGCCGGGTCCGGGAATCACGGGCACGGCCTGATAAATCGGAGAACCGTCGGTCTGAAACCCGCTCTGCTGCGCCTGCACGGCGTCAGGACCCGCCCAAATGGCCAGACCAAGGCAGGCCGCCACCAAAAGGCGGATCGACCGGGAGAAAAAAAACATTCGCACGGAGTTTAGGACCCTTCCAATCATGGGTTTGTTCAGCTGTGTCACGATACTATCGCCGCTACCAGATGTTTGAGCAAGAGCCCACTTGCGCTCTTCTTTGACGGTTGACGGTTGATTCTTGCCCCGGGAAGGCCGAAATACCGCTCCCCGAACGCAATCCCCCTTCTTTTACCCATTCCCCCTTTCATGACTGCCAACGAACTGCGTCAATCCTTCCTCGATTTCTTCCAAGCCAGGGGCCACACCATCGTCCCCTCCGCCTCCCTGATGCCGACCAGCCCGAACCTGCTGTTCACCAACGCCGGGATGAACCAGTTCGTTCCCTATTTCCTCGGCACCGAAAAAGCCCCCTTCCAGCCACCACGCGCCGCCGATACCCAGAAATGCATCCGCGCCGGCGGCAAACACAACGACCTCGAGGATGTCGGTTACGACACCTACCACCACACCCTCTTCGAGATGCTCGGGAACTGGTCGTTCGGGGATTACTTCAAAGCCGAGGCCATCCAATGGGCCTGGGAACTGGTGGTCGACACCTGGGGCTTTCCTCCCAAACGCCTCTACACCACCGTCTACCAACCCGGCCCCGGCGACCCCTCCGAATTCGATCAGGAGGCCTACGACCACTGGGCCCGCCTCTTCACCAAGGCCGGTCTCGATCCCAAGGTCCACATCGTCAATGGCAACGTGAAGGACAATTTCTGGGCCATGGGCGACACCGGCCCCTGCGGCCCCTGTTCCGAACTCCACGTCGATCTCACCCCGAAAGGCGATACCAAGGGCAAGCTGGTCAACGCCGGCGATCCCCGTTGCATCGAAATCTGGAACCTCGTCTTCATCCAGTTCAATCGCGACGAGGACGGCACCTACCGGCCCCTCCCGTCCCAGCACGTCGACACCGGCATGGGCTTCGAACGCGCCTGCTCCATCATGCAGTGCACCAAGGGCTTCAAGGATTTCCGCAAACTCGCCTCCAATTACGATACCGACGTCTTCGCCCCCATCTTTGCCAAATTGACGGACCTCACCGGCCGCAAATACACCGCTACTGTTCCCGCCTCGCGCACCGGCCTCGATGATCAGGAACAGACCGATGTCGCTTTCCGGGTCATCGGCGACCACATCCGCACCCTCTCCTTCTCCATTGCCGACGGCATTCTCCCCGGAAACAAAGGCCGCAACTACGTCCTCCGTGGCATCCTCCGCCGCGCCGTCCGCTTTGGCCGCCAGCTCGGACTGGGCGAGGGGGAACCGTTCCTGCCCAAACTCGTCCCCGTCCTCGTGGAGCACTTCGGCCAGGCCTTCCCCGAATTGCGCACCCAGCAGAGCGCCATCGGGGAAACCCTCGCCGCCGAGGAAAACCTCTTCAACCGCACCCTCGACCGCGGCCTGAAATTCTTTGACGACGCCGCCACCAAGGCCCGGGCCGCCCAAACCGCTTTCCCCCCGGACATGGTGGTCAAGCTCTGGGAAACCTACGGCTTTCCGCTTGATCTCACCGGACTCATGCTTACCGAGCGGGGCCTCGCCACCGATCAAGCCCAGGTCGAAGCCCTCATCGAAAAACACCGGCACACCGGCTCCGAAGGGCAAACCTCACAGGTCGTTTCCGCCGTCAAGATCGAGTCCAGCGTCGTGTCCACCTTCGTCGGCTATGACAAGGATGAAGTCTTCGCCAACCTGGTGGAACTGATCGAGGACGGCGGCGAAATCATCGCGATCGTCGACCAAAGCCCGTTCTACATCGAGAAAGGCGGCCAGACGGGCGATACCGGCGTCCTCATTTTCAACCGCCAGCGCATCCCCGTGCTCGCCGCCTCCCTGGCCGGGGAAGCGGTCTGCCTCCATCTCGGACGCCGCCCCAAATCCCTCGTCACCGGCGCCCGGGTCCGCCTCCGGGTCGATCAGATGCGGCGGCGCGAGATCGAGGCCCACCACACCGCTACCCACCTCCTCCACTGGGCCCTCCACGAAAAGGTCGACCGCGACGCCGTCCAACAGGGTTCCCTCGTGGCCCCGGAACGACTCCGGTTCGACTTCAACAGCAAGGCCCTGACCTCCGGGCAACTCGCCGCCGTCGAACAAGCGGTGAACGAACGCATCGCCGCCGCCGAGCCGGTCTTCTGGGCCGAGGTTCCGCACAAGCAGATCCAAGGCCGCGCCGATATCATGCAGTTCTTCGGCGACAAATACGGAGACATCGTCCGCGTGGTCCAGATCGGCGGCGGGAAAGCACAACTCAACGGTTATTCAATGGAGCTCTGTGGCGGCACCCACGTCCGCAACACCCAGATCATCGGCCTCTGCGTCATCAAGTCCGAGGGCGCCGTCGCCGCCGGCATCCGCCGCATCGAAGCCCTCTGCGGCCGCGCCGCCAAGGCTTACCTCGCCGAAACATTCTCCGCCCTCCAAACGGAAATCGCCGACTTGAACCGTCAGGCCGCCGACCTCGCCATCGATCTGGGCGAAAAAGCGCCCGCTCCCGTCATCCTCGAAATCCCCCGGACAGGGTTCCTCCAAGCCAAGGACATGCCCCGCATCACCGGGGCGCTCGGCGGACTCCGCTCCACCCGCGATGCCCTCCGCGAACACGTCCTCGACCTCCGCAAAAAGATCCAGAAGCGCGAAGCCAGGGACCGGGCCGCCCAAGCGGATTCCGTGCTCGGCGAACTCGTGGCCCGGGCCCAAACAGAAACCCCGGCCCTTCCCGCAATCATCCACGATTTTGGCGAGGGCGACGGCGAACTCGTCCTCGAAGCCCTCAGCAGCCTCAAAAAACGCCAATTCCCGGGCGTCGCCATCCTCACCGCCGTGGAACCTCAGGAAAAGAAGGTGCACATCGGCATCTCCGTCGATCCCGGACGCACCAAGGAAGCGAATGCCGGGGACCTCATGAAGGAACTCGCCCCCATCGTGGGCGGACGGGGCGGCGGCAAGCCTGAACTCGCGCGCGGCGCCGGCTCGGAACCCGCCAAGGTCGGGGAACTGCTGGACGCGGCACGCCGCCGGCTGGCCAAGGCCTGAGCCTCACCTCCCCCGGGTCCGGAGCACGGCACCATGAAACTCGACCGTCTCCTCGCGCGACACCGGCGCATGGGCCGGGTCGCCGCGCGCCGGGCGCTGGCCGCGGGACGGGTCCGGGTCGACGGAGTGATCGTCCGGGATCGGGAGCGCGAGGTGGATCGATTCCGCGCGGTCTTGCTGGACGAGGTTGTGGTCCAAGGAACCGAGCAGGCCCGATACCTGATGTGCCACAAACCGGCGGGCTGGCTCAGCGCCACCTCGGACCCGGTCCATCGCACCGTGCTCGACCTGATCGATGCCCCCGCGAGGGAAGAGCTTCATCTCGTCGGTCGTCTCGACCGGGCGTCGACCGGCTTGATCCTGCTGACCAATGACGGACGATGGTCCAAAGCCGTTCTCTCCGCGGCCAACAAGGTGCCGAAGGTCTACCTCGTGGAAACCGCGGAGCCAATCGCGCAAGGGGCTGCGGAAGCTTTTGCCGCGGGCTTCTGGTTTCCCACGGAACAAGCCTTCACCCTGCCGGCCAAACTGGAGATCACCGGGGACCGAAACGCCCGCGTCACCCTGGAGGAAGGGCGCTACCACCAGATCAAGCGCATGTTCAAACGCATCGGAAACCGCGTGACCTCGCTCCACCGGATCCGCATTGGAGAGCTCGACCTGCCGGCTGATCTCCCCGAGGGCGCTTGGCGTGAATTGACCCCGGAGCAAGTCCGGCTCGTCACCCGCGCGTCTGCCCGCTTCCCCGCAGCAGATACTTGTAACTCGTCAACTCCACCAAACCCATCGGCCCCCGGGCATGCAGCTTGTCCGTGCTGATCCCGATCTCCGCGCCGAATCCGAATTCCTCCCCGTCGGTGAATCGCGTCGAGGCATTCACGTAGACGGTGGCGGAATCGATCCCGGTCAGAAAACGCTCCCCCGCCGCTTCGTCCTCCGTCACGATGCAATCGCTGTGCCGGGATCCATGGGCATTGATGTGGTCCATCGCCGCATCCAGCCCGCCCACCACCTTGACCGCAAGAATCAGGTCGAGATACTCCGTGTCCCAGTCTTCCTCCGTGGCTTCCCCGATGCCCGGAAGGATCTCCCGCGTCCTTCCGTCCCCCCGCAACTCCACTCCCCGCGCCGTCAACGCCGATGCGACCCACGGCAGAAACGCCTCCGCCACCGCCTCGTGCACCAGCAACGTTTCCATCGCGTTGCAGGCGGACGGCTTGGCGCATTTGGCGTCGATGCAAATTTCCACGGCCATTTCAAGATTCGCCCCGGCATCGACAAACGTGTGGCAGATCCCGTCGTAATGCTTGATCACCGGCATCCGTGCCAAGGAAACCACCGTTTCAATCAAGCCCTTGCCGCCGCGCGGGATGATGAGATCCAAATACGCGTCCATCTCCGCCAGGTGCCGGACGCTCTCCCGATCCGTGAACGGCACCAGCTGGATGGCGTGCTCCGGCATCCCGGCCGCGCTGCCGCCCCGGGCCATCGCGGCCGCAATCGCCCGGTTGGAATGAAAGGCTTCCGATCCTCCCCGCAAAATGGTCGCGTTGCCACTCTTGAAACAAAGCACCGCCGCATCGCTGGTCACATTGGGGCGCGACTCGAAGATGATCCCGATCGTCCCGATCGGCACCCGCTTCTTCACGATCCGCAACCCGTTCGGCCGGGTCCAATCCGCGAGGATTTCCCCCACGGGATCCGGCAATCCGGCCACCTTGCGCACGCCCCCGGCCATGGCGGCGAGTCGTTTCGGATTGAGCAGCAAACGATCCACCAGCGCCGCGCTCAATCCCTTGGACGCGGCGGCCGCCACATCCCGGGCGTTCGCCTCCAGAATCTCCGCGCCCTCGGCCTCGATCTGATCGGCCATCCCCATCAGAATACGGTTCTTGTCCCCGGCGGAAAGTTTGACGAGGTCGAGCGCGGCTTTTTTCGCCTGCCGGCCAAGGAGCAGGATGGCGTCTTTGAGGTCAGACATGGGTCTGTGGGGGAAAATCGGAATCATCGCGCCGCCCGGCCACGAGGAAGCGGGTGCAGAATCCCTGACCGGCGATGACTTGCGGGAGTTGCTCCGGGTGTTTGCCATCCGCGATCACCGCCTCGATGCCGCCTTCGACGGCGTGAGCCACCCAACGAAGCTTCGAACCCATCCCGCCGACGGAGCCGTGGCCGATCTCCCCGCTCACAAATCCCGTCACCGAGGCAATGTCGGTCACCTCCCGGATGATGTCGCGGTCGTCCTTGCGGTCGTCGGAATAAAGGCCGGGAACACTGGTCAACACAATCAGCAGATCGGCCCCCACCAACCGGGCGACTTGGGCGGAAAGCCGGTCGTTATCCCCCGTTTTCAACTCATAGATCGCCACGGAATCGTTCTCGTTGATGATCGGGACGATGTCGTTGCGGGTAAAGAGGTGATCGATCGTGTTGCGCACGTTCTCCCGGCGCTTGTCCACCTCGAAGTCCTCGTTGGTCAGGAGCAACTGCGCCACCTTGAGCTGGTATTGGCGGAACCCGCTATCGTAGATCTGCATCAAACGGGCTTGGCCCACCGCCGCACACGCCTGGAGCATTCCCGTGTCTCCGGGCCGCCGCAGCAGGTCAAAGGCGTGCAGCCCCGCCCCCACCGCACCGCTGGTCACCATCAGCACTTGGTGCCCTTCACGCACCACGTCCGAAACCGCCTGGATCAAACGGCTCAACACCGCATGATCCAACTCCGCCGTCACCTGCCGCGTCAATACGCCGGTTCCCACCTTGATCACGACTCGTTTGCCTCCCGGATTCATCAGGCCCGGAAATTCCCTTGCCTCGGGCCGCGTGTAAAGTAGTGTTTCCATCCGTCCCGGGGTTCTTTCCTCCGGGACCGACTGCGCACCCGTAGTCAAATGGATATGACGTCGGTCTCCGGAACCGAAGGTACAAGTTCGATTCTTGTCGGGTGTAGCTCTCCCCCCAACCTTTTCGTACGGTTTCCGGGGAACCTTGGGCGCCGTTCACGACCAGTTGCTTGACAACCACCCGCGCATCCGCCTATCTGGCAGGTGTCAACGCTCATTTGACAAGGCCCGGAATGCTGTTTTGTCCTGTTGATCGTTAACAAGCGCGCACATGAAACATTCCTTAATTTTCTTCGCCCCGCTCGTCGGAGCGTGGTTCCTCCTCTCCGGGTGCAAGGTTCAGGAGGTCAAGGTCGGGGTGGAAAACGCCAAATTCCAACACGGCTATCTCAATTCCAAGTTGCTCGGTCAGGGAACCCTCCTCCTCTGGGACATGGAGGCCGCCCCCGACCGCCAGCTCACTCTTGTCCCCAACCCCAAAACCGAGGACAACGACCTCGTCGATCATGCCGGCGGGGCCAAGCTGGCCTCGGTCGCCTCCTCCGGCGTCTCCGTCCACGGCGCCCTGCCCTTGGAACAAATCTCCGCTTCCGCCAAGGCCGAGATCGCCCGCCAAACCACCGTCGTCGTCGAGGACTTCCAGTCCAAACGATTCTATGACTCCGATTTCGTCCTCAACGAACCGGACTTCGCGAGCCATCGCGAAACGCTCGGGGAGTCCTACGCCAACAACGACAAAATCCGCTTCATCTTCATCGCCGGTGCCACCCTCGCGGACGACGCCGCCGTCGCGGTCGGCACGCCCACGACCAAGCCCGACGAATTCGAGCTCTCGATCGGTGGGAAAAAATACCATCTCAGTTACTACGGCACCAAATCCGTCGAGTGGGAAGGCGCCCAACAACCGGTCTTCATCCAGCCCAGGGTCTACAAAATCGTTCAGGACCCGTCCGGAGCCACCGGCTATCGCTTCGTCGAGGACCGCCGGGTCCAGCTCGATCTGACCCAGATGCTCACCAATGCGAGTCTCTGAGCTGGATCGCGCGGATCGCTTTCATCGTTTCCCCGGCCGGCAGATTGCCCCCCGTCCGTCGCAAATGTCGACCGCTCCCGTGGGTTAACAGCAGGTTGTCGTCCGTCACCAGCCTCGCCCCGGCGGCATAGGCCCGCAATCCGGCGGTATCCAGTGCGATCGCCCCCCGGCACTCCTCCCGCCCAAGCGGGCGCGGACTCCTCGCGGCCCGCTCAAATCCGGGCCACTGTTCCCAGCCGCGCCTCTCCTTGCCCCCCAACAGGATCCCCTGTTGCGGCGTCCCCTCGGGATCCGAGTTGGACGGATCAATCCAGAGCACCGACTCCGGAAACACCTCCAAGAACGTCGCGGCCACCGCCCGGGCATGTTCCGGGCTGAGCAAATGCATCGGGAACCATTGAGCGGCCAATCCTCCCGGACGCAGTCGGTCCGCGATCAACTGGTAGAACTCCACCGAGTAGAGCGCGTTGCTCCCGGCAAAAAGCGGCGGCATCGGCTCCAACGTGATCACGTCATAATTCCCCGGCGCCCGCCGCAACCAGGCACGACCATCCATGGTCACGAAGCGGACCCGGGGATCCCGCGCCACCGCCCGGTTGGATGGAAAATGGTCCAGAAACCGGAAAACCGCCGGATTGACATCCACCGCGGTCACCGCTCCGGCGCTCTCATCCCGCAATGCGGCCGCCGTCTGCCCGGTGCCGACGCAGATGACGAGGGCATCGCGCGGTTCGTCGTGCAACAGCATCGGCAGTCGGCCCATCGCATCCATATAGGCCGTGAGGACCCCGAACTCGCCGCTGGCCGCATAACCGTCGATCATCAAGACCCGGGCTTGACGGGTCTCGATCACGGCGGTCGTCACGTCCGGGCCATGCTCGCGGGCCACCACCCGGTGCGGCTGATGGAGCAAGGCGCTGGCACTGATCAGGCGCTCCCCGGGCACTGTCAGGAGAGCCACCGGCAACACGATCCCGGCCCGCCATGGCCATGGGTGGCCCCGGAGAAACAAAACTGCCAGCCCCAGACCCGTGCCCCATGCCAGCCAACCCGGCCCCAGAACCGGTAAAAGCACCCAGGCGGCTCCGAACGCCCCCAGCGCGCATCCCAGGGTGTTCCAAGCGTAAAGCCGGCCCCATCCCTCCGTCGCGCCCGCCTCATCCAACAACCAAGGGAGCGCCACCCCCAACAACAACACCGGCGGCCCCATCGCGACCAGCGCCAGCCCTAACCAGATCAACGGCTTCCAGTCCAATTGCGCCGTGGGAATCCTCACCGCGTCGAAATGGGCCAGAGCCCAGCTTGCCGGAAGGATCAGCAGCCCGGACCAGCCCAGCACATTGGCCACCTTGAGACCCCGGCGCCGCAAACGGGGAACAAGCCCGGCCCCCACCGCCAAGGCAATCAGAAAAGCAAAGAGCACAATGGCAAACGAGTCCACCGTGCTCAGCCAGGCGGAACGGATTGTTCGGAACCAGGTCACCTCAAGGAGAAACGTCACCAAACCTGTCAGCAGGGCCATCCGCCGGGCTCCCGATGCAGCCACCCATTCACGCCGCCCGCCATCCGGCCGCGCTTCCTCTCCCCCACCAGGCCCGAAAATCAGGCAGGCCAACGCCCCGGCAAGTTGCAGGCCCGCGACCGCGATCTGGCAGCCACCCACCCCAAGCGTGGGGAGCAAGCCGAACGGAACCCAAACCGCCCCGAGGGCCGCCCCCGCGGTGTTCAGGGCGTAAAGCCGGGAAACAGGTCGGTCCAGACGCATCGCCAACAGTCCGAGCACGGGCACCGTCGCCCCCATCGCCATGGCGGCGGGGCCGATGACCAGCACCAGCGAGATCACAAGGACCACCGACGGCAGCGCAGGATGCCACTGGAACGCGGCGGCATCGAGCCGCGAGATCGGCTCGCGTAACCACCCCAGACTGTGCCCCGTCACCGCCGCCACCCCTTCCAACCCGGCATACAAAAGGCGGGGATCCGGCGTCCGCCCTCCCGCCAACCATCGCCCCGCCAGCAAAGCCCCGGCGGTCATGCCCGCCATCATCGTGGTGACCACCAGCGCCGTGGCCTGCGCGGAAACGCCCAAGGCCAACCCGGCATGATGCTGCCAAAGCAGTTGCCAACCAATCGCCGAGGCCCCCCCGGACAAAACAAAAGCCCACCACGCTCCCTTCAAAGCCTCAACCTCCCTTGCATCCCACCACCTTACCTCCGATCCGCCATCCCTGGCAAACGGGCCGAACAACCAGTATAATCGTTCGCCCTCCCTCCGGCGGCCAAGGCTCCGAAGCGCCGGCCCCGATCCGCCGCCGCACTTTCAAGCAGGATGACTGTCGCCCCCACGGGAGGCCAAGGGCTCCGAAGCGCCGGCCCCGATCCGCCGCCGCACTTTCAAGCAGGATAACTGTCGCCCCCACGGGAGGCCGGGGGCTCCGAAGTGCCGGCCCCGATCCGCCGCCGCACTTTCAAGCAGGATAACCGTCACCCCCACCCCCAGAAGGCCGGCGCTCTGCCACGGCTTGAACCATGGTATCGCGGGTTCACCACTGTGCCGACCGTCAAGTCGGGCGCGTTCAGGGAGGGGCGGAGGGTGCGGTCGGTTCGGGCGGCTGGGCCCATCAATCGATCATTTTCTTCGGAGGAGCGATGCGCACTGCGTTCGGATTCGGAGGCGGACCGGGCGGCGGCGGCAACTGGAATCGTTGCACCTCGAAGTTCGGGATGTTGACGGCGATCTCGATGCCCGTGGGTGGGGCGTTGTAGAACTCCCAAGTCGCCGGAACGCCCACTTCATCGGCCACCTTGCGGGCCTCGAGATAGGTGGCGAAGGCGTCCTTTGCCACTTGGAAGACCGCCACACCCTTCGGGTTGGCCTTGATGGACCGCATGGTATTGAAGAAAATGGACCGGGAGTCCCGGATCTGCTCCATGCTCTCCCCGCCTTCCGGACGCGGACGCAAAACCACTTGAACGGAGGTTTGTCCGGGCCGCACCATCGGTTCCATGGCAAACGTCTTGGCAAACAGTTGGCTGCCGGTGGCGCGGGAAAGTTGTTCGGTAATCCGGAAAGCGTCATACACCGTGCGGTTGTCGCTCGCCCCCTTGAAGGGAGGATTGTCCGCCAAGGTCTTCACGTAATCGACGATCCCACGCGGCGTGTTCTTGACTTCCGCCGACTGATTTCCATAGCGGAAAACCAAATCCTTCCCTTTCGTCTCCACTTTAATCGAACGTTTGGCCGGATCAGGAGAGGGATCGAGAGCCACCCATTTGGCAACATCCCCCTTCGCAGCCGCCGCCACGGCCTCCGCAACCGCGGACATCGGCTTGCGGAACACGATCGAGAGGTTTCCGAGATCCACGAGGAACTTCGTGTTCAACTCCAGTTGGTCCGCCGCCAGCGCTTTGTAAGCCAGAACCACCTGATCCATCTGGAACTTCTCTGCCAAGGGCGAGATCACCGGCCACGATTTTTGGGCCTCCCCCGGATTGCCCAACGCCTTTTCCAACATGGGGCGGAATGGATCGATTTTCACCTCCTGATACCGGAAACTCGAGCGGGAGCGATCCAGTCCGGCGACCAGCGGCGGGATGTAATCCTCTTCCTTGTAGAAGTAAATCTTCCCCCCAGAGACAATGACCCGGGTCTCCACCGCCTCCGCGGGATAATCCCGGGGATTGGGCAGGCGCACGTAAGTCGGTGGCTCCGGCTTGTAAATCGGAGTTTGATCCAGCAAGGCCTTGAGCCGCTCCACCTCCTCCAGCAGCTTGTTCAGCAAGTCACGCTGGGCGTCGCGAACTTTGGACTGGGAATCGATCTGCTTCTGCACCTCCGCCGCGCTCACCAGCGGGATCTTCTGCTTCACCGAAGTCAGATCGACCGTCTCCAGCTGTTTGCTGACCTCCACGATCTTTTTCTTCGCGTCCAGCTCATCCAACTTCGCTTGAGCGGGGTCGATCTGGATTGGCGTGAGGGCCGCCACTTGCTGCTGGACCTCCTCCAGTTGCTTCTCCGTCACCTCCGGCAACTCGGAGAGGATCTTGCGGACGGCGGTGGCAATGCTAAGTCCAAGCATGACCAAGGCGATGAGGAGAACCCCAACCACGTTGGTCATCGTGTCCATCAAGGCAACGAAGGGCAATTCCTGCTCCTCCGCATGTTTTCTGTGGGCCATGGCTCTGTGTTGGCGTTGCGGGTTTCAGTTCAAGCGGCAGGCTTCGGCGGCACGGCTCCGGCCACGGGCGGTTTCGGGATGTTCCCCCGATACTTTTCAAAGAGCGCCAGATCCAGTTTGCCCCGTCCCGGGATAGGCAGCTTGCCCACGCGGATCTTGTAATCCGAACTGGCCCGGCCGGCCCCATTGTTGAAGGCCCCCTGACCGTCATCCCGGATCAGGAAGAGGATCAGGGAGTTGGGATCCTTGGCCACCTCGCGCAGGAAATGGTTGTAAGCCACATCCGCCACCACCACTTCCGGAGAAGCGCCGAGGCGATAGTCCTCCCCCCATGCCCCCAAAACCTGCAAGGCACCGCCATTGCACTCCACGAAGTAAACCTTCACGTTGTCTCCCATCCCTGCTCCCGAGGGCTGGACCACCACCGGAGGGATCTTTTTGTCCGCCGGAATTTTCCGGCTCTCGATCTCCGCCATCAGCTGGGCTTTCTCCTTGTTCTGCTCCTCCTGCTGCTTCTTCAGGCCCTCGATCTCAACAATGAGGTCATCCAACTGCTTCTGCAGCTTGAGGATCGCCAATTGGAACTGCTCCTTGGAGTTCTTCGCGTCGTCGATCAACCGGCGCAGTTTGAGGTAGCGGTCGGTCTTCTCCTGAAGATCCTGCTGTGCTTTCTGCAACTCGACGGCCACCTTCGAAGCCTCTTCCTCCTTCTTCTTGTGCTCCTCGATCTTCTTGGTGGATTTGACATACTCCTGGGAACGCTCGAGTTCCTCCGGGGTCCGGCCCTTGGCCTTCTTGGTCTGGGCCACAGCCAGCACGGACATAAAGAGGACCAGCACCCCGATCAAGGAACAGAGAATGTCCAGAAACGGAACGACCAAGATCTCTTCCTTGGCTGAATGTCTGCGCTTTGCCATGGGTTGATCAACAATGAAGATTTCTCACCGGGAGCCGACGTGTCCAGCCGGCCGTTCAACGACCGAACCAGCCCTTTTTCTTGACCTGCTGGATCACCACCTGGCGCTCTCCAAGATTCACCAAAACACGGTTGAGCCCCTCGACGGCAGCCGTCAGAGCCTTCACGTAATCACTGGTCGTCTTCGCGCTCTCCGACAACGGCGCGGTGAGGTCCTCACGCATCTTCACCATCAAGGTCCCGAATTCCGAAGACGCCTTCTGCTCCAGCTTGCCGGCGTGTTCCGCCAGCCCTTGGGAGATATTCTTGGTGTATTCGCTCGCCGTCCGGGCGCTCTCGTTCACCGAGGAAACCAACTCCGATCGCAAGCGGTTCATCGTTTCCACAAACTCTTCCGCAACCCTTTTTTCATGAGCCGCGGCGCGGGCCTCCATTTGCAGGGATTGTTGCTTGATCTGCCCCGTGACCGCCGTCAACTCACCGAGGAATTCCCGTTGAACCTGGGTCAGAGCGTTGACCAGCATGTTCATCATCCCGGCCGGATCCCCGCCCGCGAGCCCGCCCCCGTCGTTCAACCTCGGCAACAGCACATCGTTGCAAAAGGCGTCGATCTGGTTCAGGCAATCGTCCTCGTCCTTCGAGATCGTGTTCAGCACGAAATTGAGCAACAAAGCCAGGGCCAAGCCGAAAAGGGTGGCATCGAAGGCCGTCCCCAAACCGCCGGTCACCGCCCCCAACGAGCTCATGATGGCATCGATGTCCTCCATGTTGGAAAACTGCATGCCACCAATGGCGTGCGAAAGACCGATGACCGTTCCGATGAACCCGAGGATCGGGATGGCCCAAAAGAACGCTTTGACGAGGGTGTAACTGCCGCCAATCCGCATGCTGTCGATGTCCGACTGGCTCTCCAACATGTGGGAAACACTGTCGTTGTTCTGCTTCACTTCGAACAGCTCCAGCGCCTTGCGGATCCGATTGACCATCATGCTGTCGCGCAGCTTGTGCGGGAGTCTGTAGAGGTGATCGATGAAGGACCCGATGTTGTCCGCGTTGATTTCCGCCCCAATCTCCCAGGGAAGAATATTGAGCAACAACGCCTGACGCTGCCGCTTCAGCATCTGGGCTTTGACCACGAGAATGGCCATCGCCCAAGCAAAGAACAGGAAGTTGAAGAACGCCACCCCGGCGTGTTCTCCCCAGAAGAGAGAGGTGATATACTGCAACTCGCTGTAATCCTTGTGTTCAAGCCCCTCCGGAGCCCGGCAGAAGAACAATACTGCGAACACCAGGATGGTCACCGCCAGGCCGATCCCGAAACAAATAAAGCCGTTCGGGTTGGTCGGGTCTTTTTCTTCCCATCCACCCCGGTCATACTGCTCACGATCGTAGGTCGGCGCCGTCTCCTCCTGCGTGGTCTCCTCCTCAAGCCCGGCGTCAGGCGCGGTCAACCCCATCGTCGGTTGCGGCAGTTTCGGTTTCGGGATCCCTTGCGCACTTGTGGCGCTGCTCACCGACTCGGGAATCTGCAACTTCGTGTTGCACCCGGGACACCGGACATACTTCCCGGCAAACTCCGGTTCAGCTTGCAGCTGCATCTGGCAGGAGGGACATTCAAACTTCATGGTGGAACTCTAGGAGATTAAAGGAATCGAAGGGTTGGGTGCAATCCTGTTTTGGGGACCGCTCCGGAAGGCGGCGGGGGCAGAGCCGGGAACGAAACCCCGGTTCCACCTGAATCGCCAGTTCACTCTGTTTTGTCTTGCAGGTCAAGCCCAATCCGCCGGGGCGACGTCCGAAAACAAAAACTGAATTTCTTTCCGTCTGGCCCGGACTTTGCTACCGTGGCGGCTTCCCGAACTTTCCCTCCCCCGATCCTCCCGTTCATGCCCATCTCAATGACCGATCTCGCCCGTGTCGAGCCTGCCACTCTGGACCAACTCAACGACCTCGTCGAGCTGGTGATGGAATTGTTCCGCATCGAGGCCGACTTCAAACCCGACCGGGCCAAACAGGAGCAGGGACTCCGGCTCATCCTGGAGCAACCGAGCCGCGGCCGGATCTTCATGGTCCGCACCGACCACAAGATCATCGGGATGGTCAACCTGCTCTTCACGATCAGCACCGCCGAGGGCGGTTTCGTCATCCTCATGGAAGACGTCATCATCCACCCCGATCACCGCGGCCACGGATACGGTTCTATTTTGCTCGAACACGTGCTCGAGTTCGCCCGGAAGAAGGGTTTCCTTCGTATCACCCTGTTGACGGATGCCATCAGTGCGGAGTCTCAACGGTTCTTCCACCGTTTCGGCTTTGAACGCTCGCACATGATCCCCATGCGTCTCAACCTCCCAACCGACGCAGCCTCATGATCCTTGCCACCTTGCGCGGAGACTCTTTCGGCCAGGGTGCTCATGCCCTCGCCGCCGGAGAAAACGCGTTGGTTCTTTTCATGCTGGCCCTCCACGGCTCCGTCCTCACGCTCATCGCCTTTGTCGCCTGGTTCGCCTGGTATCGCCGGCGCCGCCACCGCCTCCCCGCGGAAACCGAGGCCTTGCTCGAGGAACTCGACTCCCCGGCCCCGCAGCTCTCCGCTGCACCCGCTTGGGAACGAGATCCCGATTGGTGGAAAGCCCACCCCCCTCAAGACGAAGCGGGTCCGACCGGGTAACCCAGCCCGTCCATCCACTCGCCCGCGATCTCCCACACCAGCCCCCGCCGTTCCCCCAGCAAGGGTTCGTGCAGCGCTCCGGGAATCAGGTGATACGCCTTCCTCTGGCAGGGCATCGTCTCAAACAACTCCCGGCTGAAGGATGCCGGGCAAACCGCATCGGCGCTCCCATGGGTCATGAAAAGATCCAGCCCTGCGGGCAACACGGTGGCCGCCATCCGCACCCGGTCGATCTGCTGCAACATCTCGGAGCCGAACCCGGCCGAAACGAAAGGGTGCAAGAGCGGATCCCGCTCCGCCTCCTGCCCGATCAAGCTCATCTCGCGGCACTCCGAGGACCGCACCCCGGTGTAAATCGGCAAACGCGGACAGATCAGCCCGGCAAGCCCCGCCACGCGGAGCAGCCAGCCCGGCTGCCGCCAAGAGGGATCCACCAACGGGGAACTGAGCCATGCCATGCGAAACAATCCAGGTCGGCGCGCCAGATAATCCACCCCCAGATACGCTCCGAACGAATGCGCGAACAGCCCCATCTCCATCCCGTCCGCCAGCTCCTCACGCAACTGCAAGCTCAGGTCATCCAGCAACTCGACGAGCCGGTCCCATCCCGGCAAATGCCCGCGCTGCCCCGGCGAGCGACCATGCCCCGGAAAATCCACGCCAATCCCCAAAATTCCCCGCTCCGCCAGAAAAATCCCCAGCTCCGCATACCGCTGCAGGTGCTCGCCCAATCCATGCACCAGGAGCATCCCCGCCACCGGCTTCCCCGCCGGGCGAAAGACGTGCCGATACACCGTGCAGCCCGACGGCAAGCGAACCCGCCCTCCCTCCGCCCCTTCCTCCCGCCCCCGGGAACGGCTTGAGGGTTCGGCCGGCATCACCACGTCTTCCATCGCGGAAAGCTTTAGCCGCTCCCCGCCCTCGCCGCAAGGACGGGAAATCCCGCGAAGCGCCGCGCGGGTTGACTCTCCACCCCAGCTTTGGCTTGTTGGGCCCCGATGTCCCTTCCTGCAAAATCCGCCGTGGTCGCCACCGTCCGCGCCCACCTCCAAGCGCAATACGACCGCATCACCGAAGCCGCTCTCGAAGCCCGCGGTTACGCCACCGATCCCGGCAGCAAAGCGGAATCGAAATACGATACCCGCAGCCTCGAAGCCGCCTATCTCGCCATCGGCCAAGCCGGAAAAGCCGAAGAACTGGCCGCCGCGCTCGCCTCTTTCGACGCCTTTCCCTGGCCGGATATCCGCCCGGGCGACGCTGTCGCCCCCGGCGCCTTGGTGGAGTTGGACTTCGACGGGGACCACGTCTGCTGCCTCGTCGCTCCCGGAGGCGGCGGCGTCACCTGCCGGTGCGAGGGTCTGGAAGTCATTGTCATCACCACCCAAGCTCCTCTTTACCACCGTCTTGCAGGGCGAAGGACCGGAGACTCATTGACCTCGCCGGACGTCCACATCCTCTCCGTCGGTTAGGAAAATCAGCCCTCTGCGGCGTCGCGGAGGATATCCTCAGGCTCCAAGGTTTCCCCCAAAAAACCGCAGGCCACCATCACCCCCGCCAACGGGGCCAGCACCGAAAGGATCTGCACCTGCGCCAATAACGTCATGACCACGAACACGCCTAGAGTCGCCCCCAAGGCCGCGCGGGTGGGCCAGAATACGAGCGTCGACAGCACGCCCTCGGTCACGATCATCCCGCGCCCCATCCATGCCGAGGCGGTCTTGGAAGCGGCTTCCGGCCAGTTGTCCCGCATCCAGGAAAAGGGGAAATAGGGCTTCTGGAGCACGTAGATCCCGTGAAACACCTCTCCGCTCCAGTATTCCGGAGTCAACTTGCCCACAAACCCTCCCAGAAAACAAAGCCCCACCAACCCTTGCCCGAGCGCGATGGCGTGTCGCTCCGCCCCCGCTCCGCTTCCCTCGATCCGGCCCGCCCACCAGCCCATCCAGAGGGCACTCCAGAACGTCGTCGTGTAGGTGGCGTCGTTGTAAGTGCAAAGATGCCCCAACAACCCCAGCGAAACCAAGGCCAGGATTCCCGAAACCACCCGCAACCGGAACACCGTTCCCCCTGAAAAACCGGCGAACCCTGCCAGGGGTAGGGCAAAGAGGAGGAGCGCCACCCGCCCGTCGCACATCACTCCCGGAAAGAGTGGGTGCTCGAGGATCGGCCGTTCCCATGCCGAAACGAAGAGCCCGACGTTTTCCGAGGTGTTGATGAACCAACCGACCAGCCATCCGGCCAGCGCGATCCGCCACGCGATGAGACGCTTTCCCGTCAACGGCTTCATCGGGGCCCCGCGGAATACCGCTCCTCTTCCAACTCCATGCGGAAGCCACCATCCCCCTGACGTTCCACCCGCATTTTCGTAAACAAGCGCCGCCCGCGATAATCCGATTGGCAACAAAGCTCATAACTCTCCGCCCGCAAACCCGTCCTCCGGCTGAAGGTGAAGAGCCGGGGCGGGTAGTGATTGACCCAGAACGCTCCGGCCATGGGATCCCCGGCCGCCCCCGGTCGTTCGGATGGAGTCAGTCGATACCGGTTCGCGAACGAATACATCGCCGGCACCACCTGCTGCGGCAGCCAGGCAAGGTAATGACGACTCGTCAGGTGAAACCGCCGCATCACCGCTTCCGTCACGCCCGGAACGACCGGCATCGCCATCATCCAGAGACTGATGGCTCCAAGCGCTCCGTAAAAAAGCCGTGTCGTGCCCTTCCCGCCCTCCTCCCCGCCCGTTCGCCACGCGGCGAGCAACGGCACCTCGACTCTCCATCGTCCCCGATCCATGCGCTCCATTCTGCCACAAACGAAAGACGAACGAAAGTTCTCCCGTGTTTCCGCTGTTTCGCTTTCCTCCATGCAAACCCCGACCCGCCTCCGCGCCCTGCTCCTCATCCCCCTCGTTCTTGGCCTCCCGACCCTCTCCGCGGACTCCCCTCCCCCCGCTCCTCCCAAAGGCTTCCGCGCTCTCTTCGACGGGGCCTCTCTCAACGGCTGGCACGGGCTCAACCCTCACGAGGTCGCCAAACTCAACGGCGAGGCCCGCACCGCCAACCTCGACAAGCAACGGGCTGATTTCCCCAACCATTGGCGCGTGGAGCAGGGCGAACTCGTCAACTCCGGCACCGGTCCTTATGCCACCACCGACGAGGACTACGGCGACATCGAACTCCATCTTCAATACAAAACCGTTGCCGGAGCGGACAGCGGCATCTACCTCCGCGGCACCCCCCAGGTGCAGATCTGGGATACCAATCAAAAGGACGATCCCAAAAACCCCACCCGGAAACCGAGACTCGGCTCCGGCGGTCTCTTCAACAACTCACCCAACTGGCTCGGTCGCGATCCCCTTGTCCGGGCGGACAAACCCTTCGGCGCGTGGAACGACTTCCGTATCCGCCAGATCGGAGCCCGCACCTGGGTCTGGCTCAACGGGAAACTCGTTGTCGACGGTCAGGACATGGAAAATTACTGGGACCGCGAGCTGCCCCTGCCGGCCAAGGGCCCCATCATGCTGCAAACCCATGGCGGCGAGATCCGCTGGCGCAACATCTTCGTGCGCGAGATCCCCGCGGACGAGGCGCAACGCCTCAACGCCGCCTCGCCCCCCGTTCCCAAACCCACCTCATTCGACGTCTCCTACGGTCCACACCCCAAACAGGTGCTCCACTTTTGGAAGGCCCGCTCCGACAAACCCACCCCTCTGCTTTTTTATGTCCACGGCGGCGGCTGGCGCGGCGGCAACCGGCTGAGCGGTCTCACCTCCATGCTGAATCAGTTCCTCGAGGCCGGGATCTCCATCGTCTCCGTCGAATACCGCTTCACGGATGAAGCCACCGCCGACGGCGTCGTGCCCCCTGTCAAAGGTCCCCTGCACGACGCCGCCCGCGCCCTGCAATTCGTCCGCGGCAAGGCCTCCGAATGGAACATCCTCAAGGACCGGATCGGTGCGTGTGGCGGCTCCGCGGGCGCCTGCACCTCCCTGTGGCTCGCCTTCCATCCCGATCTTGCGGACCCCGCGAGCCAGGACCCGGTGGCCCGTGAGTCCACCCGCCTCTTCTGCGCCGCGGTGAATGGGGCCCAAACCACCCTCGATCCCCAACAAATGAAGGAGTGGACCCCGAACAGCAAATACGGCGGCCACGCCTTCGGCTTCACCGGAGATCCCGCCACCAAGCTCTCACAGTTCGACGAATTCCTCGCCAAGCGCCAAACCATCCTCCCATGGATCGCCGAGTATTCGCCCTACGCGCTCGTCAGCTCGGATGATCCACCGGTCTATCTCTTCTACACTTCCCCCCCGGCCCTCGGTCAGGAACAAAAGGATCCGACCCACACCGCCAACTTCGGCCTCAAACTGCAGGAGCATTGCCGCGCCAACGGCGTCCCCTGCGACCTCGTCTATCCGGGCTCACCGGACAAGGCACCCGCCTCCGCGGCGGATTACCTCATCGCCAAGCTCAAGCTCTAGCCCGCAGGGGATTCAAGGCCCCAGAAGGCGGCCGACCGTGCCCATGATCGATTCCTCGATCGTGTCGGCGAACGCGGAGGGGTGCAGCGGGTTGGACCAATACATCATGGCCCGGCGCGCCTCGTAACCGCCCTCGTGCAGCACCCGCTGGCTCGGAATGTAGGCGAGGACATCGTTGCTGTAACCCGCCACCCAGAGCGCGCCCGGGCCACGATACTCCCGCTTCAGCCGCAAGGAATAATCCACACAGGTCTCCCCGCTCAAGGCCACCAATGTCAGGTCCTCCCCGAAGCGCACCACTTGGACCGGGTAATCGTAGTGATCGCGCAGCCCCCCGTTCCGGATGGCATAGAGCCGTTTTTCATCCCATCGCCGGAGATAGGTCGCATAGGCGGGTTCGTAGCCCGCGCCGGTGGCAAGGCGCCCCTCGATCTCGGCTGCGGTCGGGATGGACTCGTAGGTCAGTCGGGCCGTGTCCCATCCGATCCGCAGCGTTCCATGGAGCGGTTTGGGCCCGGCATCCAGCACGGCCTCGACCGCCGTCGCGAGGCTCTGGCCATGCCGGAAGCTGAACACGGGAAGGGAACGCGGGTAAGCGTTCTGGTCCCCCCCGCATCCCATCATGAAGAGGGCCAGGGTTCCCGGGTGAGACTCTTCGATCAACTGCTGGGCGTGGCCCGCGTAGTCACCATGCCAGAGCTTGAAGTTCAAAGTGGTATTGTGGCAGGCATACCCAAAAACCACCGCCTCCAACCTCCCCTCCGAGTCCTTCACCGTGAGCACCGGAACCTCGTGATCAACCACCCCGTCGGGATTGGGACGATTCAAATAGGGTTCACCACCCGGTTGATCGTTCTTGAGACGCCGGTTCATCGCAAACCCACAACGGGCGCGCCCATGGGCGATCGCGACCGGTTCCAGCCTCCCCATCGCCTCGTCGATCGTCCCGGCAATCCGCTGCTCGAGCCAAGCGTTGTATCGAAGGCACCTCTCACGCCGCCCCGGGTCCAACCCGAGGAACTCGAGTTCCGTGTAACGCAATTCCGGGCCGCAATGGGTGTGCGAGCAGTTCATCAACAACGCCTCGCCCGCCAACCCGTATCTGGTTTTCAACCCCGCCGCGATCACCGAGCGCAGCTGGGCGGGAACCTCGACGAGATCCAAGGTGACGATGACCAAGCGCCCACCCGCCGCATCCTCGATCACGAGCGACTTTGCAAACAGATCCATCGCGGTCCCCTCCGCCGGCACCTCACGCCCGGCAAAGCCCGAGAGTATCATCGGCTCCGCCGGCGTGATGACCACCTTCGCGGCGGCGGCCTTCCATTCCACGTCCGCGACAGCAGCGGCCATCGGCATCACGACAGCAAAAAGACGGGCAATCATTTTCATACGTCGACCTCTAGAATGTTCCCACGCCAAGGCCCACCCTGGCAACGATGGAATCCCCCAAAAGCCGCTCCCGCCGATGGCCCCACCGTTCCTCCGAGCCACACGATTCGTCCTCCCCTATCAAACCCAGCCCTTTCAACCTGCTTGATTATCTTTTCGTCCCCCCGGGGACGCCTCAGACCGCGCAGGAACAATCAACCTGCTTGATAGCTGCGTCGGGCTCCGGGTGGGCCCTCAAATGCCGCTCGGCCCCCGGCGACACGGAGGGTTCAACAGTCATCCCGCTTAACCGTGCGCGGTGATTGCCGCCGGTCCGGAGGCCCGATCTCCAAGGGATGGGCTTGGTTTCAGGATTGTTCCTGCAGGGCGGCGATGCCGGGGAGGACCTTGCCTTCGAGGAGTTCGAGAGAAGCACCTCCTCCGGTGGACATGAAGGTGACGCGGTCGCCGAGACCGAACTTGTTGATGGCCGTGACGGAATCCCCGCCGCCGATGATGCTGACGGCGTTCGAGGCAGCCACGGCTTCCGCCACGGCCCGGGTTCCCTTGGCAAAGGCATCGATCTCAAAGACCCCCATGGGCCCGTTCCAAAGAATGGTTCCGGCCCCGGCAATCTCAGCCTTGAAGATCTCAATGGCGCGATCCCCGATATCGATCCCCTCGCGATCGGAGGGAATGGAACCGCCATCGAGGAACGGGGCGCAGACCTGAGTTTCGGCACCTTCCTTGAATTCGGCCGTATGCCTTGAATCCACGGGAAGGAGGAACCGCACGTTGTGCTCCGCGGCCTTCTTGAGAATTTCGAGGGCCAGATCGAGTTTATCGGCCTCCACCAGACTCTTGCCCACCTGATAGCCCTGGGCCTTGAGGAAGGTGTAGGCCATGGCCCCGCCGATGAGGAAGGTATCGGCCTTGGGCAGGAGGCTGGTGATGATCTCGATCTTGTCGGAAACCTTTTTGCCTCCCATGATGACCACGAAGGGCCGGGCCGGGTTTTCCAGCTTGCCACCGAGATACTCCAGTTCCCGCTCGATCAGAAACCCGGCCACGTTTACCGGCAGATACGCGGTGACGCCGGCGGTGGAAGCGTGCGCCCGGTGGGCGGTGCCGAAGGCGTCGTTGACATAGACATCCCCCAAGGCGGCCAGTTGACGGGCAAACTCCGGATCGTTCTTCTCCTCGCCCGCATGGTAGCGAACATTCTCCAGTAACAGGATTTCCCCCGGAGCCAGAGAGGCGACGGCGCTTTGGGCTACCGGACCGACACAGTCTCCGGCGAATTTCACGGGGACGGCCACCAGTTCACCGAGCCGCCGGGCCACGGGGGCCAGGGAGAATTCGGGTTTCGCCTGGCCGTCGGGACGTCCAAGGTGGGACATGAGGATGACCTTGGCGCCTCCGGCCGCGAGGGCGTTGAGGGTGGGCAACGCGGCGCGGATCCGGGTGTCATCCGTGATGGCACCGGACTTGTCCTGGGGCACGTTGAAATCGACGCGCACGAGGACGCGCTTTCCGTGGACGTCGAGTCCGGAAATGGTTTGCTTGGGCATGGGTCAGGAGGGGTGGTGGCCGGAAAGGGCGGTCCTTCAGCAGGAAGCGCCGATCAATTCCATGGCGTCGACCGCGCGGTTGGAATACCCCCACTCGTTGTCATACCAGCCCACGACCTTGACCATGTCCGCCGCGCCCTCGAGGACCATGGTGGAGAGTCCGTCAAGGATGCAGCTGGCCGGGTCCCCGACGATGTCCTTGAGGACGATCGGTTCCTCGGTGTAACGAAGGATACCGACCATGGGACCGGAGGAGGCGGCTTCCCGATAAGCGGCGTTGATCTCGTCCCTGGTGACCGGACGGGCCAGACGGACGGTGAGATCGGTCACTGAGCCGGTCGGGGTGGGGACGCGGAAGGCACCGCCGTTGAGTTTCCCTTTCAGTTCGGGGATGACCAGACCGATGGCCTTGGCTGCGCCGGTGGTGGACGGAACAATGTTCTCAGCGGCAGCACGGGCGCGACGCAGGTCCTTGTGCGGGAGGTCGAGCAGGTTCTGGTCGTTGGTGTAAGAGTGGATCGTGGTCATGAAGCCGGAGAGCACTCCGAACTTCTGGTTGAGGACCTTGGCCATCGGGGCCAGACAGTTCGTGGTGCACGAGGCGTTCGAAATGACATGGTGCACCGCAGGGTTGTAAGTGTCACTGTTGATCCCGATGCAAAAGGTCAGGTCGGGATCGGTGGCCGGGGCGGAAATGAGGACTTTGCGGGCCCCTGCCTCCAAATGCTTGGAAGCGCCGGCGCGATCAGTGAAGAATCCAGTGGATTCCAAGACCACGGACACGCCCTTCTCGGCCCAACCGAGCTTCGCGGGATCGCGCTCCGCCGTGGCGAGGATGCGGTGGCCGTTCACCGTGATGGAATTCTCGTCGTAGGAGACGGTTCCGTTGAAGCGACCGGCGGTTGAATCATATTTGAGCAGGTGAGCCAGGGTGTGGTTGTCCGTAAGATCGTTGATCGCGACCACCTTGCGAAGCTGTTCATCCGTCATGGCGCGCAACACGTTGCGTCCGATGCGTCCAAATCCGTTGATAGCGTAGAGTGCCATGGGTGTGATGTGTTCGGGTAAGAGGTGATCTGAGTAACGGGCGGCAAGATGACAATGAGCGGATGAAAGTCAAACCTTAGCCTCCAGAATCCCCCGATCCTGAACCGGGAACGGCAAGATTGCAGCTTGATAAATCCATAGCCCTCGTGGATTCGTAAACAAGGTCGCGAGAACCCACCCACGTTTCCATGAAGCCAATCCTTCTCCTCCTTTCCCTCACCATCCTCTCCGGCGTCGGTGCTGCCGAGATCGATCGGGCCCAGCTGGCCTTGTTCGGCAAACTCCCCGCCGAGTGGCCCAACCCGGCCAATCCCGCGACCCCGGAAAAAATCGCGCTGGGACGGATGCTCTACTTCGAGCCGCGCCTTTCCCTGAGTCAGGAGATTTCCTGCAATTCCTGCCACGGCCTGTCCTCGTTTGGCGTGGATGGCAAGGCATTCAGCGACGGTCATGCGGGGCACAAGACCGGGCGGAATTCCCCCACGGTGTTCAACGCCGCCGGGCATCTCGCCCAGTTCTGGGACGGCCGGGCTGCTGACGTCGAGGCGCAAGCCAAGGGTCCGATCCTCGCCGGTGGAGAGATGGCGATGCCCGACGAGGCCTACGTGATCAAGGTGTTGAAGTCGATCCCCGGATACCCGCCTCACTTCGCAGCCGCTTTCCCCGGGGAGAAAGACCCGGTCACCTACGATAACGTGGCCAAGGCGATCGGGGCCTTCGAGCGGAAGCTCAGCACCCCTTCCCGCTTTGATGATTACCTCGGTGGCAAGGAAGACGCCCTGAACGCCGACGAGAAGCGTGGATTGGCCAAGTTCCTTTCCACGGGTTGCACCACCTGCCACAACGGCCCGATGGTCGGTGGACTCCTTTACCAAAAGGTCGGGCTGGTGAAGCCCTGGCCCTTTCTTAACGACGAAGGCCGCTCAAAAATCTCCGGGAATCCCGCCGAGAAGGGTTTCTTCAAGGTCCCGAGCCTCCGCAACATCGCCGAGACCAGTCCCTACTTCCATGACGGCTCCGTCAACAGCTTGGAGATTGCGGTGGCCTTGATGGCGGAATACCAGCTGGGACGTCAGCTCCCGACCGAGGACGTGGCGGATATCGCGACCTTCCTCCGCTCGCTCACCGGCCGGGTTGACGCGGTCTATGTGGAAGCTCCCGCCCTCCCGGAAAGCGGACCGACCACGCCGGCGCCCAAGCACGATTGATCCGACCGGAGGTCAGCGCTCCAGAAACGCGACCAGATCCCGCAGTTCCCGGTCGGTCAATCCATAGGCCAGGCCGGGAGGCATGAACGACTGGGCCAATTCCTCCACCTTGACGATTTGCTCAAGGGGAAACGCCCGGTTCTGCCCGAACACATCCCGCATCACCTCCTGGGTGCTGGAACGGAGCCGGATGCCCACAAAGCTGGAACCGTCCTTGAGTTCGAGTCGGCGCGGCAAATATTCCGGAGCCACGGCGGCATTCGGGTCGAGGATCGATTGCAAGAGAAGCCGCCGGTCGCGCCCTTGGCTGAGGTCGGGCCCGACGACCTGACCCCGGCCCTGATGCCGGTGACACTGGGCGCAGAGGGCGAATCGGGAGGCATGGAAGATGCGCCTTCCCGCATCCGGATCCGGGCTGCCCGGAACCGCCGCGATCCGCTCGAGCCAACCATCCACGTCCGCGGCGCCGGGTCTGCCCGCGGCCAGAAAACCCGGCTCCAACAGGGCGCGCACCGTGTCGGCAGATCCGGGATGGGACAGCGCCACCTGCCGCAAGACCGGGATCTCCTCCGGAGGGGGCGCCAAACCCCGCAGGGCGCGCAAAGCTTCCTCGCGAACCGCCGGTTCCTCATCCCGGACCAGGGCGAAAAGCAGCGACCGATGGTCCGCGGAGACGGGTTGCAGGGCCGCCACCGCCTCGGCCCGGAGGCGGGAGGCACGCTTCGGATCGGAGGCGATGGCGGCGAGACGCGATCCGGCCGCGACCGGTTGGTCACCCAGGGTGCGCACGGTCTCCAGGGAGAGATCGGGGTCTTCCCGGGCCAGGAGCTGATCGAGCCGCTCGAGCGTCAATCCGGCGGGAAACGTCCTGACCGGGGGGCGTCCATCCCCCGCCGACTTCAGTGGCGCGCCCGGCAAGAGGCGCAACGCCATGGCGCGAATCCGGGGCGGGCTGGCCGGATCGAGCACCTTGGCGAGGAGGAGTTCCGGGTCGCGAACGCCCGCTTCCGGCTTGCCGAGAAGCACATTGCGCGCCGCCAGCGCCCCCTCGAACCGTGCGAAATCAAGGCCGGACCGCCCCAGCAGCGATTCCACCTCCGGGAGGAGGGCGACCGCGGTCACATCGCCGATCCAGCGCAGCGCCTCGAAGCTCACCGCCGGATCGGGATCCGCCAGAAAGAAACGCATCCATGCTTCCGCATCGTTGGATTCGGGAAGCAGCCGGAGGGTCAGGATGGCCCGCAAACGATTCCCGGCCGGCCAAGTCCGCACGGTCTCCCGGGTCCATCCGCCCGCCTGCCGGGAGAGCGCCTGCAGGGCGGCCCGGGCCACGAACGGATCGCGGTCCGCCGCCAAGCGGAAAAGATCGTCCTCCCCCTCCCCGGCCGAGCCCTGACCGGCACGCAAGTCCGCGGCCAATTCCGCCGCCCCGGTGGGAGGTTCCGGATCGCGCGGATCGAGCCAGGAAGCGGCCGTCGCGGGATCAATCTCAAGTTTCCAAAGGCGGCCGGCCCCGTGCACCGGGTAACGGCCGTCGACCCAATCGGCCACCACCCAGGCATTCCGGCCGGGGATCGCGGCGATGCCGGTGGGCCGGAAGAAGGGATCCCCTTGAATCAGGGCGAACCGCCGGGCGGTAAAACTCGCGCCGGACCGGGTCAAGGGCAGAAAATCAATCCGGTGATCGCTCCATGAGGGGACGATGAGTCCGCGCCCGAGCTCCACGGCGCCACAGGGCGCTTCTCCGGTGGGGTGCACCATGGGCAGGGTGCCGCGCCGCTCCCCGTTCCAACCGGAGAAGGGATGAAACGCGTCCGTCCCATAGCGGCGGTTGTAGCCGTAGTCGCCACCTTCCACGATGTGAAGGAGGCGGCACGGAGGGCTTTCCCCGGGATCGTTGTCGGTGGCAAAAACCTCCCCATCCTTCCGGATGCAGAGTCCAAAGGGATTCCACATCCCGCGGGCCACCCGATGGAGCCCGGTGCCATCCGCGGCCATGCGGAAGATCCCACCCTCACCGGTCCCGTGGAACGCGTTTCCATCCGTGCCGGTCAAGGTCCATGGCTTGGCAAAATTCTCCCCCAACCCAAACCAAAGTGAACCGTCCGGATGCCAGGCGAGGCCGGAGAGGGCGTTATGGGGATAATCGCCGGAGGTGGTGAGCACCGCCAAATCCACGGTCTGGTCCGCCCGGCCGTCGCCGTCCCGGTCTTTGAGGCGCAGAATGCGGCCGCGTTCGGCCAGATACACCCAGCCATCCGCTCCCAATTCCAAGTCCATGGTGTGGAAGGTCCGGTCCGAAAAGACGGTCCGTTGACGGCCATCCGGCGAGAAGACGAGCACTTCATCGAACTTGGGCCCGGGGTAATCCGGGGGCGGCATGTGGGTATGGCAAGCCACCACCCAAATCCGCCCGTCCGGAGCCACATCCACCCCGGTGGGAGTGACCACGGCGGGTGATTCCGCCAGCAAGGTGAAGCGGACCCCCGGCAAAACGCCCTGCGGCGGGGCCGCGCCTCCGGCCGCGAGGGGAATGACCAGATGGGGAATGACCCAAAGACGGAGGTTGAGGAACTTGATCACGCCTGGGAGGGTGACGTCTCCCGGGAGCGTTGCTCCAGCAAAAACTGCTGCCGGTGGAGGATTTGGAGGCGTTCAGTGAGCGCCTTCTCTTCCCGGCGCAACTTTTCGGTCAGTTCCCGGACCTCGCGCATCCGGACCTCCGCTTCCCCGGCGGCGGCATGGTGCCTCGCGGCCCCGGCCCTGGCTTCTTCGGCCTGCTCCCGGGCGACCCGGCACCGTTCCTCCATGATGGCCACCTCGGCGGCCTTCGCCCTCCGCAAATCCTCCAACCCGGCGGTGGCCTCGGCCAGTTCCTTCCTCGCGTTCTCCAATTCGGTTTGCACGCCCTCAAGGCTTTTCCGGGCCGCGGCCAATTCATCGCGCGCCGCCCGGAGTTGTTGATTGGCGGCGACGAGTTCGGGCGGGGGCGGCTGGAGCGGAGCCGGGGTCAGCGCCAGGGACGGGATCCTCCGGGTGGGCGCGTGCGTCGTGGCGGGGGGGATCGTCCCGGTCTTCGGCGGCACGGAAGTGGACTCCGTCACCGGGGCCGGACCGCCCGGGTCGGCCAACCGGAAGGTGCCCGTGATCCCGCCGAAGGAAAGATGATCGCCATCCCGGAGTGCGACCGGGCCGGACACCCGGCTTCCGTTGACCTCGGTGCCGTTGTGCGAGCCGAGATCCACCAGTTCGTATCCGCCGTCTGCCATCCGCCGCAACTCGGCGTGGCGGCCGGAGACGTAAGGGTCCGGAACATGGATGGGATTGTCCGGTTTCCGGCCGATTCCCAAAAGCTCCCCGACGACGGGGAACCCCTTCTTTTTCCCGTTGGCGAATTCGATGACGATCGTGGGCATAGGGTTGGGTGCCTTGGAACGCTGAAAGACCTGTCCGTCCAACGACCATGGCAGAACGGGCTCCGGGTTGGAAGCGGATTTTGCGGTCCCGGCGGCGGGCCGGGGAAACGCACTCCGGAACTGCTTCCGTTTGGAGGTTGGTCCGGCTCGTGCTACCTGAAGAACGATGAGTCGTGCCGCCGATCCGATCACCGTTGCCCCGCATTGTCCTTATCCCCTGCGTTCGGAACCGCCTACCTCGAACAAACACGTCTTACGCTGGGTGGACCGGATCGCCCGGTTGGTCGAACCGGACCGGATCCACTGGGTGGACGGCTCCGCCGAAGAGAACGCGGCGCTCTTCGAGATGATGGTGGCCAAGGGTCATTGCCTCCGGCTCAATCCGGAGAAACGGCCCAACAGCCATCTCTTCCGCTCGGACCCGCGGGACGTGGCGCGCGTGGAGAGCCGCACCTTCATCTGCTCCATCTCCCGGGACGACGCTGGACCGACGAACAACTGGATGCACCCGGACATCATGAAGCGCCGGATCAACGAGGCGGCCAAAGGCTGCATGCGCGGCCGGACCCTCTACGTCATCCCCTTCAGCATGGGCCCGGCCGGGTCGCCGATTTCCCGGGTCGGCATCCAACTCACGGATTCCCCCTACGCCGTCGTGAACATGCGCGTCATGACCCGGGTTACCCCGGCCGTCTGGGAGATCATCGGCGAAAGCCGCGACTGGGTGCGCTGCGTGCATTCGGTGCTCCGCCCCATCCTGAACGAAACGGACGACGTCCCCTGGCCCTGCTGCCCGGAGCAAACTTGCATCGCCCACTTCCCGGAAGAACGCATGATCCTGAGCATCGGGTCCGGCTACGGCGGGAATGCGTTGCTTGGGAAAAAATGCTTCGCCCTGCGGATTGCCGGAGCGATGGGCCGCGACGAGGGATGGATGGCGGAACACATGTTGATTCTGGGCGTCACCGATCCGTCGGGAAAGAAGACCTACATCACGGCCGCTTTTCCCAGCGCCTGCGGCAAAACGAATTTCGCCATGATGATGCCTCCCCGGAGCTTGGCGGAGCGGGGATGGAGCGTGACCTGCGTGGGCGACGACATCGCCTGGATCAAACCCGATCCCACCGGCCGGCTCCGCGCCATCAACCCCGAGGCCGGATTTTTCGGGGTCGCCCCGGGGACGAGCCGGGAGACCAATCCCATGGCCATGGCCTGTTGCGCCAAGGACACCATCTTCACCAACGTGGCCCTAACCGAGGACGGGGATGTCTGGTGGGAAGGCATGACCAAGGAACCTCCGGCCCGCCTCATCGATTGGCGCGGCAACCCTTGGTCCCCCGGTCAATGCGACGCCGATGGCAAGCCGGTCCCCTCCAGCCACCCCAACAGCCGCTTCACCGCTCCCGCCGTGAACTGCCCCAATCTCGACCCCTCCTGGGAAGATCCGGCAGGCGTCGAGATCGGCGCCATCATTTTCGGCGGACGTCGGATGTCGACCATCCCCCTCGTCTTCCAAAGCTTCAACTGGCAACACGGCGTCTACCTTGGCGCCACGGTCGCCTCGGAACAAACCGCCGCCGCCGAAGGAAAAGTCGGGGAACTCCGCCGCGACCCCTTCGCCATGCTCCCCTTCTGCGGGTATCACATGGGCGATTACTTCCGGCATTGGCTCAAAATGGGCAAGATGGTCGTCGATCCACCGCGTGTTTTTCATGTGAACTGGTTCCGCCGCGGAGAGCACGGATCCTTTCTCTGGCCAGGCTTCGGCGACAACATGAGGGTCCTCAAATGGATCGTCGACCGGGTCAACGGAAGGGCACAAGCCCGCGAGACCCAGCTGGGGTGGATGCCCCGTCACGACGACCTCGACTGGGAGGGGCTCGATTTTTCCCGGGAACGCTGGGAGGAATTGATGCGGATCGACCCCGAAACCCTGCTCGCCCAAACGCTCGGGCACGAGGAACTGTTCCTCAAACTCTGGGACCACATGCCCAAGGAATTGCTGTGGCAGCGGGATCTTCTCATCAGCCGCTACTGACCCGGGGCGGCGCTGAAAATCCGGACGCCGCCCTCACTTTTTTTCTTGTATTGTCTTTGTAATGGCATCAGTCTCGAGCCGTAGCCAAGAGAGACCTCAACCGCTTTCGCTGAACGTGACCGCGCTGACCCCACTGCCGACCGCCCGCCTCCCGCGCGGCTTCACCTTGATTGAAGTGACCCTCGCGGTGGGCATCAGCGCCATCGCCTTGGTCGGACTTCTGGCCATGATTCCCCAGGGCGTGATGACCATGAAACGAGCCACGGACACGGCCATCGAGGCGCGGATCCACCAGCTCATCGTGGCGGAAATCGCCCAGACCGACTGGCAAAAACGCGGCTTGTATGACTATCGCGCCGCGGGAAGCAACGTCCGGTTTTATGATGACCAGGGCATCCGGGTGGCGGAGTCCGAGAAAGACAAAGCCATCTACACCGTCCGCCTCGTTCTCCCGGGCGCAGACAACGGGGGCCAGAAAATCCCGCTCCAATTGCCCGCGCGCCTTGGCAACAGCGGGGCTCAACTCTTCGATACCTCCGACCCCTCGAAAAGCGAGCCGATGCAACTGATCATCATGGAGATCACGTCCGCGCCCTCGGTCGATACGATCGACAAATTCGATCAACAGCAGAACTGGCCCTCGATCCGGACCTACCGCTCCACGATGTCCCGGCTGGTCGACGAAGTCACGGCCACCGGAAATTAACAGGAACCCAGCCCCCCAACGCCGATGCAGCCCGCCCGCCCCAAGGCTCCCGACCACGGCTTCTCGCTGGTCGAGCTTCTCCTCTCGATGACAGTCCTCACGTCCATCATGCTGATGTTCGTCGGTCTGCTGGATCAGACCCAGAAGACCTGGGAGTTCTCCCGCACCCAAATCTCCCAGTTCCGGGAGGCGCGCCTAGCGTATGACATCATCAGCAAGAACGTCAGTCAAGCCACGCTCAACGCCTACTTCGAGCAGGTGGATGCCAAGGGCAAGCGCGCCTCGGACTACCCCGACCCCAAAGACTTCGTCCCCAAGGAGTTCCAGATCCAATCCGAACTCCAATTCCGCACCATGCAGGCGCGCGATCTCAAGGTCGCAGGCGTCGTGACCCCGGGTCCGGGCCACGCGCTATTCTTCCAGGCACCGCTCGGCTCCACCGCCAACCAAGTCTATGGCCCTCTCACCAATCTCCTCAATGGCCGGGGCTATTTCGTCGCCCTGGTGTCCGATGACTCCTTCCGCCCCACCTTCCTGTCGTCGATGTATGAACCCAAAGTCCGTTACCGGCTGATGGAGTTCCTTCCTCCCACCGAACGCAACCAGGTCTATGCCGCGGCCAACGAGGCCGATGCCAACGGCGGTCAACTCACCGACCGCGCCAAGTGGATCACCGTGCCCCTCGGCGCCGGAGGCAACGCCGGATCCCTCCGCCCGCTGGCCGAAAACATCGTCGCCTTCCTCGTCTCCCCCCGCGAAGCCGTGGCGGACACCGGACGCACCACCGGCGTGGCCGACATGGCCGCCCTTACCGCGGCGGATCGCGATGCCACCGCACGCGTCGCCCCCCGCTTTGTTTACGACTCCGCCAACCCCGCCGACGCCTCCCGATGGCCCGTCCACACCCTCCCTCCCCTCATCCTCATTACCATGGTCGCCATCGATGAAATCACCTCGATGCGGCTGGAGGAACGCTACGGGCAACGCTTCATGGACAATTTCATTCCGCCCAACTGGATGCAATCCTCCGACGCCTACCAGCGGGACCTGAAATTGTTGATCGATGCCTTCAACCGGGAATCGACCCGGCCCGGCGGAGTCGATATCAGTTATAAGGTGTTTACCTCCACCATCCGCATCAACGGCGCCAAATGGTCCGTGCCACCCTCGAGCAAATCGCCCTGATCCCGATTTCCCAACCCCTTTTCCGGACGAGATGAATCTTTCCCGCTCCCTCCGCGTCCCCCGCCCCCACCGCGGTTGGTCCCTGGCCGAAATGCTTGTGGTGATCACCGTCGTCGGCTTCCTCCTGGCCATGGCGGCGCCCAACCTGTTCAGCCTCTTGCGCGCCAGCGAACTTTCCTCACAGGGGGAAGTGATGCGCAACTGGCTGGCCCAGGCGCAGCAACAAGCCTTGGCCACCGGCAGCGACGTGGAGGTGCGCTTCTACAATTTCCACGACGTGAGCAGCGCCCAAATCGTGGACGAATTCCGCGCCTGCCAATATTTCCAATACAACGACCAAGGCGAATTGGCCCCGCTCGTCGAGATTTACCGTCTCAACGACCCCGTGATGTTTTCCCGCCCCCTGTCCTCGCTTCTCGACCCCGCCAAACCCGGTCTGAGCACCGGCACGGTCGATGCCGTCACCTATTTCGGCACCGGCCTCGAAACGGACCGGGTGGCCTACCGATCCTTCCGCTTCCGTCCGGACGGCTCCACCGATCTCCCCAAGAACGAGCAATGGTATCTCACCATGGTGGCCGACGAGGGAGCCTCGGCCACTCCCCGCAATTTCTTCTGCATCCAGATCGACCCCTACAACGGCAGCGTCCGCGAATATCGCCCGTAACTAACGGCGCGGCCCGCCGGGACCCCTTGTCCGGTGAAATCCTGTCCAATTGATGGATCGCCCGGGGCAAGGAGTAGAAGTCCCTTCCCAACCCAAATCCCGATGAATCCACCCAGCACGCCCGTGACCGCCCCGGAATCCCCTTCCACCCGCCGCCATTTCCTCGCCGGCACCGCCGCCGCCGCGGCCGCCGTTTCCCTGCCGATCGAAGCCTGTGCCCAAGTCGCCGGCAGCGACCGCATCAAGGTCGGCATCGTGGGAACCGGGGGACGGGGTAGCAAGGCCGTCCTGCAAACCCTGCAAGCGAACGACGCCGCCCAGCTGGTGGCCGCGGGCGATGTCTTCGAGGAGCGTCTGCTCGGGCGGATGCCGCAACGCAAGGCGGGCGGGCTCGACCTGATCCTCGGGGAACTCCAGAAGTCCGGCAAGGCCGACAAAGCCGATCTTCCCGCCAACCGCCAGTTCGTGGGCTTCGATGCCTACCAACATGTGATCGAGTCCTCCGATGTCGTCGTCCTGACGACCTCCCCCGGCTTCCGCCCCCTGCACTTCGAGGCGGCCATCAACGCCGGCAAGCACGTTTTCATGGAGAAACCGGTCTGCACGGACGCACGGGGTTACAACCGGGTGCTCAAGGCCGCCGAGTTGGCGGACAGCAAGGGCCTCAAGGTGGTCGTCGGCCTCCAGCGCCATTACCAGGATGTCTACCTGGAAGCCTTCAAAAAGGTTCACGAGGAAGGACTCATCGGTGACATCGTTTCCGCCCAGTGCTGGTGGAACGGCAGCCGTCCCTGGACCGTTTCCCGTGACCCCAGCTGGAGTGAGCTCCAGTTCCAAATGCACAACTGGTATCACTTCGCCTGGACCTGTGGCGATCACATCGCCGAGCAGCATGTCCATAACATCGATGTGGTGAATTGGTTCGTCAGTGGTGACAGCGACAAGGGAGGGCATCCCGTGTCCGCCCAGGGGATGGGATGCCGGACCGGTTGGGAGAGCCCGAAAACCGGGGAGATCTTCGATCATCACTACGTTGAATTCCGCTACGCCAACGGCGTGGTGATGAACAGCCAGTGCCGCCAGATCAAAGGGGCCTGGCCCCGCGTCGCCGAGGAAATCCACGGCACCAAGGGAATTCTTTACCTCTCCGAAGGCAAGATCACCGACCGCCAGGGCAAGACGCTTTGGAAATTCCGTCAGGACCGCGATGCCGTTCCCTCGGATCCCTACCAAGTGGAACATGACCGCCTCCACGCCGCGATCAAGGATGGCAGCCGGCTCAACAATGCCTATTTCGGGGCCCACAGCTCCTTCACCGCCTGCCTTGGCCGCCTCGCCACCTACTCCGGCGTCGAGGTCAAATGGGACGAGGCCGTGGCCAGCAACTTCGAACTCGTGCCTGACAATCTCACTTGGGACAGCCCCGCGCCGGTCAAGCCCAATCCTGACGGAAGCTACACCCCGGCGATGCCCGGAACCACCAAACTTCCCTGGGCCGCAAAGGCGTAGTCCTTCCCCCTGATCCTCCCCGCGTCGAAAACCCAACTCTCGCCGCCTTGGCGAAGGTTGGGTTTTTTCTTTGACCAACCGGGAAAGTGATTGGAGAAACAATGGAACCACACGCACCGAACCATGGAAAGCTCACTGCAGGATCTCCTCGCCGCCATCACCGAAGAGCGGGTTTTGACCCCGGAAGTCTTCAGCGACATCGACTGTGACGAAATTCTGACCTCGCGCGAAGACGGGGAATTCGAACGCGAATGGAACCGCGTCAGCAACCTCATCGACAAGGAATGGGGTGACCGCGATGCCGACGACGAGGTCGAGGGCCTGATCGAGGACATCCGGGAACACAGTTTCCAAATCGCCAGCCAAGCGACCGACGAACACGAACTCGCGGGATTCATCGCGGATGACTTCGAGTTGTTCGCCCGCGCCATCGCCATTGAAATCACCGATCCCTTCCTCGAATCCCTCTGGGAAGCTTACGAAAACGGCGAAATCCCCAGCCCGGCAAGCATCCAGGAATAACCGCCGCCGCCCCGCACCGCTCCCGGATTTCAGGATTGCCATGGCTCCCCCGTCACCGTATCCTCTTCCCAGGTTCCCACTCATCCCCCATTGATCAGCGCACTCCTATTGGCCGAAGAGATCGCCCGCGTGGCGGATCAAAAGCAGGCAAACGACATCGTCATCCTGGATCTCCGGGGCATCTCTTCGATCACCGATTTCTTCGTGATCTGCTCCGGCACCTCCAAGCCGCACCTCCGCGCCATCCGGGACGAAATCAAGGAGCAACTCCGCTCCACCCACAACCGCGCCCCCCGCGGTGTCGACGGGAAAATGGACAGCCAATGGACCGTGCTGGACTACGGCGACGTGATCGTCCATGTCTTCCACCCGGAACGCCGGGATTTCTTCTCTCTCGAAGCGAATTGGAGCGACGCCCCGCGCATCGAGTGGCAGCCCAGTCCGCTTCCCGCGAGCCGCACACGGTTGTCCGGCCAACCAACCGCCCCGTGAGGGGCCATTTTGGATTGAGGCGCGGACGGAATCCACGAAAAGGAAAGGCCAGCTCATGCGCCTCATCCTTTCGTTTTTCTTGAGCTTTCCATTGGGGTTGCTCTCCGCTCTCGACTTCCCCCCCACTCCGCCCGTCGAGCCCCGGGACGCATCGAAGACCTTCCACCTGCTCGACGGCTTCGAGATGCAGCTCATCGCCGGCGAACCACTCGTCACCGATCCCGTCACCGGCTCGGTGCGCCTCGAAAGCGGCGGCGCTCGTTTCGGCCAGACGTTTGATGACTGGGGCAACCGCCTCCTCTGTAACATCCGCAATCCCTGCCAGCATGTCGTTCTGCCGTATCGATACCTCGCGCGGAACCCCTATCTCGTCGTCCCGAGCCCCTTCAACGACTGCGCCGAGGCCGGCGACCAGCTCCCCGTCCACCGCACCAGCCCGCCCGAGCCGTGGCGCGAATTCCGTGCCAGGCGCTGGGTGCGGGAAGGCAGCCATTTGCCGCAAGACACTACCCGGCATCCAAAAGAGGGCTGCGCGAGGTCATCGGCAGCCCTTTCTGAAACCACGGCCTCTCGTTGGAGCGGCGGACTGAATCACCGGCCGCCTTCGCGGTCACCTTCCCGGGCGCCTTCCAGCGGAGGACGCTTCGGCACCTGACCATCCCCGCCGGGACGCGGTCCGGGACGATCCCCTTCCGCCGGAGGCCGCCTCGGTCCGCGGGCATCACCCTCCGGACGAGGTCCGGGACGACCGCCCTCGCGCGGCGGGCCCTCACCATCCATGCGCGGCTTCGGGAGTTCCGCCTCCACGAGCTTGCCGTCCTTGTTCGCGTCCATGAAACCAAAGGCTTCCCTGGAACGTTGCTCGGCCCGTTTCACGTGAAACGCAACCCACTCCTCCTGTGAGACATCCCCGCTCTGATCGGCGTCGATATCGCTGAACTTGGGAGGCATTTCGCGCCGGGGACCGTCCGGCATCCCGGGGCCGCCCGGCGGTCGGTCGCCATCGCGCCGGACCGGCGGTTTTCTCGCCCCGTCCACTGGAGGTTTTTCCTGATCGGCCGCCCAGCACGGGACCACGCCCGCGCAAGCCGCCACCGTTGACAAAGTGAGAATTCGGAAGCTTTTCATGGAAGATCCAACTCTCTCCGGACGGCCTCGTTGCAACTATTTTTTTGCCAAGCGCAAGTTGCGCAGCATCGCCTCCACGGCATCGACCAATTCCGCCGGTTGATAGGGCTTGGGAAGGACGCCGCTGAAACCGAACCGCTGCGGGTCCGCCATGGCGGGGTCATCGTTGTAGCCGCTGGAAACAATGGCGCAGGCCTGCGGATCGAATTCCCTGATGCGATTCATCGCCTCCACGCCACCCATCCCGTCCTCGATGGTAAGGTCCATGATCAAGAGATCGTAGGGATCCCCGGAAAGCAAGGCCTGCCGATATGCGTCCACGGCGGCCTGGCCCTCCCGGCTCTCATCCACCCGGTGCCCGGCTTGGCTCAGGGTGGTGCGGATCAAGCGACGGATGAGGGACTCATCCTCCAGAACAAGGATGCGTCCCGCGCCGGGAGAACCTCCGAGGGAGCGGCCCCGGGGGGTCAGACCGTTCCGGAACGGCTCGACCCGCGGTGAATCTCCGGGAGGTTCGGCCAAGGGAATCCGCACCGTGACCAACGTCCCCTCCCCCGGAGCGGACCGGAGCGTGACGGTGCCCCCGTGGGCGCGGGCGATCGACTCACAGACGGTCAGACCCAAGCCAGTGGCGTTGAGTGGTTGACGGGTCGAGAAGAAGGGCTCGAACGCTTGCCGCAACACGTCCGGTTCCATCCCGGACCCGGCATCGGAGACCTCCAGCCGAAGCCACGCCGAGCCGTCGGGACCGTGTTCCGGGCGGGCCGACAGCCCGATGACACCGCCTTGGGGGGAAGCCTGTTCCGCATTGAGCAGCAGGTTTTCGATGAGGCGCCGTAGTTGTTTCGGGTCCGCCCGGACCACGATTTCCATCGCTTCCAGATCCAAACGGTAGGCGAAGCCGGCGTGCTCCGTTTGCCGCTCCTTCAGAATCTGCCGGAGCAGGGGCGCGATCGGCAGCAGGCCCTTGATGGGAAGTCCGCCACGGGCAAAAACCATGATTTGCTGCACCAGTCCCTGAGCCTTGCGCCCGGCTTGGCCGGCCTCTTGCAGCATGGCCTTCCCGACCACATCCCGGCTGCACGATTCCGCCAGAGCGATGTTCCCGAGAATCACCGTGAGCAGGTTGTTGAAGCCGTGGGAGAAGCCACGCGCCAAATGCTCCAGAGCTTCCAGCCGCTCCGTGCGCCGAAGTTCCCTCTCCGCCGCCTTCTCTCCCGTCACATTCCGCAGAATCAAAAGCAGCCCTTCTCCCAAAGCGTGGACCCGCCATTGCAGCCACCCCACGGGGCCCGGGAACTCGAACTCACGGGTGAGCGGAACCTTCTCCCGACGCACCTCCGCAAGGAAGGCGCCGAAGGCGTCCTGCAAACCCGCCGGCATCCCGGCGTGAAGGTCCTCTCCCAGCAGGCCCTCCCGCGTCCATCCGCCCAAGCGGAGAGCGGCGTCGTTCGCGAACGTCACCCGATCCCCGGCATCCAGCACCATCACCGGATCGGTCATCGCCGTGACCACGTCCCCGGCCTCCGCCGTCCCGGTGCCCGCGGGTTGGGCCGGGCGGAAAATCCGCACCGTGCCGAGCAGTGCGCCGTCCTCCCCCTCCAACGGACTCGACCTTCCGGAGACCGCCACTTCCACCCCGTCCCGACGCACCAACCCGCCCCGGTCCGGCGTCGCGGGGTCCAGGCGGAAGAACTCTTCCACCGGCAGGCCCCGGAGCTCTTCCATCCGCCATCCGCTCAACTCCTCCGCGGCGCGGTTCAGGAAGGAAACATTGCCGGCCAGGTCCGCCACCAGAATCGCTTCCCCCATCACATGGAGGGCTTCGCGCACCGCGGGTTCCGCGGCCGGCGGCTTTGGCAACCATTCACCGAGCAAACCCGGCAAACCATCCGGGGCCATCGCCTCGTCCACCGCCAGAAACGGGTGCAACCCCGCCCCATCACCTTGCCAACACCAGTCCCGCCCCGGGCCCGCCACCACCAGCAACGGCACCCCCTTTTCCACCCGTCGCCACGCGCGCAACGCCTCGAGGACGGACGCTCCCCCGGACCCGCCGGGGACCAGCGCCACCACCGCCTCCGCCGACCAGCCGGCCACGTCCAAACCCAGGGCGGCCGGTTCAGCGACCACGCGGGGGACACTGTGCCCCAACCCAACCAACCGCGACTGCCACTCCCGGCCACCGCCACGGCCGGAATCGGCTTCGGAATCCACAACCAAAATGCGCACCACGTCTGAACTTCTCCGGTTTCTAGGTTTACGGAAGCGGGGTAGGATTCTGCTCCCGGGGAATGCGATATACCATCTGAAAATTCTAGTCCATTGGCTTGCTGCGGAATTTTACCGCCGGTCCCGTCGGACGGGAAGGCGCAGGCCCAAAACCCGGCGCAAACCCGGCGTCACCTCAGGAGGGAAGAACCGCCGGGACCCGCCACGCCCAAGGGAACTTCACGGTTGGTCCCGATGATCGATGCCGACTGACCGGTCTCGTCCGGAACCACGACATAATGGACGACGCACATTCCTTGGGAACCGTCTCCGCGGAAAAACGGCGTCGTCCCCGACCACGAACCGGTTGCCGCCAGGGCGGAAGCCACCATGCGGTTGAATCCGGCCCGATCCTGGGGAGAGAACAGAAGGGCCATCGGCTGCTGCACGAGAACCTCCCGTTCCCGGCCGAACATCCGGATCGCGGCCGGGTTGCAATCGATGATCACTCCGGTGGCATCGGCGATGAGAATGCCATCGAAACTGTGCTCAAAGATGGAGGCATGCCGTTGCAAGGTGGCCTTGACCGGATGAATCGCGGTCACATCCTGGATCACAATGACGCAGCGTTCCCCGGCGGTCATCACGAAACGGGCCTCGAACCGCCGGGGAAAACCCTCGTTCAAATCGACCGTCAGATCGTGCAGGGAGAGGGAGCGGCTCGTGAGGGTTTGGCTCACGAGGTCCCCGCCGAGCCCTTGGAAAGCGGGAATCACTTCGTCCAAGGCTCGTCCTTTGACGGTATCCGGAGCCGTCACCAGCAGGCCCGCATCCCCTTGGATCAGATCGAGGATTGTGGCCGAGGAATCCACCAGAAGAATCAGGTCGGGAATCGCGCGGAGCAATTCACGGTCGCCGGCCGCGCCGGGCCGATCCGCGGGGCCCGTCCGGTCGGACCCGGTATCCGTGAGGAAATAGGCATTGAAGACCATGCGGTCCGATTGATCGACGATGTGCGAGACGCTCAGCCGGGCCCGCGTGGCTCCGCCTTCCCGGGATCGGATCCGGATTTCCAAGCCCCGGACGGCGTTCACCGGAACTCCCACCCGCTGCTCACCGAGCCGCAACTCTTTCTCCACTTCCGCCCAATCCTCCGGATGCACCCAGTCCCGCATCCCGCTGCGCCGCACCTCCAGACGCGATGCGCCGGTGATCGACTCGAACACCGGATTCGCATCCAGCAACAGTCCGCTCGGATCTTCCAGGGCGATCGCCACCCCCACCCCCCGGAACAGGGCGCGGAATTTCACCTCGCTCAAGCGCCGTGCCTCCTCTTCCCGGCGTCGGTCCGTGACATCGAACAGCGTCAGGATCATGCCTCCGTCCACACTTGGCCGGGGTCGGAACTCGATCTCCCGCAGGGATTGGTCCGATGCCCTCAAGGTGAAGGTCTGGGTGGCCTGCCGCCGCCAGACGGACTCACGCCAGTCCCTCGCCGTCTCCATCCCCAGTTCGGGACGAGGGGCCGCGGCGGCCACCCAATGTTCAATGTCCGCGAAATCCTCCACATCGATTCCGAGCAGGGCACGATGTTCCCGATTGGCGAAAACGGTTTCGCGGTTGGCATCCAGGAGAATCAGCCCGAACGGCACGTGATCGAGCAGCTTCGGGGACACCTGCGCCGCGGTCACCGTTCCGGCGGCCGATTCAGCCAGATCCCCCGTGGAATCCGGGAGCACCACCCCGAAACAGAAGACGCCCGCGAGCCGGCCCTCGGCATCGTAACGCGGCGTGTTGGCCCAAGCCACTTTGCGGATCCGCTGCCCCATCTGCAACCGCTCGACAAAGCTCGGGGGAAACGCGAACCGGCTTTGTTCCCGGCTCTCCTGCGAGGCGGCGAGGAACTCGATCTTCACCGTCTCCCGGCGGTTCTCCTCAACGAACACCTCCCAGAAACAAAACCCGGACGGGTTCCGACCGGTCCGGTCACTGGTCAAGTTGGCGGCGGCTCCGTTCACCGCCAGGATCTGCCCCCGCAGGTCCAAGGTGACCACCGGAGCGAAACTCCCTTCCAACAGGACGCGTCCGGCTTGTTCCCAATCCGGATTCACCGGGGCGGCGGAACGTTGCGGCGCAAGCACCTCGCAGGTCATCGTGACCCCGCCCACCTCTCCCCCGGCCAAAACCCAGGGCTGCAGATCCCAACTCACCCGGTGCACCGTCCCGTCTCCGCCGATCCATTGATCATCCGCCCGACGTTGCGGCGTGCCTTCCAACGCCCGCTCCACACTCACCGGCCAGACCGTGCCCAGGTCCGTGAAGAATTCCCGGTGCATCCGCCCCCGCGGTTCCGAACCGTTCAAACGGAAATCCCGCTTCCACCGCTCGTTGACCAACAAATAGCGCATCTCACGGTCACAAAGCGCCATTGCCAGCGGGGAATGGTCGATCAGCATCCGGAGCTGGTCCGCCGCCGAAAGTTCCGGGGCCGCAGCGGAATCCCGCCGGCCCGGGGGGAGCGGCGCGGGAGAGGCGCTCGGCATCGGACTGCGGCCCGGACCGGAGGAAGGGACCAGCGGGATCACCGGCGCCAATCCGGCCGCCAACTGCACCAACGGGACGGCATAGCCCGGCGCGGCCGGACCGGCCTTGGTCCGGCGGCGGTTCGCGATCCACTGCTCGATCAAGGGCAACCGGCCCGAAAGTTCCGCGGGATCCAGCGGCAGGGGCAGAACTCCGTCCCACGCCCGGGCCGCCGACCCGGGGGCGGCGTCATCCGGCCCGGTGGCCAGTATGTAAGGCCGGTCTTCCCCGGGCACCGGTTGCCCGCGCAGCCAGGCGATCAGTCCGGCGGGCAAAAGACTGTCCGGCCCCGCGCCCGTCACCACAAGGGCCTGATGCCGATAGGCCGCAGCCCCCTCAGCCGGGGACGAGCAGGAATCGACGACGAATCCATGCCGCCGCAGCACATTGCAAATGCGGGCCCGGACGCCCGGGTCGCTCTGCACAACAAGCGCGCTGCGTCCTGCCGTCGGGGCGCTGGGATCAGGTGTCATGAGGAGGGGACGGAGGGAGAGGGTAAACGAAAAAGGTTCCCGGACAAGATCGAAATCGGTCAGGAAGCCCCGGACCGGCGCCGTCGTGGGAATTCACGGCTTTCCCCTTGACCTCCCGGTCCATCGCGGGATGGTGCAGGCCCATGTTCTCGAAGACCGTTCGGATTTCCCTGCCCGCCCTCGCCGTTTTCTGCGGTTGGACCGCCGCACCCCGCCCTCTCACCGCTCAAGACACCCAGGTGGACGCCAAGCAGGCGCAAGAGGTGCAGAGCTTGACCGACCGCGCCAGCATCGCCTTTGGCACGACGATTGCCCGCGACCTGACGGAGGACGGCATCAAGCTGAACGCAGACAAGTTCTCCGAAGCCCTCCGCGCCGTTCTCGATGGCAAGAAACACCTCGCGACCGAGGAGGAGATCAAGAAGACCTTCGACGACCTCCGCAATTTCATGGCGGAAGAGTCCAAGCGGAAGAACAGTTCCTTTCTCGACGAGAACAAGAAGAAGGAGGGGGTCAAAACCACCGCCAGCGGTCTCCAGTATGAAGTCATCAAGGCCGCCCCGGGCGGAGCCAAGCCCAAGGCCACGGACAAGGTCAAGGTGCACTACACCGGCAGCCTGACCAACGGCACGGTGTTCGACAGCTCCGTCCAACGCGGCGAGCCCATCACCTTCGGTTTGGATCAAGTGATTCCCGGTTGGACCGAAGGCGTCCAACTGATGTCCGTCGGCGAGAAATACCGCTTCGTGATTCCTTACAACCTTGCCTACGGTGAGCAAGGCAGCCCCCCGCGCATCCCCGGCTTCTCCACCTTGGTCTTCGAAGTCGAGCTTCTGGCAGTCAACCCCTGATCCCTGCCGTGAGGCTCCGCCCCGGGTGCCCGCTCACCCGAATCATCTCCGGCGGCCAAACCGGGGCGGATTGGGCGGCCCTGGACTGGGCCATCACCCATGCAGTCCCCCACGGCGGTTGGTGTCCCCTCGGACGCCTCGCCGAAAACGGGGTCGTCGATCCCCGGTTCCAGCTCCGGGAAACCCCCAGTCCGAACTACGCCGTCCGCACCCGCTGGAACGTGCGGGATGCCGACGCCACCGTCCTTTTCACCTTGGCGGCGGAACCCACCGGCGGTTCCCTGCTCACTTGGAACGAGGCGACCGCCCTCGAAAAGCCCCGGCTCCATCTCAGCGCCGCCATTGACGAGCCCCATGCGGAGATTCTTCTCCGGTTTCTCCAGACCTATCGCGTCGCGTCCCTCAACATCGCCGGACCCCGCGCCTCCACCGAAGCGGGGATCGGTCGCTTCGTGACCCGGGTGCTCGACGCCGCTCTGCTGGACGAATGATCCCCCGGGACCCGGATGCGGATGGAAATCAATCGGTTCTTTTCTTGATCGGTCCGTCTCCATCGCTCAGGCTTCCGCCAGCGTGTCCTCCAGTGAAATCAGTCCCGCCGATGACGGGCCCAGTCCGGTCCAGGTGTCCAGTCTCTTCGTCCGCGGCCGCAATGCCTTGGCTGTGAGAGCTGATTTCTCCCCGCTCTACGTCGATTATTACCTCCACTGGCTCGACCAGGGAATCTCCCAACAGGAGCCCTACGACAGCCTGCTCAAGCAGGCGCTGGCTGCGATCGTGCTGCATGCCACCACCCGCCCATGGAAGGAGACCCATGCGTGGACCCTGAATTTCCAGCGACCGCTCTGCAATGTCTTCGTCACCGCCGGAAGTTTGGAAGAAAACGTGATCGGCCGGGTCTTCACCCATGAAGTGAAGCAGGCTCCCCGCGGCCTCTTCCACGCGCAAACCATGGTGCGGGGTGAGCCTCCCCGCCAAAGCGCGGTTCCCTTGGAACATGGTACAGTCTTCCCCGCCGTCGAGGCCTTCTACGAATGGAGCGAGCAGCGCCGCGCCCGGATCTTCGAGGTGAACGACGAAGATTACGTCATGATCAGCGCCCAGCCGGACTGCGATCTCGATTGGCTGGACTCCCTCGTCACCGAGGATGTGCGCCGCCTTGACCGGCTCGAGGAACTGAGCCTTCTGGAGACCCGCCTCTTTCGTTTCCACTGTGGTTGCAGCCTCGAACGAATCTTCCCGGCCCTCGCCCCGCTCCTCGTCAACGGCATCGATGACCTCTTCCAGGGAGATCAGGCCATCTCCGTCACCTGCCCGCGCTGCGGCACCTGTCGCCGCCTCAGCCGGGAACAGCTGGAGGATGTGCAACGCCGGTCCGCCGGTTGAAGCTTTCCCCCTCCGTCAAGCTTCGTCCCGGAAAGATTCCCGGCCGCGCCAGCGTGATCCCGTCATCTCCGTGCGCCTCCTCCTCACGCTCCTCCTGCTCCTCCGGCCGGTCTCCCTGCCGGCGCAAGCGCTCCCCCTCCCCGCCGACCACGCGGCCAGAATGAAGGCGGGCACCGCCCTCTTCACTGCTTCCATCCGGCCCGTCCTGCTCGAACAGTGCCTCGATTGCCACGGAGGCGAAAAGACCCGCGCCGGATTTTCCCTCGCTTCGCGGGAATCCCTCCTCGCCGGGGGCGATTCCGGACCCGCCATCGATTCCTCTTCACCGCCCCGCAGCCTCCTCCTCGCCTTGCTCCGCCATGAAGAGGAACCGTTCATGCCCGCCAAGAAACCGCGGTTGCCGGACGCCACCCTCGAGGCCTTCCAGCGCTGGATCGAACTCGGCGTCCCTTACGACCGTCCGCTCGTGGAGTCCGCCTCCAAACCCGCTGAGATGACCGTGACCGATGCCGACCGCGCCTTCTGGTCTTTCCGGCCCCTCGCGGTCCCTGCCGATCCCAACCCGGGGAGCCCCCGGAACCCGGACCACTTTCTGGCCGAGGCCCGCGCCGCCGCCGGGGTCACCCCGAATCCGGAGGCGGATCGCCGCACGCTCGCCCGCCGGGCCGCGCTCTCCCTGACCGGGCTCCCGCCCGCCCCCGGGGTGCTGGAGGCCTTCCTCGCCGATTCGCGTCCGGATGCCTGGCCCCGTTTTGTCGATTCCCTCCTCGCCTCTCCCGCGTTCGGGGAACATCAGGCCCGCCAGTGGATGGACGTGGCCCGGTTCGCCGAAAGCTCCGGGTTCGAGCAGGATTACGACCGCCCGTCGGCCTACCACTACCGGGACTTTCTCATCCGAGCCTTCAATCAGGATCTTCCTTGGGACCGGTTCACCGCCTGGCAGGTGGCCGGGGATGAGTTGGCGCCCGGCGAACCGCTCGCCCTTCAGGCCACCGGTTTCCTCTCCGCCGGCGTCTTCCCCACCCAACTGACCGAGGCGGAATTCGAATCCGCCCGCTACGATGAACTCGACGACATGGTCGGCACCACCAGCGTCGCCTTCCTCGGCCTTTCCATTGGCTGCGCCCGGTGTCACGACCACAAATACGATCCCATCCCGGCCCGCGATTACTACGCGCTCGCCGCCACCTTCGCCACGGCCATCCGGACCGAGACGGAGATCGAGTTCGCTCCGGAACTCCATCGGGCCAGGCTCGCGCCTTGGGAAGCCCGGGAACGGGAGTTGGCTGCCGCCCTCGCCGTGCACGAAACCTCGCTCGCCCCCGCCTTCGGCTCCTGGCTCCGCGCTCCGGACCGGCCCGGCATCACCGCCCCCTCCGTCTGGCAGGTGCTCGAACCCGTCTCCCTGACCGCCCGGGATGGCACCACCTTCACGCCACAGGCGGACGGCTCCCAACTCGCCACCAACCCCGCCCCGGCCCGGGAGGAATACACTGTGGAAGTCGCGGTCGCGGCCGGCAGCACCGCCCTCCGCCTCGAGACCCTGACCCACCCTTCCCTGCCCCGCCAAGGTCCGGGCCGCGCCCCCAACGGAAATTTCGCCCTCGGCGATCTCGTCGTCACCTCCCGCCCCAGCGTCCATCCAGAGGCCCGGCCCGTTCCCCTGAAACTCGTGGCCGCCCGCGCCACCCACCAGCAAAACACCGGCAGCCTGTCCGTCGCCAGCGCCATCGATGCCGACCCACAATCCAGCGGTTGGGCCGTGGACTCGGGCGGTATCGGCCGGGACCAAGCCGCCGTGTTCTCCTGGGGCACGCCCCTCGCGACCGACTCCCGACTCACCATCCGGATGCGTTTTCAGGTGAACGGTCAGCACAGCCCGGGGCGGATCCGCTTGTCCTCCACCGCGGACGCCACCGCACCACCCGGCACCGGAGATGGCGTGCCCGGCCCGCTCGCCTCCGCGCTGGACAGGCTGGCGAAAGCGGGTCCCGACGCCCTTTCCCCCGACCAAACCAGCGTCCTCCGGCGCGCCTGGCTGGCCACCGATCCCGGCTGGAAACAGCGCGATGCCGCCCTGCAGGCCCACCGTTCCGTCCGGCCCCGGCCGGATCTCCGCCCGGTCATGATCTGCTCGGAAGGCCTTCCGCCCCTCAAACACCACGCCGATGGCCGGGGCTATCCGCATTTCTACCCGCAAGTCCATGTCCTCGAACGCGGCGACCCGAAGCGGAAAAAAGAGGTGGCCTCCGCCGGCTTCCCTCAAGTCCTCCTCCGGGACGGTGCCTCTCCCGCCGATTGGCAGGTCCCTCCATCCCAAGGGGCCCGGACAAGCCACCGCCGCGCCACGCTCGCCCGCTGGCTGACCGATCCGGAACGCGGCAGCGGCCATCTCCTCGCTCGCGTCGCCGTCAACCGCATCTGGCAGCAACATTTCGGCCGGGGCCTTGTCGCCACCCCGAATGATTTCGGTTTTCAAGGCTCCCGCCCGTCCCATCCCGCCCTGCTGGACTGGCTCGCCACCGAATTCATCGCCCACGGCTGGTCCACCAAGCATCTCCACCGGCTCATCCTGCGGAGCGACGCCTGGAGACAAGCCCCGGACCATCATCCCGCCAACGCCGCCCGGGACCCGGACAATCTCCTGCTCTGGCGCTTCCCTTCCCGACGCCTCTCCGCCGAAGCCATCCGGGATTCCCTCCTCGCCGTCTCCGGCCTCCTCGACCCGACTCCGTTCGGCCCCGGATCGTTGGATGAGTCGATGCGCCGCCGCAGCCTTTACTTCACGGTCAAGCGCAGCCGACTGCCCAACGTGATGGTGGTCTTCGATTGGCCTGAACATGTCGTCAGCATCGGTCTCCGCCCTTCCACCACGGTGGCTCCCCAAGCCCTCTATTTCATGAACAGTCCCGAGGCCCGCCGCTATGCCGAAGCCCTCGCGGCCCGGTCCAACGGCTCCCTCGACGCGGTCTACCGGTTCGCCCTGCAACGTTCCCCCGCCCCGGAGGAACGCGACGCCGCCACCGCCTTCTTGACTTCCCAAACCCGCCATCACCACAGCCCGCGGGCGGCCGAACTCGCGCTGGCGGATTTTTGCCAGGCCCTCCTCGCCAGCAACGAATTCCTCCACCTCCCATGATGCCCTCCCCTCCCTCCCGCCGCGCCCTCCTCCACCGCGCCGGTGCCGGTGCCGGTCTGCTCGGACTCGCCACCCTCTTCCAGGACCAACACCTGCTGGCCGCGCCCGATCCCCTCGCTCCGCGGCAACCGCACCTTCCGGCCCGCGCCAAACGCGTCATCTGGATCTTCATCAACGGCGGTCCCAGCCAGGTGGACACCTGGGACCACAAGCCCGCCCTCGCACGGCACGACGGCCAGGAACTCGCCGGATTCGACAAGTTCACCGGCTTCTTCGCCAATGCCGTCGGCGGCGTCATGAAGTCCCCGTTCGAGTTCCGTCCCCGCGGCCGGTGCGGCAAGATGGTCTCCGAAATCTTCCCTCACCTCGGGGAGCACGTGGACAAAATGGCCTTCATCCATTCCGGCCACACCGAATCCAACAACCACAGCCCCGCCCTCTTTGCCATGAACTGCGGGTTGCCCCGGATGGGCCTGCCCTGCGCTGGATCCTGGATCACCTATGGTCTCGGGAGTGAGAGCCGCGATCTCCCCGCCTTCGTCGTGATGTCGGATCCGCTCGACCGCGGCCTGCCCAAGGGCAACGCCAGCAACTGGAGCGCTGGTTTTCTCCCCGGCGTCTACCAGGGAACCTGGCTCAAGCCCAAGGGTGCCCCCATCGACAATCTGCTCCCTCCACCCAACCTTCCCCCCGCCGCGCAACGCGATCAACTCGATCTCCTTGCCCGCCTCAACCGGTCCCATCGCGACGCCCATCCCGGGGACCCGGACCTCGACGCCCGCATCCAGAGCTACGAACTCGCCTACCGCATGCAGGCCACCGCCCCGGAAACCCTCGACCTCTCCCGGGAATCGGAAGCCACCAAACGCCTCTACGGCCTCGACCAACCGCATTGCCGCCACTTCGCCACCCAATGCCTCACCGCGCGGCGCCTCGTGGAACGCGGCGTCCGCTTCGTCCAAATCTATTCCGGCGGCATGGAAAACCAACGGAGCTGGGACGGTCACAGCGATATCAAAGGCAACCACTCCCAGTTCGCCGGCGAGACCGATCAACCGGTGGCCGCCCTCCTCCAGGATCTTCACCAGCGCGGTCTCCTCGAGGACACCCTCGTCCTCTGGTGCGGTGAATTTGGCCGCCTCCCGGTCGCTCAAAAGGGCGCCAAGCCCGGCCGGGATCACAACCCCCATTGCTTCACCGCCTGGCTCGCCGGCGGCGGAATCAAGGGCGGCGTCTCCCACGGCCAGTCCGACGAACTCGGTCACAAGGCCGCCGTGGACAAGGTCACGGTCCATGATCTCCACGCCACGGTCCTCCACCTCCTCGGCCTCGATCACGAGAAACTCACCTATGTCTACAACGGTCGGCGCTTCCGGCTCACCGACGTCGCCGGCCATGTCATCCGTCCGATCCTCGCCTGAACCGGGCGGGACTCATCACGGCGTTCCCGCTTTTTCCGCCGCCTTTCGCTCTTCCGGCGTGAGGATCCGGCGCAGCTCGCAGCGGATCGCCCCTGGCCTGGCCGCGGCATAGATGGCGTCCGCCTCCTCCCGGGCCGCCTGCCGCAAGGCACTCAATTCCGGAGCGATTTCCGCAGCCGTTTGCCGCTCCCGCTCCGCGTCCCCGGGATGATTCCGCCGCACCTCCCCCAGCCGTTGCCACAGCTCACGCATCGGGCGCACCGTGTCGGCATGACGCTTGGCATTGCGGGCCGCGATCTCTTGGGCCCGCCGGTATCCGGGCCGGTTCCAAAGCGGGTGCAGCTCCACGCCCCGGCGCAACTGCTCCGCCGTGAAGCTCTGGAGCGCCTCCCCCTCCATCCTCAGTTCATAATCCCCCTCCCGCAAGCCCAGAACCTGGAGCCGCTCCGGGTTGAAACGCTCGTCCATCCCCGCCACCTGCACGCCGATGAAGGCCTCCTCCGGCATGCCCCAGGGCAGGAATTTGGCCAACCAGGTCCAACCCACCCCGGAATCACTCCCTTCGAGTTGGGTCAAACTGCCGCCCGAAACCTGGGAACGCCAGCCCGCCTCCCCCTCGCCCCGTGTCAGGAAGACCTCGCTCCCCTGCCCCGCCCCCTCCGCGGCAAGCCCCTCGATCACCGTCGCCGCCATCACCGCATGCCCACCGGCATCCGCCAGCAAACCCTCCGGCATCAGGCTGAAGGCCGGATTCACCCGGCGCTCCCTCGCCGTCGCCGCCGCCAAAGCCCCCCAGGCATCGAAAAATCGTAGCCGCCGCTCCCAAGCCAGTTCGCCAAGCCAGGCCGCGCAATACGCCATCACCCCGTTGTAGTCCGGCGCCAGGCGCGTCAACCGGAACCGGTAGGAGGGATCCGCGTCCACGCGTTCCCGGTGAACCTGCATGTCGACCAGCGGCGGGCTCATCAGGAACGGCTCGGTCCCGAGATCCTCGAACCGCCGCAACAGCTCTTCCATGTTCCGCTGAAAAACACGGACCCGGCCCGGATCGAATCCCGCCAGCCCCCCATCCCATGTCCCCAACTGGATGATGACATAGTCCGGTTTTCTCTCACCGGGATCCGCATCAAACCGCGCCAAAACGTCACCGGCCGTATCCATCTTAAGCCCGGCATGATGAAAGACCAGCTTCCGGTCCGGAAAACGCGTGAAGAAATAATTCTCCACGTATTGGCACCACCGTCCGTCGCAAACCGTCTCATCACCGACAAACGCGAGCGACTCGCCCGCCCGATGGACAAAGGGAGCCACGGTATCAGGCGCCCTCTCCTCCTCCGCCGCCGCCACCGGCCACGCCAGAAAGAGGGCAGGAAACAAACCGGCTCGGCACGGCAGCATGCTCCCAGCATCCGGTCGAACCGCCAACTTTCAACCCTTTCCGCATGCCCGGGAGTCACCGGGTTGGACAAGATCAAATCCTCCCTCCCCCGGACCGCAAGAAAACGCCCCACGCGAGCCAAGAACAACGAGCACGCCAAATTCGGGCAACCCAAGCGCACCTCGCCCCTGGTGATCATCGACGAGGCTCATCGTCTTCGGAACCCAAACTCCCAACAATCCCCCGCCACCCGCAAACTGGCGTCTCTGGCCGGGTTCACCCTCTACCTGAGCGCCACCGCCGGGCAGTGGCAAACCGTAAGCGAACATGGGGCGGATGACCGACGCTAATCGGCGCGGCATCGCCCCGGGCCATCCGATCCCGGACCTATGGGCCTGAATTGGTGCTCTGATTGCCCTGACTGGCCAAGCGGGATGAAGGTTGCTTTTTTTGGGGCACGGATGAAACACGGAGGGGCGGGATGACACGGATGGGGAAGAGAAATCCTCTCCTTTGGATCCCTCTCCGTGCCATCCGTGCCCCTAACCTAGTGGTCCGTAGCACAAAGAAACCGCCATTGAGATCGGAGCTAAGGCGCGGTAGGATATTTTTGAGATGCAACCACCAATAGACGCAGCCAATCTCACGCTTTCAGAAAAACTCATAATTATGGAAGAGCTGTGGGGAAGCTTGCGGCAGATCGAGTCTTCCGTGCCTTCTCCAGAGTGGCATCGTGATGTTTTGACCGCCCGGAAGGTCTCGATTGCGGACGGAACCGCCGGTTTCACGGATTGGGATCAGGCAAAGGAGGAAATCCGATCCCGATGTCATTGCCGTTCTCGATCAAAGGCCGGACCCGACGTTTCGGTGGCAGCAAACGACGGGAAGGGGATAACAAGGCGCAGCAGGACCAACCGCTAATCACGTCGGCTATGTGCTGACGTTCTGTCGAGGAAGCAGAGAACCATCATGCTGTTTCCTATCCGCTAGAGTCATCCATGGGCGCGCAATTTGTCCCCCACGCTCACCAGCAAAGTGCACGAGACGCCATTCTCGCGGCCTGCCTTGCGGGGAAGCCGGGCTTTCTGCTCGGCGACCTCACCGGCTTGGGGAAAACGCTCTCCGCGTGGCTGGCCGTGGCCGCCATGCCCGGGGAGGAAGTCCTCATCATCTGCCCCAAGGGTGCCATTGCCCAGTGGCGACGCACCATCGCCGGCTCTCCCCCGACCGCAAAACGGGTGACGCTCGTCAATTTCGAGCGCAGCAAGTCTCTGCTCCTCCCTCCCCCGGACAGCAAAAAACGCTCCACGCGAGCCAAGAACAACGAGCACGCCAAATTCGGGCACCCCAAACGCACCTGGCCGCTGGTGATCATCGACGAAGCTCATCGTCTTCGGAACCCAAACTCCCAACAATCCCTCGCCACCCGCAAACTGGCGTCTCTGGCCAGGTTCACCCTCTACCTGAGCGCCACCGCCGGGCAGACGCCGCACGAACTCTCCTACCTGGCCCGCCTGCTTTTCCCCCTCCCCGCAGCGGGCTCCATCGCTCCCAGTGAGCTCGATCAGTTCCGTTTGCTCATGAAACAACTCCGCATCGGGAAGGTCCGGGGGCGGTGGAAGAACTGGAAATGGGAGCCTGACCCTGCCGACCGCCAACGGATGTCGGAGCGCCTCTACAAGGGCCCCGACGCCATCGGACTGCGTCGGCGTCCCGCCGATATCGAAGGCTGGCCCGAGGTTCAGCGCGAATTGACCCCCACCACGCTCGATCCGGGAAACCGTCGGCTTTACGAGGCAACCTGGCGGGAGTTCCGCCGCGAGCTGGGACTCCTCGGAGGCAGTGCCCGCCGCCCTACCGGTTGGGCAGCTGATCTGCGCTTCCGCCAAAAAGCGAGTCTCCTGCGCACCTCCGGAACGGTCGATTTCGTGGAGGATCTCCTCACCAACGGCCAACAAGTCGCCATCTCCGTCGCCTTCCTCGAAACCAGCGCCATGCTCCGGGCCAAACTCGAAGCCCGCGGTTGGGCGGCGGGAGAGCTCAATGGAACCCATCCCGCGGAGATCAACGAACAGACCCGCCTGGCTTTCCAACGCGGAGAACTCGACGCCATCGTGTTTACGGTCACGGAATCAATCTCCCTCCATCAAGGCGAACTTCCCGGCGGAGAACGCGAGCGTTCGTTGGTCGTGCACGACCTCCGTCACAGCGCCATCCAACTCCAGCAGATCGAAGGCCGATGCCACCGCGACGGCAAACGCGCCTTGATCTACTATGCGTATTGCGAAAACACCGTGGAAGAGAAGATCGCCGTGACGGTATTGGCCAGGATGTCGAGCATGGACGGCATGGCAGGGGATGACACCAGCTTGATTGAAGAACTCTTCATGATTCTTCAGGGCGAGACGGAGGCAGGGATCCGTTCCGATCTTTGATCGACAGGAGCGCGGATGGCCAGAAGCCCGGCTTGCGATCGTGGTGGCTCGCGCGCCAATTGGAGCCTCTAGCTAGAGCAGAAAATTTGAGAGTTGAGAGAACTGGTTGGACGGATCCCTCCCGCGCCGCCGGAAGTAGGATGGGCATTCGTGCCCGTCCGGAGCTTGGTTCCCGGGGCGGACCGTCCGGTTCCTCTCTCCCGCCGGGTCGCGACTTCAAAGCCCTGGCCCCGCCATCCTGTCTCGATCTCCGGCTCGTCGGACAGGTTGACGCTCCATGCCCAGAGTGCCAGGCTTCAGCAATTTGGTGGCTCAATCCGGAAGCAATGGGGCCAGCGACATGCGATTGGTATCGTCGGGGTCGAATCTGGTGCCGCAGATTTCGCCTGATGGCTGATACCTGCTGCTTCAATCGCGTTTGGGCGCCCTCAGGTGGAAGCCACATTGGGCGATGGATTTTGGGGTGAACTTCCGGAGGCCTGGGGAGGCTGAACGTCCAGTTCCACCGTCGGAGGAAGGCCGGTGGTGTCTTTCTGTTCTTCATCGGGAAAAACCACCTTGATGTCGTGGAGTCCCCTGGCGCGCCACTCCTCCTCCGTGACCAACCAGTTTTTCACGAACAGGCCGACGGACCGACGGCTCGCCTCCCGCACGGAATCGATGGATTCCCCGCTCCGGGCGCGTTCCTCCAGCTTGTCGGTCAGGCCCTTGCGCAGTTCCTCCAGGCTGAGGTCCTGATGATATTTGCTGAACCAATAACCCTTGAGAGCGGATTCCATCGCCCGGCTGTCGAACGCCACCGGCAGGGTGGGCTCAAGCCCGGGAGCCACGACGACGAGGCTCCGCTGATTGGGCGGCCCCTCCTCGCGCAACCTCCAGACGCCATCCAGCTTGATGTGATACCGGAACGTGGCCCGGGTTTTGAGGGTCACCTCGGTATCGAAAAAAGGGACTTTGAATCCGGCCACGATGAGTTCGGTGCGCCGGTCGAAAACCTCTTCCCCCTCCTTCACGGCCACCTCGAGAATGTTCCCGTTGGTGCCGACGATTTTTCCGACGTGCTCACGGAAGCTCTCGTCGATGTTCTGCTTCAAGATCTGGTCCGCCACCTTGCGGACGTGGAACTTGGCGAACTCCGCGATCATGGGCGGTCCGAGCAACATCGCCGCGATGGTGGCTCCGGCCAACACAAAGAGGATGACCAGCGCTTGGAAGCAGGCCGCGCCGCAACCCCGGTGGGGAGCCGCGGGCGGGGCGACGGATGGATTCGGGGCACTCATGCGGTGAAGAAGGCGCGTTGCTTGGGGGAGATCGGAAGTTGCAACCGTTCCATCACGAGCAGCAGGTCTTCCCAGACCTTGCGTCGCTCGGAGAGGTTCGTGTTGCGCAACAAGTAAGACGGATGAAACGTCACCATCAGCGGAACTTCCCCCAGGGAATGGAACTGATTCCGCAACCGGCCCACCGGTTCCTCCGACCCGAGGAGGCCACAGGCCGCCGTCGCACCGAGGGCGACGATCACTTCCGGTTTCACGATCTCGATTTCCGCCAGCACAAAGTCCAGGCAGGCCGCCATCTCCTCACGGGTCGGTTTGCGGTTCGATTCGCCCTGGTTCGGCACGGCGGGGCGGAATTTCACGATGTTGGTGATGTAAGTCTCCTCCCGCTGCAACCCCATGGCCGCAATCATCCGGGTGAGCAGCTGACCCGCCGGTCCGACAAACGGTTCCCCCTGGCGCTCCTCCTCCGCGCCCGGCGCCTCACCGACGAACATGAGCCGCGCATCCGGATTGCCCGTGGAAAAGACCCGCGTCTCCCGCAAGGAGTCGAGCGCCCGGACCTCCGGACAATCCGCGACCCGCTCCGCGAGCCACCGCAACTTTTCCCCTTTGGAGGCTCCCGGGGCCACGAGTTTGGGCGGGGACGGCGGGACGGTGACCGGACCGCCGGGCCGGGCGGGTTCGGCCGTGACCCGGGGTTCCGGTGGCGCAACTTCCTTCGGCGGCGCGGGAGCCGGTTTCCCGGGCGCGGGCCGCGCGGCCACGAGCACCTTGGGAAGGTCTCGCAACTCCTTCCGGGCCTTCGGGCTGAGCCAGACCCACTCCTCTCCCCCGGCACGACGCTCCTCCAAGTGCCGCACGAGGGCCGCCAAAGCGTCATGGACCGGGGACGAAGGCATCCCTGACCAATCGGCGGATTGCGAAGCGGATCAACCAACTTCTTGGGGAATGACCGGGAAAAACCGGCGACGGGCGGCTGCCTCACTTTCCGTTTTGACATCGCCGGAGTGTCGAACGAGGGATCGGGGCGATGACGCACGACCCCAGTGTAACTTATGTGATTGGCCACAAGAACCCGGATACGGACGCCATTTGCGCGGCGATCGGCTACGCGGATCTGTTGCAGCGGACCCGCATGCCCAAGGCCGTGGCGGCTCGTTGTGGTTCCATCACCGCCCGCACGGAGTGGGTGCTGCGCAAGGCCGGCGTGCCCGTCCCCGAACTGGTCATGGATGTCCGTTTGACCGTCGGTTCGATCTGCCAGAAGGGCATCGTCAGCGCCGCGCCCCATGAATCGTTCTTCGACATCTATCAACGGATGCTCTGGGGCGGCTACCGCAGCATTCCCATCGTGGAAGGGGAAAACCAGCTCAACGGGATGCTTTACCTGACGGAACTCCTCAAGCTGTTGCTCCCGGTGGGCGAAAGCCCAGAGCGGATGCGCGTGGTCCGGACCAGCCTCGGGAGCATGGAGCGGGCCATGGACAGCAAACTCTGGTTTGCCGACGGGCAGCGGGACGCGGAGAGGGACTTCATCCTCATGGTGGCCGCCTCCAGCCCGGAAATCATGCGGGATCGCATCACCCGGTTTCCCCACGAGCAGGTCGTGGTGGTCACGGGGGACCGAGAGAACATCCAGCATCTGGCGGTCGAATCCGGCGTCTGCTGCCTCGTGATCACCGGCGGCTTCGAAATGTCCCCGGAGATCCGGGAATCCGCCCGGGAAAAGGGCGTGGCCATTCTCACCACGCGGCACGACACCGCCAGCACGATCCAGTTCATCCGGGGTTCCCGCCGCATCAGTGAAGCGGTGTCCAAAGATTTCATCCGGTTCGAATCCAACGTCCTCGTGAATTCCATCCAACAGGAAATCCGGGAGACCTCCCAAGCCCTGTTCCCGGTGATCGACCACGAGTCCGGCCAACTCATCGGCGTCTTTTCAAGGTCCGACCTCATCGAGCTGCCCCGCCCCCAACTGATTCTCGTGGACCACAACGAATTCTCCCAGGCGGTCACGGGCGCGGAGGAAGCCAACATCCTCGAGGTGATCGACCACCACCGGCTCAGCGGGAATCTCGTCTCCAAGGAACCGATCCGCTTCATCAACCTGCCGGTGGGCTCCACCTCGACCATCGTCGGGCGCCTGTTCTGGGATCAGGGCCTGATCCCTTCCAAGTCCATCGCCACCTGCCTCTGCGCCGGCCTGATCTCGGACACCCTGAAACTCACCTCGCCGACCTCCACCCCGGAGGACAAAAAACTGCTCGACTGGCTCTCCAAAATCGCTGACCTCAACGTGGACCAATTCGCCAAGGATTTCTTCGCCGCGGGCTCCGTGCTCAACAGCTCCAGCCCGACCGAAGCCGTTTCCAGCGACCGCAAGGAATACGAGGAAGCCGGTTACCGGATCAGCATCTCCCAAATCGAGGAACTCGGCCTCCATCATCTCTGGGATGCCGTGCCGTCGCTGCAGGCGGAATTGCGCTCCCTTATCAAGCAGCGCAACCTCGACCTCGCCTGCTGTATGGTCACGGACATCGGCCAGCACTTCAGCATTCTCCTCATGGAAGGACCGGACCCGCTTCTCGCTCGCGTGGATTACCCCAAACGGGACCATGGCATTTTCGAAATGGACGGGGTCGTGAGCCGGAAAAAGCAACTTTTCCCCTGGCTCAGCCGCCTCCTCGCGGCCGTGCCGCGCAGCGCCTGACCCCCGGGCCCGGCTTTTCCGCCGCCTCTCAGATCTCGAATTGGACCGGCTGCTCCCGTTCCAGCAGGGAGGCAATGGTTTGGGTCTGGAGAAAGGCGCGGATTTGGGCGTCGAGTTCCCGCAGGGTTTCCTCGAGTCCGCGGACTCCCGGGCCTTCGGCGGAGCGGGCGATTTCCAAGGAAGTCCAGGGACCGTCCAGAAGTTGGATGACCTCCGCAAGGGTGATGGTGGAGGCACGGCGGCCCAGCCGGTAACCACCCCCGAGCCCGCGCTTGGAGACCAGCAGATCCGCCCGGCGCAGGATGAGGAGAATCTGTTCGAGATATTTCAGGGGAATCCCTCCGGACTCGGCGATCTCTTGGATCTGCACGGGGCCGCCGGGATCCCGGGAGGCGAGCAGAGCCAAGGCCCGCACCGCATACTCAGCCCTCTTGGAGATTCTCATGATCCATCCATTTCGCGGTTTTCACCATCCTGCAAGCCATGCTTCCGGACTATGCCGGGTCACGATGCAAATTCGGTCGACGAAAGGCGTCTCCTGCCCTAAGCGGTTTTCATGAGCGAAGAACCTGTGCCTGCACCGAGGATCCCCCTTTCCGAGGATCAAATTTTCTTCCGGAACCAGATGTATCAACTCCTCGGTTGGGGCTTCGCCCTGATCCTGCTGGAGGCCACCGTGATCCTGAACGACCAGGTCCATTTCAGCGTGGTTGGCGATCCCCCGGCAGGACAGGTTCAGGCCTTGCACCCGGAACGGGCCGCCATGGTCATCAGGGAAACCAAAATCGTCATTTTCTTCATCGTCTGCCTCACCGTCGGTTGGGCATGGCGGGCCTTCACGGTGCGCTGCCGCCTTCCCATCCACCCCACCGTCCCGGACTGGAACGAAACGATCGTCGGCGTCGTCATCGTGGCCTGCGTCCAGGTCTTCATCATCCACGAAATCGCGGGAGTCGGCTGGGGCCGCATCATCCCCGCCTTTTTCGCGGCCAATTCCGGGGGCTCGGCCCCGTGAACTCTCTTCATAGATAGCCCGCCCGATGCAACGCCATCTGCAATTCGCGCTGGAAGGCCACAGCGTCGGTCTCGGATGGACGGTAACCGGGTTTGTCCGTTTCCAGCCCGAGACGCCCCGCCTGATCGATGGACCAGCGCCCGCCCGCCCCGTCGCTGAACGTCACCTGTCCGCTGGCGAGCATTCCGGGCCGGGCGATGGCGTCCACGCCAAGCCGCAGCTTCCCGCCGGAGGGCAGGTCCCCGGCCCCGGTTTCCTCGTCATCGGACGGTTCCTCCCCGTCCAGCGCAACCGGATCCGCAACCGGGTTGGCGGCGGGGACTGGAGCGGGGTTGCGGTCCTTGAGGGAAACCTGCAGACCGGCCACCAGCAGCCGCGCCTCCATGTAGGTCATGGGCAATCCCAGTTCCTGACCGATACGTTTGTGAATCTCGTTCAGGGAAAGGCCCTCGGCGGCCCATTCCCGAATCTTTTGCTCCTGCGATGCGCTTGCTTTCATCTTCCATCCTCACCATGAACCGGGAAGCGCGGAAAAAAAAGTCATGTTTTCTTCCAGCATCGGCTTGCCCGTTCGGTCCGGAGAACGGAGTGTCAGGAGGAGTCGCTCCGCGGAGCCACCGCGCCCGACCGAACACCCGCTTGTTTTCGTCATGTTGAAAGCCATTAAAATCCTGTTCGGCCTCCTCGTCCTCTGCGTTGTGGCAGCGGGCGGGCTGGCCTACTTTTTCCGGGACAAAATCACTGACGCGGTCCAGGTCCGGATCAAAGCGGATTTGGCGGACGAAGGGATCTTCGCCGATTGGCGGTTGGAACCGATCGCGTTGGGTCCGGATCTGGTTGTCAAGGCCCGGGACATCAAGACCTTCCGGGACAGCAGCCGCAAGGTGACCGGTGCGGAACTCTCGAATCTGGACATCCATGTGCACCTTTTGCCGACCCTGACCGGGAAGAAGCTGCAGGCCGCTTTCGTGATCCAGGACGCCACCCTGACCTTGTCCGATCTGCAACCGAAGTCCGCCGGAGAGGCCGGGAAAGGGGAGAAGCCGGCGGAGCGGCCGGAAGAACCCGTTTCCCTCACCGGATGCAACCTGAACGCGGAACTCACAGCTACCCAATGGCGGGTGGCGTCCTCGAGCCTTCTCTTCCAAGGAGTCCGCTTCTCTCTCAGCGGGGTTTCCGATCTGCCACGCAAGGCAGGCGGGCCGCGCAAGCCGCTCATTAGAACCGTGGAAGTCGAGGACCCGGGCGCCGCGGCCGAACCCAGCTCCCTTGATTTCTCCGCGCTGCTTCCCGTGGCCCGGGCCTTGGACTACCGCAAGGCCGGGTTCAAACCGGAAATCAAGATCAGTTACAGCGCCGCTCTGGACCGGGACGCCGCCTGGAACATCGACGTCAAAGCCGAAACCATTTCGTTCCCGAGCCGGGACCGGAACCTCACGATCACCACCCAGTCGCTCATCCGCCACGATGCCTCCGGCGAGATCCGGTCCCTCGTGATCAAGGAAGGGGAAGCCATGGCAGAGGGAAATGCCACGATCGACAAAGGCGCGGAGTCGCTCAACGTCAGCTCGATCACCTCGAACCTCGATTGGGTGGGCCTACTGCGGGATTTCCCCATGTTGGGCCGCTCCCTGGATTCCTACCGTATCACCTCCAACCCAAGCGCGGAACTCGCCGGGGTCTGGTCGTTCGTGAAACCAAAGGAATCGGCCATGAGCGGTTCCATCCGGGGCCTCCACGGCACCTACGAACCCCCTCTGGCGCCCGGAGCGCAGCGGGAACCCGGCTTCGTGCCCCTCGCCCTTAAGGATGCCGAGGCCGCCGTCCAAATCAGCGGGGGCAGCTTCGAGTTCAAGGACGGATTCGCCACCCTGGCGGAGGGACCGATCCGGTTTGAACTCCGCTTCCAGCCGTTCGATGCCGGCGTCCTGCCATGGAATTTGGGGTTGGTCGGGGAAAATCTCGCCTTGGCGCCGCTGACCTCCGTCTTCGCCGGAACCCCCGTCGAGGGAACCGCCAACCTCCGGTTCGAGGGAAGCGGCGACCTCAAACCGAAGGCTCTCAACGGGCAGGGCGGCGCGCAGATCACCGCCTCCAAGGTCCTCAAGATGCCGCTGGTCTCCCCCTTGCTCGACCTGCTCTCCACCCTCAACCCGAGCCTTGGGAAAGCCGATTCCGAGCGGCTCGACGCCTCCTTCACGATCAAGGACGGGGTGGTGACGACAGACGATCTCAAGGTGGCACTCCCGGCCCTGCAGGTGAACGCCTCGGGCACAATCGACCTGCAGACGGAGGAAACCAAGTTCCAAGCCAACGCGAGCCTCCGAGGGGGGCTGCAACGTCTCATCCCGGGCCTTCCCGAGGCTCTGGCCATCGAAGGCGGCGGGCCGCTCAAGAAGGTCCACTGGAGCTTCAAAAATTTCCAGGCAGCCAATCCTCTCATCGATCGCCTGCGGGGCGGAGCCCAGCCTCCGGGCGGACCGACGGTTCCCGCGCCCCCCGCCAATCCGCCGGGGCCCGGCCCACAAACGGTCCTGCCCGCCAAAGCGGAGGATCTGCTGCGGACGGTGGATCAGATCGGGGGGATGATCAAGGGCCTGAAAGCAGAGCCCAAGCCCGCGCCCCAGCCCCCGGCTCCATAACCCACCCGTCCCGGCGTTGAGGGATTGCGGGCGTCCCTCATGCAAGGTTCACCAACCGTAAAGCGGGATGATTGTTCTGCTCTCACCTTGTTGAGAGCGGAACCGACATCCGAACCTAAAAAGGAACAGGGGGAACCACGGCCCCCCCCGAATACACGGAACCGCAGCGGGAGGGTGCTTGAAAAGCCGATCACCCCTTGGGTGAATGCCAACAACGAGCCTATCCCGTTCAGGTTCAGTGTGCTCCGTGTCTTCCGCGGGCGGTCATTCCCGTTTTGTAACCATTCAGATCCTTTGAGGCAACATTTCGTGAAAAAACGACTTGTACTATGAGAAATCAGGTATTCTTTACGAGTCGTGGAAGGCAAATGCCCCAGTCGCGACGTGTTGATCCAGATGGCAAAGGAGAACCCCGAGGCCGTTGCCGATTTGATCATCGCCTTGTGGGCGCGGGTCGATGCCTTGGAGGCCAAGGTCGCCGAATTGACCAAGAACAGTCGCAACAGCAGCAAGCCTCCCTCCTCGGACAAGCACGGCCCCAATCGTCCGCAGCGCTCGGCCAAGGGCGAAGCGAAGCGCAAGCCCGGCGGACAGGCTGGACACAAGGGAAGCACGCTGGAGATGCGCCTTGACTGATTCTCAACCTTTACCGGGGCATCATTTCCATGGGATACGATGTCAATCCGGAACCGGCAGTGATTGAAGGCAAGAGAGGTCGGCCCAAGCGAGGCAAGGCCCTCAACTTGCTGGATCGTTTCCAGGACCGGGAGGCTGAAGTCATGGGTTTCTTTCTGTGCGAGAGCATCCCGTTCGACAACAACCAAGCCGAGCGCGACCTTCGCATGATCAAGGCCAAGCTGAAGATCAGCGGATGCTTCCGATCCGCCGAAGGGGCGGCGGCGTT